>NZ_PVBK01000017.1:0-114013 GCF_002968535.1 Neorhizobium sp. T7_12 | reverse complement strand
TGCCGAAAACCCGCTCCGGCAAGATCATGCGCCGCATCCTGCGCAAGATCGCAGAGGACGACTTCGGCGCGCTCGGGGATATCTCGACGCTTGCCGATCCCGGCGTGGTCGACGACCTGATCGCCAACCGCCAGAACAAGGCGGGCTGATCGAACCCAAAGGCCGCTCGGGAAACTGGGCGGCCTTTTCAGTTGAGGTCGCAGGTCTCGCGCGGCTTGCGTCCGCCATCATAGGTCTGCACGAGGCCAGCGAGCAGCAGGTCGCCGCCGGCGCTGCGGCCATCGGAGAGCACCACGTCCGCGACAATGCGGCCGAAATATTTGTCGCCGGAAATATGGGTGAGCTGAATCTTGCGTGATTGGGCGGTCAGCGCTTCGAGCGCCCGTTGGGCGTCGATGCCCGCCTCACGAAGCCGCTCGCATTTCGATTTCAGTTCCGGCGCATCGATGCCCCGAATACGCACATAAACTTCCATCTTCTGCTGTGGCCAGGGCTGCGCTTCGACCAGAAGCGTATCGCCGTCGATGACCCGCAGGATTTCGGCTGCCACCGGCCCGGAAATCTCGTCACGCGCTTCCGCTTTGGTGGCGAACACCGCGACGATGCCAGTGAGAATCAGAAGCGACTTGATCATGAAGAGGAATAAATTCCGATCCATTAGCGAAGTCAATAGGAATATTTGCTTAGAAATCGATCGCCCGGCCGTTGATCTCCCAGTCACCGAAGCGGGCGGGGTCGGCACCGCCGCGGCCGCCGAATTCTTGCGGCGTTTCGGCCTTGGCGGCCACCTGGCGGCGTTCCTCGGCTTCCTTGAGCGCGCGCTCGGCGGCTGGGGAAAGTGGCTTCTTGGGCGCACCTTCTTCCGGTACGATTTCTGAATTGTCGTTATCTGCGCTTTGCATCGTGGGCTTCGCCGGGTGGATTATTGAAAATTCTGGTCGAATTGACCACATCATAGGGCGTTCGGGCCCAGTGGAAAACCCTTTAACCGCCCTGGGACGATATCGGCAACGGGAGAGATGACGATGAATGTAATGCGCACCGCCATGCTTCTGGCCTTCATGACGGCCCTCTTCATGGGGATCGGCTTTCTGATCGGCGGCACGGGCGGCATGATGATCGCGTTGGTGATCGCTGCCGGGATGAACCTGTTTTCCTACTGGAATTCCGACAAGATGGTTCTGTCGGCCTATCATGCGCAGGAGGTCGATGCGCGCAGCGCGCCGGAATTCTACAACATGATCCGCGATCTTTCGGCCAATGCCGGCCTGCCGATGCCGAAAGTCTATGTCTACGACAATCCGCAGCCGAATGCCTTTGCGACCGGCCGCAACCCGCAGAACGCCGCGGTCGCGGCTTCCACCGGGCTGATGCAGCGGCTGACGCATGAGGAAGTGGCGGGCGTGATGGCGCATGAACTCGCGCATATCCAGAACCGCGATACGCTGACGATGACGATCACCGCGACGCTTGCCGGCGCGATCTCGATGCTCGGCAATTTCGCCTTCTTCTTCGGCGGCAACCGCGAAAACAACAATCCGCTCGGTTTCGTCGGCGTGCTGGTGGCGATGATCGTCGCTCCGTTCGCGGCGATGCTGGTGCAGATGGCGATCAGCCGGACACGCGAATATTCGGCCGACCGTCGCGGTGCAGAGATCTGCGGCAACCCGTTGTGGCTCGCTTCCGCACTTGGCAAGATCGCCGGTGCGGCGCATCAGATCCCTAACTACGAGGCCGAGCGCAACCCGGCCACGGCGCATATGTTCATCATCAACCCGCTGTCGGGCGAGCGCATGGACAACCTGTTCTCGACCCACCCGGACACCGGCAACCGGATCGCCGCGCTGCAGCAGATGGCCGGCCAGTTCCCCGGTGGTTCTCGGGCCAGTGCCTCGACGGCCGGGTTCCAGGCTGATAGACCGCAGCGCACCGCGCGCTCCGTTCCGAATACCGGTTGGGGTCGTCGCGGCTCGAATGAACCGCGCAAAGGTCCCTGGTCTTGAACGAAGCCAAGAAAAACAAGAAGTCATACAAGCCATCGGGAAAACCAGCGGAACAGCGCAGGAAGCCGGCACACTCGCAGCAGGAAAGCGGTCCCTTCAAGGCAGGCCTCGAGGTTCGGGTCACCGCCGCAAAACTTCTGGCGGCCGTCGTCGACCGAAAGATTTCGCTCGACGGCATGCTCGACCTCGTCCATGGCAATCCGGCCTATAGGGCGCTCAGCGATGCCGATCGGGCGCTGACGCGCGCCATCCTCAACACCGCGCTACGCCATCTGCCGCGCATCGAGGCGGCGATCGCTTCGCTGATCGACACGCCGCTGCCGGAGGGCGCTCGGGCGCTTCACCACGTGCTGGTGATTGCTGCCGCACAGATCCTGCATCTCGACGTGCCGCCGCATGCCGCGGTCGACCTCGCGGTCGAACAGGCCAATCGCGACCCGCGCAACCGCCGTTTCGCCAAGCTGGTGAATGCGGTCCTGCGCCGGCTGGACCGGGAAAAGGACGATATCCTTGCTGCGACCGCCACCATTTCCCCGGTGCCGGCCTGGTTCCGCAAGCGCCTGGTCGCCCTCTATGGCGAGGTGGAGGCGGATCGTATCGCCGAAGCTCAGCTCGTTCCGGCTGCCATCGACCTGACGGTCAAATCCGATCCCGCAGCCTGGGCCGAAAAGCTCGGCGGCACGGTTCTGCCGACCGGCAGCATCCGCCTTGCGGCCTTCGATGGCGCGGTTTCCGCGCTCGAAGGGTTCGATGAAGGTGTCTGGTGGGTGCAGGATGTCGCCGCCAGCATTCCCGCAAAGCTGTTCGGCGACCTGAAGGGCAAGAAGGTCGCCGACCTCTGCGCCGCTCCCGGCGGCAAGACGGCACAGCTGATCGCGGCCGGTGCCGAGGTGATCGCAGTCGAGCAATCCGGCAACCGGCTGGCACGGCTGAAAGAAAACCTCGGGCGGCTCGGTTACGAGGCGGAACTGGTCGGCGGCGACCTTTTCGATTTCAAGCCGGCGGAACCGCTTGATGGCGTGCTGCTCGATGCGCCCTGTTCCTCGACCGGCACGACGCGCCGGCATCCGGATGTGTTCTGGACCAAGGGACCGGAGGATGTGACGAAGCTCGCCGCTCTGCAGGAAAAGATGCTGCGGCACGCCGTCACGCTGGTGAAACCGGGCGGCATTATCGTTTTCTCCAACTGCTCGCTCGATTCGCTGGAGGGGGAGGAACTGGTCGTGCGCGTGCTCAAGGACCATCCCGAATTGAAACGCGTGGCCGTCAACCCTGAGGACTGGCCGGGACTGGAGGGGGCGATCTCGCCGCTCGGCGAATTCCGCACCACGCCGGCCATGCTGCCCGCCAGCGAAAATTTTGTTGGCGGCATGGATGGCTTCTTCGCGAGCGTCCTTCAGGTGCGGTAAGGTTTTCTTCACCATACGGACTGATACTTTCGAACAATCTAATAGTTGATTCCCGCCGGCGGGGCGGAGGCTGATTCCTGCGGAGTATTCCAGATTGAAGATGCGGCTCGCGGATCGCCGAAGGCTGATGTCCTTCGGCTTGCGGGAAATCTGGCGACGCCTTTGCCGGCGTTCCGCCGGATTCCGCCTGGCCGCGACCTCGTTTTCCATGCAGGTGCCGGATCGGCTGATCGTCGCGCCGACTGATCTGAGGGCGCTCGATCCGTTCGTGGCGGAGGAAATCCTGGAAGGGCGGTTCCCGCTCGCGGGGCGGATCCTCGAAACCTACGGTCAATCGCCGTTCTCCGTCGAGCTGCCGTCGCGAGCCGCGGCAGAGCGGCTGCATTCTTTTGCCTGGCTCCGCCATATCCGCACCAACAAGACGGAAGCTGCCTGTGCCAGCGCCCGACAGGTGGTCGCGGACTGGATCGCGCTTTATGGTCGACGGCCGCAGGGCATTGCGTGGGAAGCGCATGTCGCAGCGGAGCGGGTGATCGCCTGGCTTTCGCATTCCACCGTCGTGCTGCAGGGCGCAGAAGCCGGCTTCTACCGCCGCTTCATGAAAAGCCTCGCCTATCAGGTCCGGTATCTGAGGAAGATAGCCGGCTGCACGCCGGAGGGCGATACGCGGCTGAGGCTCAGGATCGCGCTTGCCATGGCCTCGATCTCGATGCCGACACGGGCCGCCTATATCAGGCGCGAGGGTAGGCGCCTGGATCGGGAGCTTGAACGTCAGATCCTTGCCGATGGCGGGCATGTGTCGCGCAATCCGCGTGCGGTGCTCGACCTGCTGATCGATCTCCTGCCGCTTCGTCAGACCTATATCAATCTTGGCCATGACCTGCCGCAAAAACTCATTCCGACGATCGATCGCATGTATCCGGCGCTCCGCTTCTTCCGGCATCAGGATGGGGATCTGGCGCTGTTCAACGGCGCGAGCTCGACGCCCGCGAGCGAGCTGATGTCGGTGCTGCGTTATGACGAGACAGCCGGCAAGCCGTTCAAGGCGCTGCCGCACATGAACTATCATCGCCTCTCGGCGGACGGCACGACGCTGATCGTCGATACCGGCCGCCCGCTCTCTCCAGGGCTTTCTCGTGGGGCGCATGCGGGCTGCCTGTCCTTCGAGATGTCGGCCGGCCGGCACCGCTTCATCGTCAATTGCGGTTCGCCGAAATATGCAGGGCGGAACTACCGGCACATGGCACGCTCGACGCCCGCCCATTCGACGGTGACGCTGAACGAAACGTCGTCCAGCCGCATCATCCGGTCCCGGTTCGCAGGCTCGATGCTGCTCGGCGGCGTGTCGGAAGTGGAGGTCGAGCGCTGGGACGACTTGCATGGCAATGACTGGCTGCGGGCCAGCCACGACGGCTACGTCCACCAGTTCGGTTATTTCCACGAACGCGAGATCGGCCTCAATGTGAAGGGCAACAAGATCAAGGGCCACGATAGGCTCTTCCTGCCGGAGGGCGAGGTGGCCGAAAGCGGGCCGTTCCTGGCGGTGGCGCGTTTCCACATCCATCCGGTCATCACGCTGTCGCGCCGGGACGAGGAGAGCGTCAGTATGCGTGCGCCGGATGGAGAGACCTGGATCTTTGCGGCACCGGGGCTGCAGGTGATGATCGACGAGGACATCTTCTTTGCCGACGTCTCCGGCGTGCGGCCGAGCCAGCAGCTCGTCATCGAGTTTTCTCCGCCGGAGACTTCGGAAATACGCTGGATGCTGAGACGCGGCGAATAGGCCGTTTCTTCTTCCGCCAAGCTGTGCTAACGGGCGGCCATCTTACCTTCGCGCCGGGTACCGCGGCGCCTTTCCAGGAGAGACCGATGGCCGTCGTTTCCAAGAAAATCCCCGCTCCCGACCGCATCAGGATCCGCACCGCGCTGCTCTCGGTCTCCGACAAGACCGGTATCATCGAGCTTGCCAAGGCCCTCACCGAGCGGGGCGTGAAGCTGCTGTCGACGGGCGGTACGCACAAGGCGATCGCCGCCGCGGGCCTTGCCGTGACCGACGTGTCGGAAGTCACCGGTTTTCCGGAAATCATGGACGGGCGGGTGAAGACGCTGCACCCGACCGTGCACGGCGGCCTGCTGGCGATCCGCGACGACGCGGAACATGTCGCCGCGATGAAGGAACACGATATCGAAGGCATCGATCTTGCCGTCATCAACCTCTACCCGTTCGAGGAAGTGCGCGCCGCCGGCGGCGACTATCCGACGACGGTCGAGAATATCGATATCGGCGGGCCGGCGATGATCCGCGCGTCCGCCAAGAACCATGCCTATGTGACCACCGTCACCGATCCTTCCGACTATCCGGCACTGATCGAGGCGCTGCGCTCGAATGACGGGCAGACCGTCTATGCCTTCCGCCAGAAGCTCGCCGCCAAGGCCTATGCCCGCACGGCCGCCTATGACACGGCGATCTCGAACTGGTTTGCGGAAGCGCTCGACATTGAAATCCCGCGCTACCGGACGATCGGCGGCGTGCTGAAAGAAGAGATGCGCTACGGCGAGAACCCGCACCAGAGCGCCGGCTTCTACGTGACCGGCGAAAACCGCCCGGGCGTGGCGACCGCAAAACTGCTTCAGGGCAAGCAGCTTTCCTACAACAATATCAACGATACGGACGGCGCCTTCGAGCTGATCGCCGAATTCTCGCCGGAAAAGGCGCCGGCCTGCGCGATCATCAAGCATGCCAACCCTTGCGGTGTGGCGACCGGTCCGAGCCTCAAAGACGCTTATCTCAGGGCGCTCGCCTGCGATTCCACCTCGGCCTTCGGTGGCATCATTGCGGTCAATCAGCTTCTCGACGCGGAGACGGCCGAAGAGATCGTCAAGTTGTTCACGGAAGTGATCATTGCGCCGGCGGTTTCCGACGAGGCCCAGGCGATCATCGCTGCCAAGAAGAACCTGCGCCTGCTGGTCACCGGCGGCTTGCCGGACCCGCGTTCGCGCGGCCTGACGGCGAAGACCGTTTCGGGCGGCCTACTGGTCCAGACCCGCGACAACGGCATGGTCGAGGACATCGACCTGCGCGTCGTCACAAAACGCGCGCCGACGCCGACCGAACTCGAAGACATGAAGTTCGCCTTCAAGGTCGCCAAGCACGTGAAGTCGAATGCGGTCGTCTACGCCAAGAACGGCCAGACGGCCGGTATCGGCGCCGGCCAGATGAGCCGCATCGATTCCGCCCGCATTGCCGGCATCAAGGCGGAAGAGGCGGCCAGGGCCATGGGCTGGGCCGAGCCGATGACCAAGGGTTCCGCGGTCGCCTCGGAAGCGTTCTTCCCGTTCGCGGACGGCCTGCTTTCGGCCATTGCCGCCGGTGCCACGGCGGTCATCCAGCCGGGCGGCTCGATGCGCGACGACGAGGTGATCGCTGCTGCCGACGAGCATGGCGTGGCGATGGTGTTTACCGGAATGCGGCATTTCCGGCATTGAGAGGCTTTCAGGCACACTCGATTGCCTTCGCGGGATACGCGGTCGGTTCGCTGAAATCGACGTCATCGATTTCCGGCCCCTCGGCCAACACTCCGGAGCCCCCGCGCAGTCTCCTGCCGTGGTTTTCAAAGATCGGAGAGCCCACACGAATGCGGAACCTCATAGTAAAATAATAGTATGGCTCCGCATTCGCGTGGCCTTCGGCGTCTTCTCGGGGCTTCCGGCCCCTACAGGTGATCATCTCGCCTCGCTGCGTGGCTTTATTTGCGATCTCCTTTCGGGAAACCTTGCCACTTGCACGGCTCAACCGAACCGGACATGGCTGTCCGGGGGAGGCTTGATAGGAAGGCTTGCCTTTCGACGCGCACTCCATGGCTTTCACCTCCCTGACCTTTCCTGCACGTTACAGGTCCAATCAGGGCGCCGGCCTCCGCCTGCCCGCGAACGTCTCGCGAAACACTCCGGCGACGGAAGCGAGGGGATTGTAGGCATGGATCAAGAGGGCGGGGAAATGCGGGGATGAAATTTTCTTGGGGGTGTGCCGTGGGACACCTATCCGCCCTGCCGCCATCTCCCCCGCAAGCAGCGCCGATCCCGCTTATTTCGAAGACCTGTTTGCCGGATACGGCGTCGCAAGCAGCAGCAGCAACCCTGCCACGAGGAAGATCAGCAGCGTCGCCATGCCGAGCCGGGCGGAGCCGCTGGCATAGGTCATGAGTGAGAAGAACAGCGTGGCGAGGAAGCTCGTCGCCCGGCCGGAGAGCGCGTAGATGCCGAAATATCGGCCGGTCTCGGAAAGGCTGACGCTGCGGGCGAGATAGGATCTGGACGAGGCCTGGACGGGGCCGAAGGCGATGCCGATCAGCAATCCGAACAGGATATAGGCTTTTTCCGCCGCGGTGCCGAACAGGCCGCCGCTATCCTCTGCCGAAAGAGGCAGAAGGCCGAAAAAGACGAAGCCGGGGCCGGTGGAAATGATGCCGAGGGTTGCCACCAGCAACAGGACGAGGCTGATGATCACGACGATCTTCGAGCCGAGCAGGCGGTCGAGCCACCCGGCGACGATGCAGCCGAAAATCGCCACGACATTCAGGATGATGCCGTAGATGCCGATCTCGATCGTCGCCCAGCCGAACATCCCGGCCGCAAACGTGCCGCCGAGGATCAGCAGGCCGTTGACGCCGTCCTGGTAGAGCATGCGGGCGACCAGGAATTTCGCGATACCTGTACGCTGCCTCAGGTCCCGCAGCGTGCCGCCAAGTTCCCTTATACCGGAGCGGACCGCCGCGGCGAGCGGCAGGCCCTTTTTGGCGTCCGGCGTGAAGAAGAACATCGGCAGGATGAACAGGAAATACCAGAGGGCGGAGATCGGACCGGTGATCCGCGCGTCCTCGCCGAGATGCGGGTCGAGGCCAAAAAGCGGAGGGATGCCGATCAGCGTTTTGCCGCTTTCGGGATTGGCGGCAAGCAGCGCCACGACGGCGATCAGCACGATCATGCCGCCGAGATAACCAAGCCCCCAGGCGACGTTGGAGATCCGCCCGACATCCGCCTTGGAGACCAGCCGCGGCATCATCGAATCATTGAAGACGGTTGAGAACTCCGCGGCGATCGATGCGAAGATCATGAAGATCATCGGCCAGATGATCGGAGAACCGGGCTCTGCGAACCAGAGGGCCGAGACACAGGCGATCTTGATCATCGCAAAAAAGGCGATCCACGGTTTGCGGGGGCCGGCCTGGTCGGCGATCGAGCCGAGGATGGGGGAGAAGACGGCGATGACCAGCGACGAGACCGTCGCCATGTTGCTCCACGCCGCCTGCGCCGAGACCGGGTCCTCGGTCAGCCGGGAGACGAAATAGGGGCCGAAGATGAAGGTGGTGACGACGGTGAAGAACGGCTGGGCCGCCCAGTCGAAGAACATCCAGCCCCAGATGCCGCGCCGGCTCGCTTTTGCCGGCGCTTCGTCCACATCAGTAACGGCCATTTTTCCCCCGGATCAGCCAGTTCTATCCGTTGTCCTACATCGCCCGACCATGCGCAAGATCGCTCAGGAGACCGGCCGCGACGGTGATCTTCGGAAGCGTCAACTCGCCGCTTTCGCTCAAGGTCACCAGTTCGGCGCCGATGCGGTTCACCCGCACCCGGTCGCCGCCGACCCAGGCTTCCAAAGGCTTCTTCTCCTTCGGATGGGCAGTCATCGCGGCGATGACGATGTCGCGGCGCGCCGAGGCGAGCTGCTGCAGGCTACGGGAGAGCGCCAGGCTCTCGTAGTGTTCCGAAGTGCTGATACGTTCGCCTGCGCCGATCAGCCGGTTGATGCGGAAGGTTTCGGTAACAGTGAAATAGCTCTCGGTGGCGCGCGCCATGGTTTCACCGGTGCGGTCGGCGATCAGCATGATCTCCGGCACCAGGACCAGCGTCGACAGCAACAGGATTTCACGGGCAAGCGATGCCGGTATGCCCTGCGCTTCGAGTTCCGAGGCGCGGGCTGCGGTTTCCACGAAATCTCCGCCCGCCAGTGAGGAGCGCAGCCCTTTGATCGCGGCCTTGAGCCGGCTCATCGCGCCGTCCATGTCGCCGGTGCCGACCTGCGTCTGCAGGATGAGGCGGGTTGCTTCCGCGAAGGTCTCGGTGGTGCGGGCGTAGAGATCGTTCTGCAGCTGGCCGGGGATTTTTCCATCCAGCGCATCGATCTCGGCCCAGAGCTTGGGAAGTTCGAAGCCGTCGCGGGCAAGGAAGGCAGCCTTGACGACATTTGCTGCCGTAGCGCCGGTCATATCGCTCATCTGCTGCACAAAACCCGGGCCGCCGCGGTTGATCGCCTCGTTGGCGAGCGTGGTGGCGACGATTTCGCGATGCAGGCGGTGGGACTGGATGTCCGCCGCGTAAGCCTTCTGCATCTTGGCCGGGAAATAGGCCTTCAGGACGGCCGAGAAATAGGGGTCGTCCGGCAGGCTGCTGTCGAGCAGGGCATCGAAGAGAACGATCTTCGAATAGGAGAGCAACACGCCGATTTCTGGCCGGGTCAGCGGTCTGCCGGAGGAATAACGCTCCGCAAGCTCCGCATCATCGGGCAGAGTTTCGACCTTGCGATTGAGCTGGCCTTGCGATTCCAGCACGGACATCAGCCGTGAAAGTTCTTCGCGGTTGCCGGTACCCTTGCGTTCGGTCAGCGAGATCGACAGCGGCTGCAGATAGTTGTTGCGCAGCACGAGATGGCCGACTTCTTCGGTCATCGAGGCGAGAAGCTGGTTCCGTTTGTCGCGGGCAAGCCGCCCATCCTGCATGGCCGAATTGAGGGCGATCTTGATATTGACCTCGACGTCGGAGCAGTTGACGCCGGCGGAATTGTCGATCGCATCGGAATTGCAGCGCCCGCCATTCAGCGAATAGGCGATGCGGCCCTTCTGGGTCATGCCGAGATTGGCGCCTTCGCCGATGACGCTGGCGCGCACCTCGGCCGCGGTGATGCGGATGGGATCATTGGCGCGGTCGCCGACTTCCGCATCGGTTTCGGAGGTTGCCTTGATATAGGTGCCGATGCCGCCGAACCAGAGGAGGTCGACCGGGCTCTTCAGGATCGCGGTCATGATCTCGAAGGGCGTCGCCGTCGTCTTGTCGATACCGATTGCGGCAGCGGTCTGCCTGGTGAGCTTTACCGACTTCTCCGAGCGGGAAATGACCATCGCCCCTTCGGAAAGGGTTGATTTGTCGTAATCCTGCCAGCTCGACCGGGGCAGGGCGAACATGCGTTCGCGCTCGGCGAAGGACTTTTCGAGATCCGGATCCGGATCGATGACGATATCGCGATGGTCGAAGGCCGCGATGAGGCGGATCTTGCGCGACAGCAGCATGCCGTTGCCGAAGACGTCGCCGGACATGTCGCCGACGCCGGCGACTGTGAACGGCGTCGTCTGGATGTCGATATCCTTCTCGCGGAAATGCCGTTTCACGGCTTCCCAGGCGCCGCGAGCGGTGATGCCCATCTTCTTGTGGTCGTAACCGACCGAACCGCCGGAGGCGAAGGCATCGTCCAGCCAGAAGCCGGCTTCCTGCGCCAGGCCGTTGGCGGTGTCGGAGAAGGTCGCCGTACCCTTGTCGGCGGCAACCACGAAATAGGGGTCGTCGCCATCGAGGCGGATCGTGTCCGGCGGCCCGACGATGTCGGCGCCGACGATATTGTCGGTGATCGACAGGAGGGTGCGGATGAAGGTCTTGTAGGCTTCTCGGCCGGCATTGAAGAATGCGTCGCGGGAGCTCGCCGGCGGCAGCATTTTCGGGAAGAAGCCGCCCTTGGCGCCGACCGGCACGATCACGGCGTTCTTGACCTGCTGCGCCTTCACGAGGCCGAGGATTTCCGTCCGATAGTCCTCGCCGCGGTCCGACCAGCGCAGGCCGCCGCGCGCAACCTTGCCGAAGCGCAGGTGCACGCCTTCGACCTCGGTGCCGTAGACGAAGATTTCGCGGAAGGGTCGGGGTTCCGGCAGGCCGTCCAGCAGCTTCGGATCGAGCTTGAAGGCGAACATCCGGTGCGGGGCGCCATTGGCATCGCGCTGGAAGTAGTTGGTCCGGAGCGTGGCATCGACCGCATTGACGAAACGGCGAAGCGTGCGGTCCTCGTCGAGATTGGGCACGTTGCCGAGCGCTTCTTCGATTTCGGCGTGATGGTCGGTGAGTTTCTTGACGCGGGCCTTCTCAGTGATCTTCGGGTCGAAGCCGTCGCGGAAGAGGCGGAAGATGGCGGCGGATATGGCCGGGTATTTCACCAGGGTGTCGGCGATATAGGCCTGCGAGTAAACGATGCCGGTCTGGCGCAGATAACGGGAATATGCGCGCAGCACCGTGACTTCGCGGGCGGACAGGCCGGCCAGCAGAACCAGCCGGTTGAAGGTGTCATTGTCGATCAGGCCTTCGAAGGCGGAGAGGAAGGCCTCTTCCAGAGCCAGGCCTTCGCGGGACAGGTCGACCTCGCGCCCGTCGCCGAGCTGCAGTTCCATGTCGTGGAGGACGATCAGCTTGCGGTCGTTTTCCGGACCGACCTCGATCTCGAACGTCTGCTCGCTGACGGCGTGGAAGCCAAGGTTTTCGAGAAGCGGCACGCGGCGGGAGAGCGACAGGTGCCGGTCCTTGTGGAAGATCTTCAGCGACACGGTGTTGGCGGCGTCGCCGGGGCGGCGATAGAAGGCGATGCGGATCGTTTCGCCGGCTGCACAGGCGGCGATGTCCGGCAGGTCGGCGAAGGTTTCCTCGGGCGAAAAGGCTTCCTGGAAGGCCTGGGTGACGGTGAGCCGCGGTCCCTCCTCCGCAAGCGCTGCGAAGCGGTCCTCCCAGGGGGTGGCGATGAGCCGGATCGCTTCCTCGAGCTTGCCCTGCGCGATCCTCGGCGTCTTGCCGCCGCGCCGGCCGATAATCATGTGGACGCGGGCGACGCCGCCTTCCGGGAAAGCCGGGTAATAGGCGGAGACGTGGCCGTCATAGACCTTGGTCAGGTAGTCGCCGACCTTCTCGCGAACCAGCGAATTGTAGTCCTCGCGAGGCACATAGACGATCACCGAGACGAAACGGTCAAAATGGTCGATGCGCGGCAGGACCCGGACGCGCGGACGCTCGCTCAGTTCCATGATCTGCTCGCAGAAGCGGGCCAGCAGATCGACATCGATCTGGAAGAGGTCGTCACGCGGATAGGATTCGAGCGTGTTTTCCAGCATGCGGCCGGAATGGCTGTCAGGATCGAAGCCGAACTGCTCCTCCACCCGGCCGGTCTTGGCGCGCAGGAGAGGGATGTCGCGCACGGAGTGGGTATAGGCGGTTGCCGTGAAAAGGCCGACGACGCGCAGTTCGCCGACCACTTCGCCCTTTTCGTCAAAACGCTTGACGCCGACATAATCCATATAGGCGCGGCGGTGCACCACCGATTTCACATTGGCCTTGGTGACGATCAGGAAATCGGGCCCGTCAAGGAACTCAAGGATTTCCGGCGTGGTCGTCACCGCGTCCTTGCCCTGGCGCAGCACCAGCACATCCGGATCGGAGAGGATGCCGAGACCGCGGCCCTTGCCGCGTTCAACCTTGGCCTCAGTGCCCTTGCCGGAATAGACGTATTCGCGCATGCCGAGGAAGGTGAAGTTGTCGTCGCGCAGCCAGTCCAGGAAGGCCAGCGCCTCGTCGCGATCGGCCTTGCGGCGGCTTGTCGAATTGTTGAGTTGCTTGGCGGCGCCGTCGAGGACTTCCAGCATGGAGCCCCAGTCGGTGATCGACAGATGAACCTGGTCGAGGATGTAGCGGATGCGCTCGGTGAGCGAAGCCGCCTGTTCCTCGTTGAGCGGCGAAAGATGGATCTGGATGAGGCTCACATGATGAGCCGGGTTGCTGGGCTGCTCATTGGAGCGGAGCGCCGGTTCCTTGCCCGGCTCAACGACCAGGATCGGATGAACCGCCATGGTGAGGTCGCGGTGGGTGGCGGTCACCTCGCCCATGACCGAGTCGAACAGGAAGGGCATGTTGCGGTCGACGACGGTCAGCACCGAGACCGGAATACCGTCCGGCTCGACACCGGCGATCGGTTCGACCGTGATGTCGGCCCGGATCCGCGTCCAGGCCATCAGCCGCTCGGCTGCATGATTGGCGGAAAGCGCCAGCATTTCCGGCGTATAGCTTTCGATGTCGTCAGTGCTGGCCCGGGCGAACAGGATAAGCGGGTCGAGATGCGGCCCCTTGCTCGCAGCGACGATCTTGCGCGCGCTTTCGATCTGTTTTTCCCGTTTCGGATTCTGCCTGACGGCCATGTCCCTCTCCCCTTTTTCCGTCCCCGGACGGAATAAATTAGATGTGTGTCATCGTGCAGCAACGTGGCTGATCCATGTCCGTCGGCACTACACGTTTCATTGTTCCGTGAAGGCTTGTTGACATGCGGCGACGAAGAAACGATCAACAGGGCCATCGTAGCCGGAAAGCAATCTCATGCAGGATACCAGCAGTGCCGTCCTCGTCATCTCCAGTCATGTCGTGCGCGGCTCGGTCGGCAATCGCGCCGCCGTCTTCGCGCTCGAGACGCTGGGATTTCCCGTCTGGGCAATGCCGACCGTCGTCCTCCCCTGGCATCCCGGTCATGGGCCTTCTACACGGCTGACCTTTCCCGAATCAGATTTCGACAAGGCTATAGACGATCTTATTCGCGCGCCATGGCTCGGAGAAGTGAAGGCGGTGCTGACCGGCTATTTCGGCAATGCCGCCCAGCCGCGTTCGGTGGCGCGGCTGATAAGGGCGCTGAAGGAGAAAAACCCGGGCCTTCTCTATGTCTGCGATCCTGTCATGGGCGATCTCGGCGGGCTCTACATTCCGCAGCCGACGGCGGAAGCGATCCGTGACGAACTCATTCCGCTGGCGACGATCGCCACCCCGAACCGCTACGAACTCGCCTGGCTTTCCGGCGCACCGCTCGAAACCAACAACGATATCATGGATGCCGCAATCGCGCTCGGGCCGCCGCGCATCCTGGTGACCTCGGCCGTGCCGATGATGGCGGGTGGTACAGGCAATCTCTACCTGACGGGCAAACATGCGCTGCTTGCCGAACACCGGCTGATCGACAATCCCCCGAACGGGCTCGGCGACCTCCTGGGAGCGCTCTTCCTCGGGCGCATCCTGGCCGGCATGGAGGAGGAAAAGGCGCTGCAGCTGGCAACGGCGAGCGTTTTCGAAGTCCTTGCGCGCACCGCCAAGCGCGGCGGCGACGAACTGACGCTGGAGACGGACGCGTCGAGCCTTTCCACTCCCATGGCGATGGTTCAGATGCGCCGGCTCGTGCATCCCTTGCAGCGGATCAAGCGGTAATCGGCATCGGAAGTTCGCAGATGCACAATGGCCGTTGATCTTCGCTCGACGGCGCTATAATCGTTGCTCCATGACGGATTTTCCTGACAGACTTCTGGCGGGCTACCGCAATTTCATGAGCGGTCGCTATAGTGACGAACGCGAGCGTTACCGGGTGCTGGCGGATAGCGGGCAGAAGCCCCACACGCTGCTGATTGCCTGTTGTGACTCCCGTTCTGCGCCGGAGACCATTTTCGATTGCGGGCCGGGCGAACTTTTTGTCGTGCGCAACGTTGCCAACATGGTGCCGCCCTACGAGCCCGACAGCCAGTTTCACGCCACCTCGGCAGCGCTCGAATATGCCGTTCAGGTGCTGGAGATCGACAATATCGTGGTGATGGGCCATGGCCGTTGCGGCGGCATCCGGGCAGCTCTCGATCCTGCCATGGAGCCGTTGTCGCCGGGCGACTTCATCGGCAAGTGGATGGGGCTGGTGAAGCCCGCCGCCGAGCAGATCCAGAACAACGAGTTCATGACGCAGGCCGAACGCCAGACGGCGCTGGAGCGGGTCTCGATCCGCAATTCGATCGCCAATCTGCAGACGTTTCCCTTTGTTCGCAAACTCGGCGAAGAGGGGAAACTCGGCATTCACGGCGCCTGGTTCGACATTTCGACCGGCGAGCTCTGGATCATGGACGCCAAGGGCGATTTTGTTCGCCCGGACCTCACCGAACCGCCGGAGCAGGCCGAACAGGCGTCGGCCTGAGTTTTTCAGGTGAAGCGAAGCTTGATAGCCGGCAGGTTTATTGGCCGTCGATCTGCGCGCCCATATAGGCGATCGCCTTCTGGTAGACGCTCGCGGCGTTCCAGCCCTGGATAGCGCCGAAGTTCGGCTCGCCCGGCTGATAACCGGCACCTGGCCTCCAGCCGTGGCCCTTCAGGAAGTTGGCGGTCGAGGCGAGCGCGTCGGCACGCGAGCGGACCATGTCGATATGGCCATCGCCGTCGCCGTCGGCGCCATAGCGGACGACGTTCAGCGGCAGGAACTGGGTCTGGCCGATCTCGCCATGAGCAGCACCGCGGGCGGTGATGCTCAGATCGCCACGGCCGACGAGCTGAAGGGCCGCATAAAGCTGCTCGGTGAAATAGGCGGAGCGGCGGCAATCGTAAGCGAGCGTCGCAACGGCGGAAAGCGTGTGCTGATCACCCATGAAGCTGCCGAAACCGGTTTCCATGCCCCAGATGGCGATGATCGGGCCAGCCGGCACGCCGTAGCGGCGTTCGATCTGCGCAAACAGCGAAGCGTTGCCGGATTTCATGCCCTTGCCGCGGGAGATGATGGCGGCCCCGCCGCGTTTCTTCATGAAGTCTTCGAAGGAGAGCTTGAAGCTTTTCTGGCCGCGATCGGCGCTGATGGTCGGACGGTTGTAGGAGACGTTCGAGAAGGCCTTCTCGACGACGGAGGGGTTGATGCCGCTCGAAGGGGCAACCCGCTTGAACTCTTCGACCCAGCGGGCGAAGCCGGATGAATCGTTGCCGCATTGGAGTGCGGCAAGCGCCGGACTAGCGGTCATGAAACCGGTTGCGATCAATCCTGCCAGCAAAATCTTCTTCATGCGGTCAAACCCGTCCCCAGGAGCCGGATCGCCTAAGTCGGAAGCGTCCGGATAATGTGCATTGTTTCGGCCTTATGGCGGCGGTTGCAAACAATCGCAACTCACCCGTTCATGAATAGTTCGTGATATGGGTGATTCGAAAGAAAAACCCCGCCATTTCTGCCGGGGTTTCTATCGGAACATGCTTAATAAATTTATTATTTATCAGGCAGCAGCCTTGCGCGGCTTGATCAGGCCGCGATTGACCAGCAATTCGGCGATCTGGATGGCGTTGAGCGCGGCACCCTTGCGCAGGTTGTCGGAAACGACCCAGATATTGAGGCCGTTTTCCACCGTCGCATCCTCACGGATACGGGAAATGTAGGTGGCATCCTCGCCGGCGCATTCGTAAGGGGTGATGTAGCCGCCGTTCTCATGCTTGTCGATGACGAGGCAGCCCGGAGCTTCGCGCAGGATATCGCGGGCCTGGTCCGCGCTGATCTCGTTTTCGAACTCGATGTTGACCGATTCCGAATGGCCGATGAAGACCGGAACGCGCACGGCGGTGCAGGTCACCTTGATCTTCGGGTCGAGCATCTTCTTGGTTTCGGCGAGAACCTTCCACTCTTCCTTCGTATAGCCGTCTTCCATGAAGCTATCGATATGCGGGATGACGTTGAAGGCGATGCGCTTGGTGAACTTCTTGGATTCGACCGGATCGGCGACGAAGACGGCGCGGGTCTGGGTGAAGAGCTCGTCCATGCCTTCCTTGCCGGCGCCGGAGACCGACTGGTAGGTCGAGACGACGACGCGCTTGATCTTGGCGAAATCGTGCAGCGGCTTCAGGGCAACGACGAGCTGGGCGGTCGAGCAATTCGGATTGGCGATGATGTTGCGCTTGGTAAAGCCGGAGATCGCGTCAGGGTTCACTTCCGGAACGATCAGCGGAACGTCCTGGTCGTAACGCCAGGCGGACGAGTTGTCGATGACGACGCAGCCCTGGGCGCCGATCTTCGGCGACCACTTCTTGGAAACCTCGCCTCCTGCCGACATCAGGCAGATATCGGTGTCGGAAAAATCGTAGTTTTCCAGGTTGGAAACCTTCAGCGTCCGGTCGCCGAACGAAACTTCGGTTCCCTGGCTACGGGCGGATGCCAGCGCCACGACTTCGTCGACCGGGAAGCCGCGTTCGGAAAGGATCGTCAGCATTTCCCTGCCGACATTGCCGGTTGCACCGGCGACTGCGATCTTGAAACCCATTTTGTGCCCTCTTTCTGTCTCTCCTCGATCTGGTGAGGGGGAAGCCGCGATCAATTCGCGGAATTCCTTGTCCCCGACCATCCGGGGAGAGAGCGGCGGCCAGAGACGTCAGACGGTTTTCGTCGTCGTTTTGGCCTTGGTTTTGGAGAAAGCGGCAAAACACGCCCGCTGCGCAGCCTGGATGGCCGGCAGTGCGGAAGCAGCGATATGAAATTCGCAGGCGCGCATGTGGGTGTCTTCCCGTTCGCGAAGCTGTTTAAAAGATTTTCGCAACGAGTCAAGCGATGGCTGACGCAGGTGATGCACCGCATTGCCATTATGCCGCGCCGCAGCATCCGCTGTGCACGGCAGGCGCGATATTAGACGAAAGTCATAATCCCAAAGCATCGCTCTCTTTAGCCCTTGAATTCTGGCAATCTGCGACAATGCGTCGCCACGTCCTTGTTCAGGAGGGAAAAGACAGGGAAGTCCGGCGCCTCAGTTTCACTTGTTGGGAGGACGACAATGGCAAATGTCGCAACGGCGGTCGACGCCAGAACGAAGCCGATGACGGCCGAGGAGAGGAAGGTGATCATCGCTTCCTCGCTCGGCACCGTTTTTGAATGGTACGATTTCTATCTCTACGGAACGCTGGCCGCGATCATCGGCAAGCAGTTCTTCTCGCAGTTCCCGCCGGCAACGCAGGCGATTTTCGCCCTGCTGACCTTTGCCGCCGGCTTCCTTGTCCGCCCCTTCGGCGCTCTGGTTTTCGGTCGTCTTGGCGATCTCGTCGGCCGCAAATACACGTTCCTTCTCACCATCCTGATCATGGGCCTGTCGACCTTTGCGGTCGGTCTTCTGCCAAGCTATGACCAGATTGGTGTTGCTGCGCCCATCATTCTCGTGGCGCTACGCATGGCTCAAGGCCTGGCGCTCGGCGGTGAATATGGGGGCGCGGTGGTTTATGTTGCCGAGCATTCGCCGCGGAACCGGCGAGGTTTCTATACCGCCTGGATCCAGACCACGGCCACCATGGGTCTGCTCCTGTCGCTGTTCGTGATCGTGACCTTGCGCCTCAACATGGGCGAGGAAGCCTTCGCGACCTCGCAGCCGATTCTCTTCGGGCTTCAGGGTGGATGGCGCATTCCCTTCCTTCTGTCGATCATCCTGCTCATCATATCGATCTACATTCGCTTGCAGATGAACGAATCACCGCTCTTCAAAAAGATGAAGGAAGAGGGCACCCAGTCCAAGGCCCCGCTGTCGGAAGCTTTCGGTAACTGGGGGAATGGCAAGATCGTGCTGATCGCGTTGTTCGGCCTCGTGGTCGGCCAGGCGGTCGTCTGGTATACGGGACAGTTCTACGCCCTGTTCTTCCTGCAGACTGTGCTGAAGATCGACCTTCTGACAGCCAACGTGCTGATCGCCTGGGCGTTGATTATCGCAACACCCTTCTTCCTGGTGTTTGGCTCTCTTTCTGACCGGATCGGAAGGAAGCCGGTGATCCTGGCGGGCTGCCTTCTCGCGGCAGTAACTTACTTCCCTCTGTTCAGCGCCCTGACAACGGCGGCCAACCCGACCTATTCCAAGGCGATCGAAGCCGTGAAGGCTGAAGTCAGGGCCGATCCCGCCACCTGCGGTTCCCTGTTCGACCCGGTCGGCATCCGCACCTTCACGACGCCTTGCGATGTGATGCGCCGCACCATGTCAACTCAGGCTTTCCGCTACACGCTGGTGGACGCGCCTGCGGGCTCTCCGGCCCAACTCGTCGTCAATGGCGGAGCGCCGATATCCTTCACCGATGCCCCAGCCTTCAATGCAGCGCTCGGCCCGGCTATGGTTGCGGCTGGTTATCCGGCGGCAAACGATCCGGGCAAGGTCAAGGTCAGCGGCTTTTTCTCCGCCTTGGCTAACGGTCAGTCGTTGACGGTCATCGCGATCCTGACGATCATGGTGATCTACGTCACCATCGTATACGGCCCGATCGCTGCTGCCCTGGTCGAGTTCTTCCCGACCCGCATTCGCTATACGGCCATGTCCCTGCCCTACCACATCGGTAACGGCTGGTTCGGCGGCCTCCTGCCGGCCACCTCCTTCGCCATCGTCGCCTCCACCGGCGATATTTTCGCAGGACTCTGGTATCCCGTCATCTTCGCACTTTTGACGGTCGTAATCGGCGTGCTGTTCGTCCGCGAGAAACGGGACGTCGATCTCGCTCACTGAGGCAAGATCAGCAGATAAAAAAGGGGCCTGGTACAATGTGCCGGGCCCTTATGCTTTTGAAGGTTCTTATGGAATTCGAGCCGGTATCTTTGATCCGGCACCTACGCTTCGGCTTAATGATGCTCCGGAATCCTTGCCGTTTTGCGCGACACGCCTTGAGTATTTAGTCTCTCCGCTTCGGCGGAATGCCGCGGAGCGGGAATGGCAATGTCGCCCGATTGGGGCGCAAGAGGAGAGGAATGGGCCGGCGCGGAACCGGCCAACCGTCAGGCTCCTGACGGAAGAGCAGCCCGTAGCGGGAAAACACGATCGCCATGATGACCGAGAACCAGGCGCCGAAGGAGAGACCGGCAATCACGTCGCTCGGATAATGCGCCGCGACAATGACGCGCGAAAAACCGAGCCAGAAGCTCATGATCAGAAAGAACAGGCGGTAGCGCGGAGCGAGCAGCGCCAGCGCCATCAGGAATGCCCCGACCGTAGTTGCGTGACCGGAAGGAAAGCTTTCGAACCGGGAGCCGGAAAAGGGGCTGAGCCCGTAAAAGCTCCATTGCTCGTAAAGAACCGGGCGGGCGCGGCCGATGATGCGCTTCACCAGGTTGACGAGAAGGCCAGAGCCGGCAACGGCCACAAAGATGTAAGCCGCAACATGGCTGACCAGCATTGCCTGGAAGCGGGCTTTCAGGCCGGGTGCGAGCCGGATAACGGCGAGCGCTTCGAAGAAGAGGAGTGCTGCCGCAAAAAGGATCCAGCCGGACGTGCCGAAATCGGTAATCGCCTTGCCGATCGGCAGCAGCACGTTGGGCGTATGGGCGGCATAGGAGCCAACCGGAGCATCGAGCAGGAAAAAGGCGATCAGGATCAGGTTGACCGTGACCAGCGCGTAGGAAAGCCATCGCGGCGACGGTGGTCCGGATGGATGGCGATACCGCCGATGTTTCAGTTTTTCGATTGTTCGTTTCATCGGCCTCTTCCGTGGCGCGGGACCGATCCCGCGCCGCTTCTTCCCATAGATTCCGCAATATGGGTAGCGGGATGCCGAGCGCAATGTCGAGATGCCTTTCCGCCGCGACGGAAAGGCACCTCGATCGGTGTATCAGGCGGAGAGGCTTACGAATTCCTTGAGGATCGCATCGCCCATCTCGGCGGTGCCGACCTTGCGGGCGCCTTCGGCCATGATGTCGCCGGTGCGGATGCCCTGATCGAGCACGTTGGCAATCGCCTTTTCGAGATTGTCGGCTTCCGTGACCATGTTGAACGAGTAACGCAGGCACATCGCAAACGAGGCGATCATGGCGATCGGGTTGGCAACGCCGGTGCCGGCGATGTCTGGCGCCGAACCGTGGACCGGCTCGTAAAGCGCCTTGCGCTTGCCGGTCTTGGCGTCGGGTGCGCCGAGCGATGCGGACGGCAGCATGCCGAGCGAGCCGGTCAGCATGGCCGCGACGTCGGAGAGCATGTCGCCGAACAGGTTGTCGGTAACGATCACGTCGAACTGTTTCGGAGCGCGGACCAGCTGCATGCCGCCGGCATCGGCCAGCATGTGGTCGAGCTTGACGTCGGAATATTTCGCCTTGTGCGTCTCGGTGACCACCTGGTTCCAGAGCACGCCCGACTTCATGACGTTGCGCTTTTCCATCGAGCAGACGGTGTTCTTGCGGGTACGGGCAAGCTCGAAGGCGACGCCTGCGATACGCTCGATCTCATAGGTATCGTAGACCTGGGTATCGATGCCGCGCTTCTGGCCGTTGCCGAGGTCGACGATTTCCTTCGGCTCGCCGAAATAGACGCCGCCGGTCAATTCGCGGACGATCAGGATGTCGAGGCCTTCGACCAGTTCCGGCTTCAGGGAGGAGGCCGAGGCAAGCGCCGGATAGCAGATGGCCGGACGCAGGTTGGCAAACAGTTCCATGTCCTTGCGCAGCCGCAGGAGGCCTGCTTCCGGGCGCACTTCATAAGGAACCTGGTCCCATTTCGGGCCGCCGACAGCGCCGAAAAGAACGGCATCCGCATTCATGGCCTTGCTCATATCCTCTTCGGAAATGGCGGCGCCATGGGCATCATAAGCGCAGCCGCCGACCAGTCCTTCGTCGAGGACGAAATCGGCCTTCATGGCGCTGTTCATGTGGGCGATGATCTTGCGGACTTCACCCATGGCCTCGGGGCCGATGCCGTCGCCGGGAAGGAGGAAGAGGTTCTTTGCCATATCGTTTGGTGTCCTTGCGGGTTTCGCAGGCTCGCGTCCTCCCGCGCGGGTTCTCCGCGCCTGGCATAACCTCGTCCGAGCCTGCCAAAGGACGAGGCTGGAAAGGTTTCAGGGACTGCCGGCGCCGATGCGGGCGGTCACCTCGATCTCGATCTTCATTTCTGGCGTGGTGAGGCCGCACACGACCATGGTGGCCGCAGGCCGGATCTCGGAGAAGGTCTCGCCGAGAACCTGCACGATGGCATCGTAATCGGCCATGTCGGTGAGGTAGTAGCGCACCCGGACGATATCCTGGAGGCCGCTGCCGGCCTCTTTCAGCGCTTTTTCGATCGTGCCGAGCGTGTTGCGCGTCTGGGCGGCAGCGTCTTCGGGCATTTCCATCCTGGCATAGTCGTAGCCGGTGGTACCGGAGACATAGACCATGTCGCGGTCCACCACGGCGCGCGAATAGCCGATCCGTGCTTCGAAGGGCGATCCGGAGGAAATCCGCTTGACCATCAGGATGCTCCGGAAATCAGAGCCAGGGGCGAGCGGCTCGGTTGTTGTTCTCGAAAGTGCTGATCGCCGCATCGCTCTTCAGCGTCGAGGCAATGTCGTCGAGGCCTTCGAGCATGATGTGGCGGCGGCCGGGATCGATGTCGAAATGGATGGAGCCGCCATCCGGGCCGGTGATTTCCTGGGCTTCCAGATCGATCGAGAGGATGGCGTTCGAGCCGCGCTCGGCATCGTCCATCAGCTTTTCAAGATCTTCCGGGGAAACGACGATCGGCAGGATGCCGTTCTTGAAACAGTTATTGTAGAAAATGTCGGCGAAGCTCGTCGAGATGACGCAGCGGATGCCGAAATCGAGAAGCGCCCACGGCGCGTGTTCGCGCGAGGAACCGCAGCCGAAATTGTCACCGGCGACCAGGATCTTGGCGTTGCGATAGGCCGGCTTGTTCAGCACGAAATCGGGATTTTCAGAACCGTCGTCCTTGTAGCGGGCTTCCGAGAAGAGACCCTTGCCAAGACCGGTACGCTTGATGGTCTTGAGGTAATCCTTCGGAATGATCATGTCCGTGTCGATATTGATGACCGGAAGCGGCGCCGCAACGCCGGTGAGCTTGGTGAACTTTTCCATGATCTGCCTCCAGGTGGACTTATCTGCGGAAGCTGCCATAAAGCAAATCGACGCAGATTTGAAGGCCTGTTTGGCGTGAACCGGTACGCCAACACGCCGGAAACCGGCGTATTCGTCTCAGTCAGCGCTTAGAACGATCAAAGGTCGATGATCGTGCCGCGGCCGTCGTTCCAGACGCGCATCTCGCGCTTGCTTGTCTTGGCCCGAACGGGAACCGGCTTCAGCCGCGCCGAAAGCGCACGCCCGATGGACAGAACTGCGAGAATGCCGGCAAAGGCGACGGTCAGCGAAGCCGTCAGAAGTGCTGCCATGGCGAGCACGGCGATGGCCGATATGATGACGAAGAAGACGCGAATATTTTGCATGGTATATACCTTTCTCACCAAAGAATGTGGAGCCTTGCGCCCTTTCTTGCAAGGGGCTTTGGGCATGCAGTATTGCCGCAGACCAAAAAGATTGGCACAAAGCGCCGATGATCGCCTTGACCGATATCAAATCCGCCTCCTTTCATACTCGCCGGTCGATTCTGAGCGTGCCGGCCGGAAACACGAGGGCATTGGAAAAGGTGCATGGCCTCGATTGCGACGCGGCGATCTTCGACCTCGAAGATTCCGTCGCGCCGGAAAAGAAGGCGGAAGCCCGCGAGAACCTGCGCCGGCTGTTTACGGAAAATCCGCTCAAGGGCAGGGAAACGATCATCCGCATCAACCCGCTCGAAACCGAGTTCGGCAAGGCGGACATGGATCTCGTGACCGAAGTCTCTCCGGACATCGTGCTGATCCCGAAGGTCGAGCATATGTCGCAGGTCCAGGCGGTGGCGGATATCCTGTCCGAAGCCGGTGCTCCGGACGATCTCGCCATCTGGGCGATGATCGAAACGCCGAAGGGCGTCCTGAATGCGCCGGCGATTGCCCCTGTCGACGAGCGGCTCCAGTGTTTCGTGGTCGGCCTCAACGACCTGCGCAAGGAAACAGGCGTGCTGCCGCAGCTGGGCCGCGCCTATCTGGTGCCCTGGCTGATGCAGATCGTGCTCGCCGGCCGCGCCCATGGCATCGATGTGATCGACAGCGTCTTTAACGACTTCAGCGATGCGAAAGCCTTCGAAGCGGAATGTGCCCAGGGCCGCGCCATGGGTTTTTCCGGCAAGATGCTGATCCATCCGGCCCAGATCGAACCCGCCAACCGGCATTTCGGGCCGGATCCACGGGCCGTGGAAGAGGCGGAAGCGGTGATCGCCGCCTTTGCGGAACCGGGAGCGCAACATCTCAACATCATCAACCTGAACGGCAAGATGGTCGAAAGGCTGCATCTGGCGGAGGCCGAAAGACTTGCCGCCACGGCCCGGATCATTGCTGCAAGAAAGAGAACGCCATGAAACTGTATCGCTTCCTCAGCGGCCCCGACGATTCCTCCTTCTGCCACAAGGTGACGGCGGCGCTGAACAAGGGGTGGGAACTTTCCGGCTCGCCCACCTATGCCTTCAACGCCACGACCGGCGAGATGCAGTGCGGCCAGGCGGTGACGAAAACCGTTCACGGCAAGGAATATGACCCCGAAATGAAGCTCGGCGAGCAATAAGCTCCCGTCAGGGGATCAGCGCTGTGCAGCTTCGTCGGCGCTGGCCTCGATGCGCTCCATGTCGTCGTCGCTGAGGCCGAAATGGTGGCCGATCTCGTGGATTAGCACATGGGTGATGATATCGCCCAGGGTTTCCTCGTTTTCCGCCCAGTAGTCCAGGATCGGCCGGCGATAAAGCCGGATGCGGTTCGGCAATTCGCCCGTTTCCATGTTGAACCGCTCGGAAATGCCGCGGCCTTCGAAAAGGCCGAGCAGGTCGAAAGGCGTCTCGAGTGCCATATCCTCGAAAACGTCGTCGTCCGGAAAATCCTCGATCTCGATCGTCAGGTTGACGGTGAGAGCCCGGAATTCCTCCGGTAAATGACCATAGGCTTCGATCGCCAACGACTCGAATGTGCTGATCGTCGGCGCGTGGCGATCCTGCCAATCGTCGGTCTGGTCGATGCGGGCCATAGGCTCTCCTTCTGATCAGGCCCATATAGTACCTCCCGCGATATTTTTCGAGTGAAGAATCATCGGCCTAGGATCCAAGGAAAAGATTCCCAGGATTTGGTTGTTGACTCTTTCGGGCAGCTCTGGAATCCATAAGAACATAAAGAGAACATGTACAGATGGAGCTGACGCCATGGCCGAGCACGCCACGGCGCAGGAGACGCTTTTTGCCCTGCGCGAACAGATCGCCAGATTGGAGGGAAAATCTCTGCCGGCGCTTGCCGCGGCGGAACAGGCGGACTCGGCTGCCGATCCGGAGGGCAGGAAATCCAAGAACAACCCACCCCGTCTGCCATTCGGCGTACCGCCGATGGATACCGCCTTGGAAGGTGGCCTGCCGCTCGACGGCATCACGGAAATCCGTTCCCGTTTGATGGGGGATGCCGGGGCAGCAAGCGGCCTTGCTCTCTCGCTGGCGTCTCACCTCAAGGCGAGACAGCCGAGCGAGGCGCCGCTTCTCTGGATCTGTGATGTCGTCTCCATGCAGGAGGCCGGAATTCCTTATTCCATCGGTCTCAAACAGTTCGGATTGAGCCGCCGGGATATTCTTTACGCCTCGCCATGCAAGTTGGACGATGCCCTGTGGCTTGCCGAGACCGCATTGGCGAGCGGGGCTCTTGTCGCCGTCATTCTCGAAATCCGGGGAAATCCCAAGCATTTCGGGCTCACCGAAAGTCGCAGGCTGGGTCTGAGGGCAAAGGCGGCGGCGCGGCCACTCTTTTTGTTGCGGCATGCGGGAGAGGAGGAGGCGAGCAGCGCCTCGTTCCGCTTTCTTGTCGAACCGGCGCCGGCGGCTCACCGGCATCTTCCGGATGGATCCGTGCTTGGCGGCAGCATCGGTCATCCCGTTTTCAGGCTGACCCTGGAGAAGAGTCGTAACCCGGCTCCTCTGTCCCTACTTCTGGAGTGGAACCCCCATGACCGTCAATTTTCCCTTGGCCAAGACACAGGAGAGGCTTTTTCTTTCCGCAACCCGCCAGCGCATCCTGGCGCTCGTCTTCCCGCATCTGCCGACCGACAGGATCGCGCGCCGGCTCTGGGGACTGTCATGGCGTTGGAAAGGGCGTCCTGAGCATCATCCGCCGATCCTCTGTGCCGGCCGGCGCGAAAACGCCATGCGGCTCACAGCGCTCGACGAGGTTTCCGAACGTCTTGGGCTGAAGCGCGGGCAGGGGCTGGCGGAAGCGCGGGCCATGTTTCCGAAGATCGACGTGGTGGACGAAGATGACGCTGCGGACCAGGGCCTTCTCGAGGCGATCGCCGATTGGTGCGATCGTTATACCCCGCTGGTGGCGCTGGACGGCCGCGAAGGCCTGTTTCTCGACATCACCGGCTGTGCCCACCTCTTCGGCGGCGAGGAAGTCCTGCTGAAGGATATTCTTGGCCGGCTTCTGCAGATGGGCTTCGATGTCAAAGGAGCGATCTCCTCGTCGCCGGGCCTCTCATGGGCGGCCTGCCGCTTCGGCCGCGGCGGCGTGATCACCGATCAGGTGACGGAGGAGGTGCTGGCGCCTTTGCCGGTCAACGCTCTGCGCATCGATGAGGCCACCGTCGCATCGCTTTACAAGCTCGGGCTGAAAAGGATCGGCGACCTTCTGCCCATGCCGCGTGCGCCGTTGGCTCGCCGTTTCGGCATGCACCTGTTGCTTCGGCTGGATCAGGCGCTCGGGCACAATGAGGAAGCCATCTCGCCTCGCCGTCCGGTGGCTGCCCTTTCCGCCGAGCGGAGGCTTCCCGAGCCGATCCAGGCGGAAGAGCATATTCTCCAGCTCACCGGCCAGATTGCGATTTCGTTGAAATCGGAACTGGAGGCTCGCGGTGTCGGGGGGCGGGTTTTCGAACTGGTGCTTTTCCGGGTCGATGGCCGGGTGTTTCGCATCGCGGCCGGCGCCTCGCAGCCGTTGCAGGATCCGAAACGGATCTCCTCGTTGTTTTCCGAGCGCCTGAACGCGGTGCATGACGATCTCGACGCCGGCTTCGGTTTCGAGCTCCTGCGTCTCAACGTGCTGCAATACGATGTCTTCAGGATTTCGCAGGGCGATTTCACCGGCAATGGTGACAGCGAAATCTCACTTGCCGATTTTATCGACCGGGTCTCGGCCCGGCTCGGGGCCGACTGTCTGCAGATCGCCGATCCCAAACAAAGCCATATGCCGGAGCGCGCGGAAATATTTGTGCCGGCGATCGCGGCACGGATCGTCCGAGAAAAGACCGAGGAGCTTTTCGCCTTCGTGCCGAGAAGCGACCGACCTTTACGGCTCTTCCGTCACCCGGAACTCGTGGAAGCCTTTGCGGCAACGGTGCCGGATGGGCCTCCCCGGCGTTTCCGTTGGCGCCGTATCGTCCATGAAGTCATCCGCGCCGAAGGGCCGGAGCGGATTTCGCCCGAATGGTGGCATGACGAGGAGGATGCTGAAGAGCGGGACTATTTCCAGCTGGAAAGTGAAGCGGGCCGCCGCTTCTGGATTTTCCGCGCAGGTCATTACGTTGCCGGCAAGGCTGCACCGACCTGGCGGGTGCACGGGATTTTCGCATGACGAGCGTCCCGGCTTTTTTCGAGATCGGTGCCAAGACGAACTTCTCCTTCCTGGAGGGCACGGCAAGGCCGGAGGAAATGGTTGTTACCGCGAGTGTGCTTGGCCTCTCCGGGCTTGGGATTGCCGATCGGAATACGGTTGCCGGCGTAGTACGCGCCCATAGTCAGGTCCGGAATATGAAGGAGACCTACGAGCGTCAGAAGAAGGAAGGCAGGAAAGAAGACGAAGAAGAGGCGATCGAACCTTGCGCCTTTTATCCGGGGGCACGGCTCGTCTTCGCCGATGATACGCCGGACGTGCTGGTCTATCCCCTGAATCGTAAAGGCTGGGCGAATCTCTGTCGTCTCCTGAGTCGCGGAAACCTCAGGACGGAGAAGGGTTCCTGCATCCTTGAGGAATGGGATCTTCTTGAATGGTGCAAAGAAGAAATGATGCTCGCCGTCGTTCCGGATTTTTCGCGTGCTGCAGATGCCCGGTATCTGGTTGACCTGAATAAAAAGCTGAAGGACTATCGAGAAAAATTCGGCAGAAATATCTATTTCGCCCTGTCGCCGACCTATGACGGGCGGGATAGACTTATCTTTGCGATATTTTCTCGGATGGCTTTCCAAAACCGTCTGCCGTTGATTGCAACGAACCTGCCGCTTTTCCATCTTCCTGAACGGCGATCGCTTTCAGACGTCGTGACCGCCATTCGTGAACATGTAACGGTTCAGGAAGCGGGCTTTCGCTTGGCCCCGAACGGAGAGAGGTATATCAAGCAGGCCGCCGAAATGACCCGGCTTTTTCATGCTTATCCGGATGCGATTTCGAACGCGCGAAGCTTTTTCAGCCGCCTGCGTTTTTCTCTTGATGAGCTTAGCCATAATTACCCGGATGAGAGCGTTCCGGGTGAAACCGTATCGGAAATCTTGGAGCGTCTTACCTGGGAGGGCGCCAGGTGGCGTTATCCGGATAAGATCCCCGAGAAGGTTTCCGAGCAGATCAGGTATGAGCTCAATCTCATTAAGGAGATGCAATACGAGCCTTATTTTCTGACGGTTCGCCACATCGTCTGGCATGCCCGCTATGAGTTGAAGATCCTCTGCCAGGGGCGTGGCTCAGCGGCCAATTCCAGCGTCTGTTATTGTCTCGGTATTACCGAAGTCGATCCGACATCCACGACACTGCTCTTTGAACGGTTCATTTCGACCGAACGAAACGAACCGCCGGATATCGATGTCGATTTTGAACATGCGCGGCGCGAGGAGGTGATCCAGTACATTTATCAGCATTATGGCTTTCGCCATGCCGGCCTGACGGCGGCGGTTACGAGTTATCGGACCCGAATGGCCGGCCGTGAGGTTGCCAAGGCTTTTGGGCTCTCCGAGGATGTACAGGCGGCACTTTCGAGCACGGTGTGGGGTTGGTCGGATGAAGGCACGTCGGAAAGAGACGCAAAAGCCGCGGGTCTCGACACTGCCAACTTTGTGACAAAACAGGTTCTTTCGCATGCGCAGGAACTTATGGGTTTCCCGCGCCATCTCACCCAGCATGTCGGCGGTTTCCTGATCACGCGCGACCGGCTTGACGAAATAGTGCCGATCATGAAAACAGCCATGCCGGGCCGTTACATGATCGAATGGGACAAGGATGATCTCGACACCCTGAAGCTCCTGAAGATCGACGTGCTGGCGCTCGGCATGCTGACCTGCCTCAAAAAAGCGTTCGATCTGATGCGGCGGCATTATCAGGTCAATGAGACATTGGCCGGATTGCAGCAGCGGCCCGAGAAGGCTGTTTACGACATGATCTGCCGTGCGGACACGATCGGAGTTTTCCAGATCGAGAGCCGGGCGCAGATGAGCATGTTGCCAAGGCTGAGACCCGAAAAGTTTTATGACCTTGTTGTCGAAGTGGCGATTGTCAGACCTGGTCCCATCCAGGGAAACATGGTCCATCCGTATCTAAAACGGCGCGAAGCCCAACGGAACAAACAGCCGATCGAATATCCCAGTCCGGAATTGGAAAAGGTCCTTGAACGCACGCTAGGCGTCCCTCTCTTTCAAGAGCAGGCAATGCAGATTGCAATAACTGCAGCCGGTTTTTCTCCTGAAAAAGCGGACAAGCTCCGTCGATCGATGGCAACGTTCAAGCGATCGGGAAGAGTGGAGGAATTTAAGAACGATTTTGTTGCGGGTATGCTGAAAAACGAGCGTTATTCCAAGGAATTTGCAGAAAGCTGCTTCAGTCAGATCGAGGGTTTTGCCGAATACGGGTTTCCGGAAAGCCATGCGGCTTCATTCGCTTTGCTTGTCTACGCCTCTTCCTGGGTCAAGGCCTATTACCCGGATGTCTTCTGTACGGCGATGTTGAATTCCCAGCCAATGGGCTTTTATGCGCCAGCGCAGCTCGTTCGCGATGCGCGGGAACATGGCGTCAAAATTCTTCCCGTCGATATCAATAGCTCGGATTGGGATTGCACTTTGGAAGCGGCTGCCTTTGACAGGAATGCGATCGATAAGCGCCATGGATCCATGCGGGACGTCATCAAGACCCGACGGGCCGTGCGGCTTGGGTTTCGCCAGGTCAAAGGCCTTGCCGAAAAAGACATGGTCGAGAAGCTCATCGCCAACCGCGGAGAGGGCTATACCTCGATCCATGATCTCTGGCAGCGGTCCGGCCTCGACAAGTCGGATATCGAGCGGCTCGCGGATGCCGATGCCTTCAACTCCGTAGGGCTCAATCGTCGTGAGGCGCTCTGGGCGGTCAGGGGGCTCGATGCCAGGAGGGCTGCCGAGAAACTGCCTCTGTTCGAGGTGGCCGATCGCACGGATTTGAGGCTCGAGGCGAGAGTGACGCTTCCGGAAATGCTGCCCGGGGAACAGGTGGTCGAGGATTACCGTTATCTCTCGCTTTCGCTGAAGGCGCATCCGGTCTCTTTCCTGCGGGAGGAATTCAAGGCGATGGGGATTACCCGGAGCGTCGATCTCTTGACTGTCCCGAACGGACAGAGGGTGACGATCGGCGGGATCGTTCTCGTCCGGCAGCGGCCGGGTTCGGCCAAGGGCGTCATTTTCATGACGCTGGAAGACGAGACCGGCGTTGCCAATGCGATCGTCTGGTCGAAGATTTTCGAACGTTACCGGCCGGTCGTGATGGGCGCGCGGCTGGTGAAGATCCGGGGGAGACTGCAAAGCCAGAGCGGCGTCATCCATACCGTGGTCGAGCATATCGAGGATATTACCCCGATGCTGGGTCTGCTGCAGAAGGAGGCAAAGCGGCTCGGCGTATCGGCCCGCTCGGATGAGGCGCTGCAATCGAACAGCGACCACCGGCAGAAGAGGCGTTCGAATGGAATGGAGGAGGCAGGCAGGGGGAGTGCAAAGGGGGCGGTGCCTCGCGATTCCTACGAAGCCGGACCAGGGAGCGTCATGCCGAAAGGCCGCAATTTCCACTAATTACCGATGTAATGATACAAAGGAAGAAGCCGTGGGCATGGCAGCCTCCCTTAAGAAGTGACTCATATATGTCGATTCTTTCTTGACATCTCCTGTCCGCTTTCGCAAAAAGAAGATGATACAGGTCATGTTTGGCAGGTCGACCGAGAATGCTGGTTTGCAGTTGCAATTACATCACCGACAGGGAAATCAAGGACGTCATCACGCAGCTCCTTGACGACGACTGTTGGCAGCTCATCGTACCGTCAAAGGTCTATCACGCCATGGCGAAACGCGGCCGCTGCTGCGGCTGCTTCCCGAGCGTTGTCGACCTGATCATCCGCACAACCGAGGAATATCACGCCGCGCACCACTCGACGGAAGACGAGGTGGTCGTATATATGTCCCGCTTGAGACAATTCCATGAGGAAAACAGGAGAGCGGACATTGAAAGGCGACTCAAAGGTCATCGAGCGGCTTAACGAGGCACTTTTTCTCGAGCTAGGCGCAGTCAATCAGTATTGGCTGCATTATCGCCTGCTGGACGATTGGGGCTTCAAGAAGCTCGCGAAAAAAGAGCGGGCGGAATCGATCGAAGAAATGCATCATGCCGATCGTCTCATCGATCGCATCATCTTTCTCGAAGGCCACCCCAACCTGCAGACGCTTGCCCCGCTGCGCATCGGCCAGAACGTCAAGGAAGTCCTGGAGGCCGATCTTGCCGGGGAATATGATGCCCGCACGGCCTACAAGGCTTCCCGCGATATCTGTCACGCGGCCGGCGACTACGTCTCGATGAAGCTCTTCGAAGAGCTTCTGATGGATGAGGAAGGCCATATCGACTTCCTCGAAACCCAACTCGATCTGCTGGCAAAGATCGGCGAGGAGCGTTACGGCCTCCTCAACGCAGAATCTGCCGACTCCGCCGAATAATCGGCTGTACCTGAACATACAAACCCGGCGAAGCATCCGCTTCGCCGGGTTTTTCATTTCGCCATGAAACTGTTTGAGATGGCAGCTGCCCCGGTAGTCAGAGCCGTTCGGTCGCCACCTTGGCCAGATGGGTGAACTCCGCGACGACCCGATCGTAGACGGCGCGCTTGAAGGGCACGATCAGACCGGGAAGCTCTGCCATCGGCTTCCATTCCCAGGCATCGAACTCCGGCGCATGTCCGCCAGGCGGTGGGTTGATGGCAATCTCGCTTTCGTCGCCGTCGAAGCGGAAGGCGAACCAGCGCTGGGTCTGGCCGCGATATTTCCCTTTCAGCCCGATGCCGATCAGATGTGCGGGCAGATCGTAATTGATCCAATCCTGCGCCTCGGCAAGCAGGGTGACGGAGCGCATCCCTGTTTCCTCGTAAAGCTCGCGATAGGCGGCGGGAAGCGGGTCCTCCCCCTTGTCGATGCCGCCCTGCGGCATCTGCCAGAGCTGCGGCGAGCCGTCATATTCGCTGTTGCCCTGGCTGATGCGTCGGCCGGCCCAGACGAGGCCTGCGTGGTTCAGAACCATGATGCCGACGCAGGGGCGATAGGGAAGCTCCTCGGCGACGACCGAACGTTTGTCTTTCTTGCTCATGGATAACTCCGATCGATTACGGTCCGACGCTTTCGCTCGCGAGCGACGAGACGCCTACAATCTCGATACCGCGCTGCGAGGCTTCCTCGCTCCATTGCCTTATCGCATCGATGCTCTCGTCGAAAGCCGAGGCGATGCCGATCGCCGTGCCCTTGCGGCCGGCAATGCGCTCCAGTTCGTCGAGCTTCTTGAGGATGGCGTCCTTCTGCAGCTGCCCGTCAAGAGTCAGATCGCCAAAGGCATGGGGCAGTTCGATCGTCTTGGCAACGATCGCCGTCTTCGACTGCGCGGATGTCCCGTCGTCGAGGAAAAGCAGTCCCCGCTTGGAAATATCGCGCAGGACCGGCTCCAACGCGCCGGCATCCGAGAGATAGCGGCCGCCGAGATAGTTCATGACGCCGGTATAGTTGGTAATTTCGCCCATCGCCCGGTGAAGGCGGCCAAGATTATCCTTCGCTGACATCTTGGTCAGCAGCGTCCCGGGGCCGGGATCGTTTGCCGGGTAATCGAACGGTTCAAATGGCACCTGGATCAGGATTTCGTGGCCGGCGCGGCGGGCTTCCTGCATCCAGCGCTGCAGGCTGTTGCCGCTGACGGCAAAGGCGAGCGTCACTGTCGGCGGCAGGTCGCGGATCGCCCGCTGGGTGCCCGTCTGGCTGAGGCCAAGACCGCCGACGACGATCGCGATGCGGGTTCCGCGCGCGCCCGACCAGGGGCGCGCATATTGATCCATCGGGCGCTGCCCGCCAGGTCCGACAACAGGCAGCCGGCCATGGGGCGAATCTTCCAGAAGCGCGTCGTTGGGCTGGGCAGCCATGCGGGGGTCCTGGCCGATCCGCTGGGTGCCGATCATCACCGCTCCACTGCCGTCGCGCGGGCGGGGGGTGTATTTGGTCACCACCGACCCGTCATCGGTGAGCGTCCGCTCGATATTGGCGCCGGAACCGGGATCGGAACGAGGCATGCCGGCGGATGGCTGCGGCGCCGCGTTCGGATCGGGTTTGGCGGAAGGCTGGGTCGGTTCCGGCTTGGAAGCGGCCGGAAGGTTGGAAGCGGTTTGCTTCAGGGCATCATCGCCGCGCATGGCGTAGAGCGAAAGCCCCAGGACACCAGCAACCGCCAGCATCGCGAAAACGATTGCGAGAGAAAACCTTCGGTTCCGTCGCCGAGCGGCCGGCCGGTTCTGTCCGAGCGGTGCATGGAGATCGGTGCCCAAGGTCTGTTCCGCGTTTCTTCTGCAGATACGAAGAACCGGCCAGCGAGACGTTTTCGACGCGTCACGCTGGCCGGCCCGATGATGTCTTTACTTCTTGATCGTGGCTGCCGCCGCCTTATCCGGGCTTGGCGGGAAGGACGGGTCCTTCTTGGCGCCGCGGAAAAGGTCGAGTGCATAGTTGAGCTGGATGTCGTCCTTGGCTTCCGGCGGCACGTAGGCTGCGGAACCGGAACCCTCGTCGGTCTCGGCTGCACCCTGGATGTGGCCGCGCAGGCTGGATTCGCCCTCAGCCCGGATCTTGCCCTGCAGTTCCGCCGGCAGCGGCTGATCGACCTTGATATCCGGCTGGATGCCGGTGCCCTGGATCGACTTGCCCGACGGCGTGTAATAGAGCGCGGTGGTCAGACGCAGCGCGCCGGCATCGCCGAGCGGGATGATCGTCTGAACCGAACCCTTGCCGAAGGAGCGCGTGCCGAGAACCGTGGCACGGCGCAGATCCTGGAGCGCACCGGCGACGATTTCCGAAGCGGAAGCCGAGCCGCCGTTGACAAGCACGATGACCGGCTTGCCGTCGGTCAGATCGCCGGGGCCGGCGTTGAAACGGCGGGTCTCGTCGGCATTGCGGCCGCGGGTCGAAACCACTTCGCCACGTTCCAGGAAAGCGTCGGAAACGTTGATCGCCTGATCGAGCAGACCGCCCGGGTTGAGGCGCAGGTCGAGCACGTAGCCCTTCAGCTTGTCAGCCGGGACGTCCGCCTTGATCTTCTTGATCGCCTTCTCGAGGTCGTCATAGGTCTTCTCGGTGAACGAGATGACGCGGACATAACCGACATCGCCGCCTTCGACACGGGACTTCACGGCGCGGACCGCGATGATGTCGCGTACAACGGTGATGTCGAGCGGCTTGTCAGCGCCCTGACGGATGATCGTCAGCTTGATGGGGGTGTTGATGCCGCCGCGCATCTTCTCGACGGCTTCTTCGAGCTTCAGGCCGCGCACCGGCGCGCCATCGATCTCGGAGATGAAGTCGCCTGCCAGAATGCCGGCCTTGGAAGCGGGCGTATCGTCGATCGGCGCGATGACCTTGACGAGTTCGTTCTCCATCGTCACCTCGATGCCGAGGCCGCCAAACTCGCCACGCGTCTGCGTGCGCATGTCTTCGGCATCCTTGGCATTCATGAAGCTCGAATGGGGGTCGAGCGAGGTCAGCATGCCGTTGATGGCGTTCTCGACCAGCTTTTCCTCATCCGGCGGCGTCACATACTGGGCGCGGACCCGTTCGAACACGTCACCGAAGATCGACAATTCCCGGTAGGTCGAAGGGCCGGCGGCCTGCGCCGGCACACCGGCCGAATAAATCACGCTCATCGCGGTCGCACCCAAGAGTGCACCGACGATGACAAGAGAAGCCCTACGAATCATTTCGTGCCCTTCCAGTTTCTTTCGAGGTCCACCACGGCTTGGAATCGAGCGGTGTGCCATCTTTTCGGAATTCAATGTAAAGCGTTGGACGATCTGTTTCCAGCGCCAATGCGGTTGCGCTTGCCACTCTTTTCTCACCCATCACGGCAATGGGTTCACCTGCGAAAACGAACTTGCCCTGCCGCGCATTCACAACGTCCATGCCGGTCAGAACCAGATGGTATCCATCTCCGGCATTGAGGATGATCATCTGTCCGTAACTCCGGAAGGCTCCGGCGAAAACCACCAGGCCGTCAGCCGGCGCCGTCACCACCGCACCCGCGTTCGAAGCAACAGTCATGCCTCTCGCCGTGTGCCCTGTCCCGTCGGCGTCGCCGAACCACCGCAATACATCTCCGGCGACCGGAAGCTCCAGCTTCTGCTTGAGGCTTGAAAACGCGTATGCGGGCGCAATGCGGTTTTTGTCAGGCACGCCGCTTTGGGCAAGCTGCTTTGCCCTTTCGCGCTCGGCGTCCGACATCATGCGCTGCCGTTCTTCCTCGGCGCGTGCCTGGTCGATCGCCTCGCGCACCGAGGCGATCTCGCCTTCGAACGACTGGATGAGGTTCTCGAGCGTTGTGGCGCGGCCGGCGAGCTCCTCGGAGCGGCGGCGCTCAGCGTCGAGATCGGCCGTGTTGCGCTTGTTCAACTTTTCGTTTTCTGCAAGCAGCAGGGCCATGCGCCGGTCCTCTTCGAGGCTCGCGGCAATGGTGGTGGAAACGGTGGTCTTCTCGGTCATCGCCAAGGCCTGGAGAGAAGCCAGGGACTGAAGGTCGGCAACGAGCTTGTCCGCCTCGTGGCGCATGCCGGGAACGACGGCGCCGAGGAGGATTGCGCTGCGAACGGAGGCGAGCGCATCATCCGGCGTCACCAGGAGTGCCGGAGGAGGATTGCGGCCCATGCGCTGGAGGGCTGCGAGCACTTCGGCCAGCACCGCGCGGCGGCCGCGCAGGGAGGTGCGGATACCGTCCTCCTTGAGCTTCAGTTCGGTGATCTTCTTTCCGCTGTCGAGAATCTTGGTTTCCAGGCTCTTGCGGCGTGCCGCAGAATCGATCAGCGCCTGGCGGACATCGGCGGTGTTCTTCCTGATATCGGCGATGGTCTTTTCGATGGCGGCAGCCCTGTCGCCCGAAATCTTCATGCTCTTGGTCAGAACTTCCAGTTCGCCGCGGGTTTCGTTGCGGCGGCGCTGCAGATCGGCCGTGGGGTCGACGGCCGTGGCCGGTGCCGCCTGGGGCGCCGTCGGCGAGGCCGCGTTCTGGGCGCGGGCGGTATTGGAGACCTGGAGGGGCGGAACCAGCGCGAGACCGAGACCCGCCGCCAGAAGCAGCGCGCGCCGGTACGATGTGATCCTGGTTGTCCGCATTCCCGCTCCGCTATTCGCCGGATCGAGAAAGCCTAAGCTGATTTGCCCGGCGAGGCCACAAACAACATCGTGTTTGAAGGTAAACGACCGTTTAAGCCCTGTGATAGGGATGGCCCGAAAGAATGGTGACGGCGCGGTAGAGCTGCTCGGCGATCAGAATGCGGACCAGTTGATGAGGCCATGTCATCGAGCCGAGGTTGAGCACCATGTCGGCCCGTTCGCGCAAGTCCGGATCGAGCCCGTCGGCGCCGCCGATCGCCAGCATCAGATCGCGTTTGCCGCTGTCGCGATATCGGCCGATCGTGGCCGCAAAAGCCTCGCTGTCGAGTGCCTTGCCGCGTTCGTCGAGAAGAATGAGAACCGCGCCTTCGGGAAGCACCTTTTCGAGCGCGCCGGCTTCCTCGCGCTTGCGGGTATCGGCATTCGCCGCCCGGCTTTCCTGGATCTCGATCTGTTTCGACAATTCCAGACCCACCGCTGGGCCAGCCTTGGCGAAGCGGTCGAGATATCGGGACGCAAGTTCCTTCTCCGGTCCGGTCTTTAGCCGTCCCACGGCGAAAAGGCTTATTCGCATGTCCTGATCCGTTGATTTTGGGGCCGAAAATTCCACCTTGCGGCGAGTTCGCACCCAGCCGCGTGATTTCGACCTCAGTCCGACCGGTTCAGGACATGCCCGAACCCGTCAGTGCAGCAGCGTGCCTTCCTGGATATCCGGCGTCGCCCACATCTTTTCGATGTTGTAGAACGCGCGGATTTCAGGCCGGAACACGTGAACGATGATGTCGCCGGTGTCAATGAGCACCCAGTCACCGGTCTCCTGTCCTTCGACGCGGGCGGTTCCCAGCCCCTCGTCCTTCAGGTCGGAAATCAGGTGATCGCTGATGGCCATGACATGCCGGTTCGATCGTCCGGAGACAACGACCATGTAGTCCCCGAGCGCTGATTTTCCAGCAATGTTGATGGTGACAATCTCTTCAGCTTTGGAGTCCTCGAGACTTGCGAGGACCAGTTCGAGAGCGCGGGCGGCAGCATCGGCGCCACGTTCCAGGCTCTGCGGGAGAACGGAGGCCGTCCTGCCCTTGGCGTGTACTGTTGTCAGGGTTTGTCCTTTCATCCGGGTAACAGCAACAGGCACTTGAAGCGAATCCGATTCACGCTCGGCCGCTGTATTAAAGGTGGCATCGAATTCTTAATCTTTCAAGAGAGCGTCCGAAAAGGTGATAGAAAGATGTAGACCCCTTTCGTCGCAGCAGCTCGGCCGATGCTAGTCCGATTTCTGGTCGTTTGCGGCGCGGATCGCCGTGGAGCTCAGCGCCGAACGCGGGCCGTGGATGAAGGTCCAGGCCGGCGCGCGCCGCTTCCAGAGCGTGCCCGCGTCATCCTCGTCCACCCGGGCGTAATCGAAGGTGCGGGCCATTTTCGACGACAGGAACGACAGCGTTGCTCCCGGCCGGTCGATGACGGCGATCGGGAAGGTCGAGGCGATCGTCTGCCATTTCTGCCAGAGATGGAAGGTTTTCAGGCTGTCGGCGCCCATCACCCAGACAAAATGCACGAGCGGGTTCCTGGCCTTCACGAAGGAGAGCGTATCGGCGGTATAGGATCCGCCGAGCGTCTTCTCAAAGGCGGTGATCTTGATGCGCGGGTCGTCGATCAGCTTTTCGCTCATCGCCAGCCGGTCGCCGAGCAAGGCCAGCCCGGAGCGGCTTTTCAGCGGGTTGCCCGGCGTCACCATCCACCAGAGCTGGTCTAGGCCGAGCCGGCGAAGCGCGATCTCGGCGACCAGGAGGTGACCCTCATGCGGCGGATTGAACGAACCGCCCAACAGGCCGACGGCCATGCCTCGTTCGGCATGCGGCATGACCAGATATCGGCGGTCGATCGTCTCTTCCGTCACGCGGGATCAGGGCCGGATCTGGCCGGTGCCGTGCACCCGGTATTTGAACGAGGTCAGCTGCTCGACGCCGACCGGGCCGCGCGCATGCATCTTGCCGGTCGAAATGCCGATCTCGCCGCCCATGCCGAACTCGCCGCCATCGGCGAACTGGGTGGAGGCATTGTGCAGCAGGATCGCTGAGTCGAGTTCGTTGAAGAAACGGGAGACGACCTCAGGATCCTCGGCGATCACCGCCTCCGTATGGTTCGAGGAATAGGTGTTGATGTGGCGGATGGCGCCGGAAATGCCGTCGACGATCGCAACCGAGATCACCGCGTCGAGATATTCGGTGCGCCAGTCCTCTTCCGTCGCAGGCTTGAAGCCCGGAAACACCTTGAGGACGGCCGCCGAGGCGCGGATTTCGCAGCCAGCCTCCGTCAGTGCTTCGAGGACGGGCATCAGATGCGTGCCGATCCCGGCACTGTCGACCAGCAGGGTCTCGGCCGCTCCGCAGACGCCGGTGCGGCGCATCTTGGCGTTGACGATGATCTTCTTGGCCATTTCCAGGTCCGCGGAGGCGTCCAAGTAGATATGGCAGAGGCCTTCCAGATGGGCGAAGACCGGCACACGCGCCTCGTTCTGGACGCGGGCGACGAGGTTCTTGCCGCCGCGCGGCACGATCACGTCGATCGCGCCATCGAGGCCCGACAGCATGGCGCCAACGGCGGCACGGTCGGTGGTCGGCACGATCTGGATCGCGTGTTCCGGAAGGCCCGCCGTCTTCAGGCCGGCGACGAGGCAATCGTGGATCGCTTCCGAGGATCGGGCCGAATCGGAGCCGCCGCGCAGGATCACGGCATTGCCGGCCTTGAGGCAGAGCGCGCCGGCATCGGCGGTGACGTTCGGCCGGCTTTCATAGATCACGCCGATGACGCCAAGCGGGGTGCGGACGCGTTCGATATGGAGCCCGTTCGGACGGTCCCAGGCGGCGATGACTTCGCCGACTGGATCCTTGAACTCGGCGATCTCGCGTAGCGCCTGAGCCATGCCGGCGATCGACTTTTCGGTGAGTGTCAGCCGGTCGATGAACGACGGCAGAAGGTCCTTGCCCTCGACCTGCTTCAGGTCCGCGGCATTGGCGGCGAGGATCTTATCCCTGGCGGCAAGGATCGCGTCCGCCATCGCCTGGAGCGCCTTGTTCTTCGCGTCGGTCGAAGCCGTTGCGAGCTCGCGGGCCGCAGCCTTCGCATTGCGACCGATCTCGCCCATCACAGTTGCGACGTCGCCTGCCTTTGCAACCATATCAAGCATGGGCGGCATCCTCCTTGCGGTCTTCTTTTTTGGCTTTACGTTTCGCCGGCCCGGTCATCACCAGGTCGTCGCGATGGACCATGGCGGCGCGGCCGGCATAACCGAGGATCGCTTCGATCTCGCCGGATTTGCGCCCGGTGATCTGGCGTGCCTCTTCGGCGTCGTAGCTCACAAGCCCTCGGGCGATCTCGCGACCGTCGATGCCGATGATCGCGACCGTGTCGCCGCGATGGAAATGGCCGTTGATGCGGCGCACGCCGGCGGGCAACAGGCTCTTGCCGGTGCCGAGCGCGGTTTCAGCGCCTTCATCGACGAAAAGTTCGCCGGCCGGCTGAAGCTGGCCCGCGATCCAGGTTTTCCGTGCAGTCACGGGGGTCCCGGAGGGCGCGAACCAGGAGGAGCGGGCGCCCTCTTCAATGGCGCGCAGCGGATGCTCCGTCTTGCCGGATGCGATGATCATGGCGCAGCCGGCGCCGGTGGCGATCTTGCCGGCGTCGATCTTGGTGCGCATGCCGCCGCGCGACAGTTCGGACGCAGCGCCGCCGGCCATGGCTTCGATCTCCGGCGTGATTGCGGGCACGAATTCCAGGAATTTCGCGTCGGGATCGAGATGCGGCGGAGCAGTGTAAAGGCCGTCGATATCGGACAGGAGCACGAGCAGGTCGGCGCTGGTCATGGTGGCGACGCGGGCGGCGAGGCGATCGTTGTCGCCATAGCGGATTTCGGTCGTGGCGACCGTATCGTTCTCGTTGATGATCGGCACGGCGCCGATCTTCAGAAGCTGGTTGATGGTGGCACGGGCGTTAAGGTAACGGCGACGCTCCTCCGTGTCGCCCAGCGTCAGCAGGATCTGGCCGGCAATGATACCATCGCGCGACAGGCTTTCCGACCAGGCGCGGGCAAGCGCGATCTGGCCGACGGCCGCCGCCGCCTGGCTCTCTTCGAGCTTCAGCGCGCCCGAGGGCAGGTCGAGCACGGTGCGGCCCATGGCGATGGCGCCCGAAGAGACGACCAGAACGTCGATGCCTCTCGCCTTCAACGCGGCGATATCGGCGCAGATGGCGTCAAGCCATTGCGATTTCAGGCCCGTCTTGCGATCGACGAGCAGTGCCGAGCCGATCTTGATGACGATACGGCGATGGCCGGCGAGAGGCTTGCGGACCGCCGTCATTCGTCCTCGTCCTCATCGAAATCCTGGATGGGGGTCGAACGATCGGGCAGCGCGGTTTCGTTGACGCCGCTCGCCTCGACGATCACGTCGCGTAGCGCGCGCAGCACCTCGGTCATCCCCTTGCCGGTGACGGCGGAGATCAGGAACGGCGTCTGGCCGCAGGCCTTTTCCAGTTCCTTCGCCTTCTTCTTCAGCTCCTTGTCGTCGAGCACGTCGATCTGCGACAGTGCCACGATGACCGGCTTGTCGATCAGGCCGCCGCCATAGGCCTCGAGTTCGTGTTTGACGGTCTTGTAGGCCTTGCCGACCTTTTCCTCGACGGAGGAGACCAGATGCAGGAGCACCCGGGTGCGTTCGACATGGCCGAGGAACCGGTCGCCGATGCCGACACCCTCATGGGCGCCTTCGATCAGACCGGGAATATCCGCGAGCACGAATTCGCGGCCGTCGATGGTGGCGACGCCGAGATTGGGATGCAGCGTCGTGAACGGGTAGTTGGCGATCTTCGGACGGGCGCGGGTGACGCTGGCAAGAAAGGTCGACTTGCCGGCATTCGGCATTCCGACGAGGCCGGCATCGGCGATCAGCTTCAGCCGCAGCCAGATGGTCTTTTCCTCGCCCTCAAGCCCGGGATTGGCCCAGTTCGGCGCCTGGTTGGTCGCGCTCTTGAAATGGGTATTGCCGAAGCCGCCATTGCCGCCCTTGGCGAGCCGGAACCTCTGGCCTTCGCGGGTGAGGTCGATGACCAGAGTCTCGTTGTCTTCCTCGAAGATCTGGGTGCCGACGGGCACTTTCAACGTCACTTCGCCGCCATTGGCGCCGGTGCGGTTGCGGCCCATGCCGTGGGTGCCAGTCTGGCCCTTGAAATGCTGCTGGAAGCGGAAATCGATCAGGGTGTTGAGGCCGTTGACGGCCTCCACCCAGACGTCGCCGCCGCGCCCGCCGTCACCGCCATCGGGTCCGCCGAATTCGACGAACTTTTCCCGCCGGAACGAGACCGCGCCCGCGCCGCCGTCGCCGGAGCGGATATAGACTTTTGCCTCGTCGAGAAATTTCATCTTGTCGCCGTCAGTCTTGTGTTAGTCGGGATGCCTGTCGCTTCAGTTAGGGCGCTCAGTGCATGTCGATAGGGGTTTCGATATCGTCGGTTGGGGCGGAGGTCAAAGAATATCATGAAGTTCGTCAGCTATAACATTCAATACGGGGTCGGCATGGATGGCGTGTTCGATCCCGAACGCATCGCCGCGAGTATCGAGGGAGCGGATGTGATCGCGCTTCAGGAAGTGACCCGCGGTTTCCCCAGGAATGGCCATGTGGATCTTGTCGCCCGCTTCTCGGATCTGTTTCCGGACCATTTTCATATCTATGGCGCACCTTGCGACCTGCTGCTCGACGTCTCGGTCGAGAACGGTCGCCGCATCGAGCGCCGTTCCCAGTTCGGCAACATGATCCTGTCGCGCTGGCCGATCCTTGCCACCCGCCATCTTCTGCTGCCCCGCAGCCGCACCGTCGAGATGCTCAACCTGCAGCGCGGCGCGCTGGAAGCGGTCATCGTTGCACCCGGCGGGCCGCTTCGGGTCTATTCCGTCCACCTCGACCATGTTTCTGCCGATGAACGGCTCGGCCAGATCCGTTATCTTAAGGAGCGGGTGCTGGACTTCGTCTCGGAGGGCGGCTCGTTGACCGGCGGCGCCGAAGAGGGTTTCCCCGATCTGCCGCTGCCGGAGGATTTCCTGCTGATGGGCGATTTCAACATGGAGCCGGAATCGATCGAGTATATCGCCATGGCCGGCCAGCGAGACCGTTATTACGGCCGCATCCTGCGCGCCAACGAACCCGTCGACGTGCTGGACCGCCTTGGGTCGGTAACGCCGGAGACCTATACCTGGGCGAAGCCGCCGGGCGACGGGCCGATAAAGATGCATCTCGATCATTGCTTCGTGAATGCCGGGCTGGTGCCGCGGCTGAAAAACGCCTGGATCGACAATGAGGCGCCTGGTTCCGACCATTTCCCGGTCTGGGTCGAGGTCGAGTGAGTGATCCGGCGGAGCTTCCTCCGCCGGATCTTTGTTACCTGAGCGTCACGGTCGGGCCGGCCGCCGGAAATCCTCGGGCAAAAGCATGGTCTCGATATGCGGGACCAGGCGGTTGCGGGACAGGCTGAAGAGCTGGTTTGCATCGACGATGGTGAAGCCGAGCTTCTTCTGGACGTTCAGCGAGGCCAGATTGTCAGCAAAGGCGCCGGAAAAGACCTGCGCTTCCGGCATCCGTCGGAAGAAACGTTCCAGCGCCCCGGCCACCGCCTCGGTCATGTAACCCCGATCCCAGTAGAGCCGGTTCAGCCAGTAGCCTAGACGCCATTGACCGCGTCTCGGCTCCAGGCAGACGGCGCCGATATGGGTGTCGTCACCGGTGGTGATGGCCAGCGTCCAGTCCGGCAGGATGCCGGATGCATGCGGGACGAGCCAATCCAGCGCGTCCTGGCGGTCATAGGGCTGCGGCACCCGCGCCAGCATGCGTGCGACCTTGAAATCGCCGAGCGATTCGGCGATTGCCGTCGCATCGGTGATCTTGTGCGGGCGAAGAACCAGCCTTTCCGTGGTGATGACCGGGCAGGGGCCGGGCATCGTGACAGTCGAACTCGTCTTCTGGAGGACGGCGGCGTTCATCGCAGTTCTCCCCAGCTTCTCAAGGACATCCAGGTCTTGCGGTCGAGCCGGAACCACTCGACGGCGACCATGCCGCCAAGCGCCAGGCAATCGATCATGCCGGTGCCCTGGAACTGGAAACCGCATTTTTGGATCACCCGCCGGGAGGCGATGTTGGTCACCCGGCAGCGGGCATCGATATGGTCGATGTTGTTGCGGGTGCGGAAGGCCATGTCGATGAGGGCATGGGCGGCTTCCGTGGCATAACCCCTGTTCCAATGGGGTTCCCCCAGCCAATAGCCGAGTTCGAGCGTTCTTTCGTCCTGTTGCGGTTCAAGCGCGCAGCAACCGAGAAAGGCGCCGTTGTCTCCTCGCGTGATGGCGTAGACGCATTTGCCAATCTCGCCGGCCTTCGTGCGTCGCACGAAATCGGCTGCGTCTTTAGCCGTATAGGGATGCGGCATACGCGACACCATGGTCGCGATATTCGCATTGTTGGCGAGATGGGCAAGTGCGTCGATGTCTTCTTCATGGGGGGTGCGCAGAACTAACCTCTGCGACAGTAAGACGGGGCAATCGCTTCTCGACCGGTCGGGTCTTAACCGATCCTCTGGCGGCCGGGATTGGCTCGCCCTCAGTAATTCGCCTTGCATGTTCAGTCCTCCTGTTGGGGGCAAAGAAAAAGGGAAGATGGTGGTGTCCCATCTTCCCTTTTTTCTGACTGAACCTTTGGGCGTTCAGCCGGGTCGATGTGACACCGGCTGCTTAAAACGCTTGCCGGCTTTATTCTGCTGCTTCGGCTTTCGGCATTACGGACACGAACACTCGACCATTGGCCTTGGTTCGGTAGTTCACATTGCCGGTGGTGAGTGCAAAAATCGTGTGGTCCTTGCCGAGGCCGACGTTCTGACCCGGATGCCACTGCGTGCCGCGCTGACGCACGATAATGTTGCCCGGAATGACAGCTTCGCCGCCGAACTTCTTCACGCCAAGGCGCTTGGAATTCGAATCGCGACCGTTGCGCGACGAACCGCCAGCTTTTTTATGTGCCATTGGAGTTCTCCTTTACCCTTCGAAACCCGTTGTTAAGCCAAGATGTCCGTGATGCGGACGACCGTGTGATGCTGGCGATGGCCGCGAATCCGCTTGGAATTCTGACGGCGACGCTTCTTGAAGGAAAGAACCTTCTTGCCGCGATTATGCTCGACCACTTCGGCCTTGACCGTCGCACCCGCAACAAAGGGAGCGCCGAACTTGGCATCGGCACCAACGCCGACAACCAGGATTTCATTGAATTCTACGACAGAACCAGCTTCGGCTTCCAGCTTTTCGATGGTGAGCACGTCGTTGGCTGCCACGCGGTACTGTTTACCGCCGGTCTTGATGACTGCGAACATTTTTTATCCTTTCATGTTCGTTCCGGCTCTGCCCTATTTAAAAGGCGGCCGTCTTTTTATCAGTCGGGCTCTAGCAGGGTTTCGAAAGAGACGATCTTCTGGAACTTGCTGCCGGTGGAATTCGCGTGGCTGTTCCAACAACCTCCACACAAACAAAGAGGCATGGATACTTTTCCACGCCTGATCGCGAGCGGACATACGCGAGCGGCAAAAAACTGTCAAGACGAAAGGATGTAAAGACTTGATATTCGCCCCTTGCCAGCCCCATGTTTGCCCGCTATGAGAACGCCCGCGCTGACCAACGCGTCATCACGTCTTAAGCGGAGAGGTGGCTGAGTGGTCGAAAGCACCGCACTCGAAATGCGGCGTGCCTGCGAGGGCACCGTGGGTTCGAATCCCACCCTCTCCGCCATGACGATCCTGGGGCTGCCAGCGTTACAGTCGCTTAAGCAGCTCCGTCTTTTTCGCCGTGAATTCGTCGTCTGAGAGTATTCCTTTCGAATGCAGACCAGCAAGTCGTTCAATCTTGCTGATGATATCGTCTGGATCGACGCCAATCGGCGAGGAGCGAATATCTGGGGTCAGAACAGCTATCGATGGAATATCGACGCTCGGGCTCTGGCCTGACGGCGTTTCCTGTTCTTCGGTCGGTGCCGGTCTGTTGTCAGCGGACGATACGATTTCCAGTTCCGATACGCGCACGAGCCCGTGCTGTGAGGTGAAGGTCAACGACTGGTCGCCGCTCTGCTGCTGCGAAAAACCGCCGATGTTATGGTCTTTTGTGTCGTATACCGTGATCTGCCCGTTTACATCGATGGCCAGGCGGCGGCTTGCCGGGAAGAAGGCATAGCGAAGGTTATTCTGCGCGCCAGTCGATGAGGGCTGGCCGAGATTTTGCGGCCACGAGCCGCTATGCGAACTCGACTGGTAAAAGAAGCTGTTTCCGTCTCCCTGGCTCTGAGATTGATAGGGCCGATCTACCTTCGGGCCGGAGAGTTCCCCAGAGCGGATATAAGCGGCAATCTCCGAGCAAAGCATATCCACCCGGTGCTTCAACCCATTGTTGAACATGTCACCGATCATGATCATGCCGCCGCTTGACCATTGCCCCATGCCGCCAAGCTCGACGTGGTTGAACTGTGCCTGACTGGCATGCCCGGCGATCAAGGCCATCGCAAGATGCTCGACCACACCAGGGCTGAACCCGTGCCGCTGGGACAGGCTTTCGATAATACTCTGTTCCTGGATATCTCTCATCACAAGCTGCACTCGATTGGCCGGGCTTCATCTATTACATTTGCATGGCCTTGAGGATACCCATGGAGATCGCATCGCGACTATCCGAAGCCGTCGGGGGCATGGCTTTCGTGAGCAAGTGCTGGACATTGCCGCGCGTCATGAGCTTCTCGCGGCGGTGGAGTCGGCAACCGAGCTTGCCTTTTCCTTACCACGGCAGCAGGGACTTTTTCCGTCTGGTGGTTGACGGGATGTTGATCTGGTGAAATTTTTCGCGCGTATTACAGCTATGGGAGAATGCAGCGGGCGAGGAACCTTTTGCGGGTGCCGGCATTCATCTTTTTCGGCCGGAAGACGAGGCGGGACATGCGATCAGTGAGGATGACCGAAGAGCTGTGGCAGCATCTGCTTTCGCTTCGCGAAGGCTCCTTGCGCCCGGTTGCGCTCTCCGCCGATGTCGATGGTTCCGGTCTCTCGCTCTACAGGCCGATCGCAATCCGCGGCGAGCCTCTGGTTCTGGCCCAGGTCGGCCAGTCTCTGGATGGCCGCGTCGCAACGCCGACCGGCGATGCCCAGGATGTGTCGGGCTGCGACGGGATTGCCCATCTGCACCGGTGCCGGGCGCTGGTGGATGCAGTGATCGTCGGGGTCGGGACGGTCGCTGCCGACAACCCCAGTCTTTCGGTTCGTGCCGTCAGCGGCAGAAGCCCCGTGCGCGTCGTGGTGGATTGCAATGGCCGCATGCCGGAGCGGGCCAAGATGCTGCATGACGGGGGCGCGCCGGTGCTCGTTCTGCAGGCCGATGACATTCCGCGCCGCAACGTCCGGCACACGATCATCCGGCTGCCGCGCCAGGCGGATGGGGGGCTCGCGCCGCGGGATATTGTCGAGGCGCTCGCCGAACGCGGCCTCACCACGGTGCTAGTCGAGGGAGGCGCAACCACCATTTCCCGCTTTGTCGACGCCCAGATGGTCGACCGGCTGCATATCTCGGTCGCGCCGATCATCATCGGTTCGGGTCCCGCCGGCATCCGCCTTTCGCCGATCGACCGTTTGTCGGAAGCCCGCCGCCCGGAGGTTCAGGTCTACAATATCGGCACGGATATCGTATTCAACTGCAATTTCCGCATGGAAGCGCAGCAGGCGACTGTCTCAGCGGATTGCGAGGATGTCCTGATGGCCGACCTGGCATAGGCTGCCTTCGCGATCGACCATTTTCCGCCGGAAATCGGCCCAATCGCGGATTTCGTTCTCGTCGAGCTGGCCGTATTCATAGACTGCGCGCACCACTCCGTCGAGGAACAGACGCTGCAGCTCGCGATGGTCTGCAGTCATCGTCCATGGGCTTTCGGCGGTCCTCACCGTATAACCGCTCTCCCTCAGGCAATCGGCCAGCGTCTCCCACGCCCCCGGCCCCAGCGAAAATCCAAAACCCTTGTCGCTCAGCTGATGGGCGTTGAAGCTCGCAAGCACGGCCTCGTCCAGCGGATGCGGCTTCGACCAGCGCATCCGGCCGTCATAGTTGAGCGCCGCGTAGAGACTGGCGTCGCTCTGCGCGATATGGGCGACGAAACGGCGAATGAACTGCTCCGAACAGAGATCGAAGAGCGCAGACGCGGTCACGAGGCTGACTTCGGCGAGTGGCAGCGCTCCGATGTCGTTGAGATCCCCGTGGATGAGGTCGACAGCATCGCCGTGCAAGCGGCGGGCTTCGTCCAGCAGCCGGTGGTCATGGTCGAAAAACCGAAAGTGAGCCGGCTTTCGAAGTCTCTGCGAGAGCACGCGGAAGGTCGAGCCGGTGCCGCAGCCGATATCGAGGACGGTTGGGGCCGAGGCGCTTTCGAGGGATTGTACAGCCGCTGCCAGCAGGTCTGCGTCCCGTGCGAGAACATCCACGGGCTCGCGCAGCGCCAGCCAGTCCCTGTCGAAGCCGCTCATGGAACCGTTTCCAGAAAACCGGAGATGGTGACGGCAGTGTCCCGCCAGGAGGGAAGCCCGGCACCGGCGATCGCTGCGGCGTCGGCCATGGAAATGCGGGTTTCGGGCTCCTCCAGCAGCCGTCGCAGAGCGGCGGCAAAGGCGTCCGGGTCGTCCGGCGGCACGAGAAAGCCGGCGCTTTTGGGCACGACGTCCGGCACGGCCCCCGCCGCACAGCCGACGATCGGCAGCCCTTGGGCGAGCGCCTCGGCGAACACCATGCCGTAACCTTCATAACGGCTCGCCAGCGCAAAGATGTCGGCCTTGGCGAATTCGGAGCGGGTGTCGTCGATCTGGCCGGCGAGTTCGATGCGGTTGCCGAGCCCGGATTGGGCGACCTGGCGTTCGAGCTCTGCTGCGATGCCGGGATCGAGCACCTTGCTGCCGACGATGCGGCAGGTCCATGGCAGATCGCGCAGCTTTTCGAGCGAAGAGATCAGTATGTCGTGGCCTTTGCGGTGGGTCAGCGTGCCGACGCTGAGGATCAGAGGCGGATCGCCGCCACCAACAGCCAGCGGTGCCGGATCCATGCCCGGGATGGCGACCGTGATCTTTTCCGCGGGAATGGCGTAATTGGCGGCCAGTTCGGCGGCGGTGGCATCCGATGTGACGATAACGCCGCGGGTGTGCGCCAGAGCCGCCTTCTCCCGGGCGGCCGCAGCCTGTTGCTGCTTGCTGTCGAGCCCCGTCTCCAGCGCCAGCGGGTGGTGCACGAGCGCCACGATCTTCAGGCGTTTCGCTTCGCGCCCGGCCCATTCGTCCATCACGCCGAAGGCTAGTCCGTCGAGCAGCACGAGACTGTCATCGGCTAGCCCGGAGAGCCTCCGCCCGGCATCGCCGAGCTGTTTTGAGTCCGGGTTCGGAAAGCCGTTGCCGAGGGAGATCAGTTCGACATTCCAGCCGAGATCGCGCAGGGCCGCAACGGCACGGCGATCGTAGCCGTAACCGCCCGTGCGGGTTTCCAGCTCGCCCGGATAAGCGAAGACGAGATCGCGGCTCACAGCTCGGCCTCGAACCAGCCGCGGGCGGTGTGCGATTCGTGCAGCATGACCCGCAGTTTGCGGATGCGGCTACCACCCTCGCCGAGCCGGCCGTTCCGGACGGCATCGGCGATGCGGTCGAATATGTGCTTGGCGAGGAATTCCGTCGTCGTCACCTTGCCCGCGAAAATCTCCAGCGTATCGAGGTTCTGGTAGTTGAGCGGGGCCAGCACTTCCTTCAGCACGTCCGTGGCTAGCCCGATATCCACCGCAAGGCCGTTCTCGTCCAGATCGCTGGTGAAGAAGGCGGCGTCGACCACGAAGGTCGCTCCGTGCATGCCTTGGGCAGGGCCGAAAACCGGGCGGGCAAGACTATGCGCGATCATGATGTGATCGCGGACTTCGACGGCGAACATGCGGGAATTCCTTCAATACTTGATGCGATGACAGAGCGTGGCGGCCGAACCGATAATCTCGGCATAATCGGCAGCGATGGTCTCGAACGGCGTTTCGCCCGAAATCAGGTGGTCGAGCCGGTCGTCGGCGAGAAGCTGGAGCGCCTTGCCCATGCGTCGCCTGTTGTCCCAGCGGGCGCGCCGTCCCGGCGGCAGGGAGGCCACCTGCGAGCTGACGATGGAAAGCCGCTTGGCATGGAAAGCGCCGCCGAGAGGGATCTCCACATGCTTTTCGCCATACCAGCTGGCCTCGACGATGCGCGCCTCGAGACCGGCGTGATCGAGCGCCGTCGCCAGGGCGTCCGCCGAGGCGGAGGCATTGATCAGCACGTCGCAATCATGGGGCAGATGACCGGCAGATGAAAAACGGAGGCCGAGAGCCTCGGCAGGTCCGGCGCGATCCGGCTCGATATCGGAAATCACCACTTCGGTGCCGATGATCCGCGAGGCAAGGTAGGCGACCAGGAGCCCGATCACGCCGGCCCCGAACACCGTTACCCGGTCGCCTGGCTGAATGCCTGCGTCCCAGGTGATGTTGAGCGCGGTTTCCATATTGGCGGCCAGCACGGCGCGCTGCGGGGACAAACCATCGACCAGCGGGTGGGCGGCGGAAACGGGCATGCGAAAACGGTCCTGATGGGGATGCAGGCAGAAGACCGTTTTGCCGACGAGATGTTCAGGCCCTTCTTCGACCACGCCGACGGCGGCATAACCGTATTTCACCGGGAAGGGGAATTGGCCCGCCTGGTGCGGGGCGCGCATGCGCTCGTATTCGCTTTCCGGCACCCGTCCGGCAAAAACGAGCGATTCGGTACCCCGGCTGATGCCGCTATAGAGCGTGCGGACGACAACCTCGTCCTCGCAGGCCGCCGGCAGCTCCTCCTGCCGAAGCGCGCAACGGCCCGTCTCCTCGATCCAGAGGGCTCGTCCCTCCTTCTGCACCGCCGCACGCGGGGCTGTCTCACGCCTTGTCACGCCTCGCACCTTTCACGCCATAACAATCCAGACCTAGAGGCTTCGAGGATGACGGCAAGGGAGCCGTCCGGCGAGAGGGCGATATGGCCATCACGTTTATTTGACGCGGCTTCGCGGATCCGGCCTTTGCTGCCCACCGTATTCTTCTCCATGTAGTGCCTGTGAGGAGAGCGTCATGAATATTTCATATCATCCCTTGGACGACGAAGGCACGTCCGATGGCTGACTGGATGAATGCCGGGCCGCTGGATCGCCAGGCGGCACGCAGGGCTCACCGGTTGCTCTCACTCGATGCCTATGCGGTCACCATGACCGTTGCTGCCGCGCTGGTTTCGGCCATGCATTTCCTCGGCGACTGGCTCGGCATCGATACGGCCGCGGCCTGCTGCGCCTTCATCATCTACGCGGCGATTTCCGCCGTCGCGCTCGGCAATCTGCGCGCGCATGGGCATGGGCGTTTCGGCGCGGCCAATATCGTCACGACAATCCGTGCCGCGCTTACGTCGGTTTTAGGCGGGATGGTGCTGGCGTCGCCGCAATTCGGTGTGGGCTTCGACCAGAGCGCCTTGTGGATGCTCGGCTTCCTAGTCGCTTTTGCGCTTGTCCTGGATGGTGTCGACGGCTTCGTCGCACGGCAGGCGGGGACGTCTTCCCGGTTCGGCGCGCGATTCGACATGGAGATCGACGCGCTGCTGATCCTCTTCCTGTCGCTCGCGGCCGTGTGGCTCGGCAAGGCGGGACTTTGGGTCCTGCTGATCGGATTGATGCGCTATGCCTATGTCGGGGCGCAGGCGGTCTTTCCGGCGCTGAGGGGCGAACTGCCTCATTCGATGCGCCGCAAGGCGATCTGCGTCGTTCAGGGCGTGGCGCTCTGTCTGATGTTGTTTCCGGTCGTTACCTCGCCGGTCTCCACCCTGCTTGCGGCTGCGGCCCTCGCCTCGCTCACCTATTCCTTCGCCGTCGACGTGATCTTCCTGGTGAGTGCGAGCAGGAGCCATCATGCCGCGGCCTGATTTTTCCGCTTCCCTGGGCCTCACGCGCTCGCTGCTGATCTATTACGGCCAGCCCTGGCGGCGTTCCTCGCTGAAGCGGTTTTATGCGGGCGTCGTCCGCAAAGGCGATCTCGTATTCGATATCGGTGCGCATGCCGGCAGCCGCAGCCGGACGCTTCTGTTGCTCGGCGCCAGGATCGTCGCGCTGGAGCCGCAGCCGTTGTTTGCCGATTTCATTGCCCGTTCCTTCGCCGGCGAAGAGTTGACGCTGCTGCGCAAGGCGGTCGGCAAGGAGCCCGGCAGCGTCGATCTGCATATTTCCAGCCGCCACCCGACCGTGACCAGCATATCCTCGTCCTGGATCTCGAAAGTCGAAAAGACCTCCGGTTTTCGCAACGTCACCTGGGATAGGGTCGAGCGCGTGGAGATGACGACGCTCGATGCGCTGATCGAAGAATACGGATTGCCGGCCTTCTGCAAGATCGACGTGGAGGGCGCCGAGGCGGATATCATCGCCGGGCTGCACCATCCCATCCCGCTGATCGCCTTCGAATATATCCCGGCGACGATGGAAATCGCCGAGGAAGCGATCGGCCATCTGCGCAAACGCGGTCCCTATCGCTTCAACCGGGTCGAGGGCGAGCGGCATCGGTTCGTCCATGACGAATGGATAACCGCCGATGCGATGCTGGCCGAGATTGCCGGCCTTGCCGATCGGGTGTCCTCCGGCGATATCTACGCTCGGCTGGAGGCCTGACGGGTCAGCGGCTCCGTCTGCTGAATAGCGACACCAAGATGAACACCAGGCCGGGTGCTGCGCCGACAAGCGCCAGAATGCCGTAGAGGATGCTGGCGGCGACGCCGTCGGACGCGGCATAACCGAAGAGCGGCCAGAGGGCTGCCGCTGCCGCCTCCCTGGCGCCCCAGCCGGCAATGGTGGCGGGGATTAGCATCATCAGCAGACAGAGCGGAATAGCGGTGACAGCCGCGAGCGCCGGTAAGGGTGCCCCGACAGCTGCCGAGGCGAGCATGAACATCGCGATATAGCTTGCGACGATGACGAGGCTGAACAGCGTCTGCACGATCCAGGCCCGGTTCCGCAGGAAGACCTGCGCCAGCGCTGTCTTCAGCGCTGCAAGCAGGGGCTGAACGCGGCGCGGGGGCAGGCGGAGCAGCAGCAGGAACACGATGGCGAGGCCGGCGGCGACGAGTGCGAAACCGGAGAGAAGATGGCGCAGGTTTTCGGGGATCGCCGCCCCGCCCAGAAGCGGCCAGAGCATGACGCCGAAGGTCGCGATGACGAAAAATACCCCCTGCCCGGCGACCCGCTCGAATAGCACAGCCTGCACCGGCACCCTCCACCCACCATCACCATGGGCCCGGTTGCGGACGGCGCGAACGGCATCGCCTGCCACTCCGCCCGGCAGAAGTTGGTTGAGCAGCGTTCCGAGATAATAGTCGCCTATCGCTTTCCCGACACTCAGGTGCTGGCCAAGTCGGGCTGCCGTGAACCGCCAGCGGAGCGCCGAGAGTACGATCTGCACCTGCACGAGGATGAGGCCGGCGCTTATATAGGTCAGATCGGCCGAGGTCAGGCTTGCGGCAATCCGTTGCGGATCGAAGCGCAGGATCACGGCAATGAGAAGTGCGAAGGCCGCAGATAAGCCTATAAGCTTCAGAAAACGCATAGGCCGAAGGTTTTGCAGGAACAGCGCATGAACGAATTTCGGCCTTTTCGCCAGAGTGACGCCGCCAGAATAGGGCATATCGCGCAGCGCAAGGCAAATGGATCGGCATTTCTGAGGATCACGATTGCGCTGGCGATCGTTGCGGCCATCCTCGCCGTTCCTTCCCATTTCACCGATGTTTCCGAGCTCAGATTTCCGCTGGAGGTGGCGGGGGTTGCGTTGCTGGCTTCGGTGCTGGCCGGTCCAGCCTTTCCCTTTTTGCGGTGGGCCGTCACCTTGCTGCTGGCAGCGATGCTGTTCCTGAAACTCGCGGACATCGGCACCGGCACCGCTTTCCAGCGGCCGTTCAATCCCTATCTCGACCTCAAGATCCTCACCGACGGCTGGAACCTCCTGAGCGGGGCGGTCGGCGTCACCGAGGCGGTGGGGATCATCTGCGCGGGCCTTCTGGCCTGGCTGATTGTCGCGGCCGTCCTTTATTGGTCGCTCGGCGGTTTCCGGGGACTTTCGCGCGGAGCCCGGCGCATGTCCGTTCGCGTCAGCGGTGCGGTCCTGTTGATCGGATTGGTGGCGCTTGCGGTTCAGGACCCCGATCGCCGCAACCTTGGCGTCGAGGCGCATGCCGTCTCCTATTTCGTCAACCGCGTCACCATGGTGAAGCGGTCGATTGCCGATCTCGCCCGGTTCGAGGAGGAGCTGAAGCAGGATCCGGTTTCCGGCGGGCCGCATTTCTCGGCGCTTGCCGGCACGGACGTCGTACTGGTCTTCATCGAATCCTATGGCCGCAGCGCGATCGAGGATCCGCGTTATGCGGCGCGCGTCGGCAGCCGGCTGACCTCGGTGGAGAGGGAGATCAAGGCGGCGGGGCTGGAGGCACGCAGTGGGTGGCTGACTTCGCCGACGGTCGGCGGCGTCAGCTGGCTGGCGCATGGCACGCTGCTCTCCGGCCTCTGGGTCGACAATCAGGGTCGTTACGACCGGATGATCACCAGCGAGCGGACAAGCCTCAACAACCTCTTCCGCTCCTCCGGCTGGCGCACCACAGCGGTCATGCCGGCGATCACGCTCGACTGGCCGGAAGCCGGTTATTTCGGCTATGACAGCATCCATGCTGCCGGGGGGCTCGGGTATCGCGGAAAACCCTTCAATTGGGTGACGATGCCGGATCAGTTCACGCTCGAGGCGTTCGAGAGGCTGGAGCGGCAGGCCCGTGACGAGCCCGGCCACAAACCGGTCATGGCGGAAATGGCGCTGATCTCCAGCCACGCTCCCTGGACGCCGCTCCCGTCGCTGATCCCCTGGGATAAGGTCGGCGACGGTGCCGTCTTCAATGCGCAGGCGGAAAGCGGCGACCCGCCCTCAGTCGTCTGGGCCGATCCCAACCGCGTGCGGGCGCAATACCTCACCTCGATCGACTACACGCTCGAGACGCTCGGCTCCTACATGGCGCGTTACGGCAAGGACACGCTGTTCATCCTGCTCGGCGATCACCAGCCGGCGTCTATCGTTACCGGCGAAGGCGCCTCGCGCGACGTGCCGATGCATATCGTCAGCGGCAACCCGGATCTCCTGAAACGCCTCGAGGGCTGGAACTGGCAGAAGGGCATGATCCCGCTGCCATCCACGCCGGTCTATCGCATGGACGAGTTTCGCCGGAAGCTGGTCGAGAGCTTCGATTGACCGACCTTGGCCCGACCGAATTGTCTCATCAGGAATGAGTGCCGAGATAGCTTTCCATCAGCGCCGGATTGACCGCCATTTCGCTTGCCGGGCCGGAAAGGCGGACTTCGCCCAATTCGACCAGGTAACCCTCGTCGGCGATTTCGAGCGCGGCGCGGGCATTCTGCTCGACGAGCAGGATAGAGACGCCGGTCTTTCGCAGTTCCGAGACGATGTTGAGGATGTCGATGACGATCTTCGGCGCCAGGCCGAGGCTTGGTTCGTCGAGCAGCAGCAGGCGCGGCCGGCTCATCAGGGCGCGGGCGAGTGCCAGCATCTGCCGTTCGCCGCCGGAAAGCGTGCCGGCCAGCTGCTTGCGGCGTTCGGCCAGGCGCGGGAAACGCGCGTAGACATCCTCGCGCGTCTCGGCGCGTTCAGCGGCGCTGCGCAGGAAGCCGCCGAGCTCGACATTGTCCTCGACCGACATGGTGGAGAACAGTTCGCGTTTTTCCGGCACCAGGCAGAGACCGCCGGCAACGCGGCCTTCGACCGAGCGCGGCACGGGCGCGCCGTCGTAGACGATCGCGCCGGAGGAGGGGACGATGCCCATGATGGCGTTGAGCAGCGTCGATTTGCCGGCGCCGTTTGCACCGATCACGGTGACGATGCTGCCGGGCTTCATGCTCATCGATATGCCGTGCAGCACCTCGGCTCGGCCGTAGGAGACGTGAAGGTCGGAGAGTTCGAGCAGGTTTCCGCTCATGCGACACCTCCCAGATAGGCGGCGACGACCGCCGGATGTTTGCGCACGTCCGCCGGCTTGCCTTCGGCAATCAGGGTGCCGAAATCGAGCACCACGAGATGGTCGACGAGGCCCATGACGAAGCCCATGTCATGTTCGACGAGGAGCACGCTGACGCCCTCCTCGCGCAGCTTCTTCAAGAGGTTGGCGAGCTCCTGTTTTTCACCGTGACGCAGGCCCGCCGCGGGTTCGTCGAGCAGCAGCACGGCCGGATCGGCGGAGAGGGCCCGGGCGATCTCCAGGATGCGGATCTGGCCGAGCGCCAGATCGCCGGCCGGCCGGTCGCGATATGCGCCGAGCCCGACGCGTTCGAGCTGGAAGGCAGCTTCGGCGAGCAGCGTCGCCTCCTGCCTGCGCTCCAGCCGCAAAAAGCTCCTGAAGACACCGGCCAAGCCACGCAGATGCGCGCCGAGCGCGACGTTTTCCAGCACCGACATGTCGGGCAGGATTTTTGCGTGCTGGAAGGTGCGGGCGATGCCGTGCTTGGCGACTTCGCGCGGGCTGTCGCCGGTCATCGGCTGGCCTTCGTAGAAAACCGATCCGCTGGTCAATGAAGCAAGGCCGGTGATGAGGTTAAAGGTCGTGCTCTTGCCGGCGCCGTTCGGCCCGATCAGGCCGACGACCTGGCCGGCGCGCACTTCGAAACTGACATCGTTGACCGCCACCAGGCCGCCAAAGGCTTTTCGCGCCTTTTCCACCTTGATCAGCGACGAGCCGGCCGGCGCGAGCGTTCGCTTGGCAAGCCTGTCGTCGGACGCCGGGAGAGACCGCGCGGGCCGCTTCGGCAGGAGCTTTAAGACGAATGGCCAGAGGCCGTCCCGGGCGAGCTGCAGGATCACCACCAGCAGGATGCCGAAAACGACCATTTCCAGATTGGCGGTCGTGCCGATCAGGTCCGGCAGGAAACGCTGTAGCACGTCCTTCATGATCAGCACGATGCTGGCACCGAAGATTGCCCCCCAGACATGGCCGGAGCCGCCGACCACGGCCATCAGCAGATATTCTATGCCCATGCTGAGCCCGAACGGCGTCGGGTTCACCGAGCGCTGCATATGGGCGTAGAGCCAGCCGGAAAGGGCCGCGACCACGCCGGCGAACACGAAGACGGTGAGCTTGGCGCGGACGATGTTGACGCCGAAGGCTTCCGCTGCCTGACCGCCGCCACGCAGTGCCCGGATGCCACGGCCGATCCGCGAGTCGAGCAGGTTTTTCGCACCGATCGCGACCGCAATCACGAAAAACCAGATGAGGTAATAGATCGACCCGTCGCTCATGAAGCGATAGCCGGCGAATTCAATCGGCGGGATGCCGGAAATGCCGTCGTAACGGCCGAGGAGGTCGATTTTGCCGAACAGATAATAAAGCGCCAGGCCCCAGGCGATGGTGCCGAGCGGCAGGAAGTGGCCGGAAAGGCGCACGGTGATGAGGCCGAGCGGCAGGGCGGTCGCCGCGCCGACGATCAGCGACAACGGCAGGGTCAGCCACGGCGACAAGCCATAGTTCGTGCTCAGCACGGCCGTCGTATAGGCGCCGAAACCGCAGAAGGCGGCCTGGCCGAACGAGGTGAGGCCGCCGACGCCGGTCAGCAGCACGAGGCCGATCGTCACCAGCGAGGCGAGGCCGATATTGTTGAGGATCGTCAGCCAGAAGGGCGGCACCGGCAGGAGCGGTATGATCGCCAGGAAAACGATGCCGGCGACGCCGGGAAGCAAACGCTCGATCTTCATCGCTCACTCCTCCTCGTGGAAGCCGCCGCTCAGCGACAGCCAGATCAGAACGGGAATGATGAGACCGAAGACGATGACCTCCTTGTAGCTGCTGGCGAAGAAGGAAGAGAAAGCTTCGACCAGGCCGACGCCGATCGCGGCGATCGCGGTGATCGGGAAACTCGCAAGCCCGCCGATGATCGCCGCGACAAAACCCTTGAGGCCGATCAGGAAGCCGGTGTCGTAATAGATCGTGGTGATCGGGCCGATCAACACCCCGGAAACGGCCCCGATGGCGGCTGCCAACGTGAAGGCGGTGACGCCGGTCAGATGGGTGCGGACGCCGACCAGCCGTGCGCCGAGCCGGTTGACGGCGGTCGCACGCAGCGCCTTGCCGAGCAGGGTTCGCTCGAAGAACATGTAGAGGCCGACGATGATCGCGATCGTCGCTCCGTAGATGCAGAGGCTCTGGGCGCTCACCATCAAGGCTCCGATCGTGTAGTTGTCGTCGGCGAGCGGCTCGGCGCGCAGGCCTTCGGCGCCGAAGAAGACGAGGCCAAGCCCCATCATGGCGAGATGCACGCCAACCGAGGCAATCAGCAGGACGAGCACGGACGCATCGGCAAGTGGCCGGTAGGCGATCCGATAAACGTACACGCCCATGGGCGTGATGATCAGAATGGTGAGCAGGGCCTTCGCGACAGACGGAAGATCGAGCGGCGCAAGCACGATCGTGATGCCGTAGATCACGCCGGGGAGCACCAGGTTGAGCGCGAGGCTGCGCAGAAAGGCGCGGATATCGGTGCCGCGGCGCATGCTCCAGAGGTCGAACAGGAAAGCAATCGCCCCGAAACAGAGGAGAAGCGAGGTGGTGGCGGGCACCTTCCCACCGTCGAGAAGCGCCAGCGTCAGCGCGCCATAGGCAACGAATTCGCCCTGGGGAATAAAGATCACCCGCGTGACCGAAAAGAGCAGGACCAGCGCCAGACCGAGGAGCGCATAGATCGCGCCATTGGTGACACCATCCTGGATCAGGAAGGTCGCAATCATCGCGTCCAAAGAATTTCCCCCGATAACAGAAAAGACGCTGCAAAAAGGCCCGGCGTGGACGCCGGGCCTCGTTTACTTGCCCGCTTACTTGGTGATCTCGAACTTGCCGTTCTTGGCTGTGAACAGCACGACGGCGCGGTCGTCGAGGCCGAGGTGATCGTCGGCCTTGAAGTTGAAGACGCCCTGGCTCGCCGGGAACGGGCCGCCGGTTTCGATGGCGTCACGCAGAGCCGCGCGGAATTCCGGCGTGCCGGGCTTTGCTTTCTTCAGCGCGACCGGGATGGCCTTCTTCAGGATGGCCATGGCGTCGTTGATATGCGGGCCGAACTGGGTGCGAGTACCGGGACCGAACTTCTTTTCGTAGGCCGTGACGTAGGCCATGCCTTCGGCCTTGGTCTCGGCGGTATCGGGCAGGGCTTCCGGCGCCATGGCCGGGCCAGAGGCGAAGATCGTGTTGTCGGCAGCCTTGCCGGCGATGCGCAGGAAGTCGAAGGTCACGGCGCCATGGGTCTGGTAGATCTTGCCGGCGAAGCCACGTTCGCGCAGGCCGATCTGCGGCAGCGCGGCACCGGTGCCGGAGGCGCCGACGAAGACGGCGTCCGGACGCGCGGCCACGAGTTTCAGCACCTGGCCGGAAACGGAGGTGTCGGGACGGGCATAACGCTCGTCGGCGACGACCTTCAGGCCGTATTGTTCGCCGATCGCCTTGAACTGGCCCATCCACAGGTCGCCGTAGCTGTCCGAGAAGCCGATATAACCGACCGTCTTGACGCCATCGGCCTTCATCTTGGCAAACAGGTTCCTGGCGATCAGGCCGGCATCCTGCGGCATCACGAAGGTCCACTTGCCTTTGGAAATGGTCGGCGGAACCGGCGAGCAGGAGAGATGCGGCGTGCTGGTTTCGCCGGCAACACCGGCAACAGCGATCGAGGCGGGGGTCAGCGCGGAACCGACGATGACATCGACCTTGTCGTCGTTGACGAAGCGGCGAGCATTGGTGGTGGCAACCGAGGGGTCGCCGGCATCATCGAGAACGATGACCTTCAGCTTTTCCCCGCCCACTTCGGCCGGCCACAATTCGACGGAGTTCTTCAGCGGAATACCGAGCGCCGCACCGGGGCCGGTCGACGATATGGTCACACCGATCGTGATGTCGGCCAGTGCAGAGCTTGCAAACAAGGACAAGGACAGGACGGCAACAGGCGCCATTCCAGCAAAAAACCGGTTCTTCATAGGATCCTCCCAGGACAAAAGCGGGCGATCTCCTCCCGCCCTGCCATTTGTTTACAGGGAGATTGTTTCTTTGTAAACAATTCTGATAATGGTTATGTAAAGCTTACGAAGGCCGGTTCGGATGCAACCGGCGTCCGCAAGCCTTACTCGGCATCGTGCCCCAACAGCCGCGCCAAACCGGCTTTACCGTTCAATTCCACCATATCACGGGCCAACCTGGCGCGACGTTCGATCAGTTCGAGCATGTCCATGAATGCTGCGGTCTTTTCGGGCGGCAGATCGCCGAACATGTGTTTCTCGAGAGCATCGATGCCGGCAACCATCTTTTCGTAGACGGCTGTTCCTGCTGCCGTCAGCTGGATCTGGGCCCATCGCGCATCACGTGCGTCGGCGCGCCGGTCGATCAGGTCACGGTCCACGAGTTCGCGGATCGCGCGCGACACCATCGCCTTGTCGATCGTCGTAAGCTTGCCGATCTCCATCGGCGAGATCGATTGATAGGTGCCGATCGCCGACATGACCCGCCAGATGTTCAGCTTGAAACCGTTGGCCTCGCAAAGCAGGCTGACGAGCTTCATCATTTCCGCGTTGCTGCGCGCGAGCCGGTAGGGCACGACCTTGGAGAGCTTTCGGGGGGACGTAGGCCGTTCTTCCGTCATCCGATCAGGTCACCAGAGCCCGCTGTCTATATTCGGTGGTGTCCCAGAGGTGATTGGTCATGATGTCTTCGAGGATATCCACTGCTCCCAACACCTCGGCCTCGCCGATATAGAGCGGTGTGAAGCCGAAACGAATGGCGTTCGGAGCGCGGAAATCGCCGATCACGCCGCGCGCGATCAGGGCCTGCATGATCGCATAGCCTTCCTCGTGCAGGAAGGAAATCTGGCTGCCGCGCTTCGTCCCGTCGCGGGGGGAACCGAGCTTCAGCATCGGGCAGCGCCTTTCGACTTCCGCGACGAACAGATCGCAGAGTTTTATCGACTGCCGCCGCAGGTCCGCCATGTCGACGCCGTCCCAGGCATCGAGCGCTGCGTCGAGCGCCGCAAGCCCGATGATCGGCGGCGTGCCGACCCGCATGCGGTCGATGCCGCCGCCCGGACGATAACCGAGATCGAAGGCGAAGGGCTGTTCGTGCCCCAGCCAGCCGGACAGCGCCGGCCGCACCTTGTCCGCATGGCGCGGCGCGACATAGATGAAGGCCGGCGCGCCGGGCCCGCCGTTGAGGTATTTGTAGGTGCAGCCGACCGCGAAATCCGCGTCCGCACCGGAAAGATCGACCGGCAGGGCCCCGGCCGTATGGGCAAGATCCCAGACGGTGATCGCGCCGGCGGCGTGCGCCTTTTCGGTCAGCGCCTTCATGTCGTGCAGCCGCCCGGTGCGGTAGTCCACCTCCGTCAGCATGACCACGGCGACGGTTTCGTCGATCGCGGCCTCGACCTCTTCCGGCTCGACGATCTTCAGCTCAAGACCTTTGCCGAGCGAGCCGATCAGGCCCTGCGCCATATAAAGGTCGGACGGAAAATTGCCGCTGTCTGACAATACGACCTTGCGTTCCGGCACCAGTTCCAATGCCGAAGCGAGCGCCTGGTAGACCTTGATCGACAGGGTGTCGCCCATGACGACCGTGCCTTCTACCGCCCCGACCAGCTTGGCCACCCGGTCGCCAATCCGCCGCGGCATCGCCATCCAGCCGGCCTTGTTCCAGCCCTTGATCAGCAGCTCGCCCCATTCGTCGGTCATCAGCCGCGCCACGCGTTCCCTGGCTGCAAGCGGCAGCGGTCCGAGTGAATTGCCGTCGAGATAGATCATGCCTTCCGGCAGATAGAAGAGCGAGCGGGTCTTTTCGAAATCCGTCACCGGAACACCTTGCTTTTAGAAATCAATCCTTCGAGGGGCTTAGCCTCGTAGCAGCGCAGACTAAAAGCTGGCGAGGGACGCGCAAGACAGGATTTGCCGCGCGGGCGATTATTTTGGAAGCGATATCGGGTCTTGCGGGTCGTGAATCGCCGTCTTAACCTCGGTTATGGAGCGATCTTTGGAGGCCTCATGAGCGGAATCACCGACCTTTCCACCTTGCTTGCGAGCCTTGAGCCGGTTCTTGTCGACGGTGAATTCGTCTATGCGACTGTGCCGCCCGAGAAAATGCACGATTATCTGGCGCTGAAGCCGATCGGACTGTTCTTCGAGAAGGAAGGCCTGACACTGATCCTGCCGAGAGAGGTTGCCGAAAAGGCCGAGCTCGCCTCAAGCATGCCGCTTCGCTGCATTACCATGATGGTGCACTCTTCATTGGAAGCGGTCGGCATGACTGCGGCGATGGCGGCGGCGCTCACCAAGGAGGGCGTCAGCGCGAATGTCGTCGCGGCCTATTACCACGACCATATCTTCGTGCCGGCAGCGGACGCCGAACGTGCGGTTGCGGCGCTTCGGGCGCTTTCAGCCGCTGCCGGTTAGCCGCGTGCAATCGCGTGGAAAAAGGCGCCGCTAACGCCGCCCCGGCGGCCGCCCGTCGGACCGATCGGCTTGCCGCCACCGTCGGCGATCGTTGCAAAGGCGGCGTCTGTGCCCGGCGAAACAACGCTGGCATAGTGAAACTCATGGCCGCGGATCGTATCGCCCTTGCCGCCGAGCGGGCTGTTCTCGGCGATCTCCGCCTGGCGGTAACCGAGGTTCATCCGGCGTTTGGCGAAACTGGTGCGGTGGGACAGGAGACCGGTCATGGCGTGCGTCACGCCATCGGCATCCTCCAGCGTTTCTCCGAGCACCATGTAGCCGCCGCACTCTCCGTGAACCGGTTTCGTTTCCGCAAATCGCGCTAGGCCGGTCTTGAAATTCTCGGCCGCCGCAAGCCGTCCGGCATGCAGTTCGGGGTATCCACCCGGCAGCCAGCAGACGTCGCAGCCGACAGTCGGCGCTTCATCGGCCAGGGGCGAGAAGGGAACAACCTCCGCGCCGGCGGAGCGCCATTCGCGCATCAGATGCGGGTAGAGAAAGGTAAAGGCGGCATCCTGCGCCAGCGCGATCCGCTGGCCGGGCGGACGCAGGGATTTTTCCGCCGAACCGCTGGGAATATTGAAGGGTTTTGCGGCGGCGTAGATAGCATCGAGGTCGAGCGAAGCCTCCATGGCGTCGGCCAACCGTTCGATATGCGCGTCCATTTCCGGATGTTCGCTCGCCTGCACCAGGCCGAGATGCCGTTCGGGCAGAACCAGCGAGGGATCACGCAGGACGGTGCCGACGACGGGAATCCCGGCCGCCTGGATGGCATCGCCGCACAGTTTCTTGTGCCGCTCGCTGCCGGCCCGGTTGAGCACGCAGGCGGCGATCTTCACGGTCGGATCGTAATGAGCAAAGCCATAGGCGATCACGCCCGCGGTCTGGGACTGGCCGGAGACGTCCAACACCAGCAGCACGGGCAGGCGGAACAGCCGGGCGAGATCCGAGGCCGCGCCCGATCGGTTCTCTTCGCTGACGATGCCGTCGAAAAGGCCCATGGCGCTTTCGATCAGCAGCAGCTCTGCATCCTCCGCCTGTCCGCGAGCCAGGTGCCGCAGCAAATCCGGCGCCATCGCCCAGCTGTCGAGGTTGAGGCCCGGCCGATGCGTCGCGGCCTCGTGGAAACCCGGATCGATATAATCCGGGCCTGTCTTGATGCCGCGCACCTTGACGCCGCGGCGGGCAAAGGCACGCAGCAGGCCGATGGTGACGCTGGTCTTGCCGGAGCCGGAACGCGGCGCACCGATGATGAGCGCGCGGGCGGTCATGGTCTGCCTCCCGACAGGACGGCCTGCATGGAGACGATCCGGCCGATGACGATCAGGGCGGGCGCGGCGAATTTCTGCCGCGCGACCTCGGCCTCGACCGTTGCAAGCGTTGCGGTCAGCGAGCGTTCGTCCGGCGTCGTCGCCGCCATCAGCACCGCGACCGGCGTTTCCGGCGGCAACCCGCCTTCGATCAGCAGCCGGGCGATCGTGCCGATCGTGCTGACGCCCATATAAACGACGATCGGCTCGCCGGTTTTCGCCAGCGCCTTCCAGTCCAGGTCGCCGGGACTGCCGGCCGCATGGCCGGTCGCAAGGGTGATCGCGCGGCTCATCCCCCGCATCGTCGCGGGAATATTGGCGGAAGCGAGAGCCGCCAGCGCCGAGGTCATGCCCGGCAGGACGCGGAACGGGATGTTTTCCCGGGCAAGCGCTTCCGCTTCCTCGCCGCCGCGCCCGAACACGAAGGGATCGCCGCCCTTCAGCCGCAGGACACGCCGGCCCTTGCGGGCGAGTTCGATCAGCAGGCCGGTAATGTCATCCTGGGCGACGGAGGGTTTGCCGCCGCGTTTTCCGACGAAGACAAGTTCGGCGGTCGTCGCGAGCGACAGCACGCCGTCGGAGACCAGCGCATCATGGACGATCACGTCCGCCTTGCCGATCGCGTCAGCGACTTCCAGCGTCAGGTAACGCGGGTGGCCGGGGCCGGCGCCGGCGAGCCAGACATGGCCGGGCTCGAAGACGGGTGCTGCGACGATAGTTTCGATGCTTTCATTCATATGCGGACCTTTGACCGGTGACGCTCGGGCCCGGTCGGGCTATAGAAACGGCCATGGAAGTGGATGGCAAGAACCTTCGTCGTGGCTGGACCACGGGAACCTGTGCGGCGGCGGCGAGCAAGGCGGCTTGTCTTGCCCTCCTTTCCGGAAAATTTCCCGATCCGGTCATGGTGACTTTGCCCGGCGGGCAGACGCCGTCTTTCGCCCTCGCCGTCGAAGAGACCGGCGAGGGATTTGCGAGAGCCGGGATCATCAAGGATGCCGGCGATGACCCGGACGTCACCCATGGGGCCTTGATCAAGAGCACCGTGCGGCGCGGCGCGGCCGGCAGCGGCATCACCTTCAAGGCCGGCGAAGGCGTTGGCACCGTCACCCGCGCCGGTCTGCCGCTGCCCGTCGGTGAACCCGCCATCAATCCGGTGCCGCGCAAGATGATCGCCCAGGCGATCGCCGAGGTCGCCGGCGGTGAGGCCGATTTCGAGGTCGAGATTTCCGTCGCCGATGGGGAAAAAATTGCCGAGAAGACGCTGAACGGCCGGCTCGGAATCGTGGGCGGCATATCGATCCTCGGCACGACGGGGATCGTCATTCCCTTTTCCTGTTCGGCCTGGATCCATTCGATCTGGCGCGGCATCGACGTGGCGCGTGCCGCCGGGCTCGATCATGTGGCAGGCGCCACCGGCAACACGTCCGAAAAGGCGGTGCAGGCGCATCATGGATTGCACGAGATCGCGCTGATCGACATGGGCGATTTCGTCGGCGGCATGCTGAAATATCTGCGCGATCATCCGGTGCCGAAAGTGACGATCGCCGGTGGCGTCGCCAAGATGACCAAGCTCGCGCAGGGTATGCTCGACGTCCACTCCAAGCGCGGATTGGCCGATCTCGAAGCTCTGGCGAAACTCGCCGGTGAAGCCGGGGCGAGCGACGAGCTTGCGGCGCAGATAGCGGCTGCCAATACCGTATCCCAGGCGTTCGCGCTCGCGGGCGAAAACGGACTGGCGCTGGGCGACCGGATTGCCGCGCTCGCCTGGAAGACGGCCGCCAAGGCGCTCAAACAGCCTGAGGTCGCGCTGGAAATTCTGGTCTTCGATCGCGAGGGCCGGTTGGTCGGCCGGACCGCGTTTACGCCGTCCGATCATTCGGAATCCTTGTCGCCGGCCTGAGGCCAGCCGGGACGGAAGCGGCGCACATAATCGGCATTGTAGAGCTGGCTCTCGACAAAATCGGCAGCGCCCAGGCCTTTGCCCACGAAAATCAGCGCCGTGCGTTCGGCTGGCTCCGCCGCCAGCTTCGCCTCGATATCGGCAAGCGTGCCGCGGATGATCCGTTCTTCCGGCCAGGAGGCGCGAACCACGATTGCGACCGGGCAATCGGCGCCATAAAGCGGTGTCAGTTCCGCGACGATGCGGTCGAGCGCGTGGATGGCGAGGTGGATTGCCAGCGTCGCGCCGGTGGCGCCGAAGGCTGCCAGCGTCTCTCCATCCGGCATTTTCGAAGCGCGGCCGGACACGCGGGTGAGGATCAGGCTCTGCGCCACTTCCGGAATGGTCAGCTCCCGCCTCAGAGCCGCGGCGGCGGCAGCGAAGGAGGGCACGCCCGGCGTCAGCGTGTAGTTGATGCCGTGCTTCTCCAGCCGGCGGATCTGTTCTGCGACGGCGCTCCAGACGGAAAGATCGCCGGAATGCAGCCGCGCGACATCCTGGCCGGCCTGATGTGCCGCCACGTATTCCGCCTCGATATCGTCCAGCGACAGCGACCCGGTATCGACGATCCGCGCATCCTTCGGGCAATAGTCGAGCAGTTCCTTCGGCATGATCGAGCCGGCATAAAGGCAGACGGGCGAGCGGGCGAGAATATCGCGGCCGCGCACGGTAATGAGGTCGGCGGCGCCCGGTCCGGCGCCGATGAAATGCACGGTCATGAATGGTCCTTCGAGCGTGCCAGCGCGCAGGTGGCGCCATCGGCGATCAGCCGCGCGACAATCAGTTCCGAAGCCTCGCCGGCCGCGGCCAGTGCAGAGGCTTCGGAAAGGCTTGGCGTGGCGGTTTGCGCAAGGCTGTGTTGCGAAACGGTTCTGGTTCGGGCTTCCGTCTGTTTCAGCGCCGCCTCGTCGACAATCTGCAAGGGCAGGCGCAGCCGCTCCGCAAGCTCGATCATCCCCGGCTCATGCCGCTTGATCTCGCCGGTTGCCAGAAGGGAGACGGATTCACGTGAAATATTCGCCTCGGCGCAGGCGGCAGAAAGCGCCGAAAGCAGCGCCTCCGCGGACGCCCCCTTGCGACAGCCGAGACCTGCGGCAATCATGGTTTCACTCCTGGTTTCGTCCAGCTCCATTGGGTGACCGGCATGGCCGGCTTCCAGCCCGACATGCCGCCGATCGGCGCTGCGCGCGAAACCTCCATGCGGATCAGCTCGCCGCCGAGTTTCGCATGCGCTGCCAGGAGAACCGCTTCCATTTCCAGCGTCACGGCATTGGCGACCAGCCGCCCGCCGGGCTTCAGCGCCTCCAGGGCATGATCGAAAACGCCAGGCTCGCTGCCGCCGCCGCCGATGAAGATCGCATCCGGCTGCGGCAGGCCGGCCAGAGCCGCCGGCGCCTCACCTTCGACGATGCGCAGGCCAGGCACGCCGAATGCCAAAGCATTCCGCCCCATCCGTGCTGACCGATTGGCGTTGGCTTCGATCGCAATCGCTTTCAGGGAAGGATCGGCCAGCATCCACTCGATGCCGATCGAACCCGAGCCGGCGCCGATATCCCACAACAGTTCGCCGCGGTGCGGAGCCAGTGCCGAGAGCGTCAGCGCCCGGATTTCACGCTTGGTGATCTGCCCGTCATGTTCGAACAGCGTATCGTCCAACCCGAAAGCGCGCGGAAGGATAAAGGCTCCAGCTTCGGCCTTCACGTCGATGGCGACGACATTCAGCACATCGATATCCGGTAGCGCAAACTCATCCGCCTGTTGTGAACGGATACGTTCCGCCGCGCCGCCCAAAGATTCCAGAACAGTTATCCGAGAAGGCCCGAAACCGGTGCGGGACAAAAGCTCCGCCAGCGCCGCCGGCCCGTTTTCATCGGATGTCAGCGCGATGATCCGCCGGCCAGGATGCAGTAGCGGTCGGATGTGATCGAGCGGACGGCCATGCAATGACACCATTTCGATGTCCTGCAGCGGCCAGCCGAGCCTTGGGGCGGCCAGAGAAAAGGCCGAGGGGGCAGGATAGGCGGTATATTCTTCAGGCGCGACATGGCGGGACAGCGTTGCGCCGACGCCGAAGAAGAAAGGGTCTCCGGAGGCCAGCACGCAGACCTTTTGGCCACACAGCGCCACGACGTCGCGCATTGTTGCATCAAACGGTGTCGGCCACTGCCGGGCTTCGCCGGTGATAACGGAGGCTGCCAGTTCCAGATGCCGCCTGCCGCCGAAGACAACGACGGCGGATGCAATTGCCGAGCGGGCATTGTCGCCGAGGCCCGGTACGCCGTCCTCGCCGATGCCGACGATGGACAGCCAGCGGCTTTGGTTTAAAGGTTTGCGAACTGATTCAGGAGGCATCTTGCAACGTTCCATCCTCATTCTCGGCGGTACGGCGGAAGCCCGCGCGCTGGCCGGAAAGCTCGCCGGCGATCCGCGGTTTGCCGTGGAGCTGTCGCTTGCCGGGCGCACACGCGCGCCGGCCGAGCAACCCGTGCCGGTGCGTGTCGGCGGTTTTGGCGGTGCCGAAGGGCTTGCCACCTATCTCAGGCAAAAAGGCATCTCGATCCTGATCGATGCGACGCATCCCTATGCAGCTCAGATTTCCCGCAATGCTGCCAAAGCCGCCGAGATTTCCGGCGTTCCGCTTGTCGCCCTGCGACGGTCGGCCTGGGTGAGGCAGCCCGGTGACCGCTGGATCGATGTCGACGGTGTCGCCGATGCGGTCAATGCGCTGGGAAAGGTCCCCCGAAAAGCATTCCTGACGCTCGGCCGGCAGGAACTTCTGCCCTTCGAGGCCGCGCCCCGGCACCATTACCTGGTCCGTAGCGTCGATCCGGTCGAGCCGCCGCTTTCCGTCCCGAACGCCGTCTATCTGACCGCGCGCGGCCCCTTCGAAGAGGCGGACGAGGCCCAGCTTCTCCAAGACCACGGCATCGAGGTCATCGTCGCCAAGAACAGCGGCGGTCCGGCGAGCTACGGCAAGATCGCCGCTGCGCGTGAACTTGGTATCGATGTCGTCCTGATCCGCCGTCCGGACCTGCCGGATGTGCCGTCCGTCGAGACCGTGGAGGAGATGCTCGCCTGGCTCGATCATGCGCCGGTGCCCCTGAAGTAACGCGGGGAATAGACGATCGGGCGCCCGTTCTCCCGCTCGATCAGCCGCGTTTCCGCAGTGCCGACGATCACGCATGTCGCCATGTCGGCCATATCGCCTGCCGCCTCGGCAAGCGGCACGATCCGGATGACTTCATCCGGTCGGCCTGCCGCTCTGCCGAAGATCACCGGCACGGTGCCGGGCAGGTGGGCGCGCAGAATAGCGAAGGCTTCACCGAGCTGATGCGGGCGCGCCTTGCTGATCGGGTTGTAGAAGGCCATCACGAACCCGGCCGTCGCCGCTGCGACCAGGCGTTTCTCGATCACATCCCACGGCTTCAGATTATTCGAAAGCGAGATGGCGCAGAAATCATGGCCGAGCGGCGCACCGGCTTTGGCCGCGACGGCCAGCATGGCGGTAATGCCGGGAACGACCGAAAAATCGATCTCGCGCCACAGGGCCGGACCTTCGTCGATCGCCTCGCAGACTGCGGCGGCCATGGCGAACACGCCGGGGTCGCCGCCCGAGACGACACAGACCTTGCCTCCGCCCGCCGCCATTTCGAGCGCGGCACGGGCGCGCACCAGTTCCTCCCGGTTATCGGATGCGTGGCGGCGCTGGTCGGGGCGGAGGTTCAAACGGTCGATATATGGAAAATAGCCGAAAAAATCCTCCGCAGACGTCACTGCGGCGGCCGCCTCCGGCGTCATCTGGTCGGGATTGCCGGGGCCGAGGCCGACGACGGTCAACGAACCGGTTGTCATGGCCGTGTCTTCCAGCCGGGCACGAGGACGATCGAGAAATACGGGGCAGGGCTCTCGTCGCGCTCTTCCAGACGCTGCGCTGCGCCGTTCGCCATCGTGCCACGCTCGACATAGAGCGCTCCGGACAGTTTTCCGACGGAGGCCAGCGCCCGGCGGATTTTTGGCAGGTTGCGGCCGACCTTCATGATCACTGCGCCGTCGGTGTTTTCAAGCCGCTCCGCAAGCTTCTCTTCGGACAGCGTGCCTGGCAGCACGCTTAGAATGTCGTCGCCCTGGACGAGCGGCATGCCGGTCATCGACCAGCAGCCGGACATGGCGGTGACGCCGGCGATGACTTCCGCGTGGTAGCGGCCGGCCAGCCGCACATGCAGGTGCATGTACGATCCGTAGAACAGCGGGTCGCCTTCGCTCAGTACCGCGACGTGCCTGCCCGCATCGAGATGTGCGGCAATGTCGTCCGCGGAGCGATCGAAGAAATCGGCGATCGGACCGCGATAATCGGCTTCGTCCTTGTGGGTCTCGACCGTGACCGGATAGACCAGCGGCAATTCGAGCGTACCTGGCCGGATATGTGCCTCGACGATGGCGCGGCCGTTGCCGCTGCTGCCTTTCTTGCAGAAGAAGGCGATCACGTCCGCTTCCTGGATGGCACGTACCGCCTTCAGCGTCAGCAGTTCGGGGTCGCCGGGTCCGGTGCCGACGCCGGTGAGCCTGCCCTTGATGAGTGCCGCGTTCACAGTCCGGCCCTCGCCAGCGCGTTGACGCAGGCAGCCGTCATCGCCGAACCGCCCATGCGCCCGCGCACGATCGCATAGGGAATGCCGAGCGTCGCTTCCATCAGCGCTTCCTTGGATTCCGCAGCGCCGACGAAACCGACCGGCATGCCGATGATGGCAGCCGGACGCGGCGCGCCGGCGTCGAGCATTTCGAGCAGGCGGAAGAGCGCGGTCGGCGCATTGCCGATCGCAACGACTGCGCCTTCGAGATCGTCCCAGAGATCCAGCGCGGCAGCCGAGCGGGTATTGCCGATGGTCTTTGCCAGCTCGATCGTGCGGCTGTCGCGCAGCGTGCAGATCACCTGGTTATGGGCCGGCAGGCGGGCGCGGGTAATGCCGTGCGCCACCATTTCAGCATCGCAATAGATCGGCTTGCCGGCATGCAGCGCGCCTCGCGCCTGCGCGACGAAATCCTTGGAAAATCGGAAATGCTGAGCCGCCTCGACCAACCCGCAGGCGTGGATCATGCGGACCGCAATCTCAGCCTGTTCCGACGAAAAAGGCGAGAGATCCGCTTCCTCGCGGATGATCGCGAAGGATTTTTCGTAGATCGCGTCGCCTTCGCGAATGTAATCGTAACTGTTCATGATCTTCCTGACGTAACGGCCGCAGCAAGCCGGCGCGGTCCCAGACGGGCGAGGCAGGCGGCGGAATTTTCCCCTGCGCGCCTTTCGTCTCGGACAAGATCGGCGATGCGGCGAAGGGAGTTGTTGGTATCGGCAAAAGCGACCGAGGCAAAGGGCTCGTTGGCCGCTTTTCCTCCGGCGATAAGCGAAAGGCCGGCGGCCGTTCCGCAGAGTGCAAGCGCTGACGGCTGCGGATGGGCGCAGCCCTTGGGGCAGCCGGTCACGTGCAGCTTGAACGAGCCGTCCAGCAGATCGCCGCACTCTTCCGCCGCTTTGGCGCCGAGTTCATGGGTGGCGACGGTTGCGGAATTGCAGGCGGGGCTTCCGGGACAAGCGGCAATCGCCGAACGCGGATCGCTCGGCGAGGTGACGAAGCCGTTGCTGCCGGCAAAAACGGTCAGAGCTTCGCAGGCGGTTCGAGTGCCAAAAAACAGGAGCGAATGGTCGAAGGCCGGTTTCAGGGACTGTATTCCCAGTCGCTCGGCTTCGTCGCAAAGAGCGATCAGGTCCTCGGCTTTTGCCTGACCGAAGGCCGGGCCGATGCCTGCCGCGAAAAGATCTTCGGAGAGGCGGAAGGTGCCGAAAGGCGAGGCTGGCCGGCTGGGCACATCGTTCGTGGGCAACCCGGCGGCGAGATCGCGTCCCCTCGCCTTCTGTCCCTTTTCGCCGAGCTTTCGAAGCAGCGCCAGAGTGGCGGAGACGGCCTCTGTTTCACGTAAAACATTGAAAACACGGCCGGTTGCTTCGGTCCCGCCCAAAAGCAGGGTCCAGTAGATGCCTTCATCGCTGGAAACGGCGGTGAGCCGGATATCGGCCAGGAGGTCGGAAAGCCTGAGCCGCCCGCCACCGTCAACCACCACCGACATCTTTGGAGCAAGGCCGAGGATGTCGCGCACACCTTGGCGGATCGCCTCGGCTATCGGGCGCGGATCGGCGATCTCGGTGTCGTCCATCCCCGCCAGCGGCGGAGTTTCGACAGCAAGTCCCTCGCGAAGCGGCAGGTTCAGCGCGCGGACATCGGCATCGAGAACGGGAGCCGAGGCCTCGCTCAGTCCCCGGACTTGCAGGTTGCCGCGGGCGGAAATATCGAGAACGCCGTTGCCATGGCGCAGTGCCATCCGGCAGAGTTCGGCGAGTTGTGCCGAGGTGATCGCGTCCGTCAGCGCGACGCGGGCGAGAAGCCCGTCACCGGTCATCATCGGGGCCGACAGGGCGGGGCAGGCGCCGCGGCGCATATCCAGCGTGCTTCGATCGAGGGAGAGCGCCGTCATGCGACCTTCTCCCGGGTGAGCATTTCGAGCTCAGCGTCGACCGCGTTGCGGCGGGGATGCCAGAGGCCGCGGCGAAGCGCCGAGCGGAACCGCTCTGCCATGAAGCGTGCGCCTTCCGGGTTCTGGCTCAGCAGGAAGTCGCGAACCTTTTCATCGCCGAGATAGGCGTCGTAGGTCGCCTCGATCAGCGATTGCGGAATGGCATGGGTGGTTTCGGCAAAACCGATCAGGCGGTCGACCGTTTCCACCAGTTCCGCTGCGCCGCGCGGGCCGTGGCGCATCTGGCCGGCGATGAAGCGCGGATTGACGGCGCGGGCGCGCACCACGCGGGTCACAGCTTCGGAAATCGAACGGGCACGAGGTTTTTGAGGATCGGTGGTGTCGAGTGCGATCACGTCCGCCTTGCCGCCGAGTGCCGCGACTGCCGCCGCAAATCCGCCGATGAAGGCGACATCGGCCGAGCCGTCCAGCAGGTCGCGGCCGGGATCGTCGCCCGTATGGATCAGCAGATCGGCGGTGCCGATGCGGTTTGCGAACTGGCCGGGCACGTGGCTGGCATCGCCCTCCGCGCCGCCGAAGGAATGGCTCGTCGCATCGAGATAGATGCGACCCAGCTCCTCGCGTTCGCCCCAAGTGCCGTCGGCAAGCTTTTCCTCGATGCCGGAGCCATAGGTGCCTGGTGCCGAGCCGAAGATGCGCGACGGTACGTGCCCGAGCGCTTGTGTCTCTTCGGCCAGGGGATTGTCGCCCGACGCTTCCTCGCGGCTGGCGATGGCGCGCATCGCGGCGTCGAGCAGGGCGATGAGAGCCGGAAACATGTCGCGGAACAGGCCGGAAATCCTCAGCGTCACGTCGACGCGCGGGCGGCCGAGCGCTGCCGGCGGCAGGACTTCGATGCCGGTGACGCGGCCTGTCGCCGTATCCTGCACGGGTCTCGCCCCCATCAGCGCCAGAACCTGGGCGACTTCCTCGCCGCCGCTGCGCAGGGACGCGCTGCCCCAGAGATCGAAGACAAGGCTTTTCGGCCAGTCGCCGTGATCCTGGAGATAACGCCGCAGGATTTCGTCGGCCGCACGTTTGCCGAGTTCGAAGGCGGTCGGCGTCGGAAGCGTGCGCGGATCGCTGGCGAAGAGGTTGCGGCCGGTCGGCATCACGTCGCGGCGGCCGCGGGCCGGGGCGCCGGATGGGCCTGGGCGGATGTGCTTGCCGTCCAGTGCGTCGAGCAAGGCCTGTCGTTCGGTTTCGGCACTTTGGACGCGCAGCGTATCGTCATCGCCGGGCGCCACCTGCCCGAAAACGTGCTGGCCGTCCTTGATCGAAAAGTCCTTGAGATCGCAGAGAAATGCGTCGATGCGGGTGAGCGCCGCATCCGGATCGTCACTGTTCGAAACGCCGGCCTCGCCGGCCAGTCCGGTGTCGCGGGCGGTCTCGACGATCAGCTTGGACAGCCGGTCGCGGCGGCGGCGGTCGAGCCCGTCGGCCTGGGCATATTCGTCGACCAGCAGTTCCAGCTTTTTCTGTTCGTCGGAAAGACCGGCGCCGGCCAGGACCGGCGGCAGATGGCCGATGGTGACGGCGGCGATCCGCCGTTTCGCGACCGCCGCCTCGCCGGGATTGGAGACGATGAAGGGATAGATGACTGGCAGCCCGCCGGTGACGATCTCGGGAAAACAATCCTTCGACAGCGCCACGGTCTTGCCTGGCAGCCATTCGAGTGTCCCATGCGCGCCGACATGGACGATCGCATGCGCGCCGAGCGTTTCGCGCATCCATTGGCCGAAGGCGATCAGCGCGTGGCGCGGGGGGAGGTCCGGGCTGTGATAGTCGGCGCGGCGATCGGCATTGCGGCCGCGATCGGGCGCGAGCGCGACGGTGATATTGCCGAAGCTCGCGGCGCGGAAACGGAAAGCGCCGTCCCTGAAGTCTTCGTCGGCTTCGGTCCCGCCCCACGCCGCCTCTGCAACGGGTAGGGGATCGTAGGCGGAGCGTACGTGGCCGGCGGATTTGGCACTCAGGCGGTCCAGGAGATCACGCGGAGTCTCGGGGATATCTGAAACACCATAGCCGGCAACCGATAGTTCGTGCAGCATCCCGAGCACGCTCTGCGGCACGTCCAGACCCACGGCATAACCGGTACGGCCCGGTGCGCTCGGGTAGTCCGGCATGAGGATGACGATCCTGCGCCCGGGCCGTGGCGTGGTTTTGAGCCGGAGGAAGGCAGCGATACGCTCGACGACCTGTTCGATCCGGTCCGGTTCCGGCTGGTTGACGAGGTTGGCGGAGCTTTCGCCTGCCTTGAAGGAGATCGCGCCGGCAAGAATGCGCCCGTCGAGCTCGGGCAGGACGACGTGCATGGCGAGGTCGGCAGGGTTGAGGCCGCGCCGGTTCTCCGCCCAGCCATCGCGGCGGGTCGTGGCGACGACGATCTGGAAGACCGGCACGCCGGTGCGGTCGAAAATCGTTTCGCCGTTGCCGTCGGTGCCGCTGGCAAAGGCGGTGGTGGAAAGAATGGCCGCAGGTTTCAGGTCCGAGACCGCCTGTTCGACGAAGGCCAGTGCATCCGGCTCCTTCAGCCCGCCGACGAAGATCGGCACCGGTGCAAAACCACGCTTTTTCACTGCTTGGAACAGCTCGTCGATCGGCGCCGCGTCATTCGCAAGCAGCATGGAGCGGTAGAACAGGATAGGCAGGCGCGGCGCATCCGGCGTAAAGCGGGCCAGCAGTTCATTGGCCTCGACGATGCCTGTTCCGGGTGCGTAATAGCCGGCCTTCGGCACCGGGGCTGCCTGCGGCAGCGTTTCCGTTTTGCCCTCGGCCAGCGTCGTCAGCAGCGTCGCCAGAAGCCGCATATTCGCCGGACCGCCCTCGCGGAAACAGCTCAGGATGCCGGCGATCCGGTCTTCCGCAACGGTCGAGGCCGCGATCAGCCGTTCGTCGCGGATGCTGCATTCGCCGGGCAGCAGCGCCAGCGCGATCTTCCTGCGGCGCGCCAGCCGCGAAAGCTCCTCGACACCGTAGGACCAGCGATCGTAACCGCCGAGAATGCGCACGAGGATGATCTTGGCATGGGCCGCCGTCTTCTCGATCCAGAGATCGACGGACATCGGATGGCGCAGGTCGGAAAGGCTGGTCAGCCGCAGGCTCGGCAAGTTTGAGCCCCAGACGGCCGCGATGCCGTTCAGGTCGCTGCCGGAAAAGGACAGCACCACCACATCGGCCGGCGACTGGTTGAGGTCGACCGGTTCGATGAGGTCGTCAAGCGACGACGATGTGGTGGCGAGTATGTGCATCCTTCCCTCGGGCCTTCTTATGCGGCCAGCATCCTTTCGATCGCGGCGCGGTCGATGCCTTTTTCGCCGATCACGACGAGGCGGCTTGTCCGCGCTTCGCCGGGTGCCCAGGCGCGGTCGAAATAATGGTTCACGCGCGATCCTACCGCCTGAACCTGCAGGCGCATCGGCTTGTTCGCGACTTCCACGAAGCCTTTTATGCGCAGCACGTTTTCCGCCTCCGCCGTCGCGGAAATGCGTGCGGCGAGCTGTTCGGCGTCGGTGACTGCGGCCAGATCGACGACGAAGCTGTCGAAATCGTCGTGATCGTGGTCGAGTTCGTCGTCGTGATGGGTCTTGCGGTTTTCGATATCGTCCTCGACGGCGAGGCCGAGGCCGATCAGCACGGCCGGATCGATGGCGCCGTTGGCGGCCGAGACGATTTTTACGGCACGTGGCAGATGGGCGGACACGCGATCCCTGGCGGTCGCGAGGCCGGCGGCATCCAGGAGGTCGCTCTTGGTGAGCACGATCATGTCGGCGCACGCCACCTGGTCCTCGAACACTTCCTCGACCGGGTCGTCATGGTCGATCGAGCCGTCCGCGTCGCGCTGCGCTTCCAGCGCCTCGTGATCGTCGGCTACGCGACCTTCGGCAAGCGCCAGTCCGTCGACGACGGCAATCACCGCGTCGACAGTCACCCGTGCCTTGACGTCAGGCCACTGGAAGGCCTGGACGAGGGGTTTTGGCAACGCGAGGCCGGAGGTCTCGATGAGGATGTGATCGACGCGGGGTTCGATGGCCAGGATCCGGTCGATCGCCGGCACGAAATCGTCCGCCACGGTGCAGCAGATGCAGCCGTTGGCAAGCTCGATGATGTTGTCTTCCGGGCAGCTTTCGATGCCGCAGCCCTTCAGCACGTCGCCGTCGATGCCGACATCGCCGAATTCGTTGACGATGATCGCCAGCCGCTTGCCCTTCAGGTTTTCGATCAGGTTGCGGATCAGCGTGGTCTTGCCGGCGCCTAAGAACCCGGTAACGACGGTGCAGGGAACGCGGTCGAACGAAACGCTCATGATGGCATGTCCTCGTGGTGATGAAAGGGTGGAATACGGGCCGTCATGCCCTTGCCGCGCAGGCAGGTCGGGCGACCGCGAAGGGGAAGGAAGCCGCGCTCGTCCTCGGCCAGCATCATCGCACCGGTGACGATGTCCTCGACATTGTCGAGCGACAGGTGGCCGAAGACATAGGACCAGCCGCTCTTGTGGTTGAAGGCGGCACTCGGGCTTTTTTCGCAATTTGCAAGGCAGGTGACGGGCTTGACCGCGAGCGGCTTGCCGCTTGCTGCCTCGCGCAGCGCCGCGATCAGTGCGATGCCCGGTCGGATTTCGCCGTCGGACGCGTCACGGCAATTGGTGCAGACGAAAATCGTCACATCTGCCGGGCCGGCGGTTGCCGGATCATCTGGTCGGTGGTCACTCATCGGTCAGCCGCGTTCCCGCCGGGGTCGAAAAATCGGGGCGCGGAGCAGAAGGTCGAAATCCCTCTGCGGTGATCGAGAAACTTCCTCCGGAGCACCCCGCCCGGTGAAGCAAAATTAATCGGACGGCAGGTCTCCTGGCTCGCGGGTCGTCGCCATTTGCCTGCCTTCCCAGGATACCGTTGGCCGGATTTCCCAGTGGCTTGACGGCCGAACGGCCGTTTTAGGCAATGGCTCGCCGCCTACAGTTGCGGGGGCAGCCGCGGCATTGATCCTGAAAAAGGGATCGCACCGCATTCTCTCTTAGCCCTCCCCGTTGCCGGAAAGGGACCATCTCTCTTCAAGTAAGCCCGGTCGCAGGCCCATGTCAATGCGTCGCAAAGGCGATTGCCGTGACGCCGAATTCGTCTATAGTGACCGAGCCTATGGTGCCCGAAAGGGTTTTAGAGGGAATGCGGTGCGACGGAATTCTGCCGTCCAACCCGCGGCTGCCCCCGCAACTGTAAGCGGAAAGTCTTCGACCAAAACGGCCGTCCGGCCGTCAAGCCACTGGGAAATCCGGTCAACGGTATCCTGGGAAGGCGGGAGAAGGCGTCCGATCCGCGAGCCAGGAGACCTGCCAGAGGCGGCAAAGAACGTGAACGGCCCTCGGGTGGAGGGCGAAAGGACGAGATCATGGTACTGAATTCTGCTGCAGCTGCAGTCAGCCTCTCCGCTTCGAAAATCATCCCCCTCAGCATGACGGCCCTGCTCGGCCTGTTCATCGTCGGCTTTGTCGGCTTCTCGCATCTGGAAGTCGTCCATAACGCCGCGCATGACACGCGCCACTCGCTCGCCTTCCCCTGCCACTGAGGAGTTCTCCCCAATGTCGTTGTTTCGCAACATCGTCTTCACGGCGGTGATCGCCGGACTTTTGTCCGGACTGCTGCTGACCGTGATGCAGAGCTTCTCCACCGTGCCGCTGATCCTGCAGGCGGAAGTGTTCGAAAATGCCGCGCCCGAGGCGGGCCACAGCCATGATGCTGCACCTGCCGCAGGCGCCACGGCATCCGCCGCCGAGCATCACCACGGCGAGGAAGCCTGGGCTCCCGCCGATGGCTTCGAGCGTTTCATCTATACTGCTGCCGCCGACATGCTGTCGGCTATCGGTTTTGCCCTTGTCCTGGTTGCCGCCTCGGAAGCGTTCGGCGGCTTCAAGGGCTGGCGCGGTGGCCTGATGTTCGGCATTGCCGGCTTCCTCGCCGTCATTCTCGCGCCCGGCCTCGGCCTGCCGCCGGAACTGCCCGGCATGCCGGCTGCGGAACTCGGCCCGCGCCAGATCTGGTGGGTCTCGACGGCGGTCTGCACGGCAGTGGGTCTCGGCCTGCTCGCCTATACCCGCTCGGCTGTGTTTGCAGCCCTTGCGATCGTGCTGCTGATCGCCCCGCATCTGGTCGGCGCGCCGCTGCCGCCAAGCCATGAAACGGCGGTCCCGATGGATCTCCATGCTCGCTTCGTCAACGCCGTCTACGCCACCAACCTGGTGTTCTGGGCGGTGCTCGGTGCGCTGGCCGGGGTCGTCCGCGAAAAGTTCCGCGCTGGCGAGGGAGCTTCTGCCGGATCTCCGGCGAAGCTTGTTTCCCGGTGAAGGAGATCGACGAGGCGTCCGTCGAGCGTCACCGCGCCAAGATGGCGAACCGCAAGGCGGTTCAGGATGCGGAAGTGGCCGAGAAGACCCAGGAAAAGGGTCTTCTCATCGTCCATACCGGCCCCGGCAAGGGCAAATCCACAGCCGCCTTCGGCCTGGCGCTGCGCATGCTCGGCAACAACCGCCGGGTCGGCGTCGTACAGTTCATCAAGGGCGCCTGGTCGACCGGGGAGCAGCCCGCGCTTGCCGTCTTCGGCGACCGCGTCGTCTGGCACACGATGGGCGAGGGTTTCACCTGGGAGACCCAGGACCTGAAGCGCGACGTCGCCGCGGCGGAAAAGGCCTGGGAAAAGGCACTCGAGCTGATGGCGGACGAGACGATCGGGCTCGTCATCCTCGACGAACTCAACATCGCGCTCCGTTATGACTATCTCGATCTCGACAAGATCGTCGCCGCGCTACAGGCACGGCGGCCGGATCTGCATGTGGTCGTCACCGGCCGCAACGCCAAGCCGGCGCTGATCGAGGCCGCCGACATGGTGACCGAGATGTCGCTGGTCAAACACCACTTCAAGGCGGGCGTGAAGGCCCAGGCCGGCATCGAGTTTTAGCCATGGTTGGGTCCAAGCCAGCTCGGGCGCTGATGTTTCAGGGAACGGGCTCGGATGTGGGCAAGTCGCTGGTCGTGGCCGGGCTTGCCCGCGCCTTTACGCTGCGCGGCCTGAAGATCATGCCGTTCAAGCCGCAGAACATGTCGAACAATGCCGCGGTCACCGCGGATGGCGGCGAAATCGGCCGGGCGCAGGCGTTGCAGGCGCGCGCCGCCGGCGCGCCGCTCAGCGTCCACATGAACCCGGTGCTCCTGAAGCCGCAGAGCGAGGTCGGGGCGCAGGTGGTGGTGCAAGGCAAGGTCGAAGGCAATGCCAAGGCCGCCGAGTATCAGATGCTCAAGCGGACACTGATGCCGCGGGTCCTGGAAAGTTTCGAAATCCTCCGCAACCAGGCCGACCTCGTCCTGGTCGAAGGCGCCGGCAGCGCCTCGGAAATCAATCTTCGCCACAACGACATCGCCAATATGGGGTTTGCCCGGGCCGCCGACGTGCCGGTGGTGCTGATCGGCGATATCGACCGCGGTGGGGTGATCGCCAGCCTCGCCGGCACCGGGCTGGTGCTCGATCCCGACGATGCGGCGATGATCCGGGGCTTCATCGTCAATCGCTTTCGCGGCGATCCGGCCTTGTTCGCCGACGGCATGCGGATGATCGGGGAACTCACCGGCTGGCAGTCGGTCGGGCTGTTGCCGCATTTTGCTGATGCGGCCCGGCTGCCGGCAGAAGATGCGCTTGGCCTCAATGCACCTTCTGTGCGGAAGGCTGGCGCGAAGATCAGGATCGCGGTGCCGATCCTGCCGCATATCTCCAATTTCGACGATCTCGATCCGCTGGAAGCGGAGCCGGATGTCGATCTCATCCGGGTCCGGCCGGGACAGGCCATTCCCGGAGATTGCGATCTCGTGCTGCTGGTGGGTTCGAAGGCGACGATATCCGATCTGCGGGCGCTGAAGGCGGCCGGTTTCGACGTGGATATTGCAGCGCATGTCCGCCGTGGCGGTCGGGTGCTCGGCCTCTGCGGCGGGTATCAGATGCTTGGAAAAACCATTTCCGATCCGGAAGGAACCGAAGGGCCACCCGGCTCGATCGAAGGGCTGGGCTTGCTGGATGTGGAGACGATTCTTTCCGGCGATAAACGGCTGGAGGCCGTCTCAGGCGAAAGCTTCGACGGTATTTCTCTGTCCGGTTATGAAATGCACATCGGACGGACGTCCGGCGCAGATTGCCGACGCCCGTTCTCAATCGTCGGCGGCAACCCGGAAGGCGCGATATCGGCGGATGGCCGGGTCTGGGGCACCTATCTTCACGGTCTGTTTTCCGACGATCGGCAGCGGTCGGCCTGGCTGAAGCGGCTCGGAGGTTCTGCCTCCGGCCTCGATTACGAGGCCGGCGTGGACGCGGTGCTGGACCGGCTGGCCGGCCATATGGAAAAGCATCTCGATCTCGATGGGCTGCTCAAACTTGCCAGATGATCCACGCCAAGAGGCCGAAAAGGCCGATCAGCAGCGCGTCGGCGACGCGGGCGAGTTTCAGCGCGCGGCGAATGTCGTCGTAGGTGAGCTCGGAACGCCCGCCCTCGCCCATGAACCGCGCCTCGATCATCTGTCCGCCATAGCTGCGCGGCCCGGCGAGCGCGATGCCGAGCGCGCCGGCCATCGCCGCTTCCGGCCAGCCGGCATTCGGCGACCGGTGATGGCGGGCATCCCGCCTGATGGCGCGGATGGCGTTGCCCGGCGAGGCGCGATCGATGAAACCCGCAGCGACCACGAAAAGAAGGGCGCTCAGGCGCGAGGCGGGCAGGTTGATGAGATCGTCGAACCGCGCGGCCGCCCAGCCGAAGGCTTCGTATCGCGGCAGCTTATGGCCGATCATGCTGTCGGCGGTATTGGCCGCCTTGTAGCCGACGCCCCCCGCAAGACCGCCGATCCCCATCCAGAAGGCCGGCGCCACGACGCCGTCCGAAAAATTCTCGGCCAGGCTCTCGATCGCGGCGCGGCAGACGCCGGCTTCGTCGAGCTTTTCCGGATCACGCCCGACGATCTTCGAGACCGCTTTCCGCCCGGCATCCAGGCCTCCGTATCGCAGCGCCGTCGCCACGGCCTCGACATGGGTTTCAAGGCTCTTCTGCGCCGGCAGGCTCGCGGCGATCACCACCAGCAGGATCGGTCCGAGGGGGATCATTCTCAGGTCGTATTCGATCACCAGGCTGAGCAGGACGGTGATGCCGAGAAGCGCCAGAAGCGCGAACACGCCCTTTCGCTTGCGCGTGGAGAAGTCGTCGCTTTCGCGGTTCAGATCGCGGTCGAGCCGGGATATCAGTGCGCCGATCCAGGTGACCGGATGGCCGATGCGGCGGAACAGCCAGTCCGGATAACCCACGATGCGCTCCGTGATCAGCGCGAAAAATGCGAGAAGGAACATGAAGTTGGCAGGCCCTGAGATTGGCGGTGAAATTGGCGATCCGATACAGCATGGCGGTAATCTTTCCCGTGCCCGGGCGCTGTTTCCACATGCGCTGGAACCCTGGGTCGATCTTTCCACCGGTATCAGCCCGCATTCCTATCCGCATTCGCCCCTGCCGGACAATGCTTTCACGCGACTGCCCGACGTCGCATCGGCGGAAAGACTGAAAACCCTCGCCGCTGCTGCCTACGGTGCGCCGTCGGCGGCACATGTCGCGGCGGGGCCGGGGACGCAGATCCTGCTGCCGATGGTCGCCGATCTGATCGCCCGGAAAGGCCGTGCAGCGGTTCTTTCGCCAACCTATGCGGAGCATGCCCGCGCGGCGCGGCTTTCCGGTTTGGAAGTCACCGAAACCGACGATCTGGGTCGGTTGGCGGAAGCGGACCTCGCCGTCATCGTCAATCCCAACAACCCGACCGGACGTATCGTCCCGCGTGCCGATCTTTTGCGGCTCGCAGAAGTCATGCGCGCGAAGGGTGGGCTGCTGGTCGTGGATGAAGCGTTCATGGACGTCTCGGAAGCATCGAGCGTCACAGACGCGGTCGATGCCGGCGGGCTCGTCGTGCTGCGCTCCTTCGGCAAGTTCTACGGCATGGCCGGCTTGCGGCTCGGTTTGGTGATTTCGCATCCGGAAGCCGCCGCCAGAATCGAAAACCGGCTGGGTCCCTGGGCGGTGTCCGGCCCGGCATTGCACGTGGCGAACGAGGCACTCGCCGATGTCGGATGGCAGGGCGCAATGCGGCTCAGGTTGAAGGAGGATGCGGCGCGGCTGGATGCCTTGCTCGGGGCTGCGGGAATAGCTGTTACGGGTGGGACGTCGCTGTTCCGCTTCATCCGGGATCCGCGCGCTCAGGTGGTTTTCCGGCATCTTGGAGAGCGCGGCATTCTGGTGCGCCGGTTCGAGGAACGGCCCGAGGATCTGAGAATTGGCCTTCCATGCGAGAACGACTGGCCGCGGCTCGAAGAAGCCTTGAAAACTATTTAGCCGGCGAAGTGAATTTGTCACGCCATGCGATCTGGGCGCCTGCATTGGGCAAAGCCGTCGCCTCGTAGACGCCGCGGGCCACGGCACGCGCGGTCACCAGCGTCGCCAGATGGCAGAGTTCCATGAAATCCGATGGCTCGCCTAAAGGCCTCGCACCGGTCGCCGCCGAAAAGATCGTGTCGCCGTCGAAGGGCAGGTGGGCCGGCAGGATCGCGCGGGCCAGGCCGTCATGGGCGAGGATGGAAAGCCGGTGCGCCTGTGCCTTGGTCAGCACGGCATCGGTGACGACGACGCCTATCGTCGTCGACGTCACGTTGCGGCCCTTGAGGCGCATGCGATTGTCGAAGGTCTGAGGCAATCCAAGCCCGCCGAACTCCTTGTCTTCTTCAAAGGGAGCGGCCCAGAAATGCGGGCCTTCGCCTATCGTCGCCGAGCCAAGGGCATTGGCGGCAACCAGGGCCGCGACCGTATGACCTGTCGAAGTCCGGGCGCTTGCCGAGCCGATGCCGCCCTTGAACGTTGCCGTCGTGGCGCCTGTTCCGGCGCCGATGGTTCCGAGCCCGAACTCATCCTTGGCGGCGGCCTTGAATGCCTCGTATCCCATCTCGCGATACGGCGAATGCAGGCCCCAGTCCTTGTTGCCGCCGTTGAGGAGATCCATCAGGATCGCCTGCGGTACGATCGGCACGCGGACGCTGCCGACCTGGAAACCGCGGCCGATTTCGCGCAGGCCCGATTGCACGCCGCCGGCCGCATCGAGACCGAAGGCGGAACCACCGGACAGCACGAAGGCATCGACCGTCTGTACAGTCATAGAAGGATCGAGCAGGGCAGTATCCCGCCCGCCCGGCGCGCCGCCGAGCACGGAGCCGGAGGCGATCGCCGGTTCGTCGAAGACGATCGCGGTGACGCCTGAACCCAAGGCTAGATCGGTGGCATGGCCGACGGCCACGCCTTCGATATCGGTCAACAGGTTCAGCAATCCCGTCATCGGTTATTCGATGTCGAACTTGACGCCCTGCGCGAGCGGCAGGGTGCGGCCGTAGTTCAGCGTATTGGTGGCGCGGCGCATGTAGACCCGCCATGCGTCGGAGCCGGATTCGCGGCCGCCGCCGGTTTCCTTCTCGCCGCCGAACGCGCCGCCGATCTCGGCGCCCGAAGGGCCGATATTGACGTTGGCGATGCCGCAATCCGAGCCGCGGGCGGAGACGAAGGTTTCCGCCTCGCGCATGTCGTTGGTGAAGATCGAGGAGGAAAGGCCCTGCGGCACGTCGTTGTGCAGGTTGAGCGCTTCGTCGAAGCTCGAATATTTCATCACGTAGAGGATCGGCGCGAAGGTCTCGTCTTTGACCGGACCGGACTGGGCCGGCATTTCGACGATCGCCGGGCGGACGTAATAGGCGTCGGCCGCCTCGTCCTGGTGGACACGTTCGCCGCCGGTCACCTTGCCGCCTTCGGCCTTCGCGGCTTCCAGCGCCTTTTGCATCTTGTCGTAAGCCGTCTTGTCGATCAGCGGGCCGACGAGGTTGCCGTTTTCGAGCGGGCTGCCGATCGTCACCGACTGGTAGGCCTTGGCGAGGCGCGGCACCAGCGTTTCATAGACGCTGTCATGCACGAAGAGGCGACGCAGCGAGGTGCAGCGCTGGCCGGCGGTGCCCATGGCGGCGAAGGCGACACCGCGAAGCGTCAGGTCGAGATCGGCGGTCGGGGCGACGATCGCGGCATTGTTGCCGCCGAGTTCCAGCAGCGAGCGGGCGAAGCGCGACGCCAGCCGCGGGCCGACGGCCCGGCCCATGGCCGTGGAGCCGGTCGCGGAAACCAGCGGGATCTTGTCATGGTCGACCAGGACTTCGCCGATATCGCGGCCGCCGATCAGGACGGTCGAAAGGTTCTTCGGGGCCTTTCCGCCGTCGGCGATGAAACGGGCGAGCGCCTTTTCGAAGATCGCCTGGGTGGCGAGCGCGGTCAGCGGCGTCTTTTCGGACGGCTTCCAGACGGTGGAATTGCCGCAGACGATCGCGAGCGCCGCATTCCAGGACCAGACCGCGACCGGGAAATTGAAGGCGGAGATGATGCCGATGGCGCCGAGCGGATGCCAGGTTTCCATCATCCGGTGTTCGGAGCGTTCGGTGGCGATGGTCAGGCCGTAGAGCTGGCGGGACAAGCCGACCGCGAAATCGCAGATGTCGATCATTTCCTGCACTTCACCGAGACCTTCGGAGGTTACCTTGCCGACTTCGATCGAGACCAGCCGGCCGAGTGCGGTCTTGGCTGCACGCAATTCTTCGCCGAGCAGACGGATCAGTTCGCCGCGCTTCGGGGCCGGCACCAGCCGCCATTCGAGGAAAGCTGCGTGGGCGGCGTCGATCGCCTTTGCGGCGCCTGCTGCGGTTTCTTCCGGCAGTTTGCCGATCTCTTTGCCTGTGATGGGCGAACGGACGGCGAGCGTGCCGCCGGTATAACTTTCGGCCTTTACGCCGAGACCGCCCAGAATGTTTTTCACCTCAGCGGCGAGATCGAGTGTGGCGAGCGTCATGTCAGTCTCCGGATGTGTAATTTTCGTCAATCTACAAATCGGTGGCGGTTTCGCAATCAGAACCGCTCGCCGGCGAAATGGGCGACCTGTGCGCCCGCTTCGTAATAGGCTTCCTTGATGGCGCGGAAGGCCGGTTCCTGCGGGTTAGAAAGCGGCAGCGGCAGGTCGGCCTCGGAGACCTCCCCGAGGATATGTTTTGCAAGCAGCTTGCCGAACGTCGTGCCGGGCGCAATGCCCCGGCCGTTATACCCCGAAAAACCGATCGTGTTGCGGCCGAATTTGTGGAGGCGCGGCAAAGCGTTGTCGGTCATGCCGATCTTGCCGTACCACTCGGCCTCGAATTCCACCTCACCGAGCTGCGGGAAGATGCGCTTCAGCGAGCGCCGAGCCCAGCTCTTGTGGATCGCCGTACCTGTTCCGCGCAGGGCGCCGACCGAGCCGAAGACCAGCCGGCCTGCCTGATCCATGCGGAAGGAAGAGAGGATTTCCTTTGTGTCCCAGCAACCCTCACGCCCGGCAAGGATGGAACGGCGGAGGTTGTCGCTGAGCGGCGTGGTGGCGAGATTGAAATAGGGCAGGTGCACCTGTTCGCGCCGCACCTCTTCCCACGGGCCTGTGCTGTAGGCGTCGGTTGCGACGATCACCCAGTCGGGGGTAACTTGGCCGAAGGCGGTCTTGACGAATTTTCGGCCGTCGATCTCACCGGTGCCGGTGACCGCGCTGCCGGTATAAAGCTTGGCGCCGGCCTTCACCGCCGCATGGGCAAGACCACGCGCATAGGCGAGCGGCTGCAGCGTGCCGGCACGCATGTCGAGCAGCGATCCGGAATAGGCGGTGGAACCAACACGTCTTGCCGTCTCGGCGGCATCGAGCAAAGTCACCGGGGCGCCGCGCGCCTGCCATTGCCGGGCGCGCTCCTCCAGTTCCTTCAGCCCTTCCGGGCCAACGGCGCAATGCAGCGTGCCGTTCTTTTCGAGCTCGCAGGCGATGGCGTGTTTGTCGATCAGCTCGCGGACGAGGGCGGGGCCGTTGCCGAGCAGGTCGAGCAGGCGTTCGCCGTAGACCGGGCCGAGTTCCTTGGGGAAATCGTCGGGCATCACCCACATGCCGGCATTGATGAGGCCGACATTGCGGCCGGCGCCGCCGAAACCGATCTCGGCCGCCTCGAGCAGCACGACATTGGTCCCCGCTTGCGCAAGATGCAGGGCGGCCGAGAGACCCGTATATCCGCCGCCGACAATCACCACATCGGCAGATATCGCCTCCTCCAGCCGGGTGGTGGGCGGCGGGCGGGAGCGGTCTTTTCCCAGAGGCCGTGAGAGCGGGGATCGTTCAGCATGATGATTGTCCGGGAGCGTTGATCGCCAACTCTTTACAGGGAGCCGTTATCGATGAATATCGACATGTTCTCAACAGATCATTCGCTGGAGGAATGACATGCTGCCACCCCGGCGCTTTCTCCCGTCATTCTCGCTGCTCTCCGCTTTCGAGGCGGCGGCCCGCACCGGCAGCGTCACTGCGGCGGCAAACGAGCTTGGCCTCACCCAGAGCGCCGTCAGCCGCCAGATTTCGGCGCTGGAAAGACAGCTCGGCGTGGCTTTGTTCCTGCGCGAACGGCAGACGATCCGGTTGACGCTTGCCGGCGACGGTTATGCCCGCGAGGTGCGGGAGGCGCTCAGGCGCATTTCGCATGCGTCGCTCAACCTCAGGGCCAATCCATCCGGCGGCACGCTGAACCTCGCAGTCCTGCCGTTTTTCGGCACGCGATGGCTCACCCCGCGCATCGGCCGCTTTCTGGAGGCACATCCGGGCGTGGTCGTCAATCTCATCACGCGGCTCGAGCCTTTCGATTTCCGGTTCGATACTCTGGATGCCGCGATCCATTTCGGCTCTGCCCGCTGGCCGGGCGCCACGCTCACCTTTCTCATGGATGAGGAGGTCGTGCCGGCCTGCAGCCCGGCCTTCAAGACCAAGCATGATCTTCAAACGCCGGCGGACATGCTTCGGGCGCCTCTCCTGCATCTCAACACGAGGCCGGATGCCTGGGAATTGTGGTTTTCCAGGAACCGGATAGGCTTCGATGCGCTGCACGGCATGCTGTTCGACCAGTTCATGACCATGGTGGAGGCGGCGACCGCCGGCCTCGGTGCGGCTCTGCTGCCGCGGTTCCTGATCGGGCGCGAACTGGAACAGGGCCTGCTGGTGCCCGCCGTGGAGGCCGAGAAGATGGAGACCGGGCAATATCATCTCGTCTATCCGCCCGACCGGGCGACCTACCCGCCGCTTGCCGCCTTCCGGGACTGGATCACCGACGAAATTCATCACGACGAGAATCGCCAGGATATGCTTGCGAACGGCGGCGGCATCGGCCAATAGTCGGACATGTCCATCATGATCGCTCAGGCGATCCGACCGACGGGAAGACGTCCATGAAACCTATTTTCGTCCAGCTCCGCTGCAAGCCCGGCAAGACCTACGAGGTTGCCGACGCCATCTACAAGACCGAGCTCGCGTCCGAACTGTATTCGACCAGCGGCGACTGGGACCTGCTGTTGAAGGTCTATATCAAGGACAACGACGAGATCGGCCGCTTCGTGAACGAGAAGATCGCGTCGATCCCGGGCATCGAACGTTCGCTGACGACGATGACCTTCACTGCGTTCTGAGCGCAATAAAAAAGCCGCCACAGGGGCGGCTTTTGAAATTGAACTTAAAAAATATCAGACATGCGCCGCGGAGGCGCTGTTGCGCGAGCGAACCAGCTCGCGGATGGCAAGACGCACTTCGTCGGCAGAGCCGAAACGCTGCTCGTCCAGATCGATGACATGGAATTTCACGGCGATGAACTTCAGCCGGTCCGCGTCAGGAATGACAATACCGACGGGCTCGCCGCCGAACTCGATTACTTGCTTCTGCATGGCAGACTCCCGCTTTGGCTGCTTGCGACGCAGCTCTGGCGAATGAAAATTTTCAGGAACGATTGAACTGAAGCGTTACATTCGACAGCACGGAAGGGAGCGGCGATCCGTGCCATTCATTTTGAACGCGGCCTCACCAAAGGCGGCGACGCGGATGAATTTAAACATGTCACTCTCCCTTCACGGTGTTGCGCGAAAATCAGCCAGACTCAGCAGGCCGAACGAAAATCATCTGTAGGCGAATCCCACAAAATGATCAACGAAAATCAGTCTACCTAGAATTTTTTTCCGACTGATGACAGGAAGAAGGCCGAATTGTGAAATTTCATTCGCGATTCTTGGCTAACGCCTGTCAGCCCAGAGATAGGTGGCTTTTCCACTCAAGCAAGGATCGACGGTGGAAAATTTCCGGCAACGACCGGATCGGCCACCTCAAATTTCCGAGAGCAGGGTCTCGATCCGATCCACCAGCCCGTCCGCGCTTTGGCGGCTGAAGCACAGCGGCGGACGCAGGACGAGGCGTCTGGGAGTGCCGATATCCGCGACAATGCCGGGTCGCAGCCGTTCGCCGAGGTCCGCCGCTTCGTTGGTGAGATCGATGACGAGCAGCAGCCCGCTTCCCGATACGGCGGAGATCGCGGGAAAACGTTCGGCCAGGCTTTCGAGCCGTGTCTTCAGATGGCTGCCGATCTCGCGCGTATTTTCGCGCATTTGTTCCTCCCGGATAACGTCGAGCGCCGCGATGGCTGAGGCCGCCCTGACGGGGCAGATCGCCGGCGGGTGTTGGTCCGAGGGGAGGTTTGCGGCGATCTCGGGCCGTGTCATCAGAAACGACGGAGCGCCGCCCTCCGGCCCGTCCACAAACACGATGTCCGGCGCCAGCCCCCGGTGCGAAAAGCCCCAGGTGTGGTGGCCGAGGCGGCCATAACCGGTTCCGGTTTCGTCGACGATCAGCAGGCCGGCCTTCTGCCGAAGCTCCGTCAAGGGCCCGTCCAGGTTCGCGGCCTCGCCATAACCTTGCGCCAGCACAGCCGCGACATCGTCGAGATCGTGGATCATGTCGGTTGCCGTTCCAACGGATGGAACGGTGAAGAAGTCCGGATCCCGACGGTCCGTCCGCAGCCCCGGCAGGCCGATGATGCCACGCTTGTTGGTATGGCTGCGGGCAAGCCTGAAGCCGAGATCCAGCGCCTCCGCGCGGCCAGAGACAAAAAAGACATGGCTCAGCCCTTCGGGCGCAAGCTCGGTCAGTTGGGCGCGCAGAGCCTCTTCCGATTCAGACGGGTGGCCTGCGGCGCGGTTGAGGAGGATGGTCTGGCGGTAGGCCGCGGCAGCAAGGCGCGGATGTCCGTAGCCGATCAGCGGCGCCTGGCCGGTAAGATCGAGGGCGCTGCGACCCGTCGCGTCGAAGAGGTATTCCCTCCAGCCGCGGGCGGGCTGATCGGGATATTTCGGCGCCGGGGCATTCGCGTCGATACCGAGCAGCGCCGACGGCGAAGGGCATAATCTCGCCCACGTGCCCACCTCGGTCGGCTTGCAGAAGAGCGGCGGCACGAGATCCGGGTCGAGGCAGAACCTGAGGCGCAGGCCGCCGACGGAATTTTCGGCCCCCGCGATGACACCAAGCGGGTCACCCGCGGCGAGCTCGGTCTCTTCGGCCAGCATACATTCGAGGCCTTCGACATGCAGGGTCAGGTCGCGGCCGACAAGGACGAGGCGGGGTCCGGCGGTTTTCAGCGTACCCGCAAAGGGCGCCACCGCCGGCATCCGGGCGGGTATGCAGGCATCGATGTGAAGCGCGAAACTTTCCGGTTCCTGCTGCGGGTCGGTGCTGCTTTTCGAAAGCCGGTATTCACCGTAGCGGGTGCTGGCCCGGCCGGTCTCCCGGGCGATGTGGGCAAGCAGCTTCCAGTCGTTGTCGGCATCCGTCCAGTTCCCGCCGTAGAGAAGCGGGCTGGTGACGCTCAAATCCACCAGCCGGAAAGTTTCCGGGTCGATATCGGGCAGGAGGCGGCCTATCTCCGGCAGCGGTTTTTCCATGCCCGTCGTATCAAGGATGGCCGCAAGTACCTGTGCCGGCGCAACGGAGGCTGCGGCGTTCAGGACGGCGCGGCGTTTCTCCGCGCCTTCCCTGGTTTGCTGGTCGTCGGGTGACCCGGTCTGACGGCTTTCGGCTTCGGCGGCGAGGATGCCGGTGCGGGCGACGACCAGCGGCCACAGCGCCTCGAGTTCGTTCAGGGTGAACGGGTAGATGTCGTGATAGGCGCGGATCGCCGGCAGCAGCGCGAAAGGATCGCCGTCGCGGTCGGCGAGCAGATAGGCGCAGGTATTGGCGAAACCTGCGACCAGCCAGCCGTTGGAAATGCCGGTGAAGTCCGTCACCCCGGTCGGCAGCCATGCGCCGTCCGTATCCTCGCCGACGACGGTTTCGCCGTTGATGTTCTGGTGCGCCGCCGCGACCCTCAGGCTGGGCCCGAGCGGCTGGATGCGCCGGAGCGCCGTCACCATCGCCTTGGCGATCACGTCGCGGATTTCCTGGTCGGCGACGGCGGAGAGAAGCGTGACCGTCTGCGGGCCGGCCTTGCGCAGGTCCCCTTCCGGCTCGCGCTGCAGGACCGGATGTTCGAAATCCAGCAGGCTTTTTGCAAGTGCTGCGGAGATTGCCCCGAAGGCTGCCACGGCCTGGTCCGGCAGTTTCTCGCCACTTGGCGGAGCCGTGCCGTCGAGAAAGGTGAGGAGCCGGATGCACCGGTCTTCGCCGCCGAGCGGCAGGACGAGCGTATCGCCGCCATCCCTGGTCACCACCGGCTCGGGAACCCGCGGCCCGTCCGGGCTGCGCAGGATATGGCGCATCAGGGCGTGTTCAGCCTCGATCTCCTCGAGAGGCCCTTCGGCGGGCGCCACCTTGAGCAGGTAGCGCATGTGGCCGTTGTCGATCAGGAAATAGGGGTTTTGCCGGCCCTCGATCGGGAAGATCTGCCCGGAAAGCCCGTAATGGTCACGTAGAACGTCCTCGATCGCTTCGATCGGAACGTCATTTGCAGGAGGCTCGATGAGTTCGGGCAGTATGTCGGACATGAACCTCTCCGGAAGGGCGCTTCCGAAGAGGATAGAGCGTTAAAGGCCTGCGTCCATAGGCCTTTCTACCGACTTTGGATGAGCCTCAGCCCATGCGCTCCGAAGCGTAGGAGCCGGGGCTCGGCGGGAAGACGACGGTGCGGTTGCCGTTGATGAAGGTGCGGTGATGGATATGGGCGTGGATGGCGCGCGCCAGGACCTGGCTTTCGACGTCACGGCCGAGCGAAACATAGTCATCGGCCGACTGCGCATGGGTGATGCGCACCGTGTCCTGCTCGAGGATCGGGCCTTCGTCGAGGTCGGCGGTGACGTAATGGGCCGTCGCGCCGATCAGCTTCACGCCGCGGGTATAGGCCTGCTTGTAGGGGTTGGCGCCCTTGAACGACGGAAGGAAGGAGTGGTGGATGTTGATGATCTTGCCGGACATCTTCTTGCAGAGGCTGTCGGACAGGACCTGCATGTAGCGGGCCAGCACGATGAGTTCGGTGCCGCTCTGCTCGACCAGATCGAGAAGCTGGGCTTCGGCCTGCGGCTTGTTTTCCTTCGTCACCTTGATGTGGTGGAAAGGAATGTCGTTGTTGACCACGAGCTTCTGGTAGTCGAAATGGTTGGACACGACGCCGACGATGTTGATCGGCAGGGCACCGATCTTCCAGCGGTAGAGCAGGTCGTTGAGGCAATGGCCGAAACGCGACACCATCAGCAGCACTTTCATGCGCTCTTCGGTGTCGAAAATCTCCCATTCCATCTCGAACTGGTCGGCGATCGGCTTGAAGCCTTCGAGCAGTGCCGGACGTTCGGCGCCTTCTTCGGAGAGGAAGCTGACGCGCATGAAGAACTTGCCCGTGTCGAGGTCATCGAACTGCGAACTGTCGATGATGTTGCAACCCTTTTCCGCCAGAAAGCCGGAAATCGCCGCGACAATGCCGCGTGTCGTCTTGCAGGATACGGTCAGGACATAGTTGTTCATGCAAATTCTCCCTCCTCTGCCATCGGTCGGCCACTCCGTGTATACATAAAATTGGTGCCGGACAATATCCGACCCCACGTAGGACGGGAAAATGCCCGGCGAGGCCCAGTCTTGGTTCTGGAATGTGTACAGCCCGTCTTGTTTGTCTGTCCAGATGAGCTTCTTACCTGCCGACCTTAAAGCCAGCCACCCAAAATTCCGTTCCTTTTGCGCCGTCGGCGCGCGCATCACCGCCGCGGGAGCGCTTCGGCAACGATTCGCATTTGCTAAAGGTTATGGTGGCAGGTTGCGGCTGGTCCTATTGGGCCGGCGGCGAATGGTGGCCGGAAAACGAGCCGCTCAACATCCAGCCGACCAAAAGCGGCGACCGGCCGCAGATGCAGATTCTCTCCCGCGTCTTTTCGGAACAATCCGGCTGCAATCGGTAAAATTGCGCCGGATAGTTTAAGCGCCTGGAAGCAAGGCCGGACGTATTGCTGGCGCAGTGATCAAAAACCTGCCGGCACGACCATGATGGACGCTCGACATAAATCCCCGGCCGCCGGGGGAACCTCGCCCCTGCTTCAACGCGCGGCGTCGCAACCGTTGACGTTCGACAGCACCGTCGGGCTTTTCACGCCACCGCCCGCGGGAGCCGCGCCGTCCGGCGTGGCCGTGCTGTTTGCCAGCCCCTGGGGACTGGAGGAAATGTGCACGCGCAAGTTCTGGCGCATCATCTCGGAAAAGCTTGCCGATCGCGGCATTGCCAGCCTGCGGTTCGACTATCCCGGGACCGGCGATGCGCTTGACAACTTCGACTTCGAGGGCGGGCTTTCCGTCTGGTCCGACAGCCTCGTTTCCGCTGCCACCCATCTCAAGGCGCTTTCCGGCTGCGAGCGGATCGTCCTCGTTTCCCAAGGCCTGGGGGCCGTCGTCGCGACCAAGGCCGCCGACAGGCTCGAAGATCTGGCCGGCATCGCCTATATGGCGCCGGTCGTTTCCGGTCGCCTGCATATTCGCGAGCTTGCGGTCTGGTCCAGGGTGGTAGATGAAAATCTGGGCCTTGCCGACGAGCAGCGCGACAAGACCGGTGTGTCCATCGCTTCCCTCACCATGCCCGGCCAGATCGCCGACGAGGTTCGCAAGGTCGATCTGCTGATGATCGATCGGCAGGCCGCGCCGCGCGTTCTGGTCGTCGGACGGGCTGACCGGCCGGCCGATATGCAATTCGCCGCGCGGCTCCGGGCGCTCGGGGCGGATGTGACCGAGCAGGCTTTCGAAGGTTATGATCAGCTGGTCTCCAACCCGGCGATTGCAAGATTGCCGCTTCCGGTGGCGGACAAGCTGGCGGACTGGATCGCTGCGTTACCCGCGGAGGCAATCTCCGCGGCGCACCGCCCGCCGGTGCAGGCGGAGCCGCTCATCGGTGACGGTTTCACGGAAACCCCGGTTCGTTTCGGGCTCGACGAACGGCTGTTCGGGGTCCTCTGCGAGCCGAACCACGGCCGCGCGGGCGCCACGGTGCTTTTCCTGACATCGGCGTACGACAGGCATGCCGGCTGGGGCCGCTCGACGGTGGCGCTGGCCCGGTCGCTGGCACGCTCCGGCATTCCTTCGCTGCGTTTCGATACGGCCAATGCAGGCGATAGCCCGCCGGTGCCGGGCCGGCCGGAGCAGGTCCTTTATCATTCCACCCAAAATGCCGACGTATCGGAGGCGATCGATTTTCTCCAAAGCCGCCGCCTAACGCCGGTCGTGACCGCGGGCCGCTGCAGCGGTGCCTATCTCGGCTTCCAGGCCTCGGTCGCCGAACCGCGCATCGCCGGCAATGTATCCGTCAATCCCGCGGTGTTTCGCTGGTCGCCGGGGCGCTCGGTCGAGGATGCGATCGTCAACGGCACGCGCAGCCTGCAGGACTATCGCAGGCGGGCCTTAAGAGCCGAAACGTTCAAGCGCATCATCCGAGGCGAGGTCGATACCATTGCCGCGGCCCGCAATATCGCGAAGAGCCTCGGCAATCGGGCCAAGCACAAGATCCTGCATGCCTTTCGTGGTTTCCTGCCCGAGGGTCGGGCGATCTACGGCGCTTTCCGCACCCTCCACCTGCGCGGCACCTCCATCTCGCTGATCTATAGCGAAAACGATCTCGGCCTCGAGCAATACGATTTTTATTTCGGCCATGACGGGTCCGGCTTGAGCCGTTTCCCCAATGTATCGGCGGAGATCATTCCGGATGCCGACCACAATCTGACGCCGGAGCACGCCCGGGCTGCCTATCTCAAGGCTCTCAGGCAAATGGCCTTCCGCTTTCCGCTGGAAGAGCTCGCCTATTCAAAAACGCAGGATTCGATCGCTGCCGAGTGAACGGATCGTGCCGCCGGGTCTGTCGGCGGCCTCTGGGAGTACGGCAAGGTGGATGCGCCTGATTGCGCCGGGCGCCAGGTGAAAGCCATTGTCGGAGGGGCGATAACCGGCACATTCGATGCTGACCGACTGCGCAAAACTATCCGTCGAAAGCTCCAGCCAGAACTCTCCGTCGCCCTCTGCGACCGAAACCGCAATCTCCGCATCGTGGAAAGCGTGGGCGCGTCCAAGCGGGAAATGGAAAGCCTCCGCGACAATCTCCCCCGTTTGCGCGTGTTTCAGCCGCGCAACCGTCACGTCGTGAGAGGGTGGGCCGAAACGGTAGGCGTAGTTGGTGTCGAAGAAGGCGCCGAACAGGTCGGTCGAGGCGATGCTCTCGCTGCTGCGCGAGGTAAGCGTCAGCTCTCGGCGGCCGGATACGACCGGCATCCTGCCGTCCCGCAGGCAGGCGAGTTCGAGAATCACCGGCAGGTCGGCGGGTGTTTCATTGAGAAGGTGGATATCCAGCCCGTTGGTGCCCTCGTCGGCAAACATGGCCTGGACCGGCCGGAAGGCCCGCTTCAGTGCGAACCAGGCAGGTTTCGGCACGCAGTTGACGCCAACCACGCCCCAGCCGGGACCGGGCATGACATCCTGGAAGGTGAAGGCGAGCGCGCCGTTGCAGGTCGAGCCGGGCCGGCGCCATTCGGCGAAGGCCGCTTCCATCACCTCCCCGGTCACGGCGCGGGAGAGGGCGAGATATCGTTCCGGCTGCTGCGCACGCAGCGTCTGCGGATCGGCATCATAAAGCGTGCCGAGGTAATGATCGCGAACGTCCTCGAAATCCCAGTCCACCCCGGCATCACGCGGAATTCCGGATTTGCAGCCGGCCAGCGTTTCCGAATCGGAGAGGTTTGAAAAGGCCAGGCACTCAGCTGCGAAACGGATATTCGCCCGCCGCGCATCCTCGAGCGGCCGCTTGTAGGCGCCGACACCGTAATAATGGGCGACGCCGGCATTCGGGTAGAAAGGCAAGGCGCCGCCGGAGGGCGAGTTCGCCACATAGGGCAGGTCCGGCCGGCAATCGGCAGCCAAGGCAGGAAGGATTTCTTCGCAAAGCGGACCTTTCCAGATCCGCTCCGGCAGGCCCAGCATGGCGCCTTGCTGGTAGATTTCGCTGCCGCCGCAAAGGACCGCCAGCGACGGCGAGGCCTGCGTCGGCGCCAGGAATTGCTCGACCTCCGTTTTCACGTGAATCACGAAATCCGGATCGCCCGCCGGATAGTCGAAATTGGCAAGCATAAGATCCTGCCAGACCAGCAGGCCGAGCTCGTCGCACAGCGCGAAGAAATCCGGGCTTTCATAGGTGGCGATGCCCGGAATGCGGATCATGTTCATGCCCGCGTCTTTCGCGAGCCTGAGCCAGGGCTCATAGCCGGCGCGATCGCCCGGCAGATCGACGATATCGGCGGAGGTCCAGACGGCGCCGCGGCAGAATATCTTCTCGCCGTTGACGATGACGGCGAAATCGTCGCCGTCCGTGCCGCGATCGACCTTCAGGCTGCGGAAGCCGGTCCGGACGAGCGGGAATTCTTCGTCATCGACCTTGAGCGCCACGTCGTAAAGCGCTGGCGCGCCATGGGTATGCGGCCACCAGGGTTCTATTCCCGGCAGGTGAAGCTCGGCCGAATATCGGCCGCCGTCATTTGTAAAATGGGTCTCTCTGCCATTGCAGACGAGACGGAGATCGTGGGACGGTCCGTCAAAGGCAAAGCTGACCTTGAGAAGGCCTGCTTCGCTTTCATCAAGCTCGGCGGAGATGGTGAGCTCCCTCTTCTCCCCGGCGGGGAGAAGGTGGCCCGCAGGGCCGGATGAGGGGGGCGAAGCCAAGCGGTTATCGGCGATGCGCATCACCGAAACCGGCCGCCAGGGTCCCACTGCATGAACCTCCGGACACCATCCCGGCATGAAGCCAAGTGCGGTCGTGCGGATCAGGCGGAGGCCTTGGCTGTTCATCAGCCGCGGACGCCAGCGGGCACGAGGTCCGGCCTTTTCCAGATGCGGTTTCAGGGCTCGAAAGCAGATCGACAGCGCTTCGGTGCCCGTCAGTTCCACGGCGACATCGTGGCTTTCAAACATGCTTGTCGAGGACAGGATCAGCGTCTCGCCGAAAAACACCTCGGCCACAGTCGCAAGCCCGGCAAACCGCAGGATCGCCGGTCCGGGTGCTTCACCGGCAAGCGGGCAGCTATACCAGGCATCCCTGTCGATCAGCGGCTCGGGATTGTTGCGGTCGAAGCGGCCTGCGGCCTCCAGGGCGGCGGCGACCGTGCCGGGCACCATGGCCGGGAGGCATTCCAGGTCCGGAGGAAGATCGGACGGCAGGGTGTAGGCGCCGGGCTCCGTCAACGCCAAAGACCAGCCCTCGGCAAGAAGGCTGGTCCTTGATCCGATCGGGGAAAGAAGGCTCACGCGGCCTCGCGGGCGTGGCTCAGCGTCGATGCCAGGTCTCCTATCAAGAGGTCCCAGGCGTCGGCGGCCGGATCGAGCGCTGTCGCCAGCGGTTCGAACTTCTTGCGGGTCAGGGCGCGGGCAAGCTGGAACTGGGTGGATTTCGCCACTTCCGAAATCCTCAGCGCCTGCCGTTCAGGCTGGGCGAACGCCTTGTGGTTCAGCCAGGCGAGATGGCTCGCCAGCAGCTCGAAATTGGCGCCGACCTGCCGCAGCGTGTTGAACGCGTATTTGTGAAAGAAGCCGAAATCCCTCTCGGCGATCCGCTCCACCTGCGCCGGGAAGACTTTGCCGAACGCACGGATGGGATTGTCCTGCGGCCGCCGGGGAAAATGATGCCTGAGCAGCTTCCAGGCGGTTTCGCGAATTTCCCTCGCATCCGGATAAACGGCGGGGAACTTGGCGAATTCGGTATAGGGCAGGAAGGGCAGCGCTTCCGGGCCGGCGTTCAACTGGAACAGGCCATCGAAATCCTCGCCGGAAAGGGTGAAGAAGCCGCCATTGTGGAAATAGTCGAGCTCGCGGCGTTCGAGGTCCAGCCGGTTGATCGCCACCGTCGTCTTGCCGTGTTCCTGGCGATAGGCGACGCCGCGCGTATCGGGCAGGTAAAAGCTGTCGAGTTCGAGCAGCGTCAGTCGGCCGCGGCGGATCTGCTCCGTAACATGCCATTCCGGCCGGTCGAAGATCGCCAGTTCGGTGACGCGGATGCCGAACAGGGTCTCGAGGTCTTCGAGCGGCACCTTGAAGAAGGTGAACTGGTCGCCCTCGAAATCCTGGGTCAGGGTGAAACCGAGCATGGCTTCCGGCGGCAGGCCCTGCGCCGAAAGCACCTCTATCCACAGATCGACGTAACAATTCGTCTCCGGCCACATGCGCTCGGCCGAATGCAGCGCATGCGTCCTGTAGTTCGCCGGATCGAGCGCCGGAAATACCGCCGTCATTGGATCAGCCCCAGAGCGTGGCGCGGACGGAGCCCGGCCACTCTTTTACGTCCAGACCATGGGTGTGGAAGAGCGCAAGCGCGATGCGCTCAAGGCCGAAACCGACGCAGGCCGTGTGAGCGACGCTGCCATCTTCCAGGTTGAGGCCCCATTTCAGGCCGAAACTGTCCTGATGATAGTTGAAGCTCATGCAGGCGGTCGGCTTGGCGACGGAGGTGATCGGGATCAGGAGCTCGAACTTCAGGTTCTGGTCGCGCTGGTTGTTGACCAGCATCTTGCCGGCGCGGCCGAAGAACGGGTCGTTGGCGATGTCGATCTCCACCTCGAGGCCGAGCGACTTCATCATCTCGACGCCGCGATCCATCCACAGCTGGCGGAAGTCGGTGACGTGGCTTTCAGTGCCCATGCAGACATATTCGCGCATGCGGAAAAGCTGCTGGCGGGCCGGATCCTTGGAGGGCTCGTGGCGGAAGCAGTAGCTCTGCAGGTCGAAGAGAGCGCCGCCGGCAGGCAGGCTGCCGCGCCGCGCCACGGTCGGATAGAGCGGATAGCAGGCCGCCGGCGTCAGCACGATGTCGGTCGCTTCCTGGCCCTTGGTCCAGTCCTCCTCGCCGACTTCCATGCATTTCAGCAGGCTCATATGGTCGAGTTCGTTGCCGCAGAACGAATGCACCGTGCCGGCGAGCTGCGGAAAGCTCTTCATATAGCCGCTGGTCTCGAAGAAGGCGCGGTTCATGCCCGGCGGGAAGCGCATCGCCTCGGCACCATCGCCGCCGCCGACCTTGTCGATCAGCCGCTCGAAGGCGGCGATGACGTCTTCGAACTGGCCGCTGCGGCCATACAGCCCGTCGACGCCCGTCTCGATCAGCAGGCCTGCATCGAACAGTCGGTCGAGAAAGGAAACTTGCATATCCATGGCTTTACCTCATTCTTTTCAATGGTTTACATATGAAATGATCGGGGCGTCAGCCGAGCAGGCTGGTGTCCGGTTTCTGAACGAGCAGCATGGTCGACGTATTGCCGAGGATGCGGTCGTTGGAAATCATCAGCTGGGCGGAATGCGCGTCGCGCAGATGCCGGCCGAGACTGTAGGGCGTGCCGTTCTTGTAGCCCATGATGCCGCAGATGATCATCGCCTGGTTGATGATGGTCAGGATCGTCTCGGAGGAAGCCAGCTTGACGTTGTTCATGGCGATCGAAAACGCCATGGACGACAGCTGGACGTGATCCGCCTTGGCATCCGCGTAGATCCTGAGGCCGGAGAGGATGCCGGCCTTGAGGAGCTGCAGCAGGTTCGAGGCTTCGGCGAGCCTCAGCGCGCCGGGCGGTTGGGTGCCGCCGGCCTTGCGGGCGGCGGCGCGCACGAAGGCCTGGGCGCGCAGTACCGCATCGGCGGCGATCCCGTACCAGACCGCGCTCCAGAGGAGATGCGAGGTGGCGAGCATCGATTGCGCCGCGATTTCGGCGAACGGCTTTGGAAAGATCTGGACGGACGGCGCCTCGCCCCTGAAGAGGAAGCCGTCGGAGCAAGTGCCGCGCATGCCGAGCGTATCCCAGTCGACGGTCTTCTGCAGGGTATACTGGCCTTGCTTGAAGACGGTCATGACCTGGTCGGTCGGTGCGGCCTTTTCGTTGGAGCGCGAGGTGACCATGATCGCATCGGCGTGGGCGCCGTAGGAAATCACCGTCGCATCCTTGGTCAGGCGGCAGACGTCGCCCTCGACCTCGATCGCGCAGATGGAGTTGCGCATATTGCCGCCGATGCCGCCCTCGGTCGTCGCGGAGGCGACGAGAAGCTGGCGGCCGGCAAGCTCGCGCATGAAGTCCTTATGCCATTCGCTGTCGCCACCATGCTCCACGAGGCTCGAAACCTTAATCTGGTGCATGGCGAAAACCATGGCGCTCGCGGCGCAGGCCTGTCCCAGGATGGAGCAGACCTCGGCGATCTCGGCGATCGAAGCGCTCTCGCCGCCGAACGCGGCCGGGATCTGGATGCCGATCAGGCGCTCGGCTTTCATGGCATCGACCGCTTCGCGGGGGAAGCGGCCGTCATGATCGACGCGGTCGGCAAATTCGGCCGCTACGGTTGCCACGCGGTGAGCGCGGGCGCTCAGGCTCATGTCGGCGGCAAAGGCGGGGAGGCTCATCTCAAGCGGCCTCGCGCGCTTTCAGGATATGCGAAACCGTCTGCTCGATCGCAGCTATGCTGGCGAAGGACTTGCGGTTCAAAAGGCTGTCGGGAAACTCGATGTCGAAGGCCTCTTCCAGGCCGAGCATCAGTTGTACGGATGCAAATGAGGAGAGGCCGGCCGCATAAAGATCGGCGCCGTCTTCCAGCTCGGTCACCGCGACCGGAAGGCCGCCTACACGTGTGAGCAATTCGCGAATGGTCTCGTTCATCTCGACATCTCCGGATCGTTCAAATCTGCGTTCATCGCTGGGGACGTTACTACGCAGGAAAGCATAAGATTCCGGCAATAAACGTCGTGAAGTTAGGGCTGCGGGATTCCGTAAAATCCGATCGATCGCCATCGGCATGGCCCGGCTTGACATCAACGGCCCGCGGGTTTCTGATGGCGCCATTCACCAGGGGGGTCCCGCCAAGGGGCTGAGATACTGCTGGTCGGAACGGCTTTGGCCGGCCGAGGCGCAGTGACCCGTTGAACCTGATCCAGTTCATACTGGCGTAGGGACGGTGCGGGCGCTGCGGCAGCGAGGGCGGGAAACCGTCCTTCGCATTCCGGGGTGTTTTTCCATCATTCCAACACTGGAACTGGGTCTCCAAACGTCAAACCTTGGAGCCTTGAACCATGAATATCGCAACCACCAAGCTCACCCCGGTCGTCACCACCGGCCCGCTTCCCGTTTCCACGAAGGTCCTGAAAGCAGGAACGATCCACCCGGACGTCCGCGTGCCGATGCGCCAGATCGCATTGCATCCGACCTCCGGCGAACCGCCGGTCACCGTCTACGATTCCTCCGGTCCCTATACCGTCGAAGGCGCCGCGATCAGCATCGATGCCGGCCTGCCGCGCCTGCGCGAAAGCTGGATTGCCGCCCGCGGCGATGTCGAAACCTATGAGGGCCGCATCGTCAGGCCGGAGGATAACGGCTTCGTGTCCGGCAGCCACCTGACGCCGGAATTCCCGATCCGCAACCAACCGTTCAAGGCGAAGACGGGCAGGGCCGTCACCCAGATCGCCTATGCGCGGGCCGGCATCGTCACGCCGGAGATGGAATTCGTCGCCATCCGCGAGAACCTCGGCCGGCAGGCGGCCAGCGAGCCGCTCATCCGCGACGGCGAAAGTTTCGGCGCCCATGTGCCGGACTTCGTGACGCCGGAATTCGTTCGGCGCGAAGTCGCGGAAGGCAGGGCGATCATTCCTGCCAACATCAACCATCCCGAATCCGAACCGATGATCATCGGCCGGAACTTCCTGGTGAAGATCAATGCCAATATCGGCAATTCGGCCGTCACCTCGTCGATGGCCGAGGAAGTCGAGAAGATGGTCTGGGCGATCCGCTGGGGCGCCGATACGGTCATGGACCTGTCGACCGGCCGCAACATCCACAATATCCGCGACTGGATCATCCGCAATTCGCCGGTGCCGATCGGCACCGTGCCGCTCTACCAGGCGCTCGAAAAGGTGAACGGCGTTGCCGAAGACCTGACCTGGGAGGTCTATCGCGACACGCTGATCGAGCAGGCGGAGCAGGGTGTCGACTACTTCACCATCCATGCCGGCGTGCGGCTCGCCTATATCCCGCTCACCGTCAACCGCGTCACCGGCATCGTTTCCCGCGGCGGCTCGATCATGGCCAAGTGGTGTCTGCACCACCACAAGGAAAGTTTCCTCTACGAACATTTCGAGGAAATCTGCGACATCGCCCGGGCCTACGACGTGTCGTTCTCGCTCGGCGACGGTCTTCGCCCGGGTTCGATCGCCGATGCCAATGACGCGGCGCAGTTCGCGGAACTGGAGACCCTCGGGGAATTGACGAAGATCGCCTGGGCGAAGGATTGCCAGGTGATGATCGAAGGCCCCGGCCATGTGCCGATGCACAAGATCAAGGCCAACATGGACAAGCAGCTCGCGGTCTGCGGCGAGGCGCCGTTCTACACGCTCGGGCCGCTGACCACCGATATCGCGCCGGGCTACGACCACATCACGTCGGGTATCGGGGCGGCGATGATCGGCTGGTTCGGCACCGCCATGCTCTGCTACGTGACGCCCAAGGAACATCTCGGCCTGCCGGACCGCAACGACGTCAAGGTTGGCGTCATCACCTACAAGATCGCGGCACATGCCGCCGATCTCGCCAAAGGCCATCCGGCGGCGCAGGTGCGCGACGACGCGCTGTCGCGCGCCCGCTTCGAATTCCGCTGGGAGGACCAGTTCAACCTGTCGCTCGATCCGGAAACGGCCCGCTCGATGCATGACGAGACCTTGCCGAAGGAGGCGCACAAGGTGGCGCATTTCTGCTCCATGTGCGGCCCGAAATTCTGCTCGATGCGGATTTCCCACGACATCCGCGCCGAAGCGCAGAAGGAGGGCCTGGAAGCCATGGCTGCGAAATATCGCGACGGTGGCGATCTTTATATGCCGGTCGAGAAGGAGTGAGCTGATCCTATCCCCTCCGATGTGGAAGCCAGTTCATTCGCCGTGAGGGGACACGTTGGGGCGGGGAAGAGGAAGCCCGGCGAGGTTATTCAAAGCCTTGGGAGAAAAATACCGTCCTCTTTTTCCCCGCCCTCGAAACCCATGCCTACAATCCCCCCGCTTCCGTCGCCGGAGTGTTTCGCGAGACGTTCGCGGGCAGGCGGAGGCCGGCGCTTTCATCGGAACCGTAACGTGCGGGGATGGTGGAAGAGGTGAAAGCCATGGGAGATGAAGTCTCCCTATCAAGCCTCCCCCGGACAGCCATGTCCGGTTCGGTTGAGCCGTGCAAGTGGCAGGCCTGTCCCGAAAGGATGGGCGCGAACAAAGCCACGCAGCGAGGCGAGATGATCACCTGTAGGGGCCGGAAGCCCCGAAAAGACGCCGAAGGCCACGCGAATGCGGAGCCACCATTAAAAATCAATCGAGGTTCCGCATTCGTGTGGGCTCTCCAATTCCGGGCCAAGCCACGGGCGCATTTCGCCGCGTGAACAAGAACCCGTGTCATTTCGGAGGATACGCATGCTCCCCGCCGCGGAAATCGCTGACGGAATAACAGCCGCCTTCGCCGCGCACGGCGCTTTCGCCGATCACCGCCTTGCCGTGGCCGCCGGGGATATCCAGGACATAGGTCGGCTGGCAGAGGCCGGAGATGGTGCCGCGCAGCGCCGAGACGATCTTCTGGCCTTCGGCGATATCCAGCCGGAAGTGGCTGGTGCCGGGTGCGAGATCCGGATGATGAAGGTAATAGGGCTTGATCCGGGTCTCGACGAAAGCCTTCATCAGGTCGCCAATCACCGCCGGATCGTCGTTGACGCCGCGCAAAAGCACCGTCTGGCTCACCATCGGAAAACCGGCATCGACCAGGCGGGCGCAGGCGGTGCGGGCGGCGTCGGTCATTTCGCGCGGGTGGTTGGCGTGCAGCGCGATGTAGACGACCTTGCCGTTTTCCTTCAGTGCCGCAATCATTGCCGCGTCGATGCGCTCGGGCTCGACGACGGGCACCCGCGTGTGGAAGCGGACGATCTTTACATGGGGAATATCGGCAAGGCCGCGCATGATGGCAGCAAGCCGTCTCGGCGAAAGGACCAGCGGGTCGCCGCCGGTGAGGATCACTTCCCAAATCTCCGGATGCTCGCGGATATAAGCGAGCGCCGCCGACAGCTCCTCGGGCGCCAGCGTTCCGTCGCCTTGCGGCCCGACCATCTCGCGGCGGAAGCAGAAGCGGCAATAGACCGGGCAGATATGCACGGCCTTCAGCAGCACACGGTCCGGATAGCGGTGAACGATACCCTTGACCGGGCTGTGCGCCTGATCGCCGATCGGGTCGGCACGCTCTTCCGGAGTCGTCAGCAATTCGTTCGGATCTGGCACGAACTGCCGAGCGATCGGATCGTTTTGATCGGTTCGGTCGATGAGCGAAACCACGGTTGGCGTCAGCGCGATCGCGTAGCGGTCTGCGACGGCTCGGATGCCGTCGAGCTTTTGGGGCTCGATCAGGCCGGCGGCCGCGAGATCTTCCGGGGTTTTCAATGAACGGACTGCGGTCACGAAAACACCTCCGCGACCGGCGCCCACATGACCTGTTCGATGCGGGTCGCGCCCGTTGCCAGCATGGCGAGCCGATCGAAGCCGAGTGCGGCGCCGCTCGCGTCGGGCATGATCGAAAGCGCGTCGAGAAAGTCTTCGTCGAGCGGGTAACGTTCGCCGTAGATGCGGGATTTTTCGGCCATCTCGTGCTCGAAACGGCGGCGTTGTTCGCCGGCGTCGGTCAGTTCTCCGAAGGCGTTGGCAAGCTCGACGCCGCAGGCATAAAGCTCGAAACGTTCGGCGACGCGCGGATCACGGGGGGACGGCCGGGCGAGCGCTGCCTCGGAAACGGGGTATTCGTGGAGGATCGTCGCGCGGTCCTGGCCGAGATGCGGCTCGACCTTCTCGACCAGGACTCTGCTGAAGAGGTCTGCCCAGGTATCGTCTTCGGCAAAGCGGATATTGGCCTTTTTCAGGCCGGCCGCCAAGAGATCGCGGTCGGTATCGCCGTTCGTCGCGACGGAAGCGAGCAGGTCGATGCCGGCGAACCGGTCGAAGGCCTCGGCGAGCGTCAGGCGTTCCGGCTCGGCGAAAGGATCGACTTCCAGCCCGCGGAAGGCAAAGCGCCCGGTCCTGGTGGTGTCGGCGGCCAGTGCCAGCATCTCGGCGCAATCGGCCATCAGCTGTTCGTAGCTTTCGCCGACGCGGTACCATTCCAGCATGGTGAATTCCGGATGGTGCAGCGGCCCGCGTTCCCGGTTGCGGTAGACATGCGCGAAGGTGAAGATGCGCTCCTCGCCGGCGGCCAGCAGCTTCTTGGCGGCAAATTCCGGCGACGTGTGCAGATAGAGCGGCGCCCTGCCGCCATCGATGGCGATCGCTTCGGTTGCGAAGGCATGCAGGTGGGTCTCGTTGCCCGGGGAAACCTGGAGCGTCGCCGTATCGACCTCGATGAAATCGCGCTGCGAGAAGAAGTCGCGCAACGTCGTCTGGACCGCGTTGCGGCCCATCAGGAAGGGCCGACGGTCGGCGTGGTTTGCCGGCGTCCACCAGGGCGAGCGGGATATGGCAGGTCGCGACGAGCTCATTTACGGCTTTCTTCGCCGGTTCTCCCCGGCAAGGCTTCCACTTTGCGCGGTTTTGGAGTAGTTCCGGCCGGAAAACAGACGATCCGTCCTTCGGGCCGGTTATCGCCCGGTCCTCTACGACGCATTTTCGGCAGTTACAAGCCGGTTCGCACCACAAGGAATCCTATGGTCAAGGTCATCGCCTCTTCTGTCCGCAAGGGCAACGTCATCGATGTGGACGGCAAGCTTTATGTCGTTCTCACCGCCGAGAACTTCCATCCCGGCAAGGGCACGCCTGTCACGCAGGTCAATATGCGCCGCATCGTCGACGGCGTGAAGGTGTCCGAGCGCTGGCGGACGACCGAGCAGGTCGAGCGCGCCTTCGTCGAGGACGTCAACCACCAGTTCCTCTATCAAGACGGCGAAGGCTTCCACTTCATGAACCCGGAAAACTACGACCAGGTCGTGGTGGACGTGGATACGATGGGCGACCAGAAGGCCTATCTTCAGGAAGGCATGACCTGCGTTCTGTCCATGCATGAAGGCATTGCGCTGGCTCTTCAGCTGCCGCGCCACGTGACGCTCGAGATCGTCGAGACCGAGCCGGTCGTCAAGGGCCAGACGGCATCCTCGTCCTACAAGCCGGCCATGCTGTCGAACGGCATCCGCACGGCGGTTCCGCCGCATGTCGATGCCGGCACCCGCGTCGTGATCGCCACCGAAGACAATTCCTACGTCGAGCGCGCCAAGAACTGATCGTCGAATTGATCGTCCCCGGCCTTTCCGGGGGTGATAAAAAAACCTCCGAAGCGCTGGCTCCGGAGGTTTTTTGTTGTCGGTTATGTTGGGGCGGAGCCTACTTCTTGACGACCACCGACGCGACCTTGGTATCGGTCTTGCCGAAGGCGTAACCGCCGCCGATCGCTACGTTGAGCGAGACGTAGTCCTGCGCCATCTGACGCACGGCGGCTGCGAGGTTCGACTGAGCGGTCGAGACCTCACGCTGGGCGTCGAGAACGTCGAGCAGCGAGGAAGCGCCGTCACGATAGCTGGCGGTGCCGAGCTGCAGGGCTTCTTCGTAGGACTTCACAGTTGCCTGAAGTGCGGAAACCGTGCGGCTGTCGCGGGCGACTGCGGCCAGTGCATTTTCCACTTCCTCGACCGCGTTCAGAACCGTCTGCTTCCAGGCGAGATACTGTCCGCGGGCGCTGGATTCGGCGATCTTGACGTTGCCGCGCAGACGGCCGCCGTCGAAGATCGGCAGGCTCAGCTGCGGCCCGAAGGACCAGGTCAAGGCCCGGCTATCGAGGCCGGGGGTAAGTGCGTTGTATCTCGGAGAAATGGAGCCGCCGAGCGTAATGGCAGGATAGAGCTGGGCCTCGGCGACGCCGATTTCGGCGACTGCCGATGCGAGTTGGCGTTCCGCGGCACGGATGTCCGGACGGTTGCGGATCAGGTCCGCCGGGACGCCGGCCTTGGTGCTGAAGCGGGCGACCGGCTGGCGGGCGCCTTTCTGCAGTTCAGGAACGAGCGACGACGCAGGCATTGCGAGAAGCGTGGCGACACGGTGCGCCGCACCCCGGAAACTCGTTTCCAGGCCCGGAATTTCCGCGATCGTCGAATTGACCAAGCCTTCCGACTGGACGACATCGAGGCGGGACGCCGCGCCGGCATCAAGCTGGAGCTTGGTGAGGCTCAGTGTTTCGCGCCGCGAATCGAGGTTCCGGCGGGCAATCGCAATACGCTCCTGATAGTAGCGTACGTCGATATAGGCCGCGGCGATCTGAGACAGGAACGAGAGACGTGCGACGTCCTCGCTGGCATAGGCAGCATCGAGGCTTGCTAGCGCACTTTCCTTGGAACGCCTGTAGAGGCCGAAAAGATCGAGGAACCAGGACGCATCGGCAGTACCCGCCGTCACGGTCGTCCGCGAGAACGAACCGGGGCTGGTACGAGTGCCGGTGGTCGTGCTGGCGGCCGAGAGATCCAGCGACGGGAGAGCGCCCGCGCCGGCGACGGTAACGTTGGCCTCGGCAGACGTGATCCGCTCCAGAGCCTGGAGGATATCGAGGTTCTGACCGATCCCCTGATTTACATAGCCGTTCAGACGGCTGTCATTAAATGCGGTCCACCAGGCAACCTGCGAAACATCGCCGTTGCTGGTCTTGCCGGCTTCGGCAAATTTACCCGGAAGAGCAATTTCCGGCGCCTTGTGATCTGGACCGACGACGCAGCCCGAAAGCAGCAGCATAGTGAGAGGAGCAACAACACGAATGGATAACATTTTTCTGTCCCAGTGCCCTATAACGCGTGGAAGGTCAGCACTCATGCCTCTTCCGATTGTCCCGTCAGCAGCGATTCGCATAGCTTCTGACGGCATTAAAGGTCGAATACGTTAACGAACGTAATCGTCATCCTACTCTTTTTCACGCTTTGATAACTGTCTAACGACAACAAAGAAGGACGGAACGAAGAAAATTCCGAGAAGTGTTGCAGAAAGCATACCACCCAGCACGCCGACGCCGATGGCGTTCTGGGCCGCGGATCCGGCGCCGGTCGCGATCGCCAGCGGCACGACGCCGAGGATGAAAGCGAGCGATGTCATGACGATTGGCCTCAGTCGCAGGCGCGCGGCCTCGAGGGTGGCCTCGATCATTTTCATCCCGCCGGCCTGACGATCCTTGGCGAATTCGACAATCAGAATGGCGTTCTTCGCCGCCAGGCCGATCGTCGTCAGGAGCCCGACCTTGAAGTAGACGTCGTTCGACTGGCCGAAGAAATACGCGGCGGAAAGCGCACCGAGCACGCCGATCGGCACGGCCAATATGACGGAGAACGGGATCGACCAGCTTTCATAAAGCGCCGCAAGGCAGAGGAAGACGATCAGGACCGATAGCGCGTAGAGCATCGGCGCCTGCGAGCCGGACAGCCGCTCCTGGTAGGAAATGCCCTGCCAGGCCACCGAATAACCGCCAGGCAGTGCGGATGTCAGCCTCTGCATCTCGTCCATGGCCTGGCCGGTACTGACGCCGGGACCCGCCGCGCCGTCGAAGGGAATGGCGCTGGTGCCGTTGAAGCGCGCAAGCTGCGGCGTGCCGTTGATCCACTGGACGGTGCTGAAGGCGGAGAAGGGAACCATCTCGCCGCTAGTGTTGCGGGCGAACCAGTGTTTCAGGTCGTCCGGCTGCATACGGTAGGGCGCATCGCCCTGGACATAGACAGGCTTCAGCTCGTTGTTGAGGGTGAAGTCGTTGACGTCGCGTCCAGCGAAGATGGTCGCCAGCATCGAATTGACCGAAGCGAGGTCGACGCCCATCGCGCCCAGCTTTTCCTGGTCGAGCAGGATCTTGAGCTGGGTTTCGGACCGCTGGGTGCTGCTGCGCAGCGAACTGATGTTCGGATTGCCGGTGCCGGCCTGGATGAGCTGCTGCGATGCCGTGGTCAGCGCCGCATTGCCGTTGTTGCCGCTGTCGACCAGATACATGGAGAAGCCGCTCGACGTGCCCAGTCCCTGGATGGCCGGCGGCAGAAGCGCGAAGACCTGCGCATCGCGGATGCTGAAGAAATAGCCGCTCGCCCGCTGGACGATAGCTGCGGCGGACTGCTCCGGCCTGGTTCGCTCGGCGAAGTCCTTCAGCTTGGTGAAGACGATCGCGTTGTTCTGGCCGCTTCCGCTGAAGCTGAAGCCGAGGACGCCGAATACAGCATCCACATTGTCCTTTTCCTTTTCGAGGAAATAGGCCTCGACCTTCTTGACCGCCTCGTCGGTGCGCGGCGTGGTGGCGCCGACGGGCGTCTGGATGATGGTCAGCAGAACGCCCTGGTCTTCCTGCGGAAGGAAGGAATTCGGCAGCCTGGTGAAAAGCCAGGCGCAGCCGCCGATCACCAGCAGGAACACCAGCATCACACGGAACGGGCGCTTCAGGAGATAGCCGATGGTGCTGACATATCCGCTCGTAGACCGCTCGAACCCGCGATTGAACAGGGCGCCAATGCCGCGACGTTTCTTGTGATGATCGATCGGCTTCAGCATGGTGGCGCAAAGCGCCGGCGTCAGCACGATGGCGACCAGCGCCGAAAGCAGCATGGCGGAGACGATGGTGATCGAGAACTGCCGGTAAATGATGCCGGTCGAGCCACCGAAAAAGGCCATCGGGATAAACACCGCGGTCAGGACGAGCGCGATGCCGATGATGGCCCCGGTGATCTCGCCCATGGACTTTTCGGTCGCTTCGAGCGGACTCAAGCCCTCCTCGTCCATGATGCGCTCGACATTCTCGACGACGACGATGGCGTCGTCGACCAAAAGGCCGATGGCCAGAACCATGGCGAACATCGTCAGCGTGTTGATGGAATATCCGGTCATAGCCAGCACCCCGAACGTGCCGAGCAGGACGACGGGCACCGCAATCATCGGGATCAGCGTGGCACGCAGATTTTGCAGGAAGACGAGCAGGACCACGAAAACCAGGATGATCGCTTCGATGAGTGTGTGAACGACCTTCTCGATCGAAAGCTGCACGAAGGGCGTCGTGTCGTAGGGATAGGTGATCTCCACGCCGTCCGGAAGATTGGGTCCGATGGCGGTCAGCGCCTCCCTGACGCGCGCGGCGGTATCGAGAGCGTTGGCGCCGGTCGCGAGGTTCACGGCGAAACCGGTGGACGGCAGGCCGTTCTGGCGGGAACCGCCGCCATAACTCTCTTCGCCGATCTCGACGCGGGCAACATCGCTGAGGCGCACCGTCGCGCCGTCCTGTTCGACCTTGAGGATGATCCGCTCGAAATCGTCGACGGTCGTCAGCTGGCTTTGCGCGGTCATGGTGACCGTCAGCTGCTGCTCCGCCTTGGCCGGAAGGCCGCCGAGGGCGCCGACCGAAACCTGGGTGTTCTGGGACTGGATCGCGGACGTCACGTCGGCGGGCGTCAGCTGGTATTTCTGCAGCTTGTAGGGATCGAGCCAGACGCGCATTGCGTAACCGGACCCGAAGATGTCGATGCTGCCGACACCTTCCAGACGCTTGACCTGGTCCTCGATCTGCGTGGAAAACAGGTCGCCGAGATCTACGGAGCTTCGCTTCTTGTCAGTGGAAACCAGCGCGCCGACCATCAGAATGCTCGAGGTCGAACGGGCGACCTCGATGCCCGCCTGCTGCACCACATCGGGGAGCTGCGACTGTACGAGCTGCAGCTTGTTCTGCACCTGCACCTGGGCGATGTCCGGAAGAACGCTGCTGCCGAAAGTGAGTGTGACGTTGGCGCGGCCGGTCGAGGAGGACGACGTCATATAGGTGAGGTCGTCAAGGCCGGTCATGCCGTCCTCGATGATCGTCGTCACCGATTTCTCGACGGTTTCCGCGCTTGCACCGTTGTAGCTTGCCGTGATCCTGACCGTGGTCGGCGCGATGTCGGGATATTGCGAGATCGAGAGCGTCGCAATGGCGAGCGCGCCGCCGAGCATGATGACGATCGCGATGACCCAGGCGAATACCGGTCGCCGGATAAAGAACTTGGCCATTCAGATTATTCCTTGCCGCGTTTCGTCATGATCGGTTCCGCTCGGGGCCTCACGGCTTTGCAGCGGCTGGTTTCGGCGCCTCGACGACGAAACCCTTGTCGTCGACGGTCGCCTCGACCGGTTGAACCGTGGCGCCATCGGCGATCCACTGGAAGCCGTCGACGACCAGGCGGTCGCCATCGGTTACGCCCTGCGTGACCAGCCAGTTGCTGCCGGAAACGCCGCTGGTCGGGAAGATGCGGGTCTCGACCTTGCCGTCCGCCGTGACGAACTTGGCGGAAAGCTCCCCGCGGGCATTGCGCGTCGCGGCACGCTGCGGGATCAGGTAACCGTTCTCGTTACCGAGGGTGACGGTGGCGCGCATATAGGTGCCCGGCAGGATCATGTCGCTCGGATTATCGAACAATGCGCGGATTTGGTAGGTGCCGGTCGTTTCGCTGACGGCCATGTCGGCCATGTCCAGCTTGCCGGTCAGCGGGTAGTCCGTACCGTCTTCAAGTGTCAGGCGGATATCGGCCTTGCGCGGATCGCCGCTGAGGCGGCCGGAAGCCATGGCCGAGCGCAGTTCGAGAAGGTTGGTGCTGGAATCGATCAGGTCGATGTAGATCGGATCGAGACGGCGCAGCGTCGTCAATGCCGTCGTCTGGTTGGCGGTGACGATATTGCCGATGCTGACATTGGAGATCGACGTGACGCCGTCGAAGGGCGCCCGGATTTCGGTCAGGTCGAGATTGATCTGGGCGGCATTGAGCGCGGCATTGGCCTGTTCGACATCCGCCTGCGCCTGGAGAAGTGTCACCCGCGCGCTCTCATATTCGATCTGCGTCGCACCGCTGTTGACCAGCCGCTCGTAGCGGGAGAGGTTCGCCTGGGCGCTCGGGATACTGGCTTCCGCCTTCGAGACGGTCGCCTTCGCCTGGGCGACCTCGGCCGCATAGGTGCTGTCCTCGATCTTGTAGAGAAGGTCTCCGGCCTTGACCTCGTTGCCCTGCTTGAAGGCGATCTGCTTGATCTCCCCGGTGACGCGCGGGCGGATGTCGGCGATCTGGAAGGGTGCCGCCCGGCCCGGCAGGACGGCCGTGATCGGTTGCTCGGACTTCTTCATGATCACTACGCTGACCGGTTGAGGCGGGCGCTGCGGAGCGCCGCCTGCCGCACCGTTGCCGGCCGGCGTCTGACCCGAATCGCTGCAGGCAGCGAGCGCCACGGAAAAAAGCAGGGGAAGTATCAGTTTGCATCCGGTCATGGCGTCATCCAAGGCAAAACATCTGGGCGATCGCCTCGGCAGGCGGATGTGCCGGGGCGGAAGGCGGGGAGATTAACCCGTCTCAGGCGGTCGGAACAGTAGTGGTCGAAAACGTAAGTTCAACCGGCGTTCCAGGTTCGCGAAAGTGACGTAAATATAAAACCGTCACTTGGCAAGCGGATTTTGCAGCGCAGCATTCACAAGTCTGGCAAGGCCATTGCAGCGGTCACGCAATTCCGCCTCACCGGCCTTGGCCAGAAGGACCGGATGCAGCACGCTCGCAAAGGCGGCCGCCACGTGCTGGCTGATCGCCTGCGGGTCGGTACATTTATAGGCACCGCTTTCGACGCCCTGCCGTATCAGATCGCTGAACAGGTTCTCGATCAGCCGCTTGTAATGCTGGCCGCTCGGCAGATCCGCCTCCGACATCAGGAAGATCATCTCGAACAGGAAGGGATTGTCGCGGAGGTCCTGGAGATGCGCCTCCATCAGCTTGCGGACGACGATCGCCAGCCGTTCGGGCGCCGGCGCCGGCTCGTCGAGCGTTTCGAACCGGCCGATCATGCGGCTTATATGCCGGTCGCAGATGGCATCCGCCAGGGATGCCTTGGAATGGAAATGCTTGAAGATGTTGGCGGGCGACATGTGCAGCGCATGGGCGACGTCGGCGATCGAACACTTGGCAATCCCCCGTTCACGGAAGAGCGTCTCTGCCGTGTTGAGGATATCTCCGCGGGTTTCTTCCGCCTTGCGTCTCGGTCTGCGCACTCTATCCTCTTCATAATGCCGGATCGATTTTCCGGCAATTGTTCAACGCGCGGTAAAATAGGGCGCCAGGTTCCGGCGGATACGGTCGAGCACGGTCGCGCCGCTGGTATCGGGCACGAAAGTCTCGCCGGTGATCGTCTCGTAAGCCGTGCGGTAGACTTTGGCGGTCTCCTCGACGAGCTCGGCCGGGATCGCAGGGATCTCATCCTTATAGGGGTCGCAACGCTCGACCACCCAGGCCCGGATGAAATCCTTGTCGAAACTCTTCGGCCGCGTGCCGTTGCGGAAGGCCTCACCATAACTGTCGGCGATCCAGTAGCGGCTGCTGTCCGGCGTATGGATCTCGTCGGCAAGGATGATGGTGCCCTCGGCATCCGTGCCGAACTCGTATTTGGTATCGACGAGAATCAGGCCGCGTTGCGCCGCCAGCTGCTGCCCGCGCGCAAAAAGCGCCAGCGCATAACGGGAGAGGGTCGTCCATTGTTCGGCGGTCAGAAGCCCCTGCTCGACGATCTCGCTCGGCGTCAGGGGTTCGTCGTGACCGCCGTCGAAGGCCTTGCTGGTCGGCGTGATGACCGGGGCGGGGAGGATTTCGTTGTCCTTGAGGCCGTCCGGGAGATCGAGCCCGTACATGGTCCGCTCTCCTCTCTTATATAGGGTGAGCAGCGACGTGCCTGTCGTGCCGGCAAGATAACCGCGCACGACGATCTCGACCGGCAGGATGTCGAGCCGCTTGCCGATCACCACATTCGGATCCGGATAGGCGATCACATGGTTGGGGCAGATGTCCTTTGTTGCCTCGAACCAGTAACGCGCGGTCTGGGTCAGGACATGCCCCTTGTCGGGGATCGCGGTCAGGATGCGATCGAAAGCGCTGAGGCGATCGGTTGCGATGATGATGCGGCTGCCGTCCGGCAGATCGTAGTTCTCGCGTACCTTGCCGCGATAGGGGTTCGGCAATTCGGGAATGAAGGCATCGGAGAGAACGCGCACGGGGGACCACTTTCCAGAGAGTTTCGGGGGCATCCTGCTATCGCATGTTTTGCCGCAGCGGCACAAGAATGGAAGGAATGGCCGCCTTCACGGGTGAATCGGTCCCGCGGTCGATGAAGAGCCCTATATAGAGTGCAGTTAACGAATATTAACGCCTCAGGATTCTCCAAAATCGGAGATTACCCTGTGAAAACAGTAATTTGTACGATTTCTCAAGATTTCTGAATCAATGCTGTTGACTTCAAACTGGGGTCGGCTCTATAACCCGCTCACTGAACGAGGGCGGCGGCGCTGCTGGCGACGACGACTTTCGTTCTTCAGAAATCACTGATTGATTGGCGCATGCTGGTTGGGACCG
>NZ_PVBK01000016.1:0-126162 GCF_002968535.1 Neorhizobium sp. T7_12 | reverse complement strand
TCATGGTCTCGACCAGGCTGAAGATCGTCATCCTTGCTCCCAACGTTGGCTTTGACCAGTGCGTCGAGAGGCGAGACTGTCGCATCTCTAACTGGCCCAACTGTCGCATTACTAAATAGCCCCTACACGGTTGGATCGCATAAGGTAAATTATGGAACTAAACTGGCTAACGACGGTGTCACCTGATCTCACGAAAGGTGATCGAGTAGCGCAGCCATTCAACAGGCGGGATGGAATGCTTCCATTCATTCCTGCTTGGCCCTGACAGCAGAGAGGCCGAGCCGGGTTCCGGTGATATAGAGAAGCGTTCCCATTTGCTGCCAGTTCGCCGTCTCAGCATAAACGTACAGGTAGATAGAAGCGACAGGCCGACAACGCGGGCGAAGGCCGCCTTATCCCTGTGCCAGCCGATCGGCGCGCCAGGCTCATCTTCCGTCACCAGTACCTGCTGCAAACTGTCAGGTCGAATGCCGGCGAAACGGGCGGCGATGTCGCGGACTGGCAGCAGATCGTCAGGGATTTGGCGGTCGTGAAAGGCGCAAGATGGGCGCGTTGACCCATGGCAGCCACAATCTCCACTTTGGGATCATGGCGTCTGACGATGAAGTGGGCGCTTGTCGGGCGACTTCCTTCCAGCTTAGCCCGCGCCGGCCCTTGGAAATAGTAAACAGTTGGATTTAGCGCGATCTCGCACAATTGACGATTGGTTAGCTAGCCCTAGCTCCATGCTTTCATCGCGGTCAGGATCCCATGTCAGCACTTACTTCCGTACTCCGCCAAGCCATCCAGCGCTCCAATGATACCACGGTCGAAGGGCGGCAACGTATCTATGCTTCCGCCCGTCGTGGGATAGAACGGCTTCTTGCACGCGCAGACATGCCGACTGGGCATGATTCTCTGCCGACCCAACTGCACAGGCTCGAGGAGGCGATCAAGGAAGTCGAAAGAGAATTCTCGGCTGATGACCGCGACCACACCGGCCTCCAGCTGGATAGCAATCTGCCCGATCTTTCGACCGAGCGCCGGCCGCGGCGTAGCCGTGCCAAGAACCGCACGTGAGGATAGCGTTCGTGTTTAGTTTGATCCGCTAGCGTCAAGCCATTTCGAGTGATGAGGATGCGGTCATCGAAGCGGCGGTTTTCGATTGATCGTGGGAGGCATTCAGCCGCCGCGCCACGATATCGTGATTGAGCCACTGGACAGGCCCAGATGGGTTAGAGGATTCGCCAAAAATAAGCTGCCCGGTCGCCTCGACCACGAGGCCGCTCAAATGGTCGCTGATCATTGCCTTGGTGCCGCGGTGCATGGCGGTGATTTCATTGGACGTGCCGATAGTCAGATCGGCCTGTGCCTGGCTATTTGCCATCGGCCACGCCGAGAAATCGTAGAACGGGCGCATGACGTCGCTGGCCTGCATGGCGGTGATTTTGCGGAAGACATCATCCATGGTGAAGCCGTCCGCCAGAAGGTGCTGGCATGCCAGCCACTGCTCCTCTGCCCATCGCCCGCCGTTCTCCTTCTTTAACGCAAGCAGCAGCGGGATCAGCGGCAGCTCGATCCCGGTGAATACGTCGGAGGAATTCGTGCGGATTTCGGGACAGTTATAGACCGTAGCCTTTACACCCGTGGCCCACGCATCCTCCGCGATACGCTCAAGCCGCATCTTGGCGTAGCCTTGGGTATAGTTCGTGTAGGTCTGCCAGCGATAGCTTCCGTCGATGAGAACTGCCGATCCGTGGTAGCCGTAGGCCGTATACCGGACCTGCCCGCCTGACGCCTCGACACGCTCACGGATGGCCGCACTAAAGTCGATGAGGTGTCGGTAGGTGTTTGCGGAGACGTCATCGAAATTCTGCAGGATGAGCTTGCCCATATCGCTGTCGAGCAGCGCCTGCGACGACATATGACGGCTTCCGCGTCCCTTGTAGATTCGATTGGCGACGACGAGAAATATCTTCGCCTTCGGGATGCCTCCAGCCATCGTGTGGGCAAAGAATACATTCCGGCCGCCCACAATCATGCCATCGAGGATGGCCATGACCTCGAAAAGTGCTGTTGTGAACCGCTTGGTGGCAATCGCCCGGCATTGCGAGACGTAATCCCCGTCAAGCTTTTCCTGCTGCCAGTTCTCGAGCGTCATTGCAGCAAGCAGATCGGTCGGCGTCGGACCGCCTTCGGGCGCGTCGAGATCGAAACCTGCCATCAAGGGAATGTTGATGATCCTGCCACCCAGCCGGGACTCGGCCGCTGACAACTCCTCGGCGTTAAGCGGACGCAAGAAGTTGTTCTCGTCGCGCCGTCCAACGGTCATGCCGACGATGTCCATGCCAGCCTTGCGGGCTTCGTCCAGCAAGCCTGTGGCGTATCCGCGTCCGAAAAGCTCACCGAATAGGACGAAAACGTCGCCCTTTCGGAAGACGGTATTTTCGGACAGGTGGTTCAATGCGACCGGGTTTTCCATACGTTCGCTCTTTGGTTACATGTCGCCGAGCCAGACTCGAGCGACCTTTGATTGTCACAAGACCGCGGCGGCGCGGAAAAAGGAAGTCATTTTGAGTTTCTGTTCATTTCAAAACGTGATGACGGTGGGGTTGCTTCGGTCCCTTTGACCCGGGCGAGATGGAGGGTATTTCAACTGCTCGGCCAAGGTTTGGTTTGCGACGGCGCTAGCGTTGCGCAAATCGGCGCTCAATCAATTAGGATTGTTTGCACAGCCTCTCTCGAACTTGTCCGCCCGCATCCACAGGCCGTGCTGGTTGCGGTCCATCCCGGCACCGTCCGCACGAAGCTGGCTGATGGTAACGTTTGTCCTGCTGCACGGAGCAGCCTCTCTTTGCAGCGGTGTAATCACAGCCGTTGTACCACCGGCTTTTCGCTCCTTGCTGATCGATGATACCGGTACAGAACTCCGCGGGATTGCGCTTCCCGTGCTGGCCAGGTTGCATCCGGCGCGATGCAGGTCGGGTCGTCGCCGACGCTCGTCCCGATGCTGCGGCGGCCCCATTGAGCTTCCGTTCGTTGCCCTGCCTTAAACGGCCGCTATCGAGCGCCGGATGCTCCCCGTTTGAGGAGACCGGTTCGCGACCCGGCCCCTGCTCGATGACCCGATCACGATAGCCGCGACGGGAAAGGCGGTGACCGAGCGGGGATGTCTTTCGCAGCCGGCTGCTGAAATGACACAGGAATTGATTCGGAGCTGGACGGGATCGTCCACCTTTCTCGGCCGAATTCCAGGACCGCGAGCCCTATAAACCACTCTCCAGCCAACTGACCTGCTCCGGCGAGAGCCGGATATCGAGCGCCGAGAGACTGTCCGCCAGCTCACCTACGGTTCGCGGTCCTATCAGCGGTATGAGGGGAAATGGCTGTGCGATGACATAGGCCAATGCCACATGGATGGGGTGGCGACCGAGTTTTCCGGCAAGTTCGATGGCCCGGTCACGGCGTTCGAAGTTCCGCTCCGAATACCAGACCCGTACCAGTTCTTCGTCGTCTTGCTTGTCGCGTCCGGCCCTGTTCGTGAAGAACCCCCTTCCCTGGCTTGACCAGGCGAAGTTCGGCATCTGCTTTTCCGTCAGCCATGCCTTCCAACCATCGTCAGATGCGGCGACACATCCTGCCCAAATCGGGTCGAGCATCTCGGCGAGCGAAAAATTGTTGGAAAGCGCCCCTGGCGCCGTCTTCCCATTCTTCCGGGCATAGGCGATCGCCTCGTCCATCCGCTCGCGACCCCAGTTCGACCCGCCGAAAATGCCGCGGATCCTGCCCCGCCTCACTTCCGCATCCATCGCGTCGACGAATTCGCCAACCGGTATGTCGGGATTGTCCCGGTGCATGAAATAGACGTCGAGATAGTCGGTCTTCAGTCTGTCAAGCGATTGATCCAGTTGCCTGGCGATGACGTCGGGATAACAAAGCGGCGAGTGGGCGCCCTTGCCGATCAGGATAAATTCTTCGCGCGGCACCTGCCGGCTGGTGTGCCAGTCGCCGAAAATTTTCTCTGTCTTGCCGGCGCCGTAGACATAGGCGGTATCGAATACATTGCCTCCCGCCTCGTAGAAGGCGTCCATGGTCAATGACGCCGCGGCGAAATTCGGGAAGAACTCGAAGCCGAGGCTGATCGCCGAAGCCTCCTTGGCGACGCCCGGAATCTGCCGCTTCGGAATGTCGCTGCCGAGACGCACTCTGCCGCCGGTTATGTTGGTGGAACGCCTGACGGCCGTTTCGACAGCGTATTCCAGGCCAACCGAGGCGCGCCATTGGTCAAGAACGCGCAGATTGCCGAGCGAGTCCGCCGCGCTCATTCCCGGCCGGGAAAATTCACCACGCCCCCGGCGGATCGCCTCCCCGACCGCATCGACCTCGAAGGAATAGAGGTACCGTTTTTCCTCAAGTTCGATGGTTTCGCGCACGTCGCCCTTGATGATCTCGATCCGTCCGACGCCGCCCTGGCGGCCCGAGGCGAACCAGAAGTCCTTTACTTCGATCCGTCCCTTGGAGCCGATGATGCGAAGCACATTGTCCTGCTGCGCCATGATTGAGCAGGAAACCTCGGCGACGATGCCGTTTTCGAACTTGAGGACAGCGGAGGCCCATTCGTCGACGCCGGATTGGCCAAGGTGGGCTGCGCCGGCCACGGTCTTGGGCTCCGTGAAGTCCATGCCGTCAACGGCTCCGGCAATCAGCCGGGCCATGGATACGGGATAGCCTCCGACGTCCAGAATACCGCCGCCCGCCATGTCGCCATTGAAGAGCCGGTGCTCCGGCCTGAAGCTTCCCATGTTGAAGCCGAAGCTCGAGCGGATGATCCTGATGTCTCCGATGACTCCGCTCTTGACCAGTTCGACAAGCCGAGCCGTCTGCGGATGAAGACGATACATATAACCCTCGCCGGCAAAGACCTTGGCCTTCTTCGCTTCATGGAAGATCACGTCGGCGTCGAACGCAGAAAGCGCCATCGGTTTTTCGACCAGCACATGTTTGCCGGCGCGAACCGACTTGATCGCCCATTCCGCATGTCCGACATGGGGGACCGCGACATAGACTGCGTCAATCTCGGGATCCTTGAGCAGCGCGTCGTAACCTGCGACGATCCGCGCTCCCGGAAAGGCCTCTGAAAGACCGGGCTTGTCCGGATCGCGAGTGGCGATGGCGGCGAGCCGGCCGGTCTGCGAATGCGCGATACCTTCGGCGAATGCACGTGCAATGGTGCCCGGACCGATGATCCCCCAACGGACATGGTTCTCTGCAGTCATGATTTTTCCTCTGATACTCTTTGAAATTGCTTAGCGGAGGCGATTGCCTGTTTGATCGAAAAGAAAGACGCGGCTCGTCGGCACGCCCACGGTAAGATGCCGGCGGTCGCCCCCGTGGCGGTTTTCAGGTTGCTCGATGACGACTGTCTCACCGGCAAGGCTTGCGTGGACGTAGCTGGTATTGCCGAGATGCTCGGCCACTTCGACGGCCACGGTCAGATCCGCATCACCCCCGCCTGGCGGGGCAAAATGCTCGGGACGAATGCCGAGCGTGACAGTTGCGCCCAATCCGATCTGGGCTGAAAGCTGGAACGCGAACCGGACATTCCGGTCGGACGAGAGGGCCACGACCGCTCCGTCCGGTGTCTTTTCCACCACTTCCGCCTTCAGGAAGTTCATCTTCGGCGAGCCGACAAAGCCTGCGACAAACTGGTTGGCCGGATCGTCATAGAGATCCAGCGGCGCTCCCACCTGCTCGATATGTCCTGCCCGCAACACGACGATCTTGTCTGCAAGCGTCATGGCCTCGGTCTGATCGTGGGTCACGTAGATCATCGTCGTTCCAAGCTGCTTGTGCAGCTTGGAAATCTCGACCCGCATCTGGACGCGGAGCTCCGCATCGAGGTTCGAAAGCGGCTCGTCGAAAAGGAATACCTGCGGCTCGCGAACAATCGCCCGTCCGATGGCGACACGCTGGCGTTGGCCACCCGAAAGCTGGGCAGGACGCCGGCCCATCAGCTCGTTGATCTGCAATATGTTCGCAGCGAGCGCGACACGGCGGGCGGTATCGGCTTTCGGGTTGCCGTTCATCTCCAAGCCGAAGGAGAGGTTCCGCCGGACGGTCATGTGGGGATAGAGCGCATAGGACTGAAAGACCATCGCGATGCCGCGATCCGAGGGTTCGGTGTCATTGACCACTTTTCCACCGATGCTGATGGTGCCCGCGGAGATATCCTCAAGGCCGGCGATCATGCGCAGCAGGGTCGATTTCCCGCATCCGGACGGCCCGACGAAGACGGTGAACTCGCCGTCCTCGATCTCCAGGTTTGCTCCGTGAACCACCTGATAGGCCCCGAAGCTCTTAACGACATTTTCGAGTTTGATTTTCGCCATGATCCCTCCCCGACTATTTGACGGCACCGGCCGAAATCCCGGCGATGAAGTGGCGCTGCAGGAAAACGAAGACGACGAGCACCGGGGCTGTCAGCAGCACCGCGCCGACCATGATGCCGCCCCAGGAGACCCTGGTGAGGCCGATCAGGGTTCCAAGTGCCACCGGCGCCGTCATCATGTTCGGCCGCGAATTGATCAGGAGCGGCCAGAGGTAGTTGTTCCAGGAGGACAGGAACAGGATGATCGCAAGCGCTGCCATCGTCGGGCGCGCCAATGGCAGGGCGATGTGCAGAAAGATCCGCCATTCCCTGACGCCTTCCACCCTCGCTGCGTCAAAGAGCTCACCGGGCATCATCGAAAAAGCCTGCCGCATGAACAGGACGCCGAGCGAGTTGAACAGCGGCGGGACGATCAATGCGATCCAGGTATTGGCGAGCCTGAACTCACGCGCGACCATGATGAACTGCGGAATGACGACCACAGCGAAAGGCAGTGTAATCGTCCCGAGAATGATCGCGACCACGATGGCGCGGCCGGCAAAACGGTAACGCGCCAGCGCCCAGCCTGCCATGGACGTCAACATGACCGACAAGGTCGTGTAGATGATCGCGACGGTGATCGAGATGGACATCGCCCGGATAAAATTCGTGTCCGCTTGGAGATTGCGGAAGTTGGCGGCGAATTCCGCCGAGGGCCAGAGCACGATTTCGGGGCTGAAGATACCGTGGTCCGGCATGGTCGAGAAGACGACCATCATCCAGAGCGGGAAGAGCCAGACAATCGCAAGCGGCGTCAAAACCATGTGCAGCGCGATTTTCTGCACCAGCAGCGAGCGGGATTTCGATTTCATTTCTTCTCGCCTCCTAGCATGAGGTTGAGCAGAGAGATCGCAACCGCCAGACCGGCGATCGTGTAGGCGATTGCCGAGGCGTAACCGAAATTAAGCGAGGTGAAACCCTGGCGGTAAAGCAGCAGACCCAGTGTTTCGGTTCCTCCGCCGGGCCCGCCGCGATTGGTGATCAGGAAGGGTTCTGTAAAGAGCTGCATGGTGCCGATGACCGAAAGCACGACGCAGAAACTGATGATCGGCTTCAAGAGCGGCAAGGTGATATGAAGGAATTGCTGGAACTTGCTCACCCGGTCGAGCGTCGCTGCTTCGTAGACATCGTCGGGGATGGATTGCAGGCCGGCGAGGAGGATGATGGCGTTGTACCCTGCCCATCGCCAGGTGATCGCGATGATCACCAGCGCCATCGCCGCATTGGCATTGTCGAACCACGAGACGGGGGACAATCCGACCGAGGTGATCAGCTTGTTGATGATGCCGAAATCGGCGCTGAACATCAGCCTGAAGACCGCGGCATAGGCCACCTCACCAACGACGACCGGCGCAAAGAAGGCGAACCTGTAGAGCGGTCGTGCCTTCAAAAGCGGGGAATCGAGAAGAACCGCCATGACGGTGGCGAGCGCGATCATCACAGGAACCTGGATCACCAGAATGATCAGCGTATTGTAGAGCGCGTTGTAGAAGGCCGGATCACCGAACAGCCGCCCCCAATTTGCCGAGAGGCTGAACCTCCACGGATTAACTCGCGTGTTCTGGAACGAGATCAGCAGCGAGTTTATGATCGGCCAGAGCCAAAAAGTGACGAAGATCAAAAGGTAGGGGGCAAGGAAGGCATAGGCCGCCCTATTCCTCGAAAGCATCTCGTTCTCCTGTCAGGGATTGCCAAGCGGGATATCGGGCGGCCTGACGCCGCCCGGCATTCTCATTGCGTAACGGGCAGGCCGGTGGCTGTCGCAATCTGCTTCGCCGCGTCATCGAGAGCAGCCTTCGCATTCGGATAACCGCCGGCGAAATACTTCGTCTGCGTCGCCTGATAGATCGCGTCCGCATCGCTCTGGAAGGCCGTGCCCCGACTTGGAACGATCTGCGGCAGAGTGACAAGGATATCCGACCAGACGGCCTGGCCGCCCCAATAGGGTTGCGGCTCCTTCACGAACGGATCCTGCACCGCCGATAGAAGCGACGGAACGAGGCCGAACGCTTTCAGCATCGTGACCTGTCCCTCATTGGTGGTCAGGGCATGTTCGATGAACTTCCAGGCGGCTTCCTTGTTCTCGGAAGCGGCGCTAAGGGCCAGGGACGACCCTCCGAGATTGGCGGCACGAGGGCCGTCGGCCGTCAGGCTGGGCATCCGGTAGACGCCCCATTTACCCGCAAGATTAGGTGAGTTGGAGCGGATCGAACCTTCAAACCACGCGCCATACATCTGGCTGGCGGCCTTGCCTGCGGTATTGGACTGGATTTTTTCGTCCCAGATCGCGGCCGTGATCAGACCCGCATCCTTCATCTCCTTAATCTTCTCAAGCGTCGCAACGCAGGCTGGTTGATTGATGGTGATGGATTGGCCATCGGTCGAGAAATAGCCGCAACTTTGCTCGTTGGAGATCATGCGGAACCATTCGCTGTCACCGTTGAAATCGGCTTGAGCCATCACGGTTCCCGGATTGGCAGCCATAACCTTCTTTCCGGCGGCAATGAAGTCGTCCCAGGTCTTGATCGATGCCGGATCGACGCCGGCCTTTTCATAAAAGTCGCGGCGATAGAAGACGGCGACCGGTCCGGAATCCCACGGCACGGCGTAGGGAACGCCGTTCAATTCAAGCTCGGTCCGCTTGAATTCGGGGAAGAGCGCCTGGATTTCTGGCGTATAGCCAACCTCGCTGAGGTCGGCGAAACACTCGGGGAAGCGGTTCCAGAAGACTTCCGCTTCAAAATTTTCGACCGAGACAATATCCGGCAGGCCTTCGCCTCCCGCCGCGCAGGCTGCGAGCGTCTTGTCGTAGACCTGGTCGTTGCCGAGATCCTCCACCGTGACCTTGATGTCGGGATATTTCTTATTGAATCCTTCGAGCGTCGCCTTGAGAGACGAGGCCGCGACGTTCCAGCTCCAGATGGTGATTTGGCCGGACTCTGCGAACGCCGCACTTGATGCAAGCAATACGACCGCGGCCGCCGGGCCTGCGAGTTTGAAGCGCATTGAAAACCTCCCTTTTCCAATTGCTGTCCCTTCGGAACGTGCCTAAATTATCGCCTGCGAAACATCTGTCTCCGAAAAAGGGAACATGGATTTGGCGGAAAGTAAGGTAGTCAGCAAAGCGATCTACCACCCGGGCGCAAGCAGCATAGAAGGCCTGCCGACTGCCTTGCAGATGTTTTTCAACCACCCGCCGATCATGCTGATGCCGCACTGGCACGCGCAGGTGGAGGTGAATTACGTGATCCGTGGCACGGTCCGCTATCGTATGGGCGAGCATGACGTGCGGCTGACCGCCGGCCAGATGTGCCTCTTCTGGGGCGGGCAGCCGCACCGGATGGAGGAATCCTCAGACGATTCCTTCTATGCCGGCGCGCATCTTCCGCTGGTGCATTTCTTTCGCTTGCGGCTGCCGGGGGACCTCTCGAGCAAGCTCATGCATGGCGCAACATTGCTGACGACGGCCACCGATGCGGCGGACAAGGAGAACTTCGCGCGCTGGTTCGAATACGTGAGCTCCGGCAGTCCGGCCAAACGGCAACATGCCGTGGATGAGTTGCTGCTTCGGATCGAGCGGATCGTCCTCGATTCCTATAACCTGATCCCCGAGGCTCCGTGCGGAGTAGAGCCAAGCGCTCCTGACCAGCCCTATGCTCAGTCGGCCAAAAGCGTCGCACGCATGTGCGATTTCATCGCTGCCAATTTCATGCAGGATATCGACACGATCGACATCGCCCGCGCCGCCGATCTTCATCCGAAATATGCGATGAACATTTTCCGAAGGTCGACCGGAATGACGCTCGGCAAATACGTCAACCTCTTGCGGCTTTCCCGTGCTCAGGCGCTTCTGATGCAGGACGGAGCCAATGTGCTGCAGGTCGCAATGGACAGCGGCTTCGGCTCGCTCAGCGCGTTCAACAAATCCTTCCGGCATATTTCGGGCATGTCGCCCTCCGATTTCCGGCGGGATAGCCGCTTTGCCGCCCACGCAATGTCCTAAGCGGGAATACCGTCTCGGGCAGAGACCCAACATTATCGAACGGTGGTGGCATCATCGCAGCGCTGCAGGAATAGCTAAGTCGTCGAATGTCCATCATGCTGCCCGGTGCTGTCTTCGTCTTCGCGTGTGATGAAGGGCTACCATCCTCAAGGTCGAGGATTCGAACGGGCCTACAGGCCGATCCGCAGTCGGTGCAGCGCGGTCGTTTCCGGAGGACAGGATGGCAGGCCGTGATACGGGAGCCATTGATTGCGCCATTGCTCCGCATATGCCCGCCGGGGCCAAGGCCGAGCTTTGCCTCGACGACAATGTCATTTCGCTGAGCATGGTCACCTACCAAATTGAACGGGCAGCTCAAATGCCGAGAGCCATGCCGTCCTTGCGGGGGTCGGAACCGCCTTTGAGCACGCCTGTTTCCCAGTCGATCCAGATTGCCTGGGCGCCGCCGATCGCCGATTCCGGCGCCTTCACCTCGAAACCGCGCTTGGTGAACTCCGGACCGATCGTGTTGCGCAGCCGGGCTTCCATTTCGACCTGATTGGTTCCGGGCAGCGGGAAGAGGCGCGGCAGGTCGATGGCGCTCTGCAGGTCCATGCCGTAATCGAAGACTTTTGAGAGGAAATGAGCGTGGCCCATGGCCTGGTATTGGCCGCCCATGACACCGAAGGGCATGACGGCACGGCCGTCCTTCGTCACCATGCCGGGGATGATCGTATGCATCGGCCGCTTGCCCGGCGCGATCGCATTCGGATGGTCCGGATCGAGCGAGAAGCTGAAGCCCCGGTTGTGGAACATCACCCCGCTCTTCGGATCCATATGGCCGCTGCCATAAACGAAGAAGATCGAGTTGATGAAGCTGATGGCATTGCGATCGCTGTCGACGACCGAGAGATAGATCGTGTCCTTGTGCGGCACTTCGTCGAAGGGCGGCAGGTTCTCGATCGCTTTTTCGGGATCGATCATGGCGGCCAACTGCCTGGCAAGTTCGTCCGAGAGCAGGTAATCGACCGGCACGTCGACCTTGGCCGGATCGGCGAGAAAACGGTTGCGCGCCGCATAGGCCAGGCGCGTCGCCTCGACCTCGACATGCAGGCGCTCAGGCGCCAGCGGATCGCCCTTGCCCGGAAAATGCGACAGGATATTGAGGATCATCAGCGCGATGATGCCCTGGCCGTTGGGCGGGCATTCGTGGATTTCGTGGCCACGGAACGTCGTCTTGATCGGCGTCACGTATTCGCCCTTGGCATTGGCGAAATCTTCGAGCGTGTGCAGCGCGCCGATGCCGTTCAGGTAGCTCACCATGCCTTCCGCGATCGGGCCACGATAGAAAGCGTCCCTGCCCTCCCGGCCGATGGCTTCGAGCGTATCGGCAAGTTGCTTCTGATACTGGACCGACCCCGCCGGCGGCGCCTTGCCGTCGACGAGGAAGACGCGGCTCGCAGCCGGATCGGCCTTCAGGATCTCCGCCTGGGCGGCAAGGTCGTGTGCCGTGCGCGGAGGCAGAACATAGCCGTCGCGCGCCAGCTTGACGGCCGGGGCGAGAATATCGGCCATCTTCATGCGGCCATGATCGGTTACCAGCCGCGTCCAGGCATCCACCGCCCCCGGCACGGTGATGGTGTGCGGCGAGGTGCGGGTGAGGCTGGTGACGCCAAGCGAACGGAGATGTTCGACGGTTACGGCAGCCGGTGCCCCGCCTGACCCATTATAGGCCAGCACCTTGTCCGTGCTGCCGAGCGAGAGAAGAGCGAAACAATCGCCGCCGATGCCGGTCGAGCCGGCTTCGACGACGCACTGCACGGCGCAGGCGGCAACCGCCGCATCGACGGCATTGCCGCCATTCCGCAGGATGTCGATGGCGGTGAGCGTCGCCAGCGGCTGGGAGGTGGCGGCCATCGCAGTGCGGCCGACAGCGAGCGAACGGCCGGGTAATTCGAAATCTCTCATATCACCTCATCACTGAAAAATCGGGTTCAAGGCCCTGTCGCGGCACAGCATTTTCCTCAACAGACCATGCCGGGCGCCCGGCATCAAGCCGTCATGTCTTGATTTCCGAAAGCCGGCCGCTTGCCGGGCTCAAGCCGCGATCCGCGAAATTCCCATCTTGCAGCCGGAAGCTTCGAGCGCCGCGCCGGCGACCTCCACGAAGAGGGTGCGGAACCATGAGGCACGGCTGTCGGCATGGTCGACGCGTCGGTAAAGCATGCTCACGGGCTCGGCCGGCAGGTCGATCGGCGGCAGGTCGATCGCCAGATTATGGAGCTGGGCCATGCAGCGGGCGATCGATTCCGGAATGGTGGCGATGGCCGGCATGGCCCGAAGCGCCGTCGGCAGTGCCGAGAAACGCGGCACCGTCGCAACGACATTGCGGGTTTTACCGTGACCAGCGAGTGCTACGTCAATGCTGGTCGAGGAATTGCCCTCGAAGGAGACAGCGACATGCGGCGCATCGGCATAGGCGTCAAGACCGAGCGGTGCCTTGAGCTTGATCTGCGCGGGGTCGTAGATGCAGACGGACGACTGGGTGAAGAGCGGCGCGCGGACGTGCCAGGAGGGCGGCTCGCCATGCACCGCGACGCTGAAATCGAAGGCGCCGTCATCCAGCATGCGCGAGACGTCGCGCCGTTCCGAGGCGACGCCGATCAGCCGCGATCCGGGCGAGAGCTGCCGCAGACGGGCGGCGAGCGGGCCGAAGAAAGCCGATTCGAGATTGTCGCACATGCCGACGCGGAACTCGCCTTCCCAGCTTTTGGGATTGAACGCGGCAGGCGGACGGATCGCCCGTTCGATGTTCGAAAGCGCGTCCTCGATCACAGGCGCAATTGCCAGCGCCCGGGGCGTCGGCTGCAGGCCACGTCCGACACGTACGAACAGGTCGTCATCCAGCGCCTCTCGCAACCGCTTCAAGGCCGCCGACAGGCCCGGTTGTCCGAGTAGCAGCCGCTCGGCGGCGCGACTGACGTTGCGTTCCTGCATCAGCACCGCAAAGGCCAGAAGCAGGTTGAGGTCGAACTTTCGAAGGATCGCATCATTCATCATCACCAGTAATACCTGACATGACAATTATCAATTTGCAATAGGTCACGAAGATGGACAATTTCTCGTTCCTCTGCCGGCCCGGTTCGACCTCCCCGCTCCGGGGGCAGCATGAACAAGGATTACAATCCCATGAGCAATCCTCAATTCCGAGGGGCTGCGGGGCTTGCATTGCTGCTGCTCTGCACCGCCAATTTTCTCGACGCGATGGATGTCTCCACAATCGGCGTCGCACTGCCCGCCATCCAGGCCGAGCTCGGCATGCAAGCCACCTCCCTGCAATGGGCGGTCAGCGCCTATGTGCTCGGTTACGGCGGCTTCCTGCTGCTCGGCGGCCGGGTGGCCGACATTTTCGGCCATCGCCGCGTCTTCCTCTGGTCGCTGGCGGTCTTTGCGGCGGCCAGCATTGGCGGCGGGTTCGTCGATAGCGGGCCGACGCTGATCGCGGCCCGGCTTATCAAGGGCATTGCTGCAGCCTTCACCGCACCCGCAGCGCTGGCACTTCTGCTGGCAGTCTTCGGCGAAGGTCCGCAGCGCGCCAAGGCGCTTGGCCTCTTCGCCTCCACCGGGGCCGCCGGTTTCGTGCTCGGCATGGTGCTCGGCGGGGCCGCGACGCTGATCAGCTGGCGGGCAACGCTGGTGATGGGCGCGCCGGTCGCGATTCTGACCCTGCTTCTCGCGCCGATCGCCTTGCCGCTCGACGCGCGCCGCACCGGGCCGCGTCCCGGCTTCGACTGGGCCGGCGCGATCACCATCACTCCCGGTCTGCTGCTTTTCGTGTTCGGCATCACCAATGCGGCTTCCGCCGGCTGGGCCGATATCTTCACCTGGGGCTCGCTGGTGGCCGCAATCGTGCTGATCATTGCCTTCCTCGCCATCGAAGCCCGCCACAAGGACCCGATGGTGCCGCTGGCGATGTTCCGCCGCGCCAGGCTCACCCATGCCAATATCGTCGGCTTTCTCTACCAGGGCGCCTATATCGGCTTCCAGTTCACCGCGACGCTCTATTACCAGGACGTCTATGGCTGGTCGGCCTTTGCCACCGGCTTCTGCTTTGCCGGCGCCGGCGCCTTCGTGATGTTCCTCGCACCTCGTTTCGCGACGCTTGCCCAGAACCGCGGGACGACCGGCTTCATGACGGCGGGCGTCGGGCTGCAGGCGATCAGCTACATCTTCTGGGTCCTGTCGGTCGGCCATATCGACCCGATCCTGCTCGTCATACTGTCGCAGATCCCGCTCGGCCTCGGTTATGCCATGACCTTCCCGTCCATCCAGGTCGCGGCGCTGGCCGATATCGAGGAAGACAAGTCGGGCCTTGCCTCCGGCATGTTCTTCGCCGCCTTCCAGATCGGCGGCGGGGTGGTGCTGGCGGCAACGTCTGCCGTGTTCAGCGGCGCTCCGAGCTTCGGCTGGGAACCCTATTCCGCGGCTGTCGCATTCGTCGCGACGCTCGCGGTGCTGATCACCCTGATCGCCGCGCTTGGGCCGAAACCTTCTCCAGCCGTCGATCGATACCAGGCCGCCGAATAGATCTGCCCATCGACCTTAATCCCGCTCCCCCGCGCCACTGCCTGGCGCGGGTTTTCTTTTGGATCCCCCCGGCCCGGTCGCAGATCGTCCCGCGCCAGGCGCATGTCCATCGCTTCGCTTGCAGTCCGCCCGCCTTTGTCGGACAATCGGTCAAAGCAAGGTAATTTGATATCAAACTATCTTGCTGCACTCCCCGATTCCGACTAGTTTCCATTTGGGGAGGAATGCAAAATGGCGATGGAAACATCGACGCGGCCGGACACGCATGCGGCATCCGCAGAAAGCGAGATGCTTGTCCCGGCCATGTTTCAGAATCTGATCGGCTATCATCTGCGGGTGGCCCAGGAAACGTCCTTCCAGGCGTTTGCCAGGGCGGCCGGCAAGGCGGATCTGAAGCCCGGGTGGTATTCGTTGCTGACAGTACTTGCCGAACGGGAGAGCATGACGCCGTCAGAGCTCAGCCGCATCTGTGGCCGCGACCGCTCGACACTCACTTCCAGCCTCAAGGCATTGTCCCACCGCGGACTGATCGAACGGCGGCCGAACCCCGACGATCAACGCAGCTACAGCGTCCGGCTCACCGAAAATGGCCGCGGGATGCAAAAGCAGTTGCACGCGATCGCCGTTGTCTACGACCGTCGGCTTGACGAGATCGCCGGCAAGGACAAGGCGGTTCTCATCGCTGTACTCGGCCGGATCGCCGCGACATTCGGCATGCCCCAAGATTGTTGAAGATACCGTATTTCAGTTGCGCGGCCAGTCGCGATGGTTCTGGCCGGCGGGTCGCTCCGCCGGCCTTTCTCTATCAGGGCATCTGTCCTCAGAGGATATGCGTGCCGCCGAGGTTCTGCACCGCGCGGCGGGTCATGACAGCGACGAGATGGGCGCGGTAGTCGGCCGGCGCGTGCATGTCGCCCATCATCCGCGACGGGTCCATGGTGAGGCCTTCCAGCGCTTCGGCCGAAAAGTTCTCGGTCAGCAACTCCTCGGCCTCGGTCCAGCGGAACACCCCCTCGTTGCCGGCGCCGGTGATCGCCACGCGGATATGGCCGTCGCTATCTTTGGCCACGAAGGAAGCAGCCATCGCATAGCGCGAGGCCGGATTGCGGAATTTCGCGTAACCGGCGATATCCGGGATCTTGAACTCGACGCGGACGAGAATTTCGCCTGGCTCCAATGCGGTCGTGTAGAGGCCCTGGAAATAGTCGGTGGCCGGGATTTCGCGGCGGTCGGTATGGACGATGGCATCGAGCGCCAGCACGGCGGCGGGATAGTCGGCGGCGGGGTCGTTATTGGCGGTCGAGCCGCCGATCGTGCCCATATGGCGCACCTGAACGTCGCCGATCGAGCCGGCAAGGCCTGAAAGCGCCGGGATGGCGGTCTTGATTCCCTTGGAAGCGGCGACGACGGCATGTTTGGTCGCCGAGCCGATGATCACCCTCTCGGCGGTGACTTCGATCCCGGAAAGCTCCGGAATGCTGCGCACGTCGATCAGATGCGCGGGCGCGGCAAGCCGGCTCTTCAGCGTCGGGATCAGCGTGTGGCCGCCGGAGAGATAGGAGGGCTCGTCGGAATTGGCGTAGAGTTCGACGGCTTCGGCAAGGGTCTTCGGCTTGTGGTAGGTCGTTGCGTACATGGCGTGAGCCTCCCCGCTTATTCGGCCGCGACGGCGTGCGCCGCGCGATGCTTCTCGGCAGCGTCCAGCACTGCCTTGACGATGTTGTGGTAGCCGGTGCAACGGCAGATATTGCCTTCGAGTTCGTGGCGGACGGTATGCTCGTCGAGCATGCCGTCATGGCGGCGGATCATGTCCACCGAGGCCATGATCATGCCCGGAGTGCAATAACCGCACTGCAGGCCGTGATGTTCGCGGAAAGCCTGCTGCACGTCATGCAGCTTGCCGCCTTCGGCCAACCCCTCGATCGTCGTCACCTTCGAACCGTCGGCGGCGACGGCAAGCACCGTACAGCTCTTCACGGCCACGCCGTCGAGATGGATCGTACAGGCGCCGCATTGGGTGGTGTCGCAGCCGACATGGGTGCCGGTGAGGCCGAGATGTTCGCGGATGAACTGCACGAGCAGCGTCCGGTCTTCGACCTCGCGCGTCTGGGGCGTGCCGTTGACGGTGATGGTGATGCGGGACATGAGCCCCTCCTGTTAAAATCGGGCGGCGAGAGCCGCGATGGCAGTGACAGCGACGATGCCGCCGCGATATGGGGCATACGGCTCAAAGGCCGCGCGGCCGTTGCCGCAGGCGCGACAGACGGTCCGGCAGCTTCGGGAGCCGCAGGGGAAATAGGTGCCGATGGTGCAGCTGACATGACTGGCGCGGCAACAGCCGCCGTCGCAATAGCCTCCGCTACTCCGGCATCGGCCGCATGATCAACCATCACGGCTCGCGTCGCAAGCTTTTCGAAGAACTCGCCGGCGAGTTTTTGCCATGGAATCAGACCGCCGGGCGGCTGCGGCCGAACACATGCGAGCAATCCGACGATCGCCGCATTGCGCCCATCGGAAAGTGGCGCTAAGGCGTCGCGGTAGATTGTTCAGGGAAAAGTCCCATGCGCCGCATCATCATCGCCATCACCGGAGCATCCGGTGTCGTTTATGGCGTTCGCGCCCTGCAGCTTTTGAAGGATATCGAGGATATCGAGACCCATGCGGTGATCTCGCCCTCTGCTTTTCGCACTGCGATCGACGAAATCGACATGACTGCCGACGAGATCAAGAGCCTGGCCGATGTGCTCTATAATCACAAGGATATCGGCGCGGCGCTCTCCTCCGGCTCGTTCCGCACTGCCGGCATGCTTGTCGCACCCTGTTCGGTGAAGACGCTGAGCGGCATCGCCAACTGCTACAATGACGAGCTGATCGTGCGCGCAGCCGACGTCTGCCTGAAGGAACGCCGGCGTGTCGTGCTCCTGTTTCGCGAGACGCCGCTGCATGCCGGCCATATTGCGCTGATGGACCAGGCGACCCGCAACGGCGCGATCGTCATGCCGCCAGTGCCGGCCTTTTATTCGAAGCCCCAGTCCTTGGATGAAATGGTGACCCAGACGGTCGGCCGCGCGCTCGATCTCTTCGACATCCACCTGCCGATGGTCAAGCGCTGGAAGGACGGCCCTGGCTCACCCGGCCAGCACTGATCTCATGCTCCGGATGTCGACCCTAAAGGGCCGCAAGCGCGTTTTCGATCACGGCAAGCGCCGTGGCTGTCCGCTCATCCGGCTCCGCTCCACGAAAAAACCGAACGACATTTCCGAGGTTGCCAGTTGCATCGCCAGTTGAACCATCGGCTCTCATCAGCGCCTGCCCTTCGGCCTCCAGCACCGCCAGCTCGATCTTTTCCGAACTGAGCTCGACAGCCTTCACGCCGTTGCGCAGCGTTTCCGTCTCTGGGGTGGGTGCCGGATTCGGCCCGCTCTTCAATCGTCGGCGCACGGCGCGCAGTGGTTCGATCACCTCATTGCGCCAGTCGGCGACGAGGCCGTCGATGCGGACAATCTCTCTGGGTGAAAGCGCCACCGAATTTTTTGCCAGCCAGGCGGAGAACAACAGCACCGGCACGTCGACGCCGCTTTCGTCCTGAAGCAGCAGGCAGGCTTCGCCGACACCGGGCGCACCATAAAGCCGCAACGCGAAGTCCCAAAGTCCCTGCCCGGTCTCCGCAGCCATGCAGCCCCTCCATCGCCTTTTCACGACTTATCAGTTCGGCTGCAAAACAGGCAAGTCTCGATGGGGATTTTACCTGTCGGCGTGAGGAACCTCACCGGCAGTCCCTCAGGCGGCGCGGCGACGCCGCCCGGCTTGGGGCGAGCCGGCGCCGAGCTGGAACTGGCCGACCATCTGGCGCAGTTTCGAGGCCTCGTCAGCGAGGCCGGAGCTCGCAGCCGTCGTCTCCTCGACCATTGCGGCGTTCTGCTGGGTCACTTGGTCCATCTGGTTGACAGCCGAATTGATCTCCGAAAGGCCGGTCGACTGTTCTCGGGCCGAGCGGGCGATATCGTCCACATGGCTGTTGATGGTGACGATATAGCCCTCGATCGACTTCAGGGATTCGCCGGCATCGCGGACATATTTCACGCCGTGGCCAACTTCGACGGTCGAGTTCTGGATCAGCGCCTTGATTTCCTTGGCAGCGTTCGCCGACCTCTGCGCGAGTTCGCGCACTTCCTGCGCTACGACCGCAAAACCCTTGCCTGCCTCGCCCGCCCGCGCCGCCTCGACGCCGGCGTTCAGCGCAAGCAGATTGGTCTGGAAGGCGATCTCGTCGATGACCCCGATGATGTTGGAGATCTGGTTGGAGCTTTCCTCGATGCGGCGCATTGCCTCGACGGCGTTGGCGACAACTTCTCCGGAACGGGCGGCGGACGAATTGGCCTCCGCTGCGATCTTCCGGGTCTGATCGACCTTCTTGGATGCGGAGCTGACATTCGCGGTAATCTGATCAAGTGCCGCGGCTGTCTCTTCGAGCGAAGCGGCCTGCTGCTCCGAGCGGCGCGACAGGTCGGATGCGGACTGGCTGATTTCCTGGGTTCCGCCATCGATCGCCTCGGCGCTGCCGGCGATCTGTGTCAACGTGCTGGCGAGCTGGGCGATCGAGGTGTTGAAGTCGTGGCGTAGAGCTTCGAAGTCCGCCGAGAAGCTCTCGTCAAGCTGGAAGGAGAGATCGCCTGCGGCGAGCCGGCGCAGGCCGCCGCCAAGGCCGGATGTTGCGACGCGGAGCCGTTGGGACGCGTCGGCTTCGGCTTGTTCCTGCGCAGCGATGCGCTCCCCTTCTGACCGGTTGCGGGCTTCGATCGCCTCGTCTTCCAGCCGCTTGTTGCCGATAGCCGCCTGGCGGAAAATCTCCACTGCCGCCGCCATCCCGCCGATCTCATCCTTGCGGTCCATGCCGAAGATGGTCAGCGTCAGCTCGCCGCCCGCCAGGCGTCGCATGCAGTCTTGCAGGCGCTGCAGTGGGCCGACGACACCTGACAGCACGACCCGGATCGAGAAGCCGACCACGATCAGCGAAATCACGCCGATCACGGTCATCCAGACCGAGAGAGCGGCCTTGTCGTCCAACCCATCCTCGAAACTCTTGTGGGCGACATCGAGCTGCAGCTTGGTCAAAGCGTTCAGCGGTTCGGCAAGCGGCTCGATCGCCGGGTAGAGCCGCTTCGTCACATAGGTATCGAGGGCCGCCTGGTCACGCTTGCCCATGATCGCCAGAAGTTCGTCGACCGCCTTTGTGGTTTCCGTACGAGCACCGAGATAACGCTGGACGAGACTTTTCTCCTGGTCGGTCAGGTGGGTTGCCTGATAGGCCGCCCAGTCGCGGTCGGCGGTGACGAGCGCTGCGCGGACTGTCTGCTCGCCCAGTTCCCAGCTGAACGCACCGCTGCGCGTCTTGTGGGCGGTGTCGACGATGGTGACCGCATAGGCGTCGGAGACCGTCTTGATATGGGCCACGGGCTCGAGCCGATCCTCGACGATTGAGCGCGTGCGTGCCGACAGCGTATCCATTCCGATGAAGGCGACGGTCGTGGTTGCGGCAAGTGCGAGCGCGAGGCCGACGACGCTGGCGACAAGCTTCAATTTAATGGTCATCGGAAGATCCATTGCTGCATTGAGGTATGGCCAATTCCTGTTGGCCCGCTATGATTAAGGATTGCGGAAAATACTGAGGATATGTTTAACGGCACTACCAGAGATGGCATCGGTTGCGTCTTTTCGCTCGGGACCGAGGCCGCGTTTGACGAAATACAGGCCGCAACGGTTCGGGATCTGGCATGAGGGAGATGGATTATGAAACTTGCGCATGTCGCGCTTTGGACAAGTGAACTCGACAGGCTCGTCGCGTTCTTCGAAGACATGTTCGGCGCCACCGCCAGTCCGCTCTATGAGAGCCGTCGGCGCGCCGGCTTCTCCTCGAAATTTCTCACCCTTTCCGAAGGCGCGACGATCGAGATCATGAGCGGCCCGTGGATTGCGCCGGAAGCGTCGCGGGAGCGCGCCGGTTACGCGCATATGGCGATTTCGCTCGGCAGTCGGCAGGCGGTCGACGAGATGGCCGCCAGGGCGGCAGCCATGGGCATCCTCGTCTCCCCGGCCCGCATGACCGGAGACGGGTTTTACGAGGCGGTGATCTCGGATCCCGACGGCAATCCTGTCGAGATCACGGAGTGATGCGGCACAAGCCTGGCCGGTTCAGCCTTGAAAAGTCCAGGGATTGAGGCAGGGCACGCCGAGCGGCTCGAAATCCGAGATGTTGCGGGTGACGACGGTCAGTCCGTGATGCAGCGCTGTCGCGGCTATCATTGCATCCGGTGACGGCCGCTTGTTGGGCGTGGGAAGAGCGCCGGTGCGAAGAGCAATCGCCGTGTCGAAGGGAAGAATGCGGTCGCTGAAATCGACAAGCAGATGTGATTGGAGCCATCGCGCCAGGTTGGCCGCGAAGTCAGGATCCTTTTTACTTTCCTGCTGAATCCCGAACTGTACCTCCATGATGGTGACTGCGGAGATAAATGCGTCGTTCATGGGAAATATTTCCATGAAGTTCTGAAAGTCGGCCGCCTGCTTCTTCAAACGCCGTGCTGCCGAGACGACATTCGTATCCAGCAGGAATGGCATCAGAATTCGATCTCGCGATTCTCGAAACTGAGCCGCGGAGGGTCAAAATCCTGGTCCGAGCCGTTAGGATCATACAGTGCCTCGGCAAGACTCTTCGGCTTCTTCCAGTTGGCCTCGAATTCCTCGTAGCTGACAAGCACATGCGTCGGCTTGCCGTGATCGGTGATGACCAGCGGATTTTCGTTCGCCGCCTGCCGGGCCTTGCTCGGGTTCTGGTTGAAGGAGGCACTGGTCATGTATGAAAGGGTCATCGAGACCTCCGGAGCATGTCTAGTATCTTTCTTCGAAAATATACTAGAATTGCCTGTCCTTCAATGCAGATGCCGTCAGCCCTTGCCCAGCGATCTCACATTGCCGGCAAGTTCCGCCGCGAGCCGCAGTGCAGCGCCGGTCACGATCACCATGGACGGCAGGATCAGCCATTCGAGCGTCCAGGCCGCACCTGAGCGCTCCTGCTCATGCACCATCGATTGCTGCATGCCGGAAAGCTGCACCGCGTTGAAACGTGCGAGCGATACCAGTACCTCTGCGGCCACCGGGTTCTGCTTGTGGGCCATCGCGGAGGAGCCGCCGCCGCCGGCGAGTTCCATTTCGCCGCCCATCAGCGCGAGCAGCGCCATGTCCTGGCCGAGCTTGCCGAGCGAGCCGGAAATCATTGTGAGGATGTTTGCGAACTCCGCCAGCCGGTCACGCTGGCTCTGCCATTGCGGCGCGTCGGTCAGGAACAGTTCCCAGGCCAGCGCCTTGCGCACCTCGGCTGCCTTGTCGCCGAATTTTTCGAGGCTGCCGGCGGCCCCGCCGAACTGCACGGCAAAACCGGTCTCGGAAAACGAGTCCAGCCGCTGGCGATGCCGGGTCAACGGTTCCTTCCAGGCACGGATACGGTCCGAAACGGTGATCGGGATCGCCGCCTGCATGCGGGTATGGCCCATCAGCCTCCGGCTGCCGAATGCCCGGTCGATGTCATCGAAAGCCTTCTCGAGGGCGGCGAGCCGCTCGATGAACAGAGAGCAGGCCTGCTTCAGGCGGATCATGAGCGCCGTGTCGATGACATCCTGGCTGGTCGCGCCGAAATGCACGTGCTTGGCAGCCTCGCCCCCGCCCGCCTGCTGGTTGACGGCATCGCGGAGCTGCTTGACGAGTTCGGCGACAACGACGCCGTCGCGCGCGGTGCCGTTTCGCAAGCCAGCCATATCCGGCTCAAATGCCTGCAAGGCTGCGGCAATGCGCTCCGCAGCTTCGGCCGGGATGAGGCCGCAGGAGGCCTCGGCCTTGGCGAGGCCCGTTTCGAAGGCCAGCATGGTGTCGATCTCGGCTTTGACCGAAAACAGCTGTCCGGTCTCGTCGTCACCGACGAGACCGGACAAAAATGGATGCTCGAAAGCCGAGACGCTCATATCTACTCCCGGGGCGAACCCTGATTCTTCGATCTCAGATATCGAAGAATATGGTTTCGTTTTCGCCCTGAAGATAGATGTTGAAGGTGACGGTATTACCGTCACGCTTGCCGATCAGCGTGGGAACCCGAACCCGGTGCTCGATACGCGACAGGATCGGATCCGCTGCATTGGCCTCTTCCTCGTCGGAGAAGTACATGCGGGTGTTGAGGCCGAGATTGATGCCGCGGGCGACGACCCAGAAGGTGACGTGCGGTGCCATCGGGCGGCCGTCGCGGAACGGCACCTTGCCGGGCTTTATCGTTTCGAAGGCGAACTCGCCGGTCGCCATGTCGCCTGGCTGACGGGCCCAACCGAAGAAGTTCGGATCGGCCTTGCCGCGAGTTTCCGACGGGCTGTTGTAATAGCCGTCCGCATCCGCCTGCCAGATCTCGATCATCGCATCCTTGAGCGGCGTGTTTGCGCCGTCATAGATGAAACCGCGGATGGTGATGCGTTCGCCGCGCGTCTGGTCGTTGACCATCGGGCCGGAGCCGAGATCGGTGTCGTAGACGCCGGTAAGGCCGGAGAAGTTCGGCGTGCAGCCGATATGGACATACGGACCCGCTGTCTGCGAAGCGGATTCCTTGAAGTAGGTGAGCGGCTGGACCATCTCAGTTGCCCTCTTTACGGTTCTCGAAGAATGTCGAGCGACGGCCGCGCAGGACGATATCGAATTTATAGGCCCGCATATCGTGCGGAACGGTGTTCTGCATGTCGAGCGCGGCGATCAGGCCCTTGATCGCGTTCTCGTCCGGAATGGTCTTCACGATGGGACAAATCCAGATCATCGGATCGCCCTCGAAATACATCTGGGTGATCAGGCGCTGGGCGAAGCCATGGCCGAAAACCGAGAAATGGATATGCGCCGGGCGCCAGTCATTGACGCCGTTCGGCCATGGATAGGGGCCGGGCTTGATGGTCTTGAACGCGTAGCCGCCGTCCTCGTCGGTGATCGTGCGGCCGAAACCGCCGAAATTCGGGTCGAGCGGGGCGAGATAGGTTTCCTTCTTGTGGCGGTAGCGGCCGCCGGCATTGGCCTGCCAGAATTCCACCAGCGCGCCCGGAACGCCGCGGCCGCGCTCGTCGATGACGCGACCGTAGACGAGGATGCGTTCGCCGAGCGCCATTTCGCCGGGCTTGGCGTAGTTGACGATCAGGTCGTTGTCGAACTCGCCGAGGATGTTGTGGCCAAAGACCGGGCCGGTGATCTCGCTCTTGGTGCCTTCCAGCGAAATCAGCGCACGCTGCGGCGAGCGCAGCACCGAGGTCTTGTAGCCCGGCGTGAAGGCCGGCGGATGCCATTCCCTGTCACGGGCGAAAAAGGGTGTGGTTTCTGGGGGTGTGTTCTTCATTTTTGCTCTCCCGCGGCCTTGTCCGCGTCCATTTCGGCATAAGTGGCTTTGGCGATCTTGAAGGCATGGTTGGCGGCCGGAACGCCGGCATAGATTGCCACATGCATTAGGGCTTCGCAGATATCGTCCTTTGTCGCACCCGTGTTGGCGGTTGCGCGGATATGCATGGCGACTTCGTCGTGATGGCCGAGCGCGGCCAGAAGCGCGATCGTCACCATCGAGCGCTCACGCTTGCTCCAGTTCGGACGCGACCAGACCGTGCCCCAGGCGCCTTCGGTGATCATTTCCTGGAACGGCCCGTCGAACGGCGTCTGGTTCGCCTGGGCGCGGTCCACATGGGCATCGCCCAGTACCGAACGGCGGGTCTTCATGCCTTGAGCATAACGTTCCGATGGCGCGGAAGGATCGGCCATGTCTATTCCTCGAGCTGTTCGATGAAACCGCGGATCAGCGCGGCATGGGCAGCGGGCGCCTCGACGCAGGGAATATGCGCGGCACCCTCGATGATTTCGTAGCGCGCGCCGGGGATCAGGTCGGCAAACGACTTGACGAGTTCGGGCGGTGTCGAGCCGTCTTCGCGGCCGACGATACAGAGCACCGGCACGGCGATCCTTTTGGCGGCCTCAGTGAAATCCGCATCGCGGATCGCGGCGCAGGTGCCGCTGTAACCGGAGGTCGGTTGACGGACGAGCATGTTGCAATAGGCCTGGTAGGCGGCATTGTCCGGCTTGCGGAACGGCGCGGTGAACCAGCGCTCCATGATCGCGTCGAGAATGCTGCCGATGCCGTTCTGCTCGACGGCGGCAATGCGCGCCGCCCAGCTTTCAGCCGTACCGATCTTGTGGGCGGTGTCGGAGAAGATCAGCGCCTTCACGAGGTCCGGACGGGTGGCATACAGGCCTTGGGCGATCAGCCCGCCAACCGAGAGGCCGCAGATGATGACCTGGCTGAGCTGCAGGTGGTCGAGCAGGCCGGCAAGATCGGCCGCATGGTCGGCGATCGAATAGGGAGGATTGCCAAGGCCGGAGAGCCCGTGGCCGCGCTTGTCATAGGTGAGGACCGTATAATCCTCGGCAAGCTTGGGCAGTTCGTGATGCCAGATGCGGCTGTCGGTTCCAAGCGAATTGATGAACACCACGACCGGCTTTCCGTCGCCCGCGCGCTGGATGTCGTAATGGATCACAATGTCGTTGATGTGTACAAACTGCATCAGTACCTCCTCCCGCTTTGATAGATTGCACTAGTTTCCGGTTAGGTAAAATGATATTTCAGCATGATCTCCTAACCACAGGGTTATTTGATCTTGATCAATTCCCGAGTCAAGTTTCGGCACTTGCATACATTTGTCGAGGTCGCGCGCCAGAAAAGCGTGGTCAAGGCCGCCGAAATTCTGCATGTCAGCCAGCCGGCTGTCACCAAGACCATCCGCGAACTCGAAGAGGCGCTGGGTGTCGCCATGTTCGAGCGCGACGGTCGCGGCATCCGCATCACCCGTTATGGCGAGGTGTTCCTGCGCCATGCGGGTGCGGCACTGACGGCACTCCGCCAAGGCGTGGATTCCGTCTCGCAGGAACTGTTCGATTCGGCGCCGCCGGTCCGGATCGGCGCGCTTCCGACCGTTTCCACCCGCGTGATGCCGCGCGCCATGACGCTCTTCCTCGCCGAAAAGACCGGCAGCCGCGTCAAGATCGTGACGGGAGATAATGCCGTTTTGATGGAGCAGCTCCGGGTTGGCGAGCTCGACCTGGTGGTGGGCCGTCTGGCTTTGCCCGAAAAGATGACCGGCCTGTCCTTCGAACATCTCTATTCGGAACAGGTCGTCTTCACCGTCCGCGCCGGCCACCCGCTGCTCGATGCCAAGCGATCGATATTCGAGGGCTTGGCCGACTATCCGGTGCTGATGCCGACCCGTGGCTCGATCATCCGGCCCTCGGTCGAACAGTTCCTGATCGCCAACGGCGTCGCCAGCCTGCCGACCCAGGTGGAAACCGTCTCGGATGCCTTCGGCCGTGCCTTCGTGCGGTCGAGCGACGCGATCTGGATCATCTCGACGGGTGTGGTCGCCGCAGATATCGAGGATGGGGTTCTGGCGACGCTGCCGATCGATACCAGCGAGACACGCGGCCCGGTCGGCCTCACCATCCGCGCCGACGCCAACCCCTCCACACCGCTGTCGATCCTGATGCAGACCATCCGCCAGGCCGCTGCGGAAATCATGCCGGCACGGTGACGCCCGGCTCTATCTTCGTCACGTCGTCGCCGCAAAACAGGATGACGTAGTGGCCGCGCGCCTGCGCGGCTCTAGCCCAATTGTCGAGATCGGAAAGAAAAGGCGCCTGTTTCCAGGCATCCGGATGGTCCGGATCGACCAGTACGGTCAGCTGCGGCCCCTGCTCGTAGACGAGCATCTTCGATGTCAGCGGCTGCCAGGCCTCTGGAACACCCGGATCCGTCATCCACAGACAGAGGAAATCGCGGCAGAGCTGAGGTCGGTCGGTATAGATTGCGCAGCCCTGCCCTTCCGAACAGTGCCGGCACCAGGCGTCCGGCGGTTTGTCCAGCGCCGCGATTTCGGGAAGCCGGCAACAGAGCGTGCAGGTGCCGCAGGATCGGGCTGTCTTTTCAATTGTCTCCAAGATCTCGCCGCCTCAACCGCAAAATGCCCGGCCAAACGATCGGCCGGGCCTGCGATTATACGCTGCGGTAGTTTCGCGCAAACAGAGAACTACGAATTTAAGTCGCTCGTAACTCCGGAAACGTCCGGCGCAATTCGTCCATCGAGGCTATTACCGCGTCGTCAGCGCGCAGCGTCACCGAGATATTGTCGGCGACATTGAGCGTTTCCTCAAAATGCACCGGCGTTTCAGCACCGCCCTGGCGCACCAGCGTGGCCTCCTTGCGAAAGCCATGTTTCAGCAGCCAGTCGCGCGGGGCGCTGAGGCTCACCGCCACGTGGAACGCGCCGTCATCTTCCTTGCTGGCCTTCAGTTTGTAAGTCACGGGGGACCTGTCACCGCCGATGTCGATCTGGCCTGGGTAACCGGCCTCTTTCAGATGTTGACCCATATTGTCGCTCCTTCATTTTGGTGAGCCCGTGGGACAACCGACACTCGCTTGCTTTGTTCCGTTCGAAAGGCCGGTGGGCGATCAAGCCCGGTTGACGGCTGTTGACTGCCGTGATCGAAAGAGCCCGGGTGGCGGAGACGCGGAGGAAAAGCGATGACGGACCGGGAACTGCTGGAGGCGCTGTTTCATGCGGCCGTGAAGGCTGCCGATCCGCTGACCGGCATCATGAAGCACCTGCCCGCGCCGCCGGCAAACGGACGAACCGTCGTCATCGGAGCCGGCAAGGGTGCGGCCCAGATGGCCGCAGCGCTCGAAAGCGTCTGGACCGGACCGCTGACCGGCGTGGTCGTCACCCGATACGGTTATGGCTGCGAAACGAAATGGATCGAGATCGTCGAGGCGTCGCATCCGGTACCGGATGCCGCCGGCCTTGCCGGCGCAAAACGGTTGGTCGAGACGATCCGTGGCCTCTCCGAAAACGACCTCGTCATCGCGCTGGTCTGCGGCGGCGGCTCCGCCCTGCTACCCGCGCCGCCGGAAGGCTTGACGCTGGAGGACGAGATTGCGTTAAACGAGATGCTGCTTGCCTCGGGCGCGCCGATCTCGGCCATGAATGTTGTTCGCAAACATCTGTCGACCATCAAGGGCGGCAGGCTTGCGGCAGCAACCAAGGCCCGTGTCGTCAGCCTGATCGTCTCGGATATTCCCGGCGACAACCCCGCTTTCGTCGCCTCCGGCCCGACCATCCCGGATGCCGCGACGCGCCAGGATGCGCTCGCCATCGTCGAACAATACAAACTGAAGCTGCCGGCGGCGATGATCGCGCATCTGAACTCGCCGGCCGCCGACGCACCGGAACCGGACGATCCGGTCTTTGCCCGCCACGAGCATTTTGTCATAGCGTCGGCAGGCGTCTCGCTGGAGGCCGCCGCCGAGGTCGTCCGCGCCCATGGCGTGACGCCTTATATCCTCTCTGACTCCGTCGAAGGCGAAGCGCGCGACGTGGCGCTGGTGCATGCAGCCCTTGCGCGCGAGGTGTCGCTCCGCGACCGGCCGTTCGCAAAGCCGGCGGTTCTGCTGTCCGGTGGGGAGACCACGGTGACGCTACGGGCGAAAGGCGGCAAGGGCGGCCGCAACGGCGAATTCGCGCTGGCTCTGGCGCTGGCGATCGACGGCCACGCGATCACCGCCCTGGCCGCCGATACGGATGGCATCGACGGCTCCGAAACCAATGCCGGCGCTTTCGCGGACGGCACGACGGCGAGACGGCTGCGGGCGGCAGGCCTCAACGGGCGGAAACTGCTCGACGGCAATGACAGCTTTTCGGGGTTCGCCGTGATCGGCGACGTATTCGAAACGGGCCCAACCGGCACCAACGTCAATGATTTCCGGGCGATCCTATTGAGGTAGCCTATGGAAGTCGGCCTGCAGCTCTTTCCCCGCCAGATTGCGGCAATCACTGCAGCTGTGGTTTCCTCAAGAAATCATTCCGATCTGCCGACTTCACTCTGAGCCAGGCTTCCCTTCCATCACGCAGGATCCGCATCGGGATTTCGGCACCCGGAGGCCCGCTGTCCCAGATCTTGCGATAGAAGTCCGCGAGCCCGTCGACCTCGCCGTCGCGGATTTCCGAAATCACGTCGCCGCGCTTGAGGCCCGCCTTTGCAGCCGGACCGTTTTCGGTGACGCTCATGACCACCACTTCGCCATTGCTTTCCGCCGACATGGCGCCGAGCCAGGGGCGTGGCGGGCGGTTGAATTCGCCGCGATTGAGGAGATCGTCGAGGATAGGCTTCAGAAGGTTGACCGGCACGACCATGTTGATGTCGGCGATCTCGCCGCCGCGGCTCATCTGCAGGCGCAGCGATCCGACCCCTAGCAGCTTGCCTTCCGTATCGATCAGCGCCGCTCCGCCCCAGGAGGGGTGGGCAGGTGCGATGAAGATCGCCTCATCCAGCAGATATTCCCAATATCCGGCGAATTCCTGCTTGGCGACGATATTGCTACGCACATACTCTCCTTCGCCATCGGCGAAGATGACCGGATCGCCGAGCGTCGCGGTAGCGGAATCGCCGATCTGAAGCGCCGGCAGATCCAGCGGCGCCATGGCCTGCACGAGGCCGAAGCCGCTTTCCTGATCATAGGCCAGCGCATGGGCCGGCACGACGCGGCCGTCCTGGCGTGTCAGCCAGACGTCTTCTGCTTCGGTGATCAGGTAACCGATCGTCAGCACCAATCCGTTTTCGCGGATCACCACGCCGCTACCTTCCCGGCGGGTGCCGAGAGTATTGGCCGTAAAGGCGTTGTCCGGGATGGAAGCACGCACGGCCACGACCGACCGCAAACTTTTCTCGAGATCCATGATGCAAATCCTGATGAGGCAATACGCGGTCCGGAACCCCGCAAGGGTCTGCAAAGGCCAACCATACCGTCCCTTTAAGGTATGAATGTGGACGGCGTGGAGCAAGAGGCCGGAGAGAACTCATGCTTGCAAAAGTGTCTACCTCATGGGGTCCCCTCCCCGTTTCCGGGAAGGGGAAGCGCGGAATGCTCAGCCTGCCGGCGTCAGCGTCACCGACGTGCCGGTTGCAGCGACGTTGAGGCCGAGCTGGCCGGTAACGCTCACCGTCTGCAGGTGGATTGAACCGGCGGTGCCGCCGACGAGGACATTGGCGCCGATGCCGGCACCGACGGTGGCCTCGGCGGTCGCGCCCTGGTAGAGGCCGCCGAGCGAACCGTGGTGATAACCGGCGGTCGGAGCGAAGACGGCCCAGATCAGCCGCGAGCGGGTCGTGAAGCCGAGATCGACGCCCATCTTGCGCACCACGCCGGTATAACGGTCGAGCGGCTCGCTGCCGATCGCCGTCGTAAAGACGCAATCGGCTTCCTTGGCGGAACCAAGCACGTAACCGACGCCGCCGCCGATCGAGCAATCGAGATAACCGATGCGAACACCGCCGCGCTGGTCCTGTTCTTCATAAACCGGGACACGATCCCGGCGGGCAATCACATCGGCGGAAAAGGCGGCTCCGGCGCTGGTTACGACCGGCAAAGCGGCGAGCGCCGCGGCAACAATCTTCTTCATCCCTGTACTCCTTTAATTATTCAGCCGCCCTTGTTGAGACTCATCCGAGCGGGTTTGGTAGCGTTGGGAAACGCATGTGGCGGAAGAATGATCCCACGTCGTTGCACACGAATTATCACCGAATTGTTCCAAGCGTGAGTTGGCTCCATCCCGCCGCCCCCTGCGTCCGCGTTTCGCGGAATTGGCCGGGAAGAGAAACAGGGGCATCGGCGACCTTCCGGAACCGCGGCCATCCAGGCACGTTCCTGTCGATCTTTCGAGGAGACCGGCATGGACAAGGACAGGAAACTGGAATGGCTGGCGAGGTCCGGGTATGCGGCCAGGGGGATCGTATATCTCCTGATCGCCGGCATGGCGTCGCTCTCGACCCTCGGCGGTGGAGAGCCGGATTCCAATTCCGCCCTGCAGATCGTATTGGAACAGCCTTTCGGCCAGATCTGGCTCGGCTTGATCGGCATAGGCCTGATCGGCTTCATCCTCTGGCGAGTGGCGCAATCGATCCTCAACACCGACCGGCATCAGCACAATGCGAAAGGGTATCTGGTCAGGGCGGGTCTTCTCGTCAGCGCCGCGACCTATACCGGTCTCGCCTTTTACGCGGTCGGGCAGGCCCTGCATCTCGGCTTCGGCGCAGGATCGTCCGGAGCCCGCGAAAGCTGGACCGCGTGGCTGATGCAGCAGCCGTTCGGTCGCTATCTTGTCGCAGGCGTCGGCCTTGCGATCATCGGTGCCGGCTGCGCCCAGGTGGCCAAGGGCATCAAACGCGGGTATCTTCGCTTTTTCGAAAGCGGATTCGAGCAGCGAGCCGTCCTCAATGGCATCTGCGCCTACGGCCTTCTGGCGCGCGGCGTCATATTCCTCATTATCGGCGGGTTCTTCATCTATGCGGCCTTCGCTGTCGATCCGAACCAGGCCGGCGGCCTGGCGGATGCGCTCGCATGGGTGCGCCAGCTTCCATTCGGGGCTATTCTCTATGGATTGGCGGCCATCGGGCTTTTCGCGTTCGGCCTCTACGGATTGATCGAGGCCCGGTACAGGATCGTGCAGCCGCCTTCGATGGATCGGCCGCTCCGCGCGATGCGGTCGGCCGTGAACTGAAATTGAGCAAGGAGTTTGGATGGCATTCCATCAGCGCGTGACACGCAGAGTGGTCGAAAGGGTCATGACGTTCGAGCCGATCGGCCTGATGATGATCGCCTTTCTGGCAGGCGGGCTTTTCGTCTTCTTCCGGTTGACCGACGAAGTTCTGGAAGGCGAGACCCATGCCTTCGACGAAAAGATCCTTCTCGCCCTGCGCAATGCCGCAGATCTTGCGACGCCGCTCGGGCCCTATTGGCTCAATCATGCCATGGGAGACATCACGGCGCTCGGCGGGGTTACCGTGCTGACCCTGATGACCGTGATGGGAACGGCCTTCCTCCTGCTGTCGCGGCAAAGGGCGATCGCGCTCTTCATGTTCCTGTCGATCGCCGGCGGCTGGCTTTTGAGTTCGCTGCTGAAGCTCGGCGTGGCACGACCGAGGCCGGATATCGTGCCGCATCTGGTCGAAGTCGGCGATCTCAGTTTTCCAAGCGGCCATGCGATGCTGTCGGCCGTTACCTACCTGACGCTCGGAGCGCTGCTGTCTCGCGCCCAGCCCTACCGCTCGACGCGGATCTTCCTGATCAGTGCGGCGATCTTCCTGACATTCATCATCGGTTTCAGCCGTGTCTATCTCGGCGTCCACTACCCGACCGACGTCCTCGGCGGCTGGTGCGCCGGCGCAACCTGGGCACTGGCGTGCTGGATGATCGCAAGACGCTATATTTCGGCGGCGCCGGAGTAATCCGGCAAGTTGGACACCTTTGGGAGGAGCTTCTGGCATGAGCACATCCGTGCTTTTCTGGCGTCGGACCGATATTGAAGGATTTGAAAGGCTGGAACTTTCGGTCGAACCGGACGTCGTCACCGCGACATCGACGGTCATCTGCCTCGAAGCCGGCGGCTTTCGCCTCGATCATCGCTGGCGGCTCGATCCGGGCTGGCGCGCTCAATCGGTCACGGTCGAACGGTGGAATGCGCAAGGCCACGGTCTGCTGCACCTGGAACGCGTCGGCAAAGGCTGGCGGGTGAACGACATGGCCCGTCCGGATCTCGATGGCGCGGAGGAGCCGGACCTGTCGGTCACTCCATTCTGCAACACGTTTCCGATCCGCAAGACCGCTGAGGAAAAGGGAGCCAGCCTGACTTTGGATACGGCATTCATCGATGGTCCAGCGCTCACGGTGGCGCGGTCGAGCCAGCGCTACGACCGCCAGGGTCCGGGCCGGGTGCGCTACGTCGATCTCGGCCTTTCGGCAGGTTTCGAAGCGGACCTTGTCGTCGACGGCGACGGGCTGGTTTTATCCTACGAACACCTGTTCGAACGGGTGACGCCGGGGTGATTTCGGCAATCCCTCACGGGTCGATATACCCGACCGCCCGGACCCGCACCTCGCGGGTGCCGGGATCCTGAGAAAACAGGATGGCGCCGGAGGATTTGGATTCCGCCGGCACGTAGTCGAAGGTGATGTCTGCGTCCTCGACGATGTTGCCGCCATCCAGAATCTCGCCTCGTACGGTAACGGCAGCAGCCGTCGCCGTCGCCTTGTTGGCGATATCGAAGGCGACACGATAGCCGCCTTCGGACTGGCGCCTCTCGGTGATGGCGATTGAGAATTCCGGTTGCATGTCGTCATGCGTCCATGCCTGGTAGGCGACGCAAGCGATGGTGGCGACAACGACGAGCGCCGAAACCATGCCGGTCGCCCATTCGATCCAGTGCGGCTCCTTGAGTTCGGTGTGGCGTTTGTTGGCGGTGGTCGTCATCGAGGGTCACTCGTTACAGGATGAGGCGGGCGGCGGCAGCCCCGATTGCGCCGGGGAAGCTCAGGACGATGGCCGACATCAGCATCTGCGTCGGCGCCGTATCGTCGAGCCGGCCGAAGGTCCACAGCACGTAGAAGCTGATCAGCATGGCGACCAAGTAGCCTGGCAGAGTGAAGCGGAAGAAGGCGTGCCACCAGGGCGTTTCCTTCGAAATTTCATGGGTGCCCTTGAAGGCGACCGCATAGACGAACCCGTGCATGATGGCGATCGATAGGCCGATGGTGACGAGCGCGTGCCAGGGCGTCATCTTGTAGGCGATCAGGATGATTTCTTCCGTCGGCGCGACGTTGAGGTTGAGAAAGAGGGCGCCGACCGCCATCAGGAACAGTTCGCGGCTGTAGCTGGTGGAAATTTCGTCGGGCACTGCGCCACCGCCTTGCTCCTCGTCCTCCTCCCCATCGTCCTCGTGTTCATCATTCCCCGACTGTCCGCCGAGCTGGGAGCGGCCGAGCAGCGCGCCTATGCTTGCCGGCACGGACTGTATGGCGATCTTGCCGAGCATTTCGGAGGGCGGCATGTGGGGCTTGATATCCCCGAGCATGATGAGAACCGCCGCACCTATGACGATGCCGAGGCCATAGGCGATGGTGGCGTCGCGGCAGGCTTCCGCCAGGGTGGAGGTGCGCTCGAAACCGATCCGGTGGGCGAGCAATATGAGAAGCGGAATATTGACGATCAGCAGCAGCAACAGGCGCCAGCGTTCGATGTAGAAGCCGAGCTGCCAGAGCTCCATTGTCATCAGCATCGGGATACCGAACAGCATGGCGCCGGCCGCGCCACGTCCGAGACCGATCAGAAAACTTCGGCTTCCGCCCGCGTCATTGCCCCGTTCCGCCCTGGCCCCGTTCAATGCCGGCTCCCTCCCGTCTTGCGATAAGCGGAAGGAAACTCTGAAATCGGATGAAATGTTCCACCCGGACGAGAACCCGGGGGCAAGGCATCACCGATCGAACAGATCCTGCCATTGCTTCTCGCCGACCAGACAGTCGCTGGAGGGCTGGTTGCCCGCCACCTTCTGTACGGTTGCCGGCGGCGTGAGCCCGCTGATCTCCAGGACCAGCTTGCGGCGCACGGCGACGGCGAAATCCTCGATCTTGTGAACCGGCAGCACGAAGGAGCCGGGTCCGCCGATGACGCAGTCGCCATAATATTTGTCGAGCCCGCCCGGTGCGCCGGAGGGCCTCAGCATGATCGCCAGCCCGTTGATGATGATGCCGGCTTCCAGGGCCTTGCCACGGACTGGCACGACCGGATTGCCGGAATTGTTCGGCCCGTCGCCGGAAATGTCGATCACCTGACGCGTGCCACGATACGAATTGGCGACGATCATCGTTGCGCCTTGGGTGATTGCGGCGGAAATCGAAGTGCGGCGCTGGGTATTGATGGGCCGGGCCTCGAGCTTGGCGGCAAAATTAATCGCATCCTGCTCGTTTTCGATGATTGTCCAATCGATGATTGAATCCGGCACCACGTCACCGGCCCATTCGAAATAGCTGATGGCGATGCGGCCGTTCAGCCCCGTCTTCACCGCCGCGATGAATTCCTTGTGCTTGAGCGCCTCGAGATATCCCTCGCGCTGGACGCGGACTTCCTCGTAGTCCATGGAGCGGGACGTATCGACCGCGAGGACCAGTTCCACATCGACTTCGCCTCCCTTTTGCTGCGCGACCATGGGGGCGGTGGCAGCGGCGGAAAGGCTCATGAGCATCGCGAGTGTTGTAAGCATTGCCAATCCAATCACTGCGTTATCGATTTCTTAAAACTGTAACACAGAGGCGACCGAGGGCGACTCTCCTCCGCGAGCCTGCCTTCAACTTTCGGTGATGGGACTTTATTCCGTGGGCACCCCGCGTAATCTGCCACGGAGATGCTGCTGCTTCGGCCTTGGTCTGGAGCTGCCCCTATCAACTGGTATCTGGACGGGATCAGGCGATGACGAGGTTAAACGGCAAATGTTATTGCGGCGCAGTCGCCTATGAAGTGGAAGACGCTTTCGTTTATGCCGCCAATTGCCATTGCTCCGATTGCCGCCGCACCACCGGCTCGGCTTTCAAGCCCTTCGCGGGCATCGAGCGGCAGAAGTTTGCCATGGTGAAAGGCGACGACGGTTTGCTGATCTTCGGCGACGTCGATACCCACAACGCCCATTGCAGGGCCTGTGGTTCGCTTCTCTACTCGCTGGTGCGGGAGGCTGCCTGGGTGCATGTGGCAATGGGCACGCTGGTCGACGCCCCGACAATCCGGCCGACGCACCATATCTTCGTCGCGTCCAAGGCGCCGTGGCACGAGATCACCGACGACCTGCCGCAATATCGCGGCCATAGAGAATAGCTATTCCCGACCGGCCAGCGCGGACCCGCTCCAACGGAGCCGCTATTCGGGTAGCGCAAACTCGTGTCAACTTGGGGGACAGGGCTATTTCCGATGGCCGCTGTTGACTTCGCAGCGCGCATATCGACAGAGTGGCGCAAAGAAGGAAACCCCATGTCCAGGTCAGAAAAATTCATCGTGCTGCCGTTCAAGAAAGTCCGGGGCAACGTGACGCCTGGCGAGATGCGCGTAGCCTCGAACGCCGCTTCGGCCGAGAAGATCGCCCGCGCCATGGCCGACCGCTTCGTCGGGGTCGCGGCCTATTCGGTTCAGGTCGACATGGAAAGCGGCGACATGTCCGATCCGCGTATCCTCTGGCAATCGGGCGAAATCGCCGATATCGCTGCCTAGCCCCCGAGCCGGCTGCTTCTTTCACAGGCGACGCGGGTTCGATCCGGTTATTTCTTGAGGATCACCCACAGCGCATGCACGATGCCGGGCAGCCAGCCGCAGAGAGTGAGCAGGATGTTCAGCCAGAAATGCAGGCCGAGCCCCACCTGCAGGAAAACCCCGAGCGGTGGCAGGATGAAGGCGAGCAGAATGCGGATGATATCCAACGGGCGTTCTCCGGGTTGATCGGTTCGGCCGGTAACGCGCTGGATGGGATATGGTTTCAGAAGACGCTCATCTCAGCAGCGTCTTTGCGATGATCTCCAGCTGAATCTCGTTGCTGCCGCCGAAAATGCTCTGGGAGCGGGAATTGAAATAGACGGCGGAGGCAACCTTGCGCTCCTCGTCGATCTCACTTTCCTCCGGCAACTCGTGCAGCGGCCGATGCTCTTCAAAGCGTAACGCATTTGGGCCAAGGATCGAGGCCGCGAGTTCGGCGATCGACTGGCGGATGCGGCTGCGCTCGATCTTCATCGTCGAAGACGGCACCGACCCCGGATTGCCGCCGGCCTGCACCTTGGACATGGCGGAAAGCTCCAGCATGTCGTTGGCGTCCACATCCGTGGCGATCTCGGCAAGGCGTGCCATGAACAGCGGATCGTCGATCATCGTTCGCCCGTCCGGCAGTGGCTCGGAAGCGAGCCGGTGCAGGCGCGTCAGCATGGCCCGCAAGACTCCGCCGGCGAAGGCGCCGCCCCGCTCGAATTCGAGCAGGTATTTTGCGATGTCCCAGCCCTCGCCTTCCTCGCCGATGCGGTCGGAGACCGGCACTTTCACGTCGTCGAAGAAGACCTGGTTGAATTCATGCGTGCCGCAGATCGAGCGGATCGGCCGGATGGTGACACCGGGCGATTTCAGGTCGATCAGGATGAAGGTGATGCCTTCCTGTTTCTTGCCCGTGTCGGCGGTGCGTACCAGCGCGAACATCCGCGTGGCATGATGCGCCAGCGTCGACCAGATCTTTGAGCCGTTGACGATGTAGTGGTCGCCGTCGAGCACCGCCCTGGTCTTCAGCGAGGCAAGGTCGGAGCCGGAGCCGGGTTCGGAATAGCCCTGCGCCCAGAGATCCTCGCCACTCAGGATGCGCGGCAGGTAGAAGTTTTTCTGCTCGTCGTTGCCGTAGCGCATGATGACCGGCGCGATCATCTTGATTGAGGCGCCGCGGAAATGCGGCTCGCCGGCGCGTTCGCATTCCTGGTCGAGAATGTAGCGCTCGGCGAGCGACCAGCCGGTGCCGCCATATTGCTTCGGCCAGGATGGGGCGGCCCAGCCCTTGTCGTTGAGCTTCGCCTGCCATTCGAGGCCGATAGCGGGGTCGGCAAGGAAGCTGGGGTTCAGCCGCTCTGCGCGCTTCAGGCCCTCGTCCAGATGAGTGTCCAAGAAAGTCCGAACCTCGTCGCGGAACCGAACCTCTTCTTCCGTCATCAACAGATCCATGGAACTCTCCTCAGACGGGTTCGCGCAGCAGGCTGCCGGAGAGCATGGCAGGATCGCGGATGATCTCGCCATAGCGCTTCAGGTGGTCCGCAGTGGTGCCAAAGGTGTTCTCGATCGCATAAAGCCGGCGGAACCAGGCGCCGATCGGCATCTCTTCCGAAAAGCCCATCGCGCCATGCAACTGGATCGCCTCCTGTGCGACGGAGCGGGAGACCTTGCCGATCTTGGCACGGGCGCCGGAAACGCTGCGAATACGCATCGGGCGCGGCGCATCGACGGAAAGCGTGGCGAGCAATGCGGAGCCGCGGGCCTCCTGGCATTTCACCGCCATCTCGGCCATGCGGTGCTGAAGTGCCTGGAAGGCGGCGAGCGGCCTGCCGAACTGCACGCGCTCCTTGGTATAGGCAACGGTCGCGTCCAGCAGCGCATCCATGATGCCGACCGCTTCCGTAGCGAGCGCCGCATTGGCGCGGTCGTAAGCCGCTTCGAGTTCGGCGAGCGTATCGGCCTCAGCACTAAATAACGCCGACGCGGGTAGGGAGACGTTGTCGAGAACGAAATCGCTGGCGCGGCTGCCATCGACGAGTTTCACCTCGGTCCGCGTCAGGCCCGCAGCATCCGCAGGTACGGCGAACAATTTTACTGCCCCGTCAAGCTTGGCCGAGACCAGAAAGATATCCGCAAAGGCGCCGCCGTGAACCAGCCGCTTTTCGCCGGAGATAAGATAGCTCTCGCCGCTGCGGGTCGCGGTTGCGGCGATATTGCCGAGGTCGAAACCGGTCTGGCGCTCCGTATGCGCCAGCGCCGGGCGCGATGTGCCGGCAAACAGGCCGCCGAGAATCTCGGCTTTTTGATCTTCGGAACCAAGCTTTTCGACCAGCCCGCCGGCGAGAATGATAGATGCAAGATAAGGCTCCACCACCAAAGCGCGGCCGATCGCTTCCATGATCAGCGAGACTTCCACCGCGCCGCCACCAAGCCCACCATTCTCTTCGGCAAACGGCAGCGCCAACCAGCCGAGATCGGCCATCTCGGACCAGATGCCGGCATCGAAACCGGTCTCCGAGGCGATGATTTTGTTGCGCTTCTCGAAGTCGTAGCGATCCTTCAGGAACCGCTCGGCGCTTTCCTTCAACAGAAGCTGCTCGTCCGAATAGTTCAGGTCCATGATTGGGTCTCGCGTTTTTAGTCTTGGAGGCAGCGGGTGCCACCCCCTCACCCGGCCTCCGCTACGCTCGACCACCCTCTCCCCAAGGGGAGAGGAGGATCGGGGCGTTGCGGCAATCCCTCTTCTCCCCTCGGGGAGAAGGTGCCGGCAGGTGGATGAGGGAGTCTAGCAACGGTCTCCCCGGAAGGAGGTGTAGACTACTCCTCGCGCGTATACGCCCCATGCCCCGGACGGTAGGTCTTCGTGTCAAGAAACTGCGACAGTCCCTTTTCGCGTCCCTTTTCAGGGTCGACGAACGTCGTCTGATCGGCCTTGGCGGTCAGGTATTCCGCCGACTCCTCCCAGGTCATCTCGCGCACATACTTGTAGGCCATGCGGGCCTGGCGGAGCACGGTCGGGTTCTTTTCGAGGAGCACGCGGGCGATCTCGACGGTGCGCTCGCGAAGCTTGTCGGCCGGCACCGCCTCGTTTACCAGGCCGAGCTGTTCGGCCATCTTGCCGCCGAACTTTTCGCCGGTCATGACGTAATACATCGCCTTGCGGTCGTTCATCAGCGTCGAGATCGCCTTGGAGACGACGCCGCCGGGGATGACGCCCCAGTTGATTTCCGACAGGCCGAACACCGCATCTTCGGAGGCGATCGCAAGGTCACAGCAGATCAATGGCGTGAAGGCCCCGCCAAAACACCAGCCGTTGACCATGGCGATAGTGGGCTTGGCGTAGTGCATCAGCAGGCGCCATTGCCATGCACGGGTCGAGCGATAGGCGCGCATGCGCTTGACGTCGGAAACGCCGTCGGTGGCGCGGAAGAAGTCCTTGAGGTCCATGCCGGCGGAGAAGGCTTCGCCCTCGCCGGTCAGGATGATCACGCCGGCGCGGTCGTCGATTTCAAGCGCGTCGAGCACCCGGATCATGTCTTCGGCAAGGCCGACGCTCATGGCGTTGCGCTTGTCCGGGCGGTTCAGTTTCACCCAGGCAATGCCGTCCTCGAATTCAACCTTGACGTTCTCTCCGCCCAGATCGCTTGCTTCTATGGTCATCATATTCTCCTAAAGATCCCGGAGCCTTACGACAGGCTGGTCATTTTGGTGACGAGATAGGCGTCCATGCCCTCGGTGCCGCCTTCGGAGCCATAACCGCTCTGCTTGACGCCGCCGAACGGCGTTTCGGCCATCGAGATGAAGTTGTTGTTGATGCCGACCATGCCGGCCTCGATCGCGTCGCTGACCATCGCGGCGGTCTGGCTCGAGCGGGTGAAGGCATAGGAGGCAAGGCCGTAGGGCAGCCGGTTGGCCTGTTCGATCACCTCGTCGAAGGAGGTGAAGCGGGCGGTGACGGCGACAGGGCCGAAGGGCTCGTCATTCATGATGATCGCGTCCTGCGGCACGTCGGCCAGCACGGTCGGCTGGAAGAAATAGCCGCGATTGCTGCCGCGCTCGCCGCCGGCTTTCACCTTGGCGCCGCGCTGCACGGCATCGGCGACCATGCGCTCCATTGCCGGCACGCGGCGGCTGTTGGCGAGCGGCCCCATCTGGCTCGACGGGTCGAGGCCGTCGCCGACCTTCAGGGCCGAGGCCGCCTTGGCAAAGCCGTCGACGAACTTGTCGTGGACGCTGTCATGGACGTAGAACCGGGTCGGTGAGATGCAGACCTGACCGGCATTGCGGTATTTCGCGTGCACCATGACGCGGATGGCGTGGTCGATATCGGCATCCTCGAAGATCAGCACGGGCGCATGGCCGCCGAGTTCCATCGTGGCACGCTTGACGCCGGCTTTCGCGGCGAGGACTGCGAGATGCTGGCCGACGGCGGTCGAGCCGGTGAAGGTGATCTTGCGGATGCCGTCCGAAGCGATCAGGTGTTCGGAGACCTCCGCCGGCTTGCCGTGCACGACGTTCAGCACGCCGTTCGGCAAGCCGGCATCCTGCAGCGCGCGGGCGATCTCGAGCACGGTCGAGGGTGTTTCTTCCGAGGGCTTGATGACCATGGTGCAGCCGGTGGCGAGCGCGGCCGAAATTTTTCGCGCCGGGATGACGCCCGGAAAATTCCAGGGCGTGAAGCCGGCGACCGGGCCGACTGGCTCTCTCGTGACCATCCAGCGGGCGCCGGGCACGCGCGACGGCACGATGCGGCCATAAGTGCGGCGGCCCTCGTCGGCGGTCCAGTCGAGAATGTCGGCCGAGATATGGACTTCCGGGATCGCCTCGGCGAGCGGCTTGCCCTGGTCGAGCACCATGCGCCGGCCGATTTCATTGGCCCGTTCGCGCAGGATGTCGGCTGCCTTGCGGATGATCTTGGCGCGGTCGAAGGCGGTCGTTGCCTTCCAGGCCTTGAATTCACGGGTGGCGGCTGCCACGGCTCGCTCGAGGTCCGCCGCGGTTGCATGCGGCAGGGCGCCGATCGGCTCGCCGGTTGCCGGATTGATGACGTCTTCCGTCATCCGGCCTTCCGCGCCGAGCCACTCGCCATCCACAAACAGCTTCAATTCACCATAGGATTGGGTCTGCATCACGGTTTCCTCCCTCGTGACTGCCAAAATAAAATAGTGGGCGTAGCACCCCCTCACCCGGCCTCCGCTTCGCTCGGCCACCCTCTCCCCGCTGGGGAGAGGAGGATCTGAGACATTGCGGCAATTCACCTTCTCCCCTCGGGGAGAAGGTGCCGGCAGGCGGATGAGGGGGAAATCCCCCAATCCTCACTGCACGAATAGCGCGTCGAGAGCCAAAGCCCCGTCCCCCTCGCCATAGACAACGAGCGGGTTGATATCGACCTCGACGATCTGAGGCTGTGAGCGCATCAGCGCGCCGAGCTTGACGACCACGTCGGCGATCGCCTCGACATCGCGCGCCGGCTGGCCACGGAAGGCGCCCAGCAGCTTCGAAGCCTTCAGCTTGCGGATTTCGGCGATCGCCCGCTCGCGGCTGATATCGGCCGGCAGCAGGCGGGCATCGGCGAGAGCCTCGATCCAGACGCCGCCGAGGCCGACCAGTACGACCGGACCCCATTGCGGATCGCGCTTGGCGCCGACCACCATTTCGAGGCCTTGGCGCGCCATGCCCTCGATCAGCACGCCGTCGAGCTCAAGGCCCGGCTTGTGCCTGGCAATGCTGGCATACATCTTTTCATGCGCCGCCCGCAGCGCCGGCTCGTCGGCGATATTGACGATGACGCCGCCGACATCGCTCTTGTGGGCGAGTTCGGCCGCCTGCGCCTTCATGACCACCGGATAACCGACATCGGCTGCGATCGTCGCGGCTTCGTCGGCGGATCTGGCCAAAGCGCCCTTCGGGATGTGGATGCCGAGATCGGCAAGGATCCGCTTGCCTTCATACTCGACCACGAGGCCGGACGGTGGCAGTTTGGCGATCCGTTCGCCTTCCGGCGCGCGGTCCTTGGTGGCGGCGAGCGCGGCCGCATAGTTCATCACCACTGCCATGGCGCGCATGGCGCGTTCCGGCGAGCGGAAGAACGGAATGCCGCTGTCGCGCACGGCCTTCATGAAGGTCGGGTCGAGCGGGTAGTCGTCGCCGACAATGTTGAGGATGACGGGCTTCGTCGCGGTCGCGGCGACCGGGATGATGGCATCCGACTTCTTGATCTGCATCGGCGGCGAGCCGCCTGCATGCGACAGGAAGACGATGCCCACATTCGGATCCTTCAGCATGGATGCCGTGGACGTGCCGAAAATACCTGGATTGGAGAAGCCGGTCGTGCCGATGTCGAACGGGTTGTCGACATGGACGTAAGGCGGCACTTGCGTTGCAAGCTCGGCATGCACCTCGTCCGACAGCGTCGCGATCGGCAGGCCGACGCGTTCGCAAAAATCGAAGCAGAGGCCGCGGATGGCGCCGGAATTGGTGACGATGCCCGCCTCGCCCGGCGGCGGCGACGGATAGCGCGCCAGGATCGCGGTGACGTCGAACAGCTCGTCGGTCGTCTCGACCAGCGCGACGGCCTCGTTGCGCACGGCCGTCTGCATCAGCGCATGGTCGCCGGCAAGCGCGCCGGTATGCGATTGCGCCGCCTGCTTGCCGCGCTCGCTGGAGCCCGGATGCAGCATGACGATCGGCTTGCCGAGCTCGCGGGCGCGCCGCGCCACGGCGAGGAACTTTTGGGGGTTCTTGACCTGTTCGACATAGACCGCGACGACGGCGTTGTCCTTGTCCTCGATCAGCCAGCCGACCAGGTCCTCGGCGGCGATCACGGCCTCGTTGCCGGTGGCGATGACGTAGGAGACCGCGATTTCCCGCGAATGCATGGCGAAGCGGATATTGGCCGCCGTCGCGCCGCTCTGGGCGACGATGGCGACGCGCGAGCGCTCGCCGACGCCGCGCAGGTCGACCGGCTCGAAAGTCAGCGGAATGCCGTCGACATAATTGGTATAGCCCATGCAGTTCGGTCCGAGCATCGCCATGCCCGCCTTGCGGCAGATTTCGGCAAGCTCGTCCTGCTGTCGGCGGCCCTCCTCGCCGGCTTCGGCGAAACCGGAAGAATAGACGATGACGCCCGCCACATCCCGCTCGACGCAGGCAAGAACCGAGTCCTTGATCGCCACCTGCGGCACGATGAGGATCACCACATCGACGCCCTTTGGCAGGTCGGCGATGGCCTTCACGCAGGCGCGGCCATTGATCTCATCGCGCGAACGGCTGACGAGATGCAGATCGCCTGCATATTTGAAGAGTTCGAGATTGGCGAGCACGCCGCCGCCGATCGAAGCGGGATCCGGCGACGCGCCCACGATCGCGATCGATCGTGGGCGCAGCAGACGGTCGAGATCGAACGGCTTGGCCGGATCGAGCGTCTTGGGAGCTGTGGTCATCGTATCAGCCATGGGAGCCACTTCTTAGTCGCGACGGTAGGCACCGAGGCCCGGGCGGAAGGATTTCTCGTCCAGGAACTGACTCATGCCGGTATTGCGGCCGTTTTCCGGGTCGCGGAGTTCCGTCTGGTCGGACTTCGCCATCAGGTATTCGCCGGCCTGTTCCCAGGTGAGATCGCGGGTAAAACGGCATGCGGTCTTGGCCTGGCGCAGCACGAAGGGGTTTTTGCCGATCAGCGTCATGGCGAGCTTGCGGGTCTCGGCCTTCAGCTCGTCCGGCGAAACGGCCTTGTTGACCAGCTTCATGTCGGCAGCCTGCTGGCCGGTGAAGGTTTCCCCGGTCATGATGTAATACATCGCGTCGCGGAAGCTCATCGTCTCCAGCACCGATTTGGTGACGATGCCGGCCGGGATGATGCCCCAGTTGATTTCAGAAAGGCCGAAAATGGCGTCTTCCGAGGCGATGGCCAGGTCGCAGCCGACCAGGAACTGGAAGGCGCCGCCGAAACACCAGCCGTTGACCATGGAGATGGTCGGCTTCGGGAAATACATCATCCGGCGCCACTGCCATGCGGCGTTCGCCCGGAACAGGCGTTCGCGTTGGATCGGCGGCACCTTGTCGGTAGCGCGGAAATATTCCTTGAGGTCCATGCCGGCCGAGAAGGATTCGCCGGCGCCGGTAACAACCATCACCTTGCAGCGGTCGTCTTCTTCCAGCGCGTCCATGATCGCGTTCATTTCCCAGACGATGCCCGGGTTGATGGCGTTGCGCTGCTTCGGACGGTTGAGCGTCACCCAGGCGATGCCCTCGTCGAAATCCACGGTAACATATTCGCCCCACTTGCCATTGTTCTGGCCGGCGGCAGCGGATTCGGTCTGGTTTTCCATAGCAAATTCTCCCTACTGGGGAAATGGATATCAGGGACCCGAATATGCGTCAAGCGGCTTTCAATCTCAGGCCTGGCGAAAAGAAAGCCGTTTGACGTCGTGCTGAACCGATGCTTAACCGCGGCCGAGGAACGGCATTTCGACCGGCAGGATGATGCTCTCGTAAAGGTTTACGTCGTCCGGCAGCGTCGCCATCAGCACCACGATCCGCGCCACATCCAGAGGCATCATGGTTGCGGGCCGGACTTGGTCGGTGATGCCGGGAACAAGCGAGCTGACCGTCGAGCCAGGATGCACCATGGAGACCGCAATGCCGTGCTCGCGGCCATCGACGGCGAGCGAACGGGTGAGGCCCTCGAGCGCGAACTTGCTCGCCGTATAGGCGGCGGTATGGCCGCGCGGTACCTTGGACGACAGGCTGCCCATGTTGATGATCCGGCCGCGTTTCTGTTCCTGCATGATGACGAAGGCGGCGCGGCTGCAATAGAAGACCGAGTGCAGGTTGGCACCGATCACCTCGTGCCAGCGCTCGTTGGTGAGCTTCTCGACCGGCGTATGGTCGGCGATGCCGGCATTGTTGATCAGGATGTCGAGCCGGCCGTATTTTTCCTTCACCGTGGCGAACAGCTTTTCGACCTGCGCGTCGTCGGTGACGTCGGTCGGCACGACGAACGCACGGCCGCCTTCTGCCTCGATCTCGGCCGCCAGTTTTTCAAGCTTGTCGGCGCTGCGGGCGGCAAGCACGGTGACGGCACCCTCCGTGGCAATCGCCTTGGCGATGCCCCAGCCGATGCCCGAGCTGGCGCCAGTGACAATGGCAATACGGTTTTTGATCGAAATCATCTGAAATCCCTCCTCGAAATGATGCGTTAGACGCGCGAAATTCCTTCATAAAGCGCTTCGAGCCCGCGCCGGTCGCTGACCCCCAGCTTGCGATAGGCGCGCTGACGGTAGGTGACGATGCTCGAAAGCGCGAGCCCGACCTTCTCGGAAATTTCCCGATGGGTGCGGCCGAGCAGCAGACCGGCGGAAACCTCCGCCTCGCGGCCCGAAAGTGCGAACCCCGCCTGCAGCAGCCGCCCGGCGATCTCCTGCTGCGGCGGATGCAAGGGCGCCGTCTGCGGCCGGCCCTGCAGTCGCACATGCTTGATGACCATGGCCATCAGGAGCGGCGCGGAGGCTTCCAGCCGTTCGACGGCGGAGAGCGGGAACGGGCCGCTTTCGCGGGTGCGATAGAGGCTGGCGAAGATCCGCGGCTCCTCCGAGTGATAGATGGTCAGGCGTTCGAGCACATGGGCGCGCTCGTAACAGTCGCGGCGGTATTCGGGGTCACGGATGCCATTCCAGGCCTGGCGGATGACCTGCACCTTGGCAAGTCCGGGGCCTGCGTTCAGCATCTGACGGGTCACCCGGTCGCGCAGCCAATAACGGCGGGCATAGTCGAGCGAGGCGCGCTCGGCAAAGCCCGGAATGGTCGAGTGATAACCGCAGGCGAAGAGATAGGTGAGCGACCCATCCTCCTCGGCCTGGAAGGCGGAACAGAAATCGGTGCCGGCGATACCGCGCAGCGTCTCCAGCAATTTTTCGGGGAAGCCGGGCTCACCGACTTCGTCCATGAGGGCGGCCATGACGGTCACGTTGTCTCCATCAAGCGCAGGCATTGACGCCTCCAGGGTTGAGAACAAATCTGTGGTGAGCATGTCCACCTGCAAGGTGGACATGGGAGGGTCGGCAAAGGCCTACCATCACGGCCAATGCAACAAGCCTGGATATGGAGGAACCACCATGGTTGACGCACCAAAGCTTCGCAAACTCTATCACTTTTCCTACCCTTGCCGCGATGGCGAGGAGACCCGCAAGTTCTACGAGGACCTGCTTGGCCTGCCGCTGGTCAACTGCATGACCGCCGACAAGGTGCCGTCGACGGGCGAAGAAAAGCCCTACGCGCATTTCTTCTTCGAAATGGGCGACGGCTCCTACATGGCCTTCTTCGACCTCGGCGAAAACATCATGCCGCTTCCCTCGCCGAACACGCCCGACTGGGTCCAGCACTTCGCGATGGAAGTCGATTCCGTCGAGGAGGTCCTGACGTTCAAGAAGCGGCTGCAGGATGCCGGCGTGAAGACCACCGACGTCATCGACCACGAGTTCATCAACTCGATCTACTTCTTCGACCCGAATGGCCTGCGCCTGGAAATCACCGCCCGCACGGAAGAGCCTGGCTATCTGGAACAGGCCGCTTCGGAAGCTCATGACGCGATGAAGGGATGGGTTCAGAAGAAGGCCGGCATGATCGCCAGGAAATCGGCTGCGGCTTGAGATAGCGAATTGGGGGCCGGACGAATGGCCGGTCCCTGATACCGCCATGAAGGCGGAAGACGAAATTGGAGCACCACTGGTCCCGAATGGACGGTGGTGCTTTTTGCTAAAGCTCACGTTCAGCCTCCCGACTGCAAACCTCCCGACGATCAGGAGCCCCGCCCCTGACGAGCTCCAGCTTGTCTTTCAAGCCAACAACCCTTGCCGCTTGCTCCAGTCGATCACCCGGTCGATGCAGGCTTTTAAGAGTTCCGGCTGGCCGAGGTAATAGTGGGTCGCGTGCGGGATCTTCATATATTCCTTGTTCTCGGTGGCGAGCGCCGCCCGGATCGTCGGATTGTGGGTCGCCGGTACCGCCTCGTCGGCATTGTTCTCGATCTGCAGCACCGGTGAGCGCTTGATCAGCGCCGCGTTCATCGGCCCCTTGGCATTCGACAGGTCGTAGCTCCACTGGGAAAGCCACGAACGCAGCGTCGTGAAGCGGGCAAGACCGACCGGGCCGACATTGACGGTGCGCGGATCGCCCATATAGCTCTTGCCGATCGGCCGGTCGTTCGGGTCGATGGTGCCGTCGAACCAGCGCACGTCGCACATGGTGCGGTGGACGATGAAGGCGCGCTCCTGCTCGAACGAGCCGCGGCGCTTCAGCTCCGCCAGCATGTCGAGCGCCCAATGGGTGATCTTGCGGTTGCGGGCGACCTGGGCGGCCCGGAACCGCTGGATGAATTCCGCCGAATAGGGTGGCTGGTGCGGGCAGTCCGGCGAATAGATGTCGAATTCCGGGTCGCGCAGATCCGGGTCGAGTTCGTCGAGAACCGACGGGTCGAGCCATTCGGTCAGCGTTTCGGCACGCGACAGGTGGGCGGCGATGAAGATCACGCCGTCGGCGGGCTTCAACCCCGCTTCGAGGAGGTTGACCTCGTCGCCGGCCGGCGTGTGGGTGATCGTCGGGTTCTCGGCCTGTGCCTGGTAGAACAGCGACAGCGAGCCGCCGCCCGACCAGCCGACCAGCACCACCTTCTCGTAACCGAGCTCGCCACGGGCATAATCAAGCCACTTGCCGAGGTCGATCGCCACCTTTTCCATGATGAGAGCGGTGTCGTTTTTCGGATAACGGCTGGCGGCGCAAAGCACGTGCAGGCCGGCATCGGCAAGCGCCGTCGGCATCGGCAGGAGCTGCAGGGTCGAGGTTGGATGCATGAAGACATAGACCGTCTTCGACGGCGCGCCGGTGCCACGCAGGAGTTGACCTTCGAGATTGACCCTGCCGGAATTGCCGGCAAAGCCGTAGGTCTCGGTATATTTCGCCGTCTCCGGAAAGGAGACGATCAGCGGGATTCGCTGCCATTCCGCCTTGGTGGTCATGATGTCCTACCCGTTATGCTTCGCCCGCTCGGCCGGCAAACCAGCGAACGGGCTTTCGAGATTGAATTGTGATCGCGGCCTCAGGCAGCCGCTTCCGGCGACCTGGTTCCCGCCACGACCGGCACCGAGGTGGCGTCGTAGGTAAACAGCCATTCGTAGCGCTGCTTGACCTTGTCTTCCTGCCATTCGGCATTGACGTAGTCCTCGGCGAGCTTCGGATCCTTCAACGCGGCATTATGGAAACGGCTGAGATTGCCTTCGGCGCCGCGGACGATCTTGCCGGTGCGCTCAACGCGGGCCGCCTCGTAACCGGCGAAGGCCGCTTCGTAGTTGCCATTGTTCTCGGCAAGCGCACGGGCGAGCACGAAACCGTCCTCGATCGCCATCACCGCGCCCTGGGCGAGGAACGGCAATGTCGGATGGCACGCGTCTCCGAGCAGCGTCACACGGCCGCGGGTCCAGTCGTCCATCGGCGGCCGCAGCATCAGCGCCCATTTGTAGGGCACGTCGATTGCCTTGATCATCGTGTGGATGTCTTCGTGCCAGCCTTCATAGTCGGCAAGGCACTCTTCCACGGTGCCCGCGACCGACCAGGATTCGACCTGCCAGTCGGCGCGCTCGACGACCGAGACGTAATTCATCAGCTTGCCGCCGCGCAGAAGGTACTGGATGACGTGGCCGCCGGGGCCGATCCAGTTGGTGCCGACCGGCCGCAGCATGCGTTCCGGCAGGCGTTCGACCGGGATGACGCCGCGCCAGGCGACGATGCCGGTGAATTTCGGGTCGTCTCGACCGAACAGCGTCTCGCGGATCTTCGAGTGCACCCCATCGGCGCCGACGACGATATCCGAAGTGACGGTGGTGCCGTCGGCGAAGGTGATGGTCGCGCCCTTGTCGTCCTGGGTTATCCCGACGCATTTCTTGGACAGCTTGATCGCATCGGGCTTGATTCGGCGCACGCCGGCTGCCAGCGTCTGGTGCAGGTCGTTGCGGTGGATGGTGATATAGGGGAAGCCGTAGCGCTCGATGGAAAGCGGGCCGAGGTCAAACAGTTTCCAGGTCTGCCCGGTATTCCAGAGGCGAATCTCCTTGCCCTGCGCCTGAGAGGCGATCGACATGATGTCTTCTTCGAGCCCGAGCGAAAACAGAACCCGCGTGCCGTTGGCGCTGACCTGAACGCCGGCGCCGACCTCTTTCAGCTCGACCGCCTGTTCGTACACGTCGACGTCAAACCCCTGGCGGAGCAGCGACAATGCCGCCGTCAGTCCGCCAATCCCTCCTCCCACGACAGAAATCTTCATTTTTTTATCCTTTGCAATCCTGACGGCAATCTCTCCCGACGCGCATGCGCCTGTCAACTATTTTTGATAAAGTATAATTGACTTTGTTCAAAACCAATTTCATATCTGCCCGCCGGAGCTTTCGGACAAGCCCTTGGGAGCGGCGGCTGCAATTGAGAGTTTCAATCCACAGATCAAAAACAGGAAAGGATGTCACGAAATTACACCTGGGATATCTGGCTTCCTGATATAAATGCGATAGGATCGAAAACGGTGGGCGGCTGTGGTATCTGATCGACAGGGGAGACTACGGAATTCGATTGACTGACAAGAGAAATACTCTTGTATATAGTCAAATCTAGTTGCCTATAGACGAATTCAGGGCTGCGAATTCGAGGCGCGGCCCGAGGAACATGCATAATGACGGTTTGGCCGGCGCCCAAGGGGAGCCAGACCGGTTCTCATAGTCGGGTTTTCAGGGAGGAAACCATGGTCATCAAAAGTCCGCAGGATTTCGGCGCGGGCATCTTGTTCATCCTTTTCGGCGCGGTCGGCCTCTATGTCGGGTCGGACCTTACCTTCGGTTCCGCCCGCAACATGGGCCCTGGCTATTTCCCGATGATCATTTGCGGCCTGATCGCACTGATCGGGCTGATCGTCACGGTAAAGTCGCTGGCGATCGAAGGCCCGGCCATCGAACGCATCCAGCTCCGCCCGATCGTCTTCATCCTGCTGGCGATTGCCGCCTTCGGCATCCTGATCGCTGAAATCGGCGCGGTGATCTCCTCGATCCTGTTGATCATGTTCGCTGCCTATGCACGGCGCGACGTCAAACCTGTCGAGACCGTCGTCTTCGCGGTCACCACGGCGGCGTTCGTCGTTATCATCTTCGTATACGCGCTTGGGCAGCCAATGCCCGTCTGGTGGGGCAGGTAATCCATGGAAGTCTTTGAACACCTCGCAACCGGCTTCATGGCTGCAGGCTCGCTCGAGAACCTGATGTTCTGTCTGATCGGCGTCGTGCTCGGCACGCTGATCGGCGTTCTTCCCGGCATCGGACCCATTCCCGCGCTGGCGATCCTGCTGCCGATCACGTTCGGGCTCGATCCGCTTTCGTCGCTGATCATGCTGGCCGGCATCTATTACGGGGCACAATATGGCGGCTCCACCACCTCAATCCTGGTCAACATGCCGGGTGAAGCCTCCTCGGTCGTGACCTGTATCGAGGGACATCAGATGGCCCGCAAGGGCCGCGCTGGTGCGGCACTCGCGATCGCCGCTCTCGGCTCGTTCTTCGCCGGCACGATCGGCACCGTCTTCATCGCGGCCTTCGGTCCACCGCTCGCCTCGATCGCCCAGCAGTTCAATTCGCCGGATTATTTCGCGTTGATGCTGCTCGGTCTCACCATGGCGATCGTTCTGGCGCACGGTTCGGTCCTGAAGGCCGTTGCCATGGTCTTGATAGGCCTGCTGCTCGGCCTCGTTGGCACCGACATCAACACGGGTCTTACCCGCTATACCTTCGGCCTTTCAGGCCTGTGGGAGGGCATCGACTTCCTGCCGCTGGTTCTCGGCCTCTTCGGCATCGTGGAAATCATCCGCAACCTCGAGAACCCGCCGCCGCCGCGCGAAGCGATCAGCACCCGCATGCGCGACATGTGGCCGACCAAGAAGGAATTCAAGGAAGCCTATCCGGCAGCCCTCCGCGGCACGGGCCTCGGCTCGCTCCTCGGCATCCTGCCGGGCGGCGGAGCGGTTCTTGCCTCCTTCGCCAGCTATACGCTCGAAAAGAAGATCTCGAAGAACCCGCGCAAGTTCGGCACCGGGGCGGTCGAAGGCGTCGCGGGTCCGGAAGCGGCCAACAACGCTGCTGCCCAGACCTCGTTCATCCCGCTCCTGACGCTCGGCATTCCGTCGAACCCAATCATGGCGATCATGATGGGCGCGATGATCATCCAGGGCATCCAGCCGGGTGCGGCGGTCATGACCACCCGTCCGGACCTCTTCTGGGGCATGGTCGCCTCGATGTGGATCGGCAACCTGATGCTCGTTGTCATCAACCTGCCGATGATCGGCATCTGGGTGAAGCTGCTGTCGGTTCCCTACCGCCTGCTCTACCCGGCGATCCTGCTGTTTTGCGCGATCGGTGTCTACTCGACGAGCACCGAGCCGTTCATGATGGTTCTGATGATCGTCTTCACGGTCTTCGGCTACATCCTCTTCAAGCTCGGCTGCGAGCCTGCACCCATGGTGCTCGGCTTCATCCTCGGTCCACTGATGGAGGAAAACCTGCGCCGTTCGCTGGTCATCTCGCGCGGCGATCCGACGATCTTCATCGACCGTCCGATCTCGGCCACGCTTCTGGTGGCGACGGTCCTGATGCTTTGCCTGATCATCTTCCCGCAGTTCCGAAAGACACGCGAGGAGGCGTTCCAGGAGGAATAACGGACGTTCTGCAACGGTTTTTTGGAGGAGGAGCCAATGACTGAACAACATTTGAAACTGACAAGACGCACCCTGATTGCGGCGGCCACGATGGCCGCCGTTCTCCCCGGTGTCTCGTTCGCACAATCGGGCTATCCCAACGGTACGATCACCTTCGTATGCGCCTTTCCGGCCGGCAGCGGCGCCGATATTCTGGTCCGCTTCTTCTCCGAAAAGGTGGCGGCCGTTTCAAAGCAGACGGTGATCGTCGAGAACAAGCCGGGCGCCAACGGCAATATCGCCGCCGAATATGTCAGCCGCGCCAAGCCGGACGGCTACACGGTCTATGTCCATTCCGGCACCTCGACCGCGGCCAACATGTCGCTGTTCAAGAAACCCGCGATCGACGTCACCAAGGCGTTGCGCGGCGTCCAGTTCATCAACAAGCAGCCCTTCATGATCGCGGTCGCCGCAGATAGCCCGATCAAGGACATGAAGCAGCTCACCGAGCATCTGAAGGCCAAGGCCGGCGACGCCACCTATGGCTCGACCGCGACGTCGGGCAAGGTTCTCGCCGAAGTCTACCTGCAGCTGGCAGGGGTCTCGGCAACCGAAGTCGCCTACAAGACCGGCCCGGATTCCCTGAACGACATCACCAGCGGTCAGCTGGATTTCGCGGCACTCGACCCGGTCTTCGCGCTCAGCCAGCAGCGCGAGGGGCGCCTGCGGTTGCTCGCGGTCGGCTCGCCGCAGCGCATGAAGTCGACGCCTGAGATTCCGGCCATCAAGGAATATGGCCTCAATGTCGACCAGCTTGGATGGTGGGGTGTGTTCGTGCCGACCAAGACGCCGGACGATGTCGTTCTGAAGCTGAACGCACTGTTCCGGGACGTGCTTGACCAGCCGGAAACGGAAGCCTTCCTGAACAAGTTCGGCGGGGACGTCTTCAAAGGAACGCCGAAGGAGGTCGACGAGCTTCTTGCAAAGACCGTCGAGGAGTGGCGTGCCTATGTGGCGTTGGCGAAGATCCCGCAAAACTGAGGCTTGTTCAACGGGCTTCACGGAAGCTTGCTACGGGAATGACTGGGGCGTTCAAGGGAGGAACTTGTACCGATGACCACTGAAATCTCACGCAGAAACCTGATGATGGCGACTGCCGCGGCCGCCACGCTCGCACCCTTTGATGCGTTCGCGCAGGGTGCTTATCCGAATGGCCAGATCACGTTCGTCTGCGCCTTCCCGGCCGGCTCGGGCGCCGACGTCCTGGTCCGCTTCTTTGCCGACAAGTTCGCCAAGGTCGCCGGCCAGACGGTGATCGTCGAAAACAAGCCGGGGGCCGCCGGCAACATCGCCGCCATGTACACCGCCCGCGCCAAGCCGGACGGATATTCGATCTACGTCCATTCCGGCACCTCGACGGCGGCCAACATGTCGCTGTTCAAGGCGCCGCCGATCGACGTCGTCAAGGAGCTGCAGACCACCTCCTTCATCAACAAGCAGGCCTTCATGTTCGTCGTGGCTTACGACAGCCCGATCAAGGACATGAAGGAGCTGACCAAGGTGCTGAAGGAAAAGGGCAACAACGCCAGCTACGCAACGGCTGCGACATCCGGCAAGGTTCTCGGCGAAATCTACAAGCAGGTCGCTGGCGTCGATCCGGTCGAAGTCTCGTTCAAGGACGCCAAGGATTCGCTCAACGACATGCTGAGCGGCTCTCTCGACTACGGCGTCCACGATCCGGTTTTCTCCCTGTCGCAGGCCAACGAGAAGCGTGTCCGGATCCTTGCGACCGGTTCGCCGATCCGGCTGAAGTCGCTGCCCAACATCCCGACCGCCAAGGAACAGGGCTACGACATCGACCAGCTCGGCTGGTGGGGCTCCTTCGTTCCGAAGGCGACGCCGAAGCCGGTGGTCGACAAGATCAACGCGCTGTTCAACGAAGTCCTGGCCCAGCCCGATACCGTCGCCTTCCTCGCGAAATTCGGCGGTGACGTCTATGTCGGCACTCCGGACGAGGGTCAGGCACTGCTCGCCAAGACCGTCGAGGAGTGGAAGACGTATGTGGCCATGGCCAAGATTCCGCAAAATTAATCAACCGATTCGAAAGACCCTCTCGCCATAGTGCGGCAGGTTCTTTCGCAGGGACCCTTACGAACCGCCATAGGAGATGAAAAGTGACAAAATGGCTTAAGAAGATCGCGCAAGCCACCGCCGCCATGGCGATGCTGGCGGTCGCGCAGATTGCAAACGTTACGCCCGCCCAGGCCGCTTATCCGGAGCAGACGATCACCTTCGTCTGCGCCTTCCCGGCTGGCTCCGGCGCCGACGTTCTCGTCCGCTATTTCGCGGACAAGGTGTCCAAGGTCGCCGGCGCCACGATCATCGTCGAAAACAAGCCGGGCGCGCTCAGCAACATCGCCGCTGAATACACGTCGCGCTCCAAGCCGGACGGCTACACGATCTTCGTCCATTCCGGCAACTCGATCGCCGGCAACATGTGGATCATGAAGAAGCCGCCCATCGACGTCGGCAAGGACCTGATGACGATTGCCACCATCAACAAGCAGGCCTTCATGATCGCCGTCGCCAAGGACGCGCCCTACAAGGACCTGAAGGAACTGACGGCCGCCATGAAGGAAAAGGGCGACGGTGGCTCCTATGCCGTCAACGCCACTTCGGGCAAGGTCATGGCCGAAGTCTACAAGCAGAAAGCCGGCCTTGAGACCGTTTCGGTCCAGTACAAGACCGCCGCCGACTCGCTCAACGACATGACCAGCGGCGCAATGGACTTCGGCTCCTACGATCCGGTCTTTGCCCTCGCCCAGCAGCGCGAAGGCCGCTTCCGTCTTCTCGGCGTCGGCTCGCCGGAACGCATGAAGGGCGCTCCGAACATTCCGACCCTGAAGGAACAGGGCTTTGACGTCGACCAGCTCGGCTGGTGGGGTGCCATGGTTGCCAAGGGCACGCCGGAAGACATCACCACCAAGATCAACGGCTGGTTCAATACCGTCCTGCAGGCGCCGGAAACCCAGAAGTTCCTGGCCGACCAGGGTGGCGACCCCTACATCTCCACCCCGGCCGAAGCCCAGGCTCTGATGATCAAGACGATCGCGGAGTGGAAGGACTACGTGGCCATTGCCCAGATCCCGCAGCAGTAAGACCTGCTGAAGCAAATAAAAAGCCGGCGGAAACGCCGGCTTTTTTCGTTGCGGAGAATGAGAGGAAAGACCGCCAGTTCCCCGCACGCCGTCATTTCAGGATGTCAGTCCCGATAGCTCGGATCGATCCGATCCAGCTTGCGCAGCATGGCCGGCCATTCTTTCAGTCCCGGCTTGGCCGGAGACATCTCGTACATATGGGCGGTCAGCTCGGCGATCTTCTCTGCCGGAACGGTGAGACCCTGCGGCTGGGCGGCCATGGCGGCGAGCTGGGCGCGGGCGGCCTTTTCCAGCCAGAAGGTCCACACGAATGCCTCGCCCACACTTTCGCCCGATGTCAGCGTGCCATGGTTCTTGAGGATCATGTTCTTGTGCGGGCCGAGATCGTGGATCAGCCTTTCCTGCTCTTCCATATTGAGGGCCAGGCCTTCGTAGCCGTGATAGCCGATGCGGTTGTAGAAGAACATCGAATGCTGGGAGAGCGGCAGCAGGCCGCAATCGAGCATGGAAAGCGCCATGCCTGCCTCGGTATGCAGGTGCATGACGCAGTTCAGCTCGTGGCGTGCCTTGTGCACGGCGTGGTGGATGACGAAACCGGCACCGTTCACCGGGTAGTCCGACTTGCCGATGATCTTCGCCTCGTGGTCGATCTTGACGAGGTTGCTCGCCTTGATCTCGTCGAAGGCGAGCCCGAACGGGTTGATCAGGAAGTGATTGTCCGTGCCAGGGACGCGAGCCGAGATATGCGTGTAGATGAGATCGTCCCAGCCGTAGAGTGCTGCGAGACGATAGGCGGCAGCGAGATCGACGCGGACGGCCCATTCCTCGTCGGTGACCGAAGCGCGGTCGAACTCGGTAATGACTTCGCCGGATTGGTCCTGTCCTGCCAGTCCGATGACGTGACGTTGAAATGCCATTTGAATTCCTCCCTAGAGTTCAAAAGCTACAGTTCAAAAGCCCAGATCGCGATCGGGACCACCGGCGTCGGCAGCGGCGCTCCCTTGAAAAACGCTTGGACATTCTCGACCAGCAAAAGGGCCATGGCGAGGCGGGTTTCCGTGGTGGCACTGCCCTGGTGCGGCGTCATGATCACATTCGGCATCCACAGCAGCTTTTCCGAAACCCTCGGCTCGTTGGCAAATACGTCCAGTGCCGCAAAACCCAACTTGCCGGTCCTGAGCGCCTCCACCAGCGCCGCCTCGTCGACGATCGAACCGCGCGAGACGTTGACCAGCGTGCCCTGAGGTCCGAGCGCCTCCAGCACGTCGCGGTTGACGATTTTCCTGGTGTCCTCGCCGCCGCGGCTGGCGACGACGAGGAAATCGCTCTCCTTCGCCATCGCGACGAGATCCGGCATGTAGGCATAAGCGACAGGTTTCCGCCGCGGCCCATGATACGAAACCCGCATCCGGAAAGCGGCGGCCCGTTCCGCAATCGCCGCGCCGATATTGCCGAGCCCGACAATGCCGATTGCCTTGTTCTTGAGCGAGCGGCCGAGCGGGACTTTTGCCGCGATCGTCGTCCATCGGCCGTCGCGGACATATTGGGTCTGGGGCACGATATCGCGGGCGGAGGCCAGCATCAGCGCCATGGCGAGATCGGCGACATCCTCCGTCAGCAGGCCCGGCGTATTGCAGATGCCGATGCCACGCGACTTGACGGTCGGCATGTGGATCGAGTCGATGCCGATGCCGTAACAGGCGACCAGCTTCAGGTCGGGGAATTTTGCCAGTATTTCCGCGTTGGCGCCGACGCCTGGATCGGTGACCAGCACCTGCACGCCCGGCATTTCGCCGCCTGCAGCGACCTCCGCGGCAGACATTTGCCGCCCGTCCATGCCTTCGAGCGTCGAGACCACCGAAGCCGGAAGGACCGCCGTCAGCACAACGACACGCATGGTTTTCTGGTCTGATGTCACGGAAACGATGCCCTCCCCGGATCGAAATCTTGGAGCCGACTTTATACGGCTCCCTGCCATGACGATAGGTCTTTTCGTCCATGTCGAACGGAGTTCGTCATCGACGGATTACCCGTGGATGAACGTCCAGGGGCTGACTTCGCTTTCGAGCGACAGCGGCACTTCGATCAGCCACGGGCCGCCGCGGGTGATGGCGGTCTCGATTGCGGAGCGGAGATCCTCCGGCGCACTCACCCGGGCGAAATCCACATGGAAGGCGGCGGCGAGCTTGCCGAAATCCGGATTCTTGAGCTCCGAACCGATCAGCCGTCCGCCGAAAGCTTCGCTCTGGTCGCGCTTCACGTTGCCGAAGGCGGAATTGTTGAAGACGACGGTGATGACGTCGATGCCGTACTGGGCGGCGGTCGCCAGTTCCTGGGCTGCGAACATGAAGCCGCCATCGCCGGCGATCGACACCACCGGCACGTCCGGCCGGGCAACCTTGACGCCAAGCGCGGTCGGAAAGCCGAAGCCGAGCGTGCCCTGGAAGCCGGTCGAGATGAAGGTGCGTGGTTCGTAGACCGGATAGCAGTACCAGGAGGCGAAACCGGACTGGCAGACCTCCTCGATGAGGATGCCGTCATCCGGAAGGGCAGCGCGGATCGCCTGCAGATAATCGTAATGCGGCGAGATTTCCTGGATGGCTTGCGCCGTTTGCGCGCGCGCCTTTCGGATCGCTTCCCGCCAGTCGTCGGAAGGCGTCCGCGGCTTGAGTTCGGCAAGCAGCGCCGTGAGGGAGGTCTTCGCGCGGCCGAGCACGCCGAGGGCCTCCGGTGTACGGATCAGTTCCTCCGCGTCGATTTCCAGCCGCACCACCGGCACTTCGGCTCTCGGCTTCCAACGCCAGCTCGGCACCTCGAGCCGGGTGCCGATGCCGATGACGCAATCGACCACCGGCCACAGCTTTCGCGCCTCGGCGATGGTGAGGCCGAGTTCGTGGCGGTTGGAGACCACGCCGCGCCCGGAACGAAAGCCGACCACCGGCGCATGCAGCATTTCCGCAAGCCGCAGCACCTCGTCACGGGCCTCGAAGGCGCCGGGCCCGACGAAGATCATCGGCCGTTCCGCCCGGCCGATCGCCGCCGCCGCCTCGCCGACCGCTACATCGGCTATCGGATCCGGATGATTTTCGAGCGGCCGGGCAATCTCGAATTCGCCCTCCGCCACGAACTGTTCCCAGGGCATTTCAACCGTTGCCGGGCCGGGCTTCAGGGAGCGCATCTCGCGAAACGCATGGGCGATTGCGACGGAAACGTCCGCTGCCTTGTCGGCGCGTTCGGCAGACTTGGCGATGCCGGCGAGAACGGCGCGCTGGTCGCGCATCTCGTGCAGGTGGCCGCGGCCCTTGCCGAGAAACGCGGTCGGTACCTGCCCGGTCAGGCACAGAACCGGCTCGTTGCAGCCCCACGCGGTCAGCAGCGCAGCGCCCGTGTTGAGCACGCCCGGGCCGGGCACGACGGAATAGACACCGGGATTGCCCGAGGCTCGGGCGTAACCGAAGGCCATATAGGCGCATGTCTGCTCGTGCCGCGGCGTGATCACCCGCATGCCGTCGCGCTGGAAGGCGTCGAACAGGCCGTAGAGCTGGGCGCCTGGTATGCCGAAGACGGTATCCACATCGTGGGCGCGCAGTGAAGCGACGATGGAATCGCCTCCGGTGATGGTCATGTTGGAATGTCCTTGTTAGACGAAGTGGAAGACCATGAAAAACTGCCGCGGTGCTGAGGGGCTCCACACACCCTCCCCGCCTACAAAGTCTTACGCGGCGTCGGGTCCAGATTGAACAACTTCGCCGCGTTCAGCCCGAGAATATTCCGCTTCGCCTGTTCGCTCAGGAACGGCAGGTCGTAGATCTCCTGCGGCAGGTCGAAATCGAAATGCGGCCAGTCGGATGCAAACAGGAGCTGGCTCTCGGCGTTGATCATCTCCAGCGTCAGCTGCAGCGCCTTCATGTTCACCGTTTCCATCGGCTGGGTCGTGTACCAGCAGTTTTCCCGCATGTAATCGCTCGGCAGCTTTTTCAGCTGCGGCGCTTCCGACGGCCGCATCAGATACTGGTCGTCGAGCCGCTGCATCAGGAAGGGGATCCAGGCGAGCCCGCTTTCCACCCAGATGCTTTTCAGTTTGGGAAAACGCTCCGGAATGCCGTTCAGGATCCAGTTGGTCATGTGCACCATATTGCACCAGACGAAGCCAAGCGCATGCATGCCGAGGAACCGGTTGATGGTCGACAGCGACTGGTCCTGCCAGTGATAGGCGGCATGGAAGGCGATCGGCAGGTTGCGCTCCTCGAGCATCGCATAGACGCGCATATAGTCGTTGTGGTGCACCGGCTTATGGCGGGTGGACGGCACGCAGAAGCCGATGACACCCGGCTGGCCGGCGAATTCCTCGATGGTGCGTTCCGCTTCCTTGGGCACGTTGAACGGCAGGTAGGCAAGCGTCTTCAGCCGGTCGTCCTTGGAGAGCACCTTGTCGATCAGCCAGCGGTTATAGGCGCGGCCGAGATAGACTTCCATTTCCGGCTGCGGATGCAGCCCGAGCGTCAGCATCGGCGTCGGGAACAGCACCATATAGTCGACGCCGAGCGCGCTCATCGCCCGGCGCGAGAGGGTGACATCGCGATGCACCCCGTCATCGACCTTTTCGCGGATGCCCGCCTGGTGCGGAATGCGGCCGCCGACATCCTGGTATTTGAGGCCCATGTCGCCGTTCAAACCGTAGGAGGCGGTGCCCATCTTCTCGTCGTGGAAGAGCATCGCCTGGTGGCGGATGACCGGGTCCTCGATATATTGCACCAGTTCGTGCCAGGAAATCGTCTCGGTGTGGTGGGCGTCCACGTCGCAGATCAGCCAGTCCTCGAAACCGCGCTTCCTGGCCGCCTTGTTGGCATGCGCGAGGATGTCGCGCGTATCGGTGAAGACATCGATCTGCTGCACCGGCAATTCGCGGGCGCGATCCTTGTTGGAAATATCCATGTTCGCTCTCCTCAGGCGAAAGAGTGGATTTATGCCTCAGAGTTCGTCCGGCCGGCGCCGGTACCAGAGCGCCAGTTCCATCGGCCCGAGATGCAGGGCGCGCAGGATTTCGGAAACGGCGGAGAGCGCCTCGGTGGCGGTCACCGTTTCGTCGCGGGTGCCGGTCAGCGGCCGGAAGGTACGTTCCTCGCCGTCGCTCTTGGCGACGTAAAGCCGGATCGCCGCCGTCATCATCCGGGCGACTGCTTCATCCGAGACGCGCGATGCCTCGCCGTTTTCCAGCAGTTCGGCGGTCGCCTTCTCGATCTCGGCGGTGGCGTCCTCGATCCAGCCATAGGGGTCGTTGCGTAATGTGGGCTCAGAGGACGACATAGACCTGCCCCTCCCGGATCGCCAGTTCGGCTCGGTGAAGGCGGTATTTGGCCGGCCCGGCGTTGCGACCGGTCTCCAGGTTGAATTCCCAGCCATGCCACGGACAGGCGACGTGCATGTTCTCTTCATTGTATTGAAGCGTCCGCACCTCCTGTCTTTCATCGACGGGCTCGATGACTTGAGGATAGATGCGTCCCTGACAGATCGGGCCCTGACGATGCGGGCACATGTTGTGCCAGGCATGTAGCGCACCTTTTACCCGAAAAATGCCGATTTCCCGCTCCCCGCAGGCGACGACCTTGCGGCCGCCATCGGTGATCTCATCCTCCGAACAAACCAGATATTCCGCCAAGGTCTCCTCCTTATCCTTCGCGTCGATTTCAATATTCTTGAAATAATTCAGTTATATTGTATAAAGATGAATGAGGACGTCAAGCGGAGAGGTCATGGACGCGGCGGTAATACAGAAGGCGGCAGGCAAGGGGCCGGAAACAAAGGGCGCCGGTATCCAGTCGCTTGAAAAGGGCCTGAAGGTGCTGACCGCGATCCAGCATGCCGGCCGCGCGCTGCGGCTGAACGAAATCGCAGCGGCTGCCGGGATGACGCCCAGCATGGCGCATGGTTATCTTGTCAGCCTGGTGCGCACCGGTTTTGCCGCTCAGGACCGGCTGTCCGGCCTTTACGATCTCGGCGATTCGGCGCTGCAGCTCGGGCTTGCCTCGCTTTCGCGCACCGACTTCCTCAGCCTTGCGCGTGCGTCAATCTCGCAGCTTGCCGCCGAACTCGGCGAGACGGTGACCCTGGCGGTGTGGAACGGCGATGCGCCTGTCGTGGTCGACAAGATCGAGGGCCGCTCCGACAGCGTCTACGAGATCAAGGTCGGATCGCTTGTACGCCTCTGGCCGACGGCGACCGGCCGGGTCTTCATGGCAAACCTGCCGAACGCCGAGTGGGAACACCACCTGCGCGCCATGATGCAACAGGATGGCGAAGCGGAGGCCTCGGCCGCGCGTTTCATAACCGAACTCACGGATGTCCGCCGTCAAGGTTATGCCGCAACGCTGCCGTCCACCGTTCCGGATTTCTCAGCCGTTGCCGCTCCCGTCTTCGATCACCGCGCACACCTGAAGGCGGTCATCACCGTGCTCGGCCGCCAGGATGGTTTCGATATCGCGCCTTCCGGCCCGCCGCTGACCGCCACGTTGCGTGCCGCAAGGTCGCTGTCGCTCCGGCTCGGCGCCTCAGTAAGTTGAGGGGTTTCGTCCAACCCGGCTTGTGCGGCTGCATTTTCTCCGCTACCCCGCTCATATAACCGTTTTGAAGAAGGTCGCCGCATCGTGATGGCTGAAGACATGAAGCCCGAAGAAGCAAGCACCAGCGACTGGGTGATGCAGCAGCCCCGGGCAATCTACTTCCTGAACCAGGCAAATCATGCCGTGCGCAGCCGGCTCGAGGCGGCGCTGTCGGCGCTGCAGATGACCGGCATCCAATATACGGTGCTGAGCGTGATCGGCAGCCGCGACGGCCTTTCCTCGGCCGAACTGTCGCGTCGCTTCTTCGTGACGCCGCAGACGATGAACGAGCTGATCGGCGGGCTGCAGCGCCGCAATCTCATCACCCGCAAGGAAGATCCGGCCAACCGCCGCATCCTGCGCATGAGCCTGACGACCGAAGGCAAGCGGATGATCAAGGCCTGCGATGCAGCCGCCGACGCCGTCGAGCGCGAAGTGTTTTCGTTCCTGCCGCAAGAGAGCTACCAGCAACTCCGCGACCTCTGTCGCCTCGTCGCCCGCAATCTTCGCGAACGCGACGAACCCTCCAAGGGTGAGTGACAAAACCTCGCCTCCGGCGAAACTTCTTCGTCACCACCGCGCCAGCCTTTGGCGTCGATGGTTTACAAAACGTTGATTTGACGGCGCCATAGGGGTCGGTTCTTAGGTTCCCACAGCCGCCATGATGACGGTTAGAGGCTCGCACCCAGCTCGAACTCGGGCCGCGAGCCTCGTCCGGAAAATCGTCGCAACCCGAAATCACGGCGGGACCTACAGCGGTGCATCGATAAGCACGACGCCCACTGTAGATTGCTCACGCCGCCTTGCCTTGAAATCAGAGCGCCCGGCCGACGGCCCGGTCGTTTTCGAGGCGGGCGATGCAGCCGGCGAGCTTTGCCAGCAGAAGATCGAAATCGATCGGTTTGGTCAGATAGTCCGCCGCCCCTGCCCGCAGGCCCGTCAACACATTGTCCTTGTCGGTCAAGGCCGACAGAAGGATGAAGGGGATGTTGAAAAGCTCGGCATGGTTCATCTGGATTTCTGCCAGGAGCTGATGACCGTCCATGACGGGCATCGAAATGTCGCAGATGACGATGTCCGGCCAATACGCCAGGATGGCTTCGAGACCCTCCTGCCCGTTGGCCGCCTCCAGAGTTGCAAATCCGGCGTCCGCCAGTTCCTCGACGATGAGCTGGCGGATATCCGCTTCGTCGTCGATGCATAGTACGGTAATCATCCTGCTATTCCCTAAGCTGCACGTTTGATGAGATTTGCGAGCGGTCCCTTGTTCGGGAGCGCCACCGTGAATGTTGTGCCCCGGCCGAGTACGCTCTCGACGGAGATCGAACCGCCATGCAGATCGACGATCTGCTTGACGAGATTGAGGCCGATGCCCGTGCCGGCGATGCCGGTCGCGCTGCGGGCCCGGTAATAGGGCTCGAACAGCTTCGGCAGGTCCTCGGCATCCATGCCGATGCCGGCATCCTGGATCGACACATAGGACATGCCGTTCTTGGTCGAGGTCCGGATATGAATGTCCGGCGCGTGGGGGGCATATTTGACGGCATTCGAAAGCAGGTTGGTGAAGACCTGTTCGATCGTGGTGCGGTCGGCAAGGATCGCCTGCGGCAGATGCGAAAGGTCCCGGTGAATCGTGTGGGATTTGCGAACATCCATCTGTCGGGCACAGCAGGCTTCGATGATTTCCGCCAGCGAGAGGCGCTCCGGCTTCAGCGTCGTCTTGCCGGTCTCCAGCCGGCCCGCCGACAGGATGCTCTCCATCAGGTCCACCATACGCAGCACGGCGGAGCGGATCTGGGCCGACTTTTCTTCCACATATTCGGGCTTCTGATTGGTTTTGGTGCGCGACAGGCGCTGTGCCGCGGCATCGATAATGGCAAGCGGCGTGCGGAACTCATGGGACGCCATGGTGACGAACTGACGCTGCAGGGCATTCACATGCCGCTCCTGCGCCAGGAGCCTGTCGAGTTCCTCCCGCTGGCGCTCGATCTCCGCCGTCCGGAGCCTGACGCTCTCTTCGAGCTGGTCGCGGTGGCGCATCAATGCCAGACGGCTCTCGGACAGGTCGAGGGTTGTCTTGCGCAGGCCGAGGCCTAAAAAGATCACCACCCCCATCGCCACGATGATGCCGGCAATGCCGACCGGAGCGATCTGCTCGATGAGCATCAGGCCCGGCCGGATCGGCTGCCATGCCATATATCCAAGCGTCGGTCCGGAAGTGGCCATGACCGGGATGGCGGCAGTCGTTTCGGCCGCGTCGGTGGTAAAATGCAGTGTTTCAAGGCGCGCGTAACGAGCGATTTTTTCGACCGCGCTGGCATCCAGGAATCTGACTGCAACCGCGATGAACTCCTTGCCGGCCTCGAGCAAGACCTCGTCGCTGCTCGGGACGATCGGTCTCGCGCTGACGACGGCCGGGCGGCCGGCAATCGAGAGGATCTTCTCCGCGAAAATCTCGGCAAGCACCGGGGGATTGGAATCGCCCGGTGTGATCCGTTTGTGGAGCACCGCACGGACACTTTCCCGCACGGCAGCCGCAGCCTTTTCATCGTCGAGGAAGGTCAGGGCCGCAATATCCTCGCCGTCCCGCATGGCGAAGACCAGCTCGTCCCGCTCGTTGAACACATAGGTGCGGTCATGGCTGAAATATTTGTGCATCCATGCGCCGATATTCTCGGCAATCCATGGGTGATCGTCCTTGGCAACAAGCAGGACCGCGTCGTTCCACACCGTGACGCTTTCCAGTTCATGCTGTACGGCTTTCACCTGCTCGTCGAGGCCCTGCTCGACGTAACCCTTCTGGCGGATCAAGGCGAGGTCATCCACCTTGGCCGAGGCAAGCCACATGAAGCCGGCGAGAAGCAGCGCTGTCAGGGCTGTCAGCAATGTCAGCACGATTGTGACGTGCGATGTGATACGGATGTTCTGCTGCATGGGCACCGCTTTCTCTCGGCCCATCATGCATCCAAAACATTACATTCCGCTAAATTTTAAATGCCAAGGTTGAACGGAGCATTTTCCATACAGCTGTGGGTGTGACATTGAGCGGTTGTGGTTTTGCTACTGCGTCGGATCGATTCCATTCGTGGAGGGAAACGACGCCGCGTTCCCGGCTATAACCAGGAAGCCGGACTTTTCGGCAGCCGACCGTCGGGGTCCGTGATCGTGAGCTTCGGCTGTTCCTTGCCGTTCCAGTGCCAGAGGGCGACACAGGTTCCGCCCGGCGACATGAAGGATGGATAGACGACGCCGTCGTGGCCCTCCTGCAGCAGCCTCTCTCTGAGGAGATGCGTTGGCGGCAACCGCCCGGCGTCGAGATCATCGCGCCATTCGCAGCGGTGGATTGCCTCGCCGATGCCAAGACCCGTCAGAACCTCTAGGCTGGTCAGATCCGCGAGCCGCGCGCCGTCCAGTCGAAGCTGGGCGATCAGGGCCGGATGCTGGACGAAACCCTGGTTGTACTCCGCCCAGGCGGTGGAAAGTTCGCGTGCGGCATAGATGGTCGCTGCGCCGACCGGGTTCCAGCGACCGCCGAAACGGGCAGCGCCGTCACCGGAAAGCGGCGCATGCGCCCAGCGCGGCACATAGGCACGCCAGAGGATTGTCGGTTCAGGCATAGACGCCGGAGCGCACCGCCTCCAGATAGGCGAGCACCTTGTCGGCCTTGCCCTCGCCGACGAGGTCGTAAGCCGTCTTGCCGGCCCAACCGGGGATCGGCTGGTGCTTGAACCAGATCGCGGCGCGGTTCTCGTCGCCGGCCATCTCGCTCGCCATCGCCAGAATGCGCACGACCGGGGAGAGCGCCATGTCGACCTTGCGGGCGCCGCTTTTGGCCGTCAGCGTGTTGCGGGCGACGCCGATCAGTTTCGCCAATTCCGCATGCGTCAGGCCGAGAAGATCCGACACCCGCCGCGCCGACAGAAGCGCGGACTGAGGTTCACGGAAAGCGGCGGCGCCGATTTCAAAAGCATGAGCCATGAGAAAGTCCTGATCCGGTTTTGATCATCTTCTGCTCAATATGAGCTCAATTTCCGCGCATTTCAAGCACTGCTGCTAGTCGTCGTCGTCTTCCAGTTCCGGCTCGACGAAATCGTTGACCGGCAGCGTGCGGCTCAGCAGCCCGGCGTCCTCCAGCATTTCCGTATCCGGCAGGTCGCGCAGCGTGTCGAAACCGAAGGCGGTGAGGAAGGCCGGCGTGGTGATATAGGTATAGGGCGCACCGGGCGTCGGACTGCGCGGGCCGGAGGCGAGGAAGCCGAGCTGCCGCAGCGTTGCGATCGTATCGCGGCTTACCTCGCGCCCGAAAATCTTCGAGATTTCGGCGCGCGTCACCGGTTGGAAATAACCGACCGTCATCAGCACCAAGGCCTGATGATCGGTCAGATCTGCCGGAGGGGCATTGGCGGCTCCGGAGGCGTGGATGACATCGGCAAATTCCGGCCGGGTGCGATGCTGCCAGCCGCCGGCGACCGCGACGAGTTCATAAGGCCGGCCGCTGAGTGACTCGCGGATCTCCTCGATGATCGCTTCGATATCGCATTCCTCGCCGACGACGCGCTCCAGCGCTTTCCGTGTGACGGGCTCGGAAGAGGCAAAGATCACCGCCTCCACCCGCGCCGCCCATTGGCGATGCCGCTCCTTCTGCGTCAGGTGGAGAAGCTCCTTGTCGATGACGATTTGCCGCGCCCGCTTCGCCATGCTCAAAGCCCGTAGATGCGGAAGGTGGGGCGACCGGAAAGCTCGCGCACCGCTTCCAGCTGCTGCAGCCGCTCGAACAGCCGGCGCGACGCGAAACGGGAAAGGTTCGGTGTCTGCAGGGAGCCGGAAACGGCGTCATCGCAGAGCAACAGGCGCAGCCCGTCCTCCGCCCCTTTTGCACGCAGCTTTGGCGTGACGAGGGCAAGCCGCTCGGCGCGCCGGGCAATCTCTGCCGCCAGCCGGCCGGCTTCGGTCGCGGCATGCACCAGGGCCAGGCAGATCGCCCGGTCGAACCCTTCTTCGCCGGGCCGGATGCGGCCGCGCCCGCCCTCGGCGCGGAACACCGAAGAAACGCGCTGGCTCATCAACAGCGGCACGGGCACGGGCCAGCGCAGCTTCTGCGCCAGAAGGAGATCGGCCAGCCACCAGCCGAGCGCTTCGGCGTCGGGACGGATGGCGTGCGTCTCGCGGATGATCGCCGCAGCCGCGAACGGCGCAGCTGATCCGGTGAGGCCGAGGTCGTCAAAAACCTGCGCGAGCGTTGCCAGCGGCTCGTCCCATTTGATGCCAAGCATGCCGGCTGTCGCCTGCAGCACCTCTGCATCGAGCGCGGCCGAACGCGAGCCAAGCCGCTTCCAGGCCGAAAGGATCTGCCCGGCCGGACCGGGATCGTCTCCCGGCTTGCGCAACAGCCAGGCATCGCGCAGCCCCGCCTCGTCTTCCGAACGCCCTGCAAGCCGAACGGCCGCTGCCGCGCATTTCAGCGCCAGCCGCTGCCGCCAGGCGCCGGCCCAGTCCGGTTCGGCCCGGACGATCTGGTCGAGCGGATAAAGTGCCCCACCCGCCATGAATGCCGCATCCGCGGTGTCTGCGGCAAAGGTCTGGGGACTTGCCCAGCGAGCTGCCGGCATGGGCTGAAACGACGTCTTCGGTGATACGGCCTTGGGAATCATGGGCGCGAGCGTAAATTTTATGTGCGCTTGTGACCACCGTTCGCGTGGAAATCCGCACCGCCGGCCGCGGATTTGCACCGTTATCTGCAGGGCGCCGCTAAGAAAAATTGAAAATTGGCGAGCCGAAGGCCCCTGCCCCGTCGATCAATAGGAGTTGAGTTTTGCGGATCGGCGCGCCGCCCTACATAGGGTGCGGCTGGCCAAGGAGGATTTCAGTTTTGACGTTTCATCGGTTGATTGCATCTCTCGCCATAGTCCTCGCCCTTTCAGCGCCGGTGCTTTCGGGACCGGCCTGGGCGCAACAGCCGCGCGGCGGTGACGAGAACCGCGAGCGCGGTCGCCAGGCGGAGCAAGGTGCCGGTGGCGGCATATTCAGCCTGATCCCGGCCGATTCCACCACCGAACATATCTTCAAGGCGCCTTCCGGCGATCTCCCCTATACCGCGACGGCCGGCACGCTCGATCTCTTCGGGCAGGACGGCAACCGCTCGGCGAAGATCTTCTACACCGCCTATGTCGCCAAAAACCGGGAACCCGGCCGGCCGCTCACCTTCGCCTTCAACGGCGGACCGGGCGCTGCCTCCGCCTATCTGCATCTCGGCCTGGTCGGCCCGAAGATCCTGGAATTCGGCACGACCGGCGACAACGGCACGACGCCCCGGCTGAAGGACAATCCCGAAAGCTGGCTCGCTTTCACCGATCTCGTGCTGATCGATCCGATCGGTACCGGCTGGAGCCGCGCCGCCAGCAATGATGCGGCCGGCGGTTATTACGGCGTGCGGCAGGATGCCGACAGCCTGTCCAAGGCGATCGCGCTCTATGTCCAGAAGAACAACCGGCTCGATGCGCCGAAATACCTGCTCGGCGAGAGTTATGGCGGTTTTCGCGCCGCCAAGGTCGCCGCGTCTTTGAAGAACAGTCAGGGGATGCTGGCTTCGGGCATCATCATGCTGTCGCCACTGGTCGAAGGCCGGTTCCTCGCCAATTCCGACGATCCCTTGAGTGCCGCGCTGCAGCTTCCTTCGCTCGCCGCAGCCGAGCTGGAGCGCCGCAACCAGTTCACGCCGGAAAAGCTTGCCGATGCCGAGCGTTTCGCGAGCGGCGACTATCTCGTCGGACTGGCCGGCCCCTCCCCCACCGGCCAGGCAGCCGAAGCGTTCTACGGTCGGGTGTCCGAACTCACCGGCATTCCAAGGGACGTCGTCGCCCGAACTCGCGGTTTCGTCGGCGATGTCTATGCCAAGCAGATGGGAGGACCGGGAAAGATCGTCAGCCCCTACGACGCCTCCTATGGGGTGCCGGATGCCTATCCGGAAGAATCCTCGACCCGCAACGACGATCCGATCCTCGAAGGTTACACGCGCGCCTATGGCGCCACCTTTGCCGCCTATGCCCGCAACGAACTCGGCTTTGCGACCGAAATGACCTATTCGCTGTTGAACGAGGAGGTGAACCGCCGCTGGGAGTGGAACGGCAGCCATGGCGCAGATTCGCGCTCGCTCGCCAGCGCCAGCACCGATATCCGCGACCTGCTTTCGGTCATCCCGTCCTTCAAGCTGATGATCGCCCATGGCTACAGCGACGCGCTGACACCTTACGGCGCCAGCCGCTACGTCATCGACCACCTGCCGCCCGAACTTGCTGCCGGCCGCGCCGAACTCAAGGTCTATCGCGGCGGGCACATGTTCTACACCAAGTCGGATTCGCGCAGGAGTTTTGCAGGCGACGTCAGGGCGTTTTACGAGGCCAGGGCAACGGATTGAGGATTGCCCGATCCATCATTTCAGCTTCACGATCATGGTGATCTGAGCCGTCACCGTGATCTGCGCATTGTCGCGCTGAAGGCGCTGCGAATTGAGGTTGTTGCTGAGATTGCTCATCTTGCAGTCGCTGGCGATCGTCGAGAGCACGAGTTCGCATTGTTTCGCGGCGAGGCTATAGATCATCCGTTGCGCCGTTTCGATCTGGGATTCAACCGGCGCGCCGTCGTTATAGGGCAGACCGACGCTGATACTCGATTGCAGGTTGATGTAACCTTCAGGTCGCTGCGGAAGGTTTGGGGGCATATGAGTCGACTGAGACCAGGCAGGGAGCGCCGATGCGAACAGCAGGGCGGCGAGGGTGATCGACTTGAGCGATTTGCGCATGAAATAACCTCCGGTTGCGGCTTATTGGCATGCAGGCGATGAAGGTGACGTTCCCGAAACAGCTCGAATTTTAGCTGACCCGCCGTTCTCGGCCGATGACGGAAAGGTCACCGTGATGTGAATGCGTCGCGCCTTGCTGGTCTGGGCTGGAAACCGCTACTAGCTCACATACGTTGATTTTCAGAAAGATCTTTCGGTCCATGACCAGCGAATACCAGATGTCGCGGCGCGCCTTCGTGATAGGCTCCGTCTCGATGACCGCGACGCTTGCCGGCTGCGCCACCACCGCTGAACGGGCTCCGGTCCCGGAAATGGCCCGCCGTCCGATCGAGCCCCCGAGCGAAGCGGAGCTGCAGGCCCGATACGCCGCCGTCGAGGACAGCGGCCACTTGTTGCCGGCAATCCCCTACAAGCAGATCGACCCGAAATATTATCGCCAGCGCGTGGTCGATCCGACCGGCGAACTGCCGGGCACGGTGGTCGTCGATACGCCCGGCCGTTTCCTCTACGTAGTCGAACCCGGCGGCACCGCGATGCGCTACGGCGTCGGCATTGGCAAGGACGGTTTCGCCTGGCAGGGCGAAGGTGTCATCCACTGGCGCCAGCCCTGGCCGCGCTGGAAACCGCCGAACGAGATGGTCGCGCGCCAGCCGAGCCTCAAGAAGTTCTCCATCGAGAACGGCGGCATGGATCCGGGTATCAAGAACCCGCTTGGTGCACGGGCGCTTTACATCTTCCAGAACGGCCAGGATACGCTCTACCGCCTGCATGGTTCGCCGGAATGGGCTTCCATCGGCAAGGCGACGTCGTCGGGCTGCGTGCGCCTGGTCAACCAGGACGTCATGGACCTCTATACGCGCGTCCCCTATCACGCCCGCATCGTCGTGCATCAGGATGTGCTGAAGGCCGTTCCCACCGTCTGACGCGGCTGCCGCGATGATGTTGTTTCGCCACGGCGGCATGATGTAAGAAGTCCGGCGCCGCCTTGCAGGAAGCGGCGGTAAAAGCGGTCGGAGGCTTAAACTGAATCTGGACGACGAGACGCGGCAATCCGATGCGCCGACGCCGCGCATGCTCTCCTGGGCGCGCAATTCGACGATCTATCGCATAAACCGGCGCATGCACACGGAAAAGCAGCTCTTCGACGCCATAGCGCGCAAGGCACGTGAGAAATTCGAGGATATCGGTGAGACCCAGGTCAGGGCGCTTGCCGAATTCGCCGTTAAATTCGCCTATGACAACAAGGCGCTGGATGATGCCGCCTTTGCCGAAATGAGCACCCGCTCGGGCATGCGCGGCGGCAGGTCCAGACGGGCCATTGCCCAGAAACTGTCGCAGAAGGGCGTGGCCAGCAGCACCGTCGCGGCCGCCATTGCCGAGGCGGATGATTTCCACGCGGCCCTCATCCTGGCCCGCAAACGGGCCTTCGGGCCGTTCCGCAAGAGCGAGCTCGACGAAAAACGCAAGGCTAAGGAGTTTTCCGCCTTCGCCAGGGCAGGTTTCAGCTTCGATATCGGCAAGAGGATCTTCGAGATGTCGATCGATGAGGCCGAGGAAGCACTGGATGCGGGCCGCGACCTCTAGGTTGGATCGACCTGCAGCTTGTCAGGCCTGTTTGAGCGCCGGGTCGTCAAGCGCCGGATTGTAGAAGAGAGACAGCGTCAGGCTTCGCGCGATCCGGTCCGCCGTTGTCATGAACCACGCTTTCGCCTCCGGGCTCGGAGCGATGTCGTCCAGGGTCGCGGCAAACAGCTCCAGCCATTTCGGGAAAAGCTCAGGGCTCATGTTGGCGACGCCTGCATGCGCCTGGACCGGCTTTCCGCCATAGGCACCGTTGCGGAAGGCGACGGAGGACCAGAAGCTTTTCATTTTCGCCATATGCTCCGGCCAGCGTCCGGAAAGCCGTGCGTCGAACACAGGCCCCAGTTCCGGATGCTCCAGTATGCGGCCGTAAAACGTATCGACCAACGTGCCGATGAAGGCGTCGTCGATGCCGATCGCCTTCATTTCCGCTTCCGCGCGTTCCCGGATCGCCGCGATATGTGCCGCGCGTCCCTGCAATTCGTCGCTCATCTCAAAACCTTGGGTTCCGCCGCATTTGCGGCCCGCTTTATATAGGCTCAGCGGATGCGGGACCCAAGGCCTGATGCCCGGTTGCGACGATGTGTCAGGCGAAGATGGGTGGCAATGTCGAATTTGCGCGAGCGGTGCCACTACGACCGTGCTGCGGTCGCGATTGTCTCGGCAAGCCATTCGTTGAGGCTTTGATCGTTGGCGGCAGCGGCGATGACGGCCGCTTCATGGGTGCGCGGATCGAGCCGGACGTTGAATCGCCCCGAAAACGAGCGAAAAGGCTCAATCCTCTTTTCCTTGCAGATTTCAAGGAAGGTCCGGAGCGACTTTTGACCCTCCGCCATCAGGCCATCGAGACTATCAGAATAGAAGTCGGCGCCGCCATTCAGGCCGAGGAACTCCCCGCGAAACATGCCGATCTCCGGATCAAGTGAGACAACCGCTTTGTGGCCTTCGATTTCGATGACATTTCTCATGGTTTCACTCCATGGCTTTCAAGCCATTTTCGAATGCTGGCGACCGCGCCCTTGTCCGCATCGGGGGATGGATGTGGGCGATGGAACACCCTGACCTCGCCGAACAGCACGACACCGACCCGGGATCCCTCCCGCTCGGTCACGTCCGCTCCAAGCGCTTCGAACAGGGCTCGATATCCACCCAACGGATCGAACCGCTCACGGGCCTTGTATAGATCAGCTCAAGCGTGGCGCGATGGCGTTTCTTCATGCTATTTGGTACCACTATATAGTACCAAAATAAAGAGGCCGGCATCAATGCCGGCCTCGATTCATGACAGAGGGTGAGAAACGGGTGCTAAACGCGCTCCAACGCCACCGCAATTCCCTGCCCGACACCGATGCACATCGTGGCGAGTGCATATCTGCCCTTGCGGAGCGACAGCTCCAGCGCTGCCGTGCCGGAAATGCGGGCGCCGGACATGCCGAGCGGATGGCCGAGCGCGATCGCGCCGCCATTCGGATTGATATGTTCGGCATCTTCCTGGAGGCCGAGTTCGCGCAGGACGGCGATGCCCTGGCTTGCAAAGGCTTCGTTGAGCTCGATGACGTCGAAATCCTTCGGCGAGAGCCCCAGGCGGGCGCAAAGCTTCTGCGTGGCAGGGGCCGGGCCGATGCCCATGATGCGTGGCGGAACGCCGGCGGTAGCGCCGCCCATGATACGGGCGATCGGCGTCAATCCGTACTTCGTCGCCGCCGCTTCCGAAGCGATGATCAGGGCAGCAGCGCCGTCGTTAACGCCCGACGCGTTGCCGGCAGTCACCGTCGCGCCCTCGATCTTGTTCAGTACCCTGAGCTTGGCGAGTGCTTCCATGTTGGTCGCGCGGGGATGTTCGTCCTTAGAAACGACCACCGGATCGCCCTTCCGCTGCGGGATGGTCACCGAGGTGATTTCCTTGGCAAGACGGCCATTCTCCTGTGCCGCCGAGGCTTTCGCCTGGCTGCGGACGGCAAACGCATCCTGGTCCTCGCGGGAAACCTTGTAGTCGATCGCCACGTTGTCGCCGGTTTCCGGCATGGAATCGACGCCATACTGCTTTGTCATCAGCGGGTTGACGAAACGCCAGCCGATCGTGGTGTCGTAGATCTCGGCATTGCGCGAAAAAGCGGTGTCGGCCTTCGGCATCACGAAGGGCGCCCTGGACATGCTTTCGACCCCGCCGGCGATCATCAGTTCGGCCTCGCCCGCCTTGATGGCGCGGGCAGCGGTGATGACCGCATCCATGCCCGAACCGCACAGCCGGTTCATGGTCGTGCCGCCGAGCGAAACCGGCAGGCCTGCAAGCAGCGCCGACATGCGGGCAACATTGCGGTTGTCTTCGCCGGCCTGGTTGGCGCAGCCGTAGATGACATCGGCAACCGCTTCCCAGTCGACGGAAGCGTTACGTTCCATCAACGCTTTCAGGGGGATCGCCCCAAGGTCGTCGGCGCGGACGGCAGAGAGCGAGCCGCCGAAGCGGCCGATCGGAGTGCGGATATAATCGCAGATATAGGCTTCGGTCATGATCTTCTCTCTCACAGTTTCGGCACGACGAGATCGGCAACCGGTCCATCGATATGGAGGCGGGCGCCAGTCATGGCCTGCAGTTCCTCGACGGTCATACCGGCGAGCTTTTCGCGCAGGACGAAATGCTTCTCGACGATGTCGATCACGGCGTGGCTCGTATAGACCCGAGTGATACAGGCAACGCCGGTCAGCGGAAAGGTACAAGCTTCAACTAATTTCGGCTCGCCGTTCTTGGTGACGTGCTCGGTGATGACGCAGACCTGCTTGGCGCCGTGCACGAGGTCCATGGCGCCGCCGACGGCCGGCACGCCCTTGGAGCCGACACGCCAGTTGGCGAGGTCGCCGTTCTGGGCCACCTGGAGCGCGCCCAATATGGCAACGTCGAGATGGCCACCGCGCACCATGGCAAAGCTGTCGGCATGGTGGAAGAAGGCAGCGCCCGGCTTCAGCGTCACGGCCTTCTTGCCGGCGTTGATCAGGTCCCAGTCCTCTTCGCCTTCGGCGGGCGCTTCGCCGAAGTTGAGAATGCCGTTTTCGGTGTGGAAGATCGCCTCGCGGCCGGGCGGCTGGTAGCGGGCGACCATTTCCGGAAAACCGATGCCGAGGTTCACATAGGCGCCGTCCTTTATGTGCTGGGCGGCGCGCCAGGCGATCTGGGCGTTGGAAAGCTTGATGTCTTCGCGCGTATCGATGGTCATGCCTGGGCTCCTGGGGCGTAGGCCACTCCGGCTCGGATGAGGACTTCTTCCTGCTGCGGGTTGGCGACCTCGACAACGCGATCGATGAAGATGCCGGGCGTCACGACGTGCTCGGGATCGATGCCGCCGGGCGGCACGATCTTCGACACCTGCACGATCGTCTTGGCGGCAGCCATGCACATCAGCGGGTTGAAGTTGCGACCGGCCTTGTTGTAGGTGAGGTTGCCCAATGGATCGCCGAGCTGCGCCTTGACGATGGCGAAATCCGCCTTCAGCCAGCGTTCCTGGACATAATGGCGGCCGTCGAACTCGGCGATCACCTTGCCGTTGGCAAGCTCGGTGCCGTAGGCCGTCGGCGTGTAGAAGGCCGGGATGCCGGCGCCGCCGGCGCGAATGCGCTCGGCAAGCGTGCCTTGTGGCACGAGTTCGAGCTCGATTTGGCCTGCCAGATAGCGGTCGGTAAAGGCGCGCGGATCTGAGGATTTCGGAAATGAGCAGATCATCTTCCTGACCATGCCGGCGTCGATCATCGCGGCAATGCCGATGCGGCCGTTTCCGGCATTGTTATTGATGACGGTCAAGTCCTTGATACCTTTGTCGATCAGGGCATGGATCAGCTCGATCGGCGCGCCCGATCCGCCAAAACCGCCGATCATGATGGCCGCGCCATCACCGATCTCGGAGACGGCTTCCGCCGTGCTCCCGATTGTCTTGTCCATACGGGATATCTCCTTCGCTATACCCGGCGAACGTGCCCGCCGTGCCTCCGGGAAAACAGATAGATCAGCACGGCAGGGACAGCAAGAAATATGTGCGGTAATTGACCTTTGTTCATATACCGCACATATTGTGCGAACTGGCGATGCGGAGCGTGCACATCCTCATGGCCTCACATTGCATCGACACCGGGCACAGGGAAAACCATGCAGGAAACGGATTTCGTCAGCGGCTTCGCGCGAGGCCTGAAGGTGATAGAGGCTTTTGGCGAAACCACGCCGCGGCTGGCGATCGCGGACGTGGCAAAGGCGACCGGGCTCGACCGGGCAACGGCCCGCCGCTGCCTGCTGACCTTGGCCGAACTCGGTTATGCCGATTATGATGGAAAATTCTTCGTGCTGACGCCGAAGATTCTGCGGCTTGGCCATGCCTATCTCTCCGCCACCCCCCTGCCCCACATCGTCCAGCCTTTTCTCGACAAGCTCGCCGAGGAGGTTCACCAGAGCGCATCCGCAAGCGTGCTCGACGGTACCGAGGTCGTTTATATCGCCCGCGCTTCGCAAAAGCGGGTGATGTCGATCAACCTGATGCCCGGCAGCCGCCTCCCCGCCTATTGCGCCTCGATGGGCCGCGTCCTGCTGGCGGCCATGCCCGATAGCGAGAGCCTGGCGCTCCTGAAACAGAGCAACCTGAGACCCTTCACCCCTCGCACCCTTACCGATCCTGTCCGCCTGATGGAGGAGCTCGCCCGCGTTCGCGAACAGGGTTTCGCGGTCATCGACCAGGAACTGGAGCTCGGCCTCTGCTCGATCGCGGTGCCGCTGGAAAACGACCGCGGCCGGGTGGTCGCCGCGATCAATATCGGCGCACCGGCGGCAAGCGTCCCTGCGGTTGAAATGGCCGAGCGTTATCTGGAACCGCTGAAGGGCATCGCAAGGCTGTTGAAATCCCTGCTGCGCTGAACCCATCAGCGCCGTGAATCGATGAGGCGGGATCGATTCAATCATGTCGTTGGACGGCAGAATCCGGACTTGCGATTCTGCGGGCATGACTAGCGAACCGCTTCTCCTCACCCGCCGCGACCCCGCCCGAAACATGGCTCGCTTCTATGTGCTCACCGTTGAGCCCGATCTTTTAGATGGCGCGGCGCTCACCCGCAACTGGGGCCGCATCGGCACCAAGGGGCGTTTCCGCATCGATCTGTTCGGCTCTTGGCAGGAAGCGGAGCGCCGGTGTTTGGCACTTGTCCGCAGCAAGGTGAAGCGGGGTTATCAGCAGAAAGCGGAGACCGGCTGACAGCTCTCCATTTCGGGCAGCCTCGGTTATGGCATTGCCGATCCGTGGCCGATCGATGCCACGTCAGAGGGGCAGGCCCACATAGTTTTCCGCAAGCGCCGTCGACGCTGCCCGCGAATGGGTCAGATAGTCCAGCTCGGCTTCCTGGATCCTCTGGTCGAATTCGCCCGTGTCTGGAAAACGATGCATCATCGTCGTCATCCACCAGGAGAAGCGCACCGCTTTCCATACGCGCGCAAGCGCCCTCTCGGAATAGGCGTCGATGCCGGCGTCGGAGCCGTCCCGATAGTGCTCCCTGAGCCCGGCAAAGAGGTAGTGGACATCGCTTGCAGCCAGGTTCAACCCCTTGGCTCCCGTCGGCGGCACGATATGAGCTGCATCGCCGACGAGGAACATGCTGCCGAACCGCATCGGCTCGGCAACGAACGAGCGCAACGGTGCGATCGACTTCTCGAAGGACGGTGCGGTGATCAGCGCTTCGGCATGATGCGCAGGCAGGCGGCGGCGGAGTTCGTCCCAGAACCGGTCGTCGCTCCAGTCCTCGATCTTCTCGTCGAGGGCGCATTGGATATAGTAGCGGCTGCGGGTCGCCGACCGCATCGAACAAAGCGCGAAACCCCGTGGATGGTTTGCATAGATCAGCTCATCGCTGACGGGCGCAACCTCCGCCAGGATACCGAGCCAGCCGAACGGGTAGACCTTTTCGAAAACACGGATTGCGCTTTTCGGCACGGCGTTGCGGCTCGGCCCGTGAAAACCGTCGCAGCCGGCTATGAAATCGCAATCGATGCGATGGGTGCTGCCGTCTTTTTCGTAGGTGACGAAGGGGGAGCTGGTATCAAAATCATGGGGCGTGACATTGGCGGCTTCGTAGATCGTCCGGGCTCCGCTTGCCTCGCGACGTTCCATCAGGTCGCGGGTCACTTCCGTCTGGCCGTAGACCATGACGCGCTTGCCGCCGGTCAACCCGTGGAGATCGATCCGGTGGTCGCGGCCGTCGAAGGCGAGCGAGAAGCCCTCGTGCGGCAGGCCTTCGGCGTGCAGCCGCGCGCCGGCCCCGGCCTGGTCGATCAGCCCGACCGTGCCTTCCTCCAGCACGCCGGCACGGACCCGGCCGAGGATGTAATCCTTGCCGACACGATCAAGGATGATGTTGTCGATACCGGCTCCCGTCAGAAGCTGGCCAAGTAAGAGGCCCGACGGTCCGGAGCCGATAATGGCGACCTGCGTTCTCATGCATCTCCTCCCGAGTGTTTTTCGTTTTGGCAAATTGTGCTCGGGTTCCCCATTGGCGGCAATGGACATTCGAGCCAAAAAATTGGACAAACCGAACATCGAGGCTGGAGATACCCGATGGACAGGCACATACCGATCTACCAGCTATACGGAGAGGATCCAGGCAAACGGCATGATTTCTGGCTGCATTGTGAAACAATCAGGTCGAGAAGCAGCCGCCACCAGTGGGAAATCCGCCTTCATCGGCATGAGGCATTCTTTCAGATCCTGTACATCGAGGCTGGGTCAGGCGACGCGACCTTCGGCAGCGAAACGCATCCCATCCGGCCACCGGCGATAGTCGCCGTCCCCCCCGGCCTCAGTCACGGCTTCCGGTTCTCCCGCGATATCGAGGGTCTGGTCATCACCATCCTGAGCTCCCATCTCGGCCACCAGCCGGGAGAGCGCAGCCGCTTCGGCGAATGGCTCGCGACACCGCACCTGACCCCGCTCGATTTGCTGAATGCCGACGCCGCCTACGTGGTGCAAACGCTGAAACGAATTGGCGAGGAATTTGATCACCGCAACAACGGACGCAACGAACTTCTGGCTTCCTATGTAAAGCTCGCCCTGAGGTTGACCGCGCGCATCTCTCACGCCGACAACCCCAACCATGCCCCCGCGAACGAAGGCGAGCGGCGGATGGACATGCTGAACGGCCTGATCCAGCAGCATTTCCGGTCGCACAAGCCGATATCCTTTTATGCCGGCGAACTTGGCATCTCGCTGACGCATCTCAACCGCATTGTCCGGTCGATGGCGGGCTGCACGGCGCACGACCTGCTCACCACCAAACTGATCGAAGAGTCCAAGCGCGAGCTCGTCTTCTCGCTCGCCTCCGTGCAGGAGGTCGGCCATCGCCTCGGCTTTGCCGACCCTGCCTATTTCTCGCGTTTCTTCGTGAAGCAGACAGGGGAAACGCCCCGCGCCTGGCGCCTGCGAGAAATCCAGTCGCTGGACAAGGCAATTTTCTAGGACCGCGGCTATTGCACTGCCCTCACAACCGGAAACACCAGGCGCCTATCGAGGCACTTCAGGTCACCAGAAGAAGCAAGACGTATGCAATTACGGTAAACAGCATTCCGCGGAAGGCATAGGAGACGCAGCGGTATTTCTGCCGGGCGATCAGGGATAGCACGTCGGCGTTGTCCAGGTATTCCTTGAAGAGGTAACTGACATCGCTGCGCTGCGCCGCGTGCTCGAATATTGCTCTGTGCTGCGGCCATGTGCCCCAAAAAAGCGAGGTGGATTTCTCCACCCGCCGCGGCAGCACGACAAGGATGGCCGAAAGAATTGACGAAACCGAAGCTACAGCGAGCAAAGCCGAAACAACCACTGCGGCCCACGTGCCTTCGGTATAACGCGTCAAGGTGAACACGCCTCGCCCCTCGCTCGACGAGATCAGAAAAGCAAGCATGAAGGTAAAGATATAGGCGGCCTTCTGATCCGATATTTTGATCTGATCGTAGAATACGTCGTTTATCTTTCGAACATGGTTGAAGTATTCCTCGGTGATCTCGCCGGACGCCATCGGCATTTCGAGCATCTCGGTCGGCGCGCATTCAAAGTCGCTCAACTTGCGTTTCCCCCTGTTCCGAACTGTTCCCCTGTTAATACAGTCCACCCGAAAAGCAATGCCATTGCTAAAGGTCGTCTTGACACTTGCCATGTTTCTAAGCAGTTGTGAGGTATGTCGGGGGCGTTCAATCGGTTTTATGTTGCAGCAATCGCGCTGCCTATACTTGCTGGCGGGCTGATACCCCCTGCAGCGGCAGAGCCCGTCCAACGGTCAGGGCGGGCCGCCGGCGCAGTCATTGCCCGCAAGGTGGGCGAGGAAGTCCGCTTTATCGACGTGTCCAACTGGCAGTTCGTCGACCTGAAGCAGGACCTTCTTAGCGGTGACGTGCTGCGCACCAATGCGACCGGCCAGCTTGCAATCCTCTTTTCAGACCGGACGCAGGTCCGGCTCGGCCGCAATTCCTCGCTCGTCGTCAAGCAGATCACCGCCAGCACCAGTTCCGACACTGTGCTGGAGCTCCAGTCCGGTACTATCTGGGCCCGCGCAGAACGCGGCGGGCCTGGCGTACGGGTTGAAACGCCGGCGGCGGCAGCGGCGATCCGCGGCACCGATTGGACGATGACGGTCAAGGGCGACCAAACCTCGCTCAACGTTCTCGAGGGCGTCGTCCAGCTGAGCAATCCGCAGGGCAGCGTCGAAGTGCGGCAGGGCGAAGGAGCCGTTGCTTCTATCGGCCAGGCGCCGCGCAAGATCGTCATCGTCGACTCCGACGACCGCGAACAGATGCTGTTCTTCCTGCCGCCGCGAGAGGCATTCGAGCGGATGCCGCCGTCTGCACAGCCAGTCGCCGAGATGCGCCGCAATGCTGATCGTATCGCAGCCATTCCCCTCGAGCGCCGTAGCGCAGAGGATTGGGTCGCACTTGCCGAAGCCCAGCTTTCGCTCGAAGGCCGGCAGCGGGCGCGGCAGACGCTGGCAAATCTCAAGGGCCGGCCGCTTTCTCCCTCGCAGCAGGCCCGCGTGACGCTGATCGAGGCGGTCCTCGCCGCAAGCGAGACCCGCTATGCCGAGGCCGCCAAACTATTCGAGAAAGCGCAGCGGGGGCTCGACCCGAAACGACGGGGTATCGCACTCTATGGCGGCTATTACGCCCGCGCGCTTGCCGACCCCAACCGGGCCGAGGCACTTCCGCCACAGGTGGGGGGATCGGACGGCGCATTTCTGCGCGCCTATGCGCTTGGCTTCCTGCAGGATCTGGGGGCGGCCATAAAGGTTCTCCAGGAGGCGGAGCGCCAGTATCCGGATGATCCGGAACTGCCGGCATATCGCGGCTGGCTTGCCATTCTGCTGAACGATCGCGCCCAGGCGGAAGAGGCGCTCAACCGGTCCCTCTCGATTGATCCCGCCGAACCGACGGCGCTCGAGGCGCGCTCGCATTTCCGCGCCGGCTTCAAGGGTGATTACCAGGGCGCGCTCGCCGATCTCGAAGCGGCCATCAAGGTCGCGCCCGGGGGCTCGACGACCTGGAACGCGATCGGCAACATCCAGGCGGCGCGGAGCGCCAATCGCGAGGCCGAAGCCGCCTTCAAGAAGTCGATCGAGCTCGATCCGCAGGATCCTCTCAGCCATTCGAACCTGGCGCTCTTTTATCTCGATATCGGCCGCATCGAGGATGCCAAGCGGGAAATCGACATCGCGCTCGCCATCGATCCTGGCTTCGACACGGCGCTTGTCGCGCGCGGTCGGTACTATCTGCAGACGGGCGAGCTGGACAAGGCGGTCGACGATCTGCTCGCAGCAAGCGTTGCCAATCCCGGATATTCGCAGGCGCAGCTGCTGCTGGCGGCTGCGAACTATGAGAAAGGCGACCGGGTACCGGCCGAGCAGGCGACGGAAAATGCCGAGAGGCTCGATGACAATGATCCGGTGATTTCTGCCCTGCGCACGGCGGTCGCGATCGACAATTACGATTCGGAAGGCGCCATTCGCAACGCGCAGGAATATCTGCGGCGCTCCAAGGCCCGCGGCGGCGATTTCACCTCGCTCGGCGCCAACCAGCAGGCGGGGTCGACGCTGAACGACGCGTTCCGTCTGCAAGGCATGAATGCCTGGGGCGAATATTACAGCGATGCGGCCTTCGATCCCTTCGCCGGCGCCGCCTATATCGACCAGAGCATCCGCGGCAGCGCCAATCCGTTCGTCAACAACTACTTCTACGGCGACGACGTCATCACAAATACGCCAAACGGGCAGGCTTTCTCGTCCTTCCTGCAGGGCCTGATGCTGGAACCCCATATCATTTCCGGCCGCTCGCGCTCGGCCAACATCATCAGGCGCCCGTTCTTCGAGGGCTCGATCGGCGGCGGGATCAATACCGCAGGCGGCGAACTGGACTATATTGGGGAGGGAGAGGTTCAGGGATACAGCAACCTGCCCTTCCCGATCAGCTTCTATGGGAACTTACAGTGGCAGAGGGTACCGGACAGCCGTGATATTGGCGCGCTGACTGATCTCAATACGGAGAACAAGCCGATCAGCGGAAATGGCTATGTGTCCGCAAGCCCCACTGCTTTTGACCGGATGGTTATCTATTTCAACTCCGGCGAGAACGAGTTTGCCCAGGACTATGCATTCGATCTAGGGGGCGCAGGTATTTTCCCCGTTATATCTGACTTGAATGTAACAAGCCGAGCCACGACCGCCGGTCTCGGCTGGAGCCATAGCGTCGGGTACCGAAATGTTGTGAACGCCGCACTTATGTTTAGCGGCGTTTCGTCTCGCAGCCATCTATATCGGGAAATTGATTTAGGCGTTTTGGCTGTTCCCTTCGTCGATCAAACGGATAGGTTCCGACAGGAGAGTTATACCGCCGCTGTAAACCACATGATCGGCGACGGTGACTTGACGTGGCGCTATGGTATCGAAGGTGGATGGGTAGATTCATCGAGTTCTAGCGACGATCTTATCACCCCAACGCCCACCTCAGTGTCAGACAGCAGCATGGTGGGCCGCGCTTACGTCGATCTCCATCACGAGATCACGCCCGACCTCAAGGCAGAATACGCGCTGTTCGGTTCCATAGTGGATGGAGGTTCGGATGTTCAGCGCCTGGAACCTCGGATTGGAATTGCGTGGTCTCCTGCCGAAGGTCAATGGCTGCGCGCAGGGTTCATTCGAAGCAGCTTTGATTTATCGACGCCGACCTTGTCTCCCGTTGGGGTGGTCGGCCTCCAGCCAAACCAGATTTCGATTGCGACCGAAGGCTATACGGATACGGCGGCATTGCGGTGGGATGCGGAGTGGAGTCGTGATTTCCTAACCGCAGTGGAGTTTCAGCATCAAGATATTGATAATCTGCGTATCAGCCGGCCGCTGTCCGCCATTCCTTTCGCAACCGCCGAAGGGCGCATTGATCGAGCCAGCTTGACGGCCAATGTTCTGCTAGGCGATGGCTTCGGATTATCCTCAACGGTTGCATACACCGACTCTGAGGACCGGGACCCCGCATCCGCTACATTTGGCGGCTCCTTGCCTTTCGTGCCGGAATGGGGAGGACAGGTGGCTCTTACGTGGGTCAATGAGGCCAATATCAAAGCTACTCTTGCCGCCAATTATGTGGGGAAACGCGATGACTCCACCGGCAGGGAATTGGACGACTACTGGACGATGGATGCCAGTCTGATTTGGGAGCCCCTTGATAAACGGCTCGAGCTTGAACTTGGCGCCTTTAATCTTCTCGATGAAGATTTCATCCTGGATCAAGACGATTTCGGCAACCCGATTGCCGGTTGGGGCCGGTCCTTCCGAGGCACGCTCAAAGTTCGGTTCTGATGGACGGCGGGCGCGGCTTCTCCTTTTCGGCCCGGCGTTTTTTCTCGTCGCGCGGCATTCAAGTCGCCGTTCTCGCTGCATTTTTCTTCGCGGCGGTGGCACTTATCGCCCGCCTGCCCGGCTGGCCGCTGATTGACTATCGAGCTTTCGATTACCTCTCGACCGTCGGGGCGAAGCCGCTTGCCGAGGATGGACCGATCATCGTGGCGATCGACGAGCCGTCGCTGGCGGAGATCAACATCCAGTGGCCGTGGCCGCGCAGCCTGCATGCCAGGCTGATCACCCAACTGAGGGCCGCTGGCGCCCGGGTGATCGGCCTCGACATCATCTTTTCCGAACCGTCGGTGCCGGCCGAGGACAAAGCGCTTGCCGAAGCACTTGGGCCGGACGTGGTGCTGGCGGGCGACGAGACGCTTGTGACCTCGGACCAGGCCGACCAGTTCATCCGGGTCATGCCGTTGCAGACGTTTTCCGACAGGCAGGCGCGGACGGGAATTGCCTCAGTCGCCCTGCATCGCGATGGCGTGCTGCGCGAGATGCCCGACTATGACGACGGCTTTGCCGCCGTGGTCGCAACGGCCGCGGGTATCGAGGTGGGTCTGCCGGAGCCCGGGAGCCTTATTCAAGTGTTTGGCGGTCCCCGCACCTATCCGACGGTGTCCTATTACCAAGCCCTCGATCCCGAAAACTTCCTGCCGCCAGGGATATTCAAGGGCCGGATCGCCATTGTCGGGTTGAGCCTGCAAAATGCGCCGTCGATCGACAACGGCGGGGCCGACGCCTTTCCGACCTCCTATACGGTTCACAACGGCAAGCTGACGGCCGGCGCCGAGATTCAGGCGACCATTCTCGACAACCTGCGGCTCAAGAGGTCCATCGCCGAAGCCAGTGGCCCGACGAAACAACTGCTGCTGCTGGCCGCAGTCGTGGCGGCCTCCGTTCTTGTCTGGAAGGGTACCGGCTGGCGCACGGTCGCACTCGGCGCGGTGGCGATTGTCGTACTGTTCGTCGGCAGCTATGTCAGCTTGCGCTTCGGTCGCATCTTCCTGTCCCCTATAGCGTCGTCGCTCGCCTTTGCCGGCATGGCCGCAGCGCAGGCGACGCTCGATTATGCCCAGGAGCGGAAGAACCGCCGGCAGATCACGCGGGCTTTCTCGCAATATCTGGCACCCGCACTGGTCGATCAACTCGCCCGCGATCCATCCAAACTGAAGCTCGGCGGCGAGACACGCGAGCTTTCGATCCTGTTCTGCGATGTGAGGGGCTTTACCACCATCGCCGAACAGCTCAAGGATGATCCCCAACAATTGACGATGTTGATCAACCGGCTGCTGACGCCGCTGTCCGACATCGTGCTTTCACAGGGCGGCACGATCGACAAGTACATCGGTGACTGCCTGATGGCCTTCTGGAATGCACCGCTCGACGACCCGTTGCACGCGGTCCATGCGGTATCAGCCGCGCTTGATATGCTCGACTCGATGCAGGCGCTGAACGACGACCTGAGGGCCGAAGCGGAGGCGACGGGCCGGACCTATTATCCACTGGCGATCGGGATCGGCATCAATACCGGCGAATGCGTGGTGGGCAACATGGGCTCGACGAGCCGTTTCGACTATTCCGCACTCGGGGACGCTGTCAATCTGGCAGCGAGACTTGAAGGCGCGTCGAAGGCTTACGGGGTGCCGTTGCTATTGGGTGAACGGACCGCACAGGCCGTGGGCGAAACGTTCGCGGTCTTCGAACTCGACCGTATTCGGGTCAAGGGCAAGACGGAAGAGGTTCCCGTCGCCACGGCGCTTCGGGAAAGTCCCGACACGGCGCGCGAGGTCCATGCGCAATTTCTTCAGGCACGCTACCGCGGTGATATCGCTCTCCAGCGGTCTCTGGCCCAGAGGCTCATGCGTGATGTGCCGGCGCTCTCGGCGTACCATGGGCAGGCGCTTTAGCCTCAGAGCAAGAAATCGGATTGCCGCATCAAGGTCGTCGGTTCTCATGTCGACGATCGACATGTTGGGACGATATTTCACTATCCGGCGCATTCTTAAATTAATTAGTCTATTTCTTTTATAGAAAATATCTCACCCTTCCGTGCATCGACTTTCGTGTCCTGCAACGACAAGAGGAAAATCAACGATGACATTGGTGAAAACAGTGAGAACCGTGCTGTTCGGCCTGCTCGCCTTCGGCACCATGGGCGGGGTGGTCGCGGCCCAGACGAACGCGCCTCTTCTTCCGAAGGTGCCGCCGGGGACGGTCCTGACGGTCGGGGATCCGGTGACGCAAAAGGCGCTGGAGGTCTCAGGCTTGATCAAGGAGCTGTCGTTCGAAGTCAAATGGGCAAATATCAGTGGCGGCCCGCAAACCTCGGAAGCGTTCCGCGCCAGGGCACTCGACGTCGGGTCGGTTGCAGAAATTCCCTCGATCTTCGCCAACTGGAACAACCTGCCGGTTCGCAACATCGCCTATCGCGAACGCCGCGACCCGATTGCCAATCCCATCTACCGCTTCGGAGTGGCGCCAGGCGCCGGCATCAAGACGCTGGCCGATTTCCGCGGCAAACGCATCGCATTCAGCCCGGGCCAGGCCCAGGGAGCACTCGTCCTTCGTGCACTCCATGCCGCAGGCCTCAAGAAAAGCGACGTCACGCTGGTGGAACTGCCAAGCACCGGCGACGTCTATCCGAAGGCGTTGGCCAGCAAACAGGTCGATGTGGCGCCGCTCGGGGGCGTCTATATAAGGCGCTATATCGCGCAATACGGCTCCGATGGCGCCACGCTCGTGCAACACGGGCTGCGCGATGATCCAGGTCATCTCTATGCACCGCAATGGGTGCTGGACGATCCGGCAAAGGCCGCGGCACTCGCCGAATATGTCGGGCTTTGGGCACGTGCGACCGAGTGGGTGAACAAGAACCCGGAAGCCTGGATCAAGACATACTACGTCGGCCAGCAGGGTCTGAGCCAGGATGACGGCGAATATCTCGTCAAGCTGACCGGGGAGCAGGTTGTTTCCGGAGATTGGAGCGAGGTGAAAAAGCGCCACCAGGAGACGATCAACCTGCTGGCGGCGGAGCTCGGCTACAAGCCCTTCGACGTCGAAAAGATCTTCGACAACCGGTTCGAAAAGACCGCCTCCGCCGCCTTGGCGAAGAGCCAGTAATCCCCCTGCATCATCCAAGAGGAGATCTGAAGCATGGCAACCATTTGGGATGCGGATGAGGCGAAATCATCCCGGGCGTCCAGCCGTGAAAGTGCATTTACCGTTCCAGCCGTGGCGAGACCCGTCACGTCCCGGAGCCGCCGGAGACTGGGACCGGGACCGGCGATACCCTTCGGACTGCAGATCGGGCCGGCATTGCTGGTGCTGCTCTGGGTGGCCGGCTCGGCATTCGGGTGGATCGACCCCCGGATCCTGTCCGCCCCCTGGACGGTCATCGAGGCCTTTGCAAGGCTGATTGAACAGGGGCGATTGCAGGACAATTTCGTGACGTCGGCGACACGCGCCCTGCTTGGGCTCAGCATCGGCCTCGTCATCGGCACGATCCTTGCCGTCACCGCCGGCCTTTCGCGGATCGGCGAGGCGCTGATCGACGGCCCCGTCCAGATCAAGCGCGCCATCCCGACGCTGGCTCTGATCCCCCTGCTGATCCTGTGGTTCGGCATCGGCGAGGGCATGAAGGTCACGACAATCGCCCTTGCCGTGATCATACCCATCTACATCCACACCCATAATGCCCTGCGCAGCATCGACAGCCGCTATGTCGAGCTGGCCGAGACCCTGCGCATGAGCCAGAAGGATTTCATCTTCCAGGTGGTGCTGCCCGGCGCATTGCCCGGTTTTCTCCTGGGCCTGCGGTTTGCCGTCACCCTCTGCTGGGTTTCCCTTGTCGTGGTCGAGCAGATCAACGCCACCAGCGGGCTCGGCTACATGATCGAACTCGCCCGCAACTATGGGCAAACCGATGTCATTCTCGTCGGCCTGGTCGTCTACGTGATGCTCGGCCTCGTCTCGGACGGTCTCGTCCGCCTGCTCGAACGGAGGGTCCTCTCATGGCGCCGCACTCTAGCCAACTGAAGTCCGCATCCAGAACCGTGCATGTCCGCAACCTCATGCGCCGGTTCGCCACCAAGACGATCCTGGATCGCGTCGATCTCGATATCGCCGAAGGAGAGTTCGTTGCCCTGCTCGGCAGGAGCGGCTCCGGCAAAAGCACTTTCCTCAAGGCGCTCGCCGGCCTCGATCACGATGTCGAGGGAACCGGAACGCTTGAAACACCGGACAATCTTTCGGTGGTTTTCCAGGATGCCCGTCTTCTGCCCTGGCGCACAGTCATCCAGAACGTCACGCTCGGCCTGCCGGGGGCTGCCGGGCAGGAAGCAGGCAGAAAAGCATTGGCCGAGGTAGGGCTCGAGGGGCGCGAGGCGGCCTGGCCAAACCAACTCTCGGGCGGCGAGCAGCAGAGGGTCGCCCTTGCTCGCTCGCTGGTCCGCCAGCCGTCCCTGCTTCTGGCCGACGAGCCGTTCGGCGCCCTCGACGCACTGACCCGGCTGAAGATGCACGACTTGCTGCGGGAATTGTGCGCAAGGCATCGGCCTGCCGTGTTGCTCGTCACCCACGACGTCGACGAGGCAATCTCGCTTGCCGACCGGATACTGGTTCTCGACGAAGGTCATCTGATCGAGGACCTGCGGATCGATCTGCCGACGCGGCGCGATCACGGTGATCCGCGCTTTGCAAAAATCCGCACCCAGCTTTTGAGCCGGCTCGGGGTGGAAACTCCCGGACGGCGCGCCGCCTGAAATCCAACGGAACTTGTCATCGTGACCAGCAAGGTTCAGTTCAATCTCAACGCCTCGAACGGGGGATACGTCAATGAGTAAACAGAAGAGACAAATGCGGCTTGGGGCCTTCATCATGGCGACCGGCCATCATGTGGCAGCCTGGCGCCATCCGGCTTCGCAGGCCGACGCTGGCCTGAATATCGATCACTACCGCGAGCTGGCGCAGACGGCGGAACGGGGCAAGTTCGATCTGGTCTTCGTGGCCGACAGCCCGGCCGGCTGGGAGCGCGCCAAAGATCCGGAGGCGCTTCGCCGTTCCTCGCAGGGCGCCCACTTCGAACCCGTGACCCTGTGGGCCGCCCTGTCGCAGGCCACCAGCCATATCGGCTTCGTCGCCACCGCATCCACCACCTATGAAGACCCCTATCTTCTGGCGCGCAAATTCGCCTCGCTCGACTATATCTCCAAGGGTCGGGCGGCCTGGAATGTAGTGACGACCGGCGCGGACGTTTCCAAGAACTTCTCCATCCCGGGCCATCCCGCCCATGCCGACCGCTACGCGCGCGCCGAAGAATTCGTCGACCTGGTGAAAGGGCTGTGGGATAGCTACGAGGACGATGCCTTCATCCGCGACAAGGAAAGCGGCGTCTATCTCGACCCGGACAAGGTGCATCTGGTCGATCACAAGGGCCAGTTCTTCTCGGTTACCGGTCCGCTCAATGTCGGCCGTCCCGTGCAGGGCTATCCCGTCATCGTCCAGGCCGGCGCATCGGAACCCGGCCGAGAACTGGCCGCCCGAACCGCCGAGATGATCTTCACCGCCAACCAGACGCTCGAGGATGCCCAGGAATTTTATTCCGACGTCAAGGGACGGCTTGCCCGCTATGGACGCAGCCAGGACGACCTGTTGATCAGTCCCGGCATATTCCCCGTTCTCGGGGGCACCGAAAGGCAAGCACGGGAGAACTACGACTATATCCAGTCGCTCGTTCATCCCTCCATCGCGTGGAACATCCTTGCCCGCCACTACAAGGGCGTCGATCTTTCCGGTTATTCGCTGGACGATCCCGCTCCGCCTCTGCCGCAGGATACGGAACTCAACAAGAGCCGCCTTAAGCTGGTCACCGATCTGGTATCGCGAAACAATCTGACGCTGCGCCAGTTCTATCTGGCCGTTGCGACCGCCCGCGGCCATCGCACGGTGATCGGCACGCCGGAACAGATTGCCGACGCGATGCAGCAATGGTTCGAGAATGGCGCTGCCGACGCCTTCAACATCATGCCGCCGATCCTGCCCGCAGGACTTACGGACTTCGTCGATCAGGTCGTGCCGATCCTGCGCAGGCGTGGCCTTTTCCGGCACGAATATGAAGGAACGACACTGCGGGAGAACCTCGGCCTCAAGCGGCCGCAGAACGGCTTCGTGCTTCGGTCACAGCTTGAGCCGGAGGCACGGGCAGCCGTATAGCTCCCGCACCACTTTAAATCCCCTGGCCCTGAAGATGGCGACACCGCCAATGCGTCTCGGCCAGGCCTTTCGTTGGTCTCTTCTGTACAGGCTTCACTCAGGCGCTCAATGCCCGCTTGCGGTCGTTGACGAAGCCGATCACTTCCGATTGCGGCATTGCCTTGCCGAAGATATAGCCCTGGCCGATATCGCAACCCTGGCCAAGGAAATAGGCGAGCTGGGCGTTCTCCTCGATCCCTTCGACGGTGGTCTTGAGGTTGAGACTGCGGCTTAAGCCAAGCACGGCATCGATGATTTTGGCGTTCTTGTCGTTATGGGTGAAGCTCGACACAAAACTCTTGTCGATCTTGATCTTGTCGAACTTGAAGCGCGCCAACTGCGCCAGACTTGAATAACCGGTTCCGAAGTCGTCGAGCGCCACCTGGATGCCGGCGGCGTGGAATTGCTCGATCGTTGCGGCGGCAAGGTCTGGGTCGTCGATCAGGGCGTTTTCGGTGATCTCGATTTCCAGCCGGGACGACTGTAGGCCGGTTTGCTGCAGGATATGGAGAACACGGCTTGCGAGCAGCCTGTCTTCCATCTGCACAGGAGAGACGTTGAAGGAGAGCGACAATGTTCCCGGCCAAAGCTGCGCATCGCGGCAGGCTTTCGACAGAAGCTGCTCGAAGAGCGTGGTAATGAGGCCGGTCTCTTCGGCCACGGCAATGAACTGTTGCGGTGAGACGAATACGCCGTCCTTGTTCCAGCGGGCAAGCGCTTCAAAACCGCAGATTTCACCCGTTCTGAGATTGATCAGCGGCTGGTAGAACGGGTCGATCTTGCCCTCGTCGATGGCACGGCGAAGGTCGCCCTCGAGCTTGGCCCGCTCGGAGACCTTCTCCTGCATTTCAGGCTGGAACAGGGAATATTGATTGTGACCCCGGCTCTTCGCCTCGTACAGCGCGACGTCCGACCGGTGGCAGACTTCCTCGAGCGAGCTACCGTGGTCAGGCAGGCGCGCATAACCGACGCTCGCGCCGACCTCCGTCAACAGGGTCCCGATCCGGACCGGCCGGGAAACCGAATGGATGAGCAGTTGCGCGAAGAGCTCCTCTTTTTCCGGTGAGAGATTGCGAGCCACGGCGACGAACTCGTCGCCGCCGAAACGGAAGACGCATTCGTATTCGGCCAATGCGCAGATGCGCCGCGACACCCCCTTCAACAGGATATCGCCTCCCTGATGGCCAAGAAGGTCATTGACCTTCTTGAAGCCGTCGAGATCTATCGAAAACACCGTTGCGGTCTGCGGCCCGATATCCTCACCCGTATCCTGAAGCTTTTCATCCGGGTGCGACAGGACGAACCTGTCGAAGGCATAACGGTTGGGAAGTTTCGTCAGATGATCATGCGTGGCGATATGGTCAGCCGCATCGAAGGCCTTTCGGCGGCTCATCATTTCATTGCGCATGTCGAGAATGCGCAGCACCGAATAGGCAAAGCTCGCGAGACCGGCAACAATCAGTACGATGATGATGAGGTGGGCTTTTCCCGCACTGATCGACTGAACCAGCCTCAGCAGCAGATCGTCATAGGCTATACAACCGACGAGCAACAGCATCGCGACTGCTGCCACCTCCGCCAGCTGTCTGCCAGCCTTGCTTTCCAGAAAATCCTTCATTTACCCCTCCAACCCGGCGATCCTAGGATAAAATAATTAAAGGATTTGTTATTCAGAGTTGTGTGAGAGCGCTTTACAGCCGAAACGACGACCGAAAAAATACGGGTCCGGCGGCATCAATTGAGGTCGTGCCGAGCAATTGCACCTCTGAGCGCCTCTGACAGTTCGGCCAGTTGGTAGGGCTTGCGAAGGATCTTGATGCCTTGCGACTCTGCCGCCTGCTTGGCGGCTTCGGAGTATCCGCTTGTCAACAGGATCGGCAGGTCCATGCGGCGCGATCGAATTTCCTTTGCCAGCTCCACGCCGTTCATTCCTCCGGGCATCATAATGTCCGAGAAGACCAAGTCGATCCGCCGGCCGTTCGCCAGAGCGCCCAGAGCGGCGGCGGCTGTTGCAGCCCGCACGACCTGAAAACCGAGATCTTCCAGCATCTCGCTGACAAGAGCCGCGACTTCGTCGTCGTCTTCCACCAGCAGAACGCTGCCTGCCGACGCCGGACGGCGGCGCGCGACGTGCAGATCGACAAGGTGGTGCTGGTCCGGGCCTGGCTCCTTCGAGGAACGGGGCAACATGAGGGTTATTTTCGTCCCACGTCCGACTTCGCTTTCGATCTCTATCCTGCCGCCGGATTGCTGGGCGAAACCATGAACCTGCGCAAGGCCAAGGCCGGACCCCTTGCCGATATCCTTCGTGGTAAAGAACGGCTCGAACACACGCGCCTGCACCTCGCGGGTCATTCCGGAGCCGTTGTCGCTGACGGAAAGGCGGACGAAGTCTTTCGTGGAGCCGCCTTGATCCAGGAGCGGAACGTTTTCCGCACTGATTTCGATCGTGCCGCCTCTCGGCATCGCGTCGCGGGCGTTGACAGCAAGGTTGAGAACAACAAGTTCCAGCTCGCTTGCGTCAACCTCGACCGGCCACAGATCGGCCGAGAACTCGAGAGTGACATGGACATCGCCCCTCAGGCTACGGTCAAGCAGTTCGCGCATCCCGCCGATCTGGCGAGCCAGATCGATCGTCTGCGGCTGCAGTTCCTGACGCCGGGAAAAAGCCAGAAGCTGCCGTGTCAGGCCCGATCCGCGTTCGGCGGCTTGACGCATTCCGTCCATCAGCCGTTTGCGCCGGGCGGGGTCCGTCTGGCGGTCGAGCATTTCCAGCCCTCCGGAAATGACCATCAGCAGATTGTTGAAATCGTGAGCTACGCCCCCGGTCAATTGTCCGATCGCTTCGATCTTCTGAGCCTGCCTAAGCTTCTCCTCAACATGCGCACGCACGGTCATCTGGTCGCGCAGGGCCTCATTGGCGGCCTTGAGCTCCTGGGTCCGCAAAATGACCTGCTTCTCCAGTTCCTGGGCGGCCTGCTCGCGCTCCGCCAGGAGCCCACGCAACTCCAACTGCCGGGCCCTGGCGCGAAGCGCCGATTGTATGGTGCTGACAAGGGTCTGGGCCTGGACCGGCCGTTCCAGGAGCGCCACGTTGCGCAAAGAGTTGATCAGTCCCTGCCGCCATGCCTCGATGCCGGTCTGCTCCTGACGGCTGGTCAGCAGGATGAAGGGAAGATCCGACCACGGCGGCTGATCCGCAACCCATTTGAACAGGAGGCTCGCGTCTTTTCCAAACAGGGCTTCTTCAGCAATGAACGCAGCTGCAGTACCGGCCCGCAGCGCTGCCACAAGGCTTTGAAGATCGCCGCAGGTCTGAGCCGCGATGCCGCTCCGGCTGAGCAAGCCGGCTGAGGCGGCCGCATCTCTGCCGACCGGTGCAAAGACAATAACCGGTTCCAATCGGTCTTCACCTTGCGCCATTATTTCCGTCTGCTGAACTCGTTACAGGAGCGGCTGAAAAATACGGCGAGCCGGCCAGCACGCCGGTGAACTCCAGGGTTGGCGGCCCAAGCTTTATGCCGTTGTCGGACAGGTTGAACTCGCGCACGCTGTGCTCGTGCCTGCCGCTCCGCTTTTTCACGACGGATATCGCTCGGCGCACGGTGCCCTGCACTTCGAAATACCGCAGCATGACGACGGAATCGCTGAGATAACTCAAGTCGAGCGGAGCCTCGAGCGGGCCCACGAGCCCATGCTGGGCAAGGACAAGGATGGTCAGCACACCACGCTGGCCAAGGTAGGTCAGCAGTTCGTGCATCTGCAGGACCAGAAAACGTTCGTCCGGCATCGCATTCATGTAACCATTCAAACTGTCGATGACGACGACGCGCGCACCGTCGATCTCCACGCTTTTCTGGACGTTGGCGGTGAATTCCCCCGGGGAAAGTTCTGCAGGATCGATCTGCTGCAACCGGATCAGCCCGCTGTCCAGATGGGTTTGAAGATCGAAACCCAAATTCCTGGCCCGAGCCTGCAGCGTTCCACGCCCCTCGTCGAAGGCATAAATGACGGCATGTTCGCCGCGGCTCGCCGCCGCCAAGGCATAGGTCAGGGCAAGCGACGACTTTCCCACCCCGGCGGCACCCAGGAACAGGACATTGGTACCCCGCTCCAGCCCGCCGCCCAGCATGTCGTCGATTTCCTTGTTCCCACTGGAGGTGAACTCGTCGTCGAAGGCCTGATGATGCTCCGCAGCGATGAGGCGGGGAAAAATGTGGAGACCGCCCTTCTCGATCGTAAAATCATGGTAGCCGCCGCGGAACTTGATGCCACGCATCTTGACGACCCGCATGCGGCGCCGTTCGGCGCCGAAGTCGATGGCAAGCTGCTCCAGCAGCACAACCCCATGGGAAATCGAATGGAGTTGCAGGTCATTCTGTTGAGACGACAGATCATCAAGAAGAATGACGGTACACTGCCGGCTGGCGAAGAAGTGCTTCAGCGCCAGGACCTGGCGCCGGTAACGCAGCGGACTGTGAGCGAGCAGGCGCAATTCGGAAAGACTGTCGATGACGACGCGCTTCGGGTTGAGTTCGGAGACGCGATCGAGAATGAGCTTCGTCGTCTCGTTGAGCTCCATTTCCGCCGGATGGAAGACCGTCAGTTCACGGTCGGGATCGAGCGTGGTTTCCGGAGGGACGAGTTCGAATACCTCGATACCTTTGAGCGACCAACCGTGACGGGAGGCCACAAGCTGCAGCTCGCGTTCCGTCTCGGAAAGGGTGATGTAAAGCACCGGCTCACCCTGACGGACACCTGCGAGCAGAAATTGCAGGGCGATCGTGGTCTTGCCCGTCCCAGGCCGGCCCTCGTAGAGATAAAGCCGGTTTTCATCGAGGCCCCCGTCGAGGATGGTATCGAGACCGGGCACGCCGCTCGAGATACGCGGAGGGTCGATAAACTCCGCCTCTTCAAACCGTTCTGCCATGTTCAACCTTTGCAGTGGAAACCCTTGAACAAGATCATATAGATTGCGGCCGACAAGCCTCAAGAGGCCACCGGCGGTATGCCTGACGGCTTTCGAAAGGCTCGCCCGCCCCACAAAGCATCAGGCGGAATGTTGTTCCCAGTACCAGGCCACATACATCATCTTTTTGTCGTGCCTGCGGCTTTTCAGGAAGGCGCGAATGGAACGCACGTCCTCTTTTTCGCAGGCGACCCAGACGAAGGTACCGTCCTCGATGGCGGTGACCGCTTTCTTGGCTTCCTCGGCAAGAATGCCTTTCGCTCCGGCCGGATAGTCCCGCCGATGCAGCCAGCGGACGTCCAACCAACCCGCCGACGGAAGCGGCTGTTCCTCCGCCTCATCCAGCACTTCGATGATCGCCTGCATCCGGGTGCCCGGCGCCACTTCGGCCGCGATCCGGGCGATGGCGGGAAGAGCGCTTTCGTCGCCGACCAGAAGAATGGACTGTGCTGCCGGCAGACTGCCGCCGCCGGGCCCGAGCAGCGCTACTTTTTCTCCGGGCTGCACGTCGCGGGCGAAGTCGGCTCCCGGTGTCGCGACAGGGGACGATGGATGTTGCAGGAAGTCGATCGACAATTCGCGACGTTCGATATCGACGGCGCGGATCGTGTAGATGCGAACCAGAATCTCGTCTTCTCCCTCGGGCCAGGCGACACGGCCGTCTTGGCGGACCCCCGGCCATACCGGCGGCCTGCCCTTCGGGGGAACCAGAAGGCGAACGTGCATGTCGCTGCCGACGAACGGCGCGACATCGGCGCAGGCAAACTTCACTCGCCGCATATGAGGGGTCACATCCTCCGCCGAAACGACCGTCACCTCGTGGATATTCGGCAGCACCGCGAGGGACGAATGCTCCGACCACGTCAATTCAAACGGATCCTCCCCTGCAAAATAGAACAGGTGCTCTGCAATCATCGTCTGATTCAGCTGCAACGCCGCTTGCGACTCGCATGCCAGTTCGATCAGGAGCTTGCTGTCCGCCAGCCGAATGCTTGTCGTGCTGTTCTTGCTCTTCAGCAGGGCGTGGTCCTTGCTTCGCTGCACGTCGGCATGCTCGATGAAGTGCTCGCAGATTTCGTCGAGCATGCGTTCGGCATCCTTTGGCAGTGCGACGCCGGACAATTTGAGCGACTGAACTGCATTCATGACCGATTCTCCTTTAGATCTTGCTCCTCCGCCATCCGATGACGGCCGATCGGCAGCATGATCGGCCGGCCCGATGTCGGGTCGGTAATGACGCGGCTCTCAAGCCCGAAGACCTGCCGCACGTTCTCTTCCGTCAGCACGTCCTCGGGACTGCCTGCGACATGCACGCGTCCCTCGGCTATCGCGACGAGGTAGTCCGCGTAGCGCGCCGCGAGATTGAGGTCGTGGAGGACCATGACGACGGTGGTTCCCCGCGCGTGGTTGAGATCGGTCAGCAGATCGAGAACTTCGACCTGGTGATTGATGTCGAGAAACGTCGTCGGTTCGTCCAGCAGCAGAACATCCGTCTGTTGCGCCAGAGCCATGGCGATCCAGGCACGCTGGCGCTGCCCGCCCGAAAGCTCGTCCACCGGCCGTTCGGCAAGCTCGACGGTCTTGGTCGCCGCGAGCGCGCTCTCGACGGCTTCGTCGTCCTTGCGCGTCCAGCGCGAAAACAGGCTTTGATGCGGATGCCGCCCGCGGCTGACGAGGTCTGCGACAGTAATTCCCTCCGGCGCGATCGGCGACTGAGGGAGTAGACCCAATGTTCGAGCCAGTTCCCGGGACGGGATGCGGTGGATCGATTTGCCGTCCAGCAGAACATGCCCGTGGCTGGGCGAGATGAGCCGGGACATGGCGCGCAACAGCGTGGACTTGCCGCAGGCATTGGCGCCGACGACTGCGGTAATCCTGCCGGGCGGCACGGCAAGATCGAGCCCATGCAGGATTTCGGCATGGTTATATCCGGCCGAAAGCCCGCTGGCGGTAAGAGAGTGAGTGGAGCGAACGGTCATAGCGAGCCTCCCATCCGGTTGGCCCGCACGATCTGGTAGATCAGATAGGGCGCGCCCAGTGCTCCGGTCACCACGCCCACCGGATAACGGCCCGGTAGAAGGAATTGACCGACATAATCGCCGCCCAGCACAAGTACCGCTCCGATCAACGCCGCCGGTATCAGCAACGATCCGTTGCGTCCGACGATCCTAGAGGCGATCGGTCCTGACAGGAAAGCCACAAAGGCAATCGGCCCCGTCACCGCCGTTGCGGACGCAATCATGCCGACGGCCGCAACGATCACCAGCATGCGGGTTCTTGCCACCTTGACCCCCAGGGCCGCAGCCATGTCGTCACCCACGCGAAGCGCCTCCAGGTCACGTGCCCGGCCGAGCAGCAGCCCGCCGAACGTCGCCAGCGCCAGAAGAAGCGGAAGCGCCTGGCCGAGCTGCGCGCCGTTGACGCTGCCGGTCAGCCAGCGCATGGCCTCCTGCAGGTTCCAGGCCGGAGCGCTGGAGAGGATATAGGCGACCACGCTTTCCAGCATGGCCGAGATACCGATGCCGACGAGGAGGAGCCGCGTTCCCGCCACTCCGCTTCGGAATGACAGGGCGTAGACCATGAGCGCCACGCCGAGGCCTGCGCCAACCGCGAGGACCGAAACGATCGGCCCGCTCAAGGAGAGGACGACGATGGCGAACACGGCCGCAGCACTTGCGCCCGACGTGATCCCGATGATGTCCGGGCTGGCAAGGGGATTCCGCAACATGAGCTGGAACGTGACGCCGCCGAGCCCAAAGGCCAGTCCGGCGAGGACCGAAAGGACCGAGCGCGGCAGCCGCAGCTTGCCGACCGTAAAGGCAGCACCTGCGACATCCTCCCCGAGCAGGACGCGCATGACGTCACCGGGCGGCGTGAAGGACTGGCCGAGCGACAAGGTCACCGCAAAGAGGGTGACCACGATAGCCAGCAGAATGACGGTCACGAGACCGTGCCGGCGCGCCCGGCGGCGGCGATTTTGGGCGATGAGATCAATGGTTGGGGAAAACACTGTCACAGTTCTCGAACCCGCTGCCGCCTGACGATCCAGATGAAGAACGGCGCCCCGACGAGGGCCGTGATGATTCCGACCTCGATCTCGGCTGGCCTGGTGACGATACGGCCGACGACATCCGCCGCCAGCAGCAGGCAAGCGCCGCCAAGCGCGGAAAACGGCAGCAACCACCGGTGATCGATCCCGACCAGCAGACGGCAGGCATGCGGCACGACCAATCCAAGAAAGCCGATCGGGCCGCAAACTGCCGTTGTCGCCCCGCACAGCAAGATGGCGCCGAATGAGGCGACGGCGCGGGCCACCGCGACGCGCTCCCCCAGTCCTGCCGCGACATCGTCGCCCAAAGCCAGCGAATTCAGCTTTCGCGCCGACAGAAGGCTGACCGCGAAACCGATGGCAAGAAACGGCAGCACCGGGCCAATGCGCTCAAAGGTCGCTCCGCTCACGCCGCCGATCTGCCAGGAGCGGATGCCGCCCGCGATATCGGCGCGCGGCAGCACCACGGCGATCACCATGGAGGAGAAGGCAACCGACGTCGCGGCTCCGGCCAGCGCCAGCTTCAAGGGCGTTGCCCCGCCACGCCCGAGCGATCCTATCGTGTAGACGAAAACTGCCGAACACCCCGCTCCAAGGATCGCGGCCCAGATATAGGCGTGCGCGGAGGACATATCGAACAAGGCGACGCCGGTCACGACGGCCAGCGACGCACCCATATTGACGCCGAGAATGCCCGGGTCGGCGAGAGGATTGCGGGTCACGCCCTGCATGATCGCCCCGGCAAGCCCGAGCGCGGCTCCGGCAAGTACGGCAAGTACCGTCCTCGGGATACGCACGCTCACCGCTGCCTGACCGATGCTGTCGATCTGCCCCGCAAGCGCCGCCATGACATCGCTCCAGGCCACTTCGCGGGTGCCGACCGTGACCGAGAGCGCACAGAGGGCGGAAAGGGCCACGACCAATCCGGCCAGCCAGAGGCCGCGGGTCCGGTTCGAGCGTCGAGAACCGAGCGGCCGGGAAAACGATCGTATGCTGCCGGCCGTCATCTGGACTTTCTGGCCGCTTCCGCGAGCAGTTCCACATAGTCCTTCAAGACCCATGGGATCGAAAGCGGTGTCGGATTTGCCGCCGTGCCGATCGGGTTGCGGCCCAGCATGACGAGGGCGCCCTTGTCCACGGCCGGCATTCTGGACATCAGGGGGTTGGCCGCCAGCGCATCGAGCAGTTTCTGGTTCCCATAGGTGACGACGATATCGACGTCGTCGAAGACATCGATACGCTCGGCGCTGACAGAGCCTGCGAATTTTCCGGACTTCGAGGCCTCGACAACGCTTCTGGGAGACTTCAGACCAAGATCCTCGAAGAACCTCACCCGGGTATCGTTCGTCGTGTAGAAGTTGACAGTGCTCAGGTCGGTCGCATCGAGATGGGTAATGAACATCGCCGATTTACCCTGAAGCTCAGGATGCCCGCCAACCACCTTGGCGATGTCGGCTTCGATCCTGGCGATCAACGCGTCGCCTTGCGGGGCCATGCCCATCCCGGCACTGTTCAAGCGGATCATGTCACGCCAGTCGGTCGACCAGGGCGCTTCGGGATAGGCGACGACGGGGGCGATCTGGCTCAGCGTGTCGTAATCCGATTGGCTCAAGCCGGAATAGGACGCCAGGATCACATCGGGCCTGGTGGCAGCGACCGCCTCAAAATCGATGCCGTCCCCTTCATCGAAAAGCACGGGTTTGGTGGCATGGAGCGCTGCCAGCCTCTCGGCGACCCAGGGCAATATCCCATCGCCGTCGTCGTCGCCGAAATTGGCCCTGGCGAAGCCGACGGGCACGACACCGAGCGCCAAGGGCACTTCATGGTTTGCCCAGGCGACGGTAGCTACCCGCACAGGCTTTTGGGGAATGATCGTCGTTCCGAACGCATGCTTGATGGCGACGGGATAGGTCTCTCCTTCGGCCGCCCGGGCGTCTGCCCCGGCGCTGCCGAACGCAACAATCCAAATGCATATCGCCGCCATTTTCACGGCCGAAAGCAATAACCGCAGCATCGTCAAACTCCGCAGACTTTAAGTGGACTTCCACTTTCAGGTTAAGGGAGCCCCGTCAACCACCCTCCAGGCCTGCACCGACAAGAGCACTGAGATTTCCGTGGGATCCTACAAAGCACGGAGAATTTACAATACTGGACAAACATGCTCAAGTTAATAGCCGTCCCGGGGCATATCAGACCAAGCCATCGCGGCCGCATGACCGGGGGAAATCCCTCGCGGGCGGGTTGCGAGGATGTCGTTCGGGATGGTTCCCCAGACCTGGCATCAGTCTCGGCGATCTCTCGCCGAATCAACTTCTGGAACGTGAATATGGACAACGAAAGAACAAGCGCTCGCTCGAGACCGGCCCTTATCCGCTACCGGAATGCGGCCCTTCTGGCTTGCACGGCGCTTGTCGCCTTCACGCCGACCGTCGTGCTTGGCCAGGAAAATTTAAACGCCGATACGACACTCGCACCGATCGTCATCCAGGGCAGCGGCACCGGCCTCGACACCGACAACGATTCGAAGTCGATCGTCGCGACGAAGACGACCGGGGGCGGCAAGATGGTGACCGATATTCTGGACACGCCCGCCTCCGTCTCCGTCATCACATCCAAGGAAATCCAGGAGCGTGGTGCAAGCAGCGTTGAGGAGGTCTTGCAATACACGGCAGGTGTCACCGCCGACTTCTACGGCTCCGACGACCGCTTCGACTATTTCAAGATCCGCGGCTTCGACGCCTACATGTACCGCGATGGATTACTCATCGGCCGGCCGTTCGGGGGACTTCGGGAAGAAGCCTACGCCTTTGAGCGCGTGGAAGTGCTCAAAGGCGCCAACTCAACTGGCTTTGGCGTCTCCGACCCCGGCGGTTCGGTGAATTTCGTCACCAAACGGCCGAAGAGCGAGCGTTTCGGCGAAGCCTACGTCACGGGTGGCTCCTTCGACCACGCCGAAACGGGCCTCGACTTCGGTGACAACATTACCGAGGACGACACGTTGTCCTATCGCCTGACCGGCAAATTCAAACGAGCCGAGGAAGAATACGACTACTCTCAGGACGACGAAAACTTCATTATGGGCGGACTGACCTGGCGCCCGAGTGGCGACACCAGCCTGTCCGTCGTTTATGATCATCTGGACCGCCAGGGAATACCCGGCAGCGGCGGGCACCCTGTGGGCTCGAATTTCGACCGAAGCCTATTCCTGGGCGAACCGGACTACAATTATCGCGATGTGAACCGCAATACGCTCAGCGTCATGTTCGACCACGACTTCGGCTCCGGCCTGACGTTCAACTCAAGCGCGCGATACAGCAACACCAGGAGTAATTTCGGCTATGCTTATGTAGCGGCAGCACCGGCGGCCGGCACGACAATCGTGGACCGGGACTTCTTCGCAAACGACTCGACGTCCGAAAACTTCGTTATCGACGCCCACCTGCAATATGACGCCAGCTTTGAGAATGTGGACAGTCGCAGCCTGTTTGGCGTCGAATATAACGATTATCACGGCACAACCAACAATTACTACGGCGACGCACCGGACATCGACTATACAAATCCGGTCTATACTGGGCGGCCTTCCTCGGTCCCACTCTATCAGAGCCTGGTCAACGACCAGAAGACCAAGGCGATCTATTTTCAACAAGAACTAACCTTCTGGGAAAAACTGACCGCGACAGTGGGGCTGCGAAACGACTGGCTCGATCTCGAACAGACGAACAACCTTGCTGTTGCTCCAGCCAATCCCATCACCCGGGCCGATGTCAGCGAATTTACGAAACGGGCAGCGCTCAGCTATAAGATAACCGACGAAATCGCCACCTATATAAGCTACGCCGAGTCGGCGGTCCCGGCCACGATTGGCCTGGAGCCTGAGCGTGGCGAACAGTGGGAGGTCGGCGTGAAATATCGGCCATCCGAGATTCCGGCGTTGTTCAGCATCGCGGTCTACGATTTGACCAAGGAAAACATCACACTCAACATCGGCGCCCCGCCGGTGGCAACGCCGGTTGGCAAGGTCAAGTCCCGCGGGGTGGACTTCGAAGCCAAGGCCGAGGTGACGGACAACCTCAGCCTGACCGCCGCCTATTCCTATATTGATACCGAGATCGTCAAAAACGCCGGTGCCAATGAAGGCAACCGTCTTGCCATGGTGCCGGAACACACGGCTTCAGCCTGGGTCAACTACACGCTGGAGGGGAATGGGCCACGCGGCGACATGACGTTTGGGCTCGGCGCGCGCTACATGAGTTCGTATTTCGTCAACAACGCCAACACGGTGAAGTCGGACCCGAACGTCGTTTTCGATGCGGCATTCACCTACAAGATCCAGGAAAACACGACGTTCCAGCTCAACGTCAGCAATCTGTTCGACGAAAAGCACGTGGCCAATGGTGGTTTCGGCGCCGACTGGTACAATCCCGGCCGCGCAATCTATGCAACGCTGCGCCAGACCTGGTGATCCTCCCGTCCCATCCGCAATTTCGCCGGTCGGGACAACATTTCGGTACACCGGCGATCTGCAGCCAAGACCGCTTTGGATGAAGGGCAAGAAGCCCCGCGGCACGGCCGCGAGACTTCTTGAGGCGCAAGACCAGGAGAGTTGGTCAGGCGGCCTGATCCTTGCGGCCCGTGCGGGCCCAGGCCGGCAGCCAGTCGCCGTGAGCGGCAAGCAGTTCGTCTGTCATCGCCCAGATCTGGTCGAGATCGAGTTCCGCCGCCGTATGCGGGTCCATCATCGCAGCGTGGTAGATGTGCTCGCGGTTCTCGGTCATCAATGCCTGAACCGTCAACTCCTGGACGTTGATGTTGGTGCGGATCAGTGCCGTGAGCTGCGGCGGCAGGTCGCCGATGAAGGTCGGCTGGATACCCGACGCGTCGACCAGGCAGGGAACCTCGGCTGCGCAATTGTCAGGCAGCGAAGTGATGCAGCCATTGTTGCGCACGTTGCCGTAGATGACGGAGGGTTCGCCGGTCCAGACCGAATTGATGATCGACGAGGCATACTCCTTCGACTGCGCGACCTCGATCTTGTCGGCTGAACGATAGGCTTCCGCCTGCCCCTTCCAGCGGGCGATCTGCTCGATGCAGCGCTTCGGATATTCGTCGAGAGGAATGCCGAATTTCTCGATCAGGTCCTCGCGGCCTTCCTTGATGAAGTAAGGCGTATACTCGGCGAAATGCTCTGAACTCTCGGTGACGAAATAGCCGAGGCGGGTCAGCATCTCGTAGCGCACCTTGTTCGGGCAGCGCGGGTTCCAGCCGGGCTTGGGCGCGCGACCTTCGCGGTAGGCACGGACCAGATCCGGATAGAGGTTCTTGTAGGACCCATCCGCCTGGCGATGCTCGAACTCCAGATAGAAGGCCATGTGGTTGATGCCGGCCGAGCGGTAACGGATTTCCTCGTAGGGAATGTCGAGGTCATGCGCCAATTCCATTGCCGTGCCCTGCACCGAGTGGCAGAGGCCGACCTGCTTGATCGTGGGATATTTCTGCGAAATCGCCCAGATGTTGATCGCCATCGGGTTGACGTATTGCAGCATGATCGCCTCGGGGCAAACGGCGAGCATGTCCTCGCAGATCTTCCACAGATGCGGCACGGTGCGCAGGCCGCGCATGATGCCGCCGATGCCGAGCGTATCGGCGATCGTCTGGCGCAGGCCGAACTTCTTTGGAATCTCGAAATCGGTCACCGTGCAGGGTTCGTACCCCCCGATCTGGAAGGCAACGACGACGAAGTCCGCACCGGCCAGCGCCTTGCGCTGGTCGGAATAGGTCTCGGCCTTCGCCTTGGCGCCGAGTGTTGAAATCAGCTTGTTGACGACGATCGCGCTTTCTTCGAGACGCTGCGGATTGATGTCCATCAAGGCGAAGGTGGCACCCGACAGCGCCGGGCGCTGCAGGACGTCTCCGATGATGTTCTTCATGAAAACGGTCGAGCCTGCTCCGATAAATGCGATCCTGGGATTTCGTGCCATTATAACCTCCGGCATTCGGCAATCATTATGCCACCTCGAAAGCGGCCTTGACGAGCCGTTCGGTGTAGGCGGTCTTGGGGTGGGATAGAACGTCGTCGACGGGGCCTTCTTCCACGATCTTGCCGTGCTGCATGACAATGACCCGGTGGCAGAGGGCACGCACGACCTTCAGATCGTGCGAGATGAAAAGGTAGCTGAGACCCCGCTCGTCCTGCAGCTTGCGCAAGAGTTCGATGATCTGCGCCTGGACGGAAAGGTCGAGAGCCGATGTCGGTTCGTCGAGCAGGATGAATTCAGGCTCGAGCGCGATGGCGCGGGCAATGGCGATACGCTGCCGCTGGCCGCCCGAAAACTCGTGCGGGAAGCGCGACAGGATGTTGCCCGGCATGCCAGCTGCGATGAGCGCCTCGCGCACGCGGTCGAGCCGTTCGGCCTTCGTCGCACCGAGCCTGTTGACGACAAGCCCTTCCTCGATGATTTGGCCGATCGTCATGCGCGGATTGAGCGACGAGAACGGATCCTGGAAGACCACCTGCATGCGCGAGCGCAACGGCCGCATTTCGACGCGCGAACGGCCGTGGATCGGCTGCCGGTCGAAATAGATCTCGCCGCTGTCGGTGTCGTTCAGCCGCAGAAGCGCCTGGCCGAACGTTGTCTTGCCCGAACCGGACTCGCCGACGATTCCAAGCGTTTCGTGGCGGCGAAGCGTCAGATCGAGGCTGTCGACCGCAACAAGCTCCTTCAGCTCCGGCTTGAAGAAGGTGCCATGGCGCAGCATGAAGGAGACGCGCACGCCTTTGGCGTCGAGAATGACGTCGCAGCCCTCCGGCAGCGGATTGACCTGGCCGCGGGGCTCGGAGGCGAGCAGGTGCCTGGTATAGGCATGCTGCGGACTGGTGAAGAGCTTTTCGGTGACGTTGTGCTCGCACATCTCGCCGTGCTGCATGACATAGACATAATCCGAGAACTGCCGCACGACGGTCAGGTCGTGGGTGATCAGGATCACCGCCATCCGCAATTCCTTCTGGAGGTTGCGGATGAGGTTGAGGATCTGCGCCTGCACGGTAACGTCGAGCGCCGTCGTCGGCTCGTCGGCGATCAGCACGTCCGGATTGTTCGACAGCGCCATGGCGATCATCACGCGCTGGCGCTGGCCCCCGGAGAGCTGATGCGGATATTGCCGCAGGCGGGCTTCCGGGTCAGGAATCTGCACGTGCCTCAGCAGTTCAAGCGCACGGACCTCAGCCTGTTTCCGGCTCATTCGGCGATGCACGCGAATGGCTTCGATGATCTGGCTGCCGATCGTGTAGATCGGGTTCAGCGAGCTCATCGGCTCCTGGAAGATCATCGAGATACGATCGCCGCGCAGCTTGCGGCGCTCGCGTTCGGAGAATTTCAGGATATTGGCGCCCTCATAGGCGACCGTCGATTGCGGCGACACCACGGCGCGCTTCGACAGCAGCCCCATGACGGTGCGTGCGGTTACCGACTTGCCCGATCCGGATTCGCCGACGATGGCGATCGTCTCGCCGCGGTAGAGCTGGAAGGAAATATCCTTCACGGCCTCCACCGTGCCGTGCTCGACCTTGAAGCTCACGGCGACGTTGCGGGCATCGATGATCGGCTCTTCCGTGCGGCCGGCATGGTCGAGGCGGATGGGCGGGGCGAAGCTGTTGGCAAGTGCGAGAGCCATCTGGACCACCTCAATAAGGATCGACTGCGTCGCGCAGCCCGTCGCCGAGCGCATTGAACGCAAAAACCGTGATGAGCACGAAACCGACCGGCGCCAGGATCCAGGGATAGGTGCCGATCACGGAGTAGTTTGCCGTGTCCTGCAGCATCAGTCCCCAGGAGATCAGCGGCGGCTTCACGGCGAAACCAAGAAAGCCGAGGAAGGATTCGAGCAGCACGACGCTCGGGATATGCAGCGTGACAGCGACGATCACGTGGCTCATGACGTTCGGAAAGATGTGCTGGAAGATGATCCGCCGGTCGCTCGCGCCGACGGCCATGGCCGCCCGAACATAATCGATGCGGGCGAGCGCCAGCGTCTTGCCGCGCACCTCGCGCGACATCTGCGCCCAGCCGAGCGCCGACATCACGACGATGACGAAGCCGAGGAAAACATTGGTCGGCGCCGTCACCGGGATCAGCGAGGTCAGGGCCAGATAGAGCGGCAGCTGCGGAAAGGCGAGGACGACTTCGACGAAGCGCTGCACCCAGGTATCGAACGAACCGCCGAAATAGCCCGATACCATGCCGACCGTGGTGCCGATCACCGTGACGATGAAGACGACGGTGAGCGCGATCGTTAGCGAAATCCGCGAGCCGATGATGGCACGCGACAGCACGTCACGGCCGAACTTGTCGGTGCCGAGGAAATGCACCGGCTGCCCGGTGGTGGAACCGAAGAAGTGGCGGTTCGTCGTGATCAATCCGAACAGCCTGTACTCGGCGCCCGCCACGAAGAAGCCGAGAAGGTTGGGGTTGTCGTAGTCGGGGCCGACGACCGGCTGAAAGGTCACGGGGTCGAGCTCCCCGGATTCGGTCTGTCCAAAGACGCGCGGCTGGAAGACGATATTGCCGTCCTTGTCGTGGAAGCTCATTATCTGCGGTGGAGCAAAGCCCACGTCCGTTGCCTTCGGGTCCATCGGCGCGAAGAACTCCGCAAAGATCGCCATGACGAGCAGCAACCCGACGAGGATGAGGCCGATCATTCCGGTCCAGGAGCGCCGCAGCCGGCGCCAGACCAGCGCCGTGTAGCTTTCATTGCCTCGCGGCGCGGTCTTGGCCGTCTGTTCGAGGGACATCTGCTCGTGGGGCCGTGGCGGAGAGGAGTCGAAAGCGAGCATATCAGGCTCCTCCATAGGCACGGACGCGCGGGTCCAGCATGGCCAGCAGCATGTCGGCGATGATGTTGCCGACAATAAGCGTGGCCGAAAGCACCATCATGAAGGTCGCCGTCACATAGACGTCGCCGACGGCCATCGAGCCGACGATCGCCGGCCCGACGGTCGGTAGCGAAAAGATGATCGCCGTCTCGATCTCGCCGGTCAGCATGTAGGGAAGCACGACGCCCTGATACATGACGAGTGGGTGCAGGGCATTGGGCACGGCATGACGCATGACGACCGCGCCGCCCGAAAGCCCTTTGGCCCTTGCCGTCTCGACATACTGGGCGTTCAGCGTATCGAGCAGATTGCCGCGCATGACGCGCATGTTGTAGGCGAGCCCGCCGAAGGTGGCGATGGCGACAACCGGCCAGACGTGTTTGACGAGGTCCACGAATTTCGCCCACGACCACGGTGCCCCTCCATATTGCGGCGAGAAGAAGCTGCCGATTTCAGAAACGTTGAGCTGGAAGACGAGCAGGTAGACGATGATCAGCGCCATCAGGAAGCGCGGCACCGTCATGCCGAGAAACGAGATGCCGGAGAGCAGGCTGTCGATCCAGGAATATTGTCGGGTTGCCGCCCAGATGCCGAATCCGATGCCGAGCAACGAGGCAAGGATGTGGCAGACCAGCGCCAGGAGCAGCGTGCGCGGCAGGCGTTCGCCGACGACGTCTGCCACCGGTTTGTTGTAGAACATGCTGTAACCGAAATCGCCCTGTGTAACGATGCCCTTGATCCAGGTGAAATACTGGATGACCATCGGTTGATCGAGGCCGTGGGCAATGCGGTAGGCCCGAGCCTGTTCGTCGGCTTGTGCGAAGGACGCGCCGCTCTGGTTGATCAGCTGCGAGCGGATGTAATCGGCATAGTCACCCGGGGGCGCCTGGATGATCGCGAAGGTCACGATGCTCAGGATGAGCAGGACGGGAATCGCGGACGCAATGCGCACGAGCAGGAATCGTAACATCGGACGGTTCGCTTCTCCTTGCCGCCTGTCGCGCCTGTCGGTGCGGCCGGCTTGTTGATCTTGCCCGGCCGCGCTTCACGCGCGGCCGGAGTTCTTGGTTGGGAGGGGGAGCTCTTAGTTGATCGGGCCCTTTTCGCCCGGCTTGCCGGGCAGCTGCTCGGGGAACAACTCATATTTGCCCTGCTTGTCGGCAGCGACCCACAGGCGCTCGCGGATGACGGAATCCTCGGCCCAGTTGAACATGAAGATCGGAGTTCCTTCCGGCACGTTCGAGAAGCGCTTGTTGATGATCAGCGCACCCGGATATTCCGTCAGTCCGACCGTATCGACATTCTCGGTTGCGACCTTCTGGTACTGCTTCATCAGGTCGACGCGCTGGTTGTTGTCCTGGCTGGTCTGGAATTTGGTGACGATAGCCACCAGCTTTTCTTCGTACGGCATCAGGTCGAGTTTGCCGTCCTTGCCGGCGCGGTGGTGCCAGCTCGTGCGGGGACCGACAGGCGCAAGCTGCTCGGTGTTTTGAACCACGGAGGCGAGTTCCGGCATGTTACGCTGGATCAGCCAGTCGAAACGGCCGCTATAGTGGGCGTCGTCGCGCTTCGGGCCATCGAGCGCATTGAGGATGACCTTGACCCCGAGCTTTTCCATCTGGCCGATGACGCCTTCCGCGAGGCTCTTGTCCGTCGCATAGCCGTTGTTGACCAGAAGCACGATCTCGACGTCCTTGCCGCCTGCGGTTCCGGCGGGGAAATTCACGAAACCGTCGCCGTCGGTATCCTTGAGGCCCGCTTTGGCCAGCAGTGCCTTGGCGCCATTCAGGTCGAAGGGATAATAGACCACGGAATTGCGGTCGTAGAAGCTGGTGCCCGAGGACAGGCCGCCCGGATAGATCGCCGTGAACGGACCCTTGACCAGCGAATCGCCGATCGCCTTGCGGTCGAGGCCCATGGTGATCGCCTTGCGGAAATCCTCGTTGCGGTTCAGCTCGCGAACGGCCTGGCCGCGTGCGTCCGGCTCACCCCAGCCGTTGCCGGAGAGGTTCAGGCGCATGTTGTAGCCAATCAGGCGTGGGCCGAAGGCAAGACGGGCCGGGGCGGTCTTCTCAGCGGCGCGCTTCAGCGATGCCACGAAATTTTCCGGCTGCTCGAGGTTTGAAATGTCGCCGGATCCGGCGACGGCCTGCACGTCACGGTCGGCCCAGGTCGACAGCTTGTAATGCAGTTCGTTGAGATAAGGGAGTTGATTGCCCTTCTCGTCGACTTTCCAGTAGTATGGATTGCGGCGCATCACGATGATGTCGTCGGGACGGTATTCGACCGGCACCCAGCCGCCCATCACCGGCATGTTCGCGAATTCCGGCGGGAACGCATTCTTGAACTGATCGTAGGTGTTTTTCGAATATTTCGGATGCTGCGGCTTCAGGATATGCGACGGGCCCGGGCAGAAGCCCGGATAGGCCATCGTATAGAGATATTGTTTGGGGAAAGCCTCCTTGAAGGTCCATTCGACGGTATGGTCATCGAGCCTCTTGAGTGTTGTCCCTTGTCCGAACGCTTCAGGCGATGCGCCGCCGCCGAGCGGCGAGACATTCGGGTCGATGACCTCGTCTTCCCAGTAAAACATGATGTCGTCCGCATTGAAGGGGACGCCGTCGGACCATTTCGCGCCTTCGACCAGATGCATGGTCAGCTTATGGCCGTCCTCCGACCAGTCCCAGCTCCTGGCAAGGTTCGGCAACGGCTCGGTATCCTTGGCTTCAACCTGGAAGAGCGGCGCGGTGCGCGTGAGGCACTCGGACAGGCCGATATCGATGCCACCCCATCCCTGGGTCTGGCCGGCACCATAGTTCCAGCCTTCAGGCCGACCGCCGATGACATGCCGCAGGGTATCGCCGTAGACGCCGGGGCCATCCACCATGTTCTCCGTCTTGAAGACAAGCGGCACCTTGGGCAGGCGGTCCTTGACGGGCGGCAGCTTGCCGCTGGCGACGAACTTCTTCGTGACCCAGTCGGGCTCATGATAGGTGGGCAGTGCCTTGAACTCTTCAATGGAATCCCTGGACACGTATTTGATCTTGCCTTCCGCCGGGAACTGCGCCGGAACGGGCGGAGCAGTGGGTTCTGAGGCATAGGCGCTCAAAGCCGAGACCGAGACGCTCAGCGCCAGTCCGGCAAGACGGCCAAGGTTGCGGAAATTTGTCATCGTTTCTCCCTCCTGTTGCGGAGCACTTTGCAATGCCCCGGTTCTCCTCAAACGATCCGGATGCGGGCTTGCGGCGACAGGCTCCCTCCCGGAGCCCGATCGCCACCCGTCCTCCCGAAATCTCAGACAGCCTGCTTGAGCGCCGCCTTTTCGGCGCGCAACTCGTCGATCGAGCGGACATTGCGGCGCGCCGCCCCGGCCCAGTCGCGGGTCTTCACTGTCGATTTTGCCAGCCGCTCTTTGGCCGCAGGAATGGCATCGGCATATTGCGGCAACCAACCGGCCTGGGCGACAACCATCTCATCGACCATCTGCCAGACTTCCTCCGGAGTTGAGATGGCGCCGACCAAGGGGTCGTGCAGGACCGCCAGCTTCAGGAGGTCGAGATCGCCGCTGATGGCTGCGTGCACCGACATGCGCTGCACGTTGATCGAGGCGATGCAGGTCGCGGCACAGGCTTCCGGGATCGTGATGCCGGAGACCATATTGATACCGAAGCGGTCGACGAAACCCGGCGACTCGATAATCGCGTCGGCCGGCAGGTTGGTGATGACGCCGTTGTTCTTGACGTTGAAGTGGCCGCGATAGACGCGGTTGGTTTCAAGCGCTTCGAGAATATGGCTCGCATGCTCGTTCGAGCGCTTGGATGGATCGATCGGCTTTTCGGCCGAGGCGAGGAACTGCGGGAATTCCGTTTCGAACCAGTTGCGGGTTTCCGTCGAGTGCCGGAGGTAGCCGCCGGTCTCGCCGTGGATCCAGTCGGACATGTCGATCCACTTGGTGATCTCTTCCGGCCGCTTGCGATACCAGGGCAGGTATTCGGACAGGTGGCCGTTGCTCTCCGTAGAATACACGCCGAAGCGCTTCAGGACGTCGATACGCAGCTTTTCCTGCTGGGAGAAAACCGGGTGCGCCTCAAAGGCGGCGACGAGTTCGTCCTTGCCGATCTTTCGGCCGTTGAGGCGCAGATCGATGAACCAGGTCTGATGGTTGATGCCCGAGCAGATATAGTCGAGATCCGAGCGGGATTTGGCGCCGAGAACATCGGCGATCTGTTCTGCGCCGTGCTGGACGCCATGGCAGAGCCCGACGGTATCGACCTTCCCGTATTCGATCGCAGCCCAGGTGTTCATCGCCATCGGGTTTGCGTAGTTCAGGAATTTCGCACCGGGTTCGGCGACCTCGCGGATGTCCTTGCAGAAATCGAGGATCACCGGGATGTTGCGCTGGCCGTAGAGAATACCGCCGGCGCAGATCGTATCCCCGACGCACTGGTCGATACCGTATTTCAGCGGGATGCGGATATCGTCGGCATACGCTTCCAGGCCGCCGACGCGAACGCAACTGATGATGTAGCGAGCACTCGTCAGCGCCTCGCGACGGCTGGTGGTTGCCGTCACCCTGGTCGGCAGCCGGTTGGATTCGACGATCTTGTCGAGGATCGCCTTGATCATCTGGAGGTTATGCTCGTTGATGTCCGTGAGCGCGAATTCGATATCCCTGAATTCCGGAACGCACAGGATGTCGGTGAACAGCTTTTTCGTGAAGCCGACGCTGCCTGCGCCAATGATAGCGATTTTGAAGCTCATGATTTCAACCTCGATGCGATGAAAATACCGGCGCCGGGGGATGGGAAGAAGAATAGCCGCCGGGCTTGCGCACTGCGGCAAAAAAGGCCAGAAATCCGGCCTATTCCCCTCCCCGCCGCTCCTCGATGCTGGCGGTGTCCTCTCTCTCGGGGGCAGATTATGCGCAAATTCGGCGGGGCCGCCAGAGAAGGATTATGCTTTCATGGGTAATTCTATGCTGCAGGAATTAATCGAGCGGGGGCCGGTCATGCGGACCGTTTCGTTGCCGCGGGGCCGACAGACTTTGCACACGATGCCGACCAGCACGGGCTATGAAATCCGCACGGATGCAACCTATGATTGGGATGGGCGCAAGCGTGGCCAAACGCCGTTCACCGTGCTTCAGCACACGATCGGCGGCGCCGGCAACCTCAGATACGACAACCGGGAGCTGCGGGTGAAGGAGGGCGAAACCCTGTTGGTTCTCGTCCCGCATAACCATCGCTATTGGCTGGAGGATGGCGGCCGATGGGAGTTCTTCTGGATCTCGATGAATGGCGACGAAGCGCTTCGCATTCACCGCGCCGTTCTCGCGGTGACAGGCCCGATCCTCAAGCTGCAGCCGCGCACCATCGAGCATCTGGCCGATTGCAGCCTGCGTCTCATCGATGGCGCGGAGACCCCGGGCCGCGCATCGGCCATCGCCTACGAAGCGGCCATGGCGCTCTATGACGACGTCTTCGGTTCGCATCCCATCTTCAGCGAAGAATACCGGACGATGCAGCATGTCATCGGCCACATCGTGAGCAATCTCGAACATCCGCTGCCGGTCGAGGAGCTGGCCAAGGTCGCGGGTCTCAGTCGAGCGCATTTCTCGCGCATCTTCGCCGCCAGCGAAGGCGTTCCTCCGGCCGAGTTCGTTCTGCAAAAACGCCTGGAGCGCGCCATCAAGCTTTTGACCAAGACCGACAGCATGCCGGTGAAGGAGGTGGCAATCCGCTCCGGCTTCCGGGACGCCAACTACTTCTCCAAGGTCTTTCGCCGTGCCTACGGCACCAACCCCACCGAATTCCGCACGACCGGCATGTATGCGAGCGTCGGCAGGGGCGCTGACACCACGCTGCGGCGGTGACCGACGACCTATTTTTCCGCCTCGTAGGAGAGCTTCGGATACCAGGCCGTCCGGGCGCCTCAAAGCCCTCGGAGAAATCGCAGTTCAAGGACAACTGGGCGCCGCTGCTGACCTGGATCGAGGATAGCCGGGCCGATCTCATCCGTTGCTGGTGAGAGCGTAAAACCCTACCTATGGGAGTCTCGAACGACATGGGAACTGGTCCGGGTGCCAATACTGCTGGTTATGCGTGCAGTGCTGCCGTGAGCCAGGCAACGGCTCTGTCATTGGCAATCGTTCGTCGCGCCTTGAGTGGCAGCAGGATATTATATCGCCCGTCAGCCTTGTACGTCAGATCATGCAGCGCGACCAACGTTCCGGCATCAAGAAAAGCCTGAACGAGGGCGCCCCAGCCGAGTGCGACTCCCTGGCCATTACACGCAGCGAATATCGTTTCGGTATAATGGCTGAATCTCAGGGATGGCTTGAGATCGAAGGAGGCTCCGATCTGGTCAAGCCATTGAGCCCACGAAAACCACAACGGGTCGGAACTGTGAGTTTCGATATACTCGTCTGCCGATGATAGAGGACCTGGTTGTCTGCGTTTGAGATAATCGGGCGAACACACGGGCGTTATGAAATCGTCTTTTGAAGCAATGACCGTCCCATCGTTAAACGGCGGTATTCCATAACGAATGGCGATGTTTATCTCACCACTATCGAGATCGATTTTTTCATCCTGGGATACAACACGCACCTGGATACCAGGGTTTTGGGAACGGAAGTCGGCCAGACGCGGAAGCAGCCAGAAAGACGAAAACGCGATCGTCGCGCCGATCGTGACGACATCCTGGCCGGACGCTTTGATCGCCTCGACCGTCTCCGCAATATTGGCGAGGCTCTGCGCCAGCGACGCCCCCAGAATGCGACAGGCAGGCGTAGGTTCGATCGCGCGATGTTTTCGCACGAACATTGGCTGCCCCAGTTCTTCCTCAAGCAAAGCAATCTGCCTACTTACGGCCGCCTGTGTGACGCCAAGTTCGGTCGCGGCCGCAGTAAAGCTCTTTCTGCGCAAAACTGCTTCAAGCATCAGCAGCGCGGTCAAGGATGGGAGTCGTTTACGAAACTGCATGCTCCCGCCCTCGATCCATTACTTTTCATTATGCCAACGTAACAATTTATGCCGTTGAACCGATTGCATGGCAAGCGCACCTTGCCTGAAAGCAGGCAAAGAGGTTCTTCATGCTGAACAAACTTGCGTCCTCGATCTCTTCACTTTTGGACGCGCGTGCCGACGGGCATGCTCTTCCAGCCGGCCTGTATACCCGGTCAGACGTGTTCGAAGCCGATGTCGACGTCTTCTTTCGTCGGCACTGGATCTGCGTCGGACTTGAATGCGACGTGCCCGAGCCCGGCGACGCTGCGGTTATCGACATCGGCAAAACCAGCCTGATCCTGCTGCGCGACGATGACGGCGAAATCCGCGTCGTGCATAACGTCTGTCGCCACAGGGGCTCGCGCCTCCTCAATCCCGGCAAGACGATCGTCTCGAAGCTGGTCTGTCCCTATCACACCTGGACATACGAACTCAGCGGGGAATTGAGCTATGCACCCCATATGGGCAAGAACTTCGACAAAAAATGCCATAGCCTGAAGCCTGTGACCTTCAAGTCGATCGGCGGCCTCATCTATGTCTGCCTTGCCGACAATCCGCCGAAGGATATTGCTCGCCTCGAGTTGGCGATGACCGAGCGCCTGGCACCCTACGATATTCGCAATTCCAAAGTCGCATTTGAAACCGATGTGATCGAACACGGCAACTGGAAGCTGACGATGGAGAACAATCGTGAGTGTTACCATTGTTCGGCAAACCACCCGGAGCTTTGCGTCTCGTTTGTCGATCTGGATTTCGGTTTCGATCCCGAGACACTCAGCCCGGAGGACAGGGCGCAGGCCGAAGAACATCTTGCGCTTTACGAAGAGCGCACACTTCAGTGGACAGCAGACGGCTATCCATCCGCCGCCATCGAACAACTCGTCGATTGCGAGACAAATTTCAGGACGCAGCGCCTTATCATTTCTGGTGCGGGCGAATCCCAAACTCCAGACGCCACGGCGGCCTCATCCAAACTTCTGGGAACGATGACCCGCAAGGATCTTGGTGATGTGCATCTGTGGGGCCATAACAGCTGGAACCACTTCATGGGTGACCACGCCATCGTGGCAATAGTCATTCCAATTTCGCCCGACAAGACGCTGGTGCGCACGAAGTGGCTCGTTCACAAGGACGCCGTCGAGGGCGTGCACTACGATCTTGAGAAGTTGACGAACGTCTGGGTGGCGACCACGGATCAGGACGCAGAACTCGTCGCCCGCTCCCATGCCGGTGTCGAAGACCCTGCCTATGTGCCCGGCCCCTATTCGCCATTCTCAGAGACGAATCTCGACAAGTTCGCCTCTTGGTACATCGATCGGATGCGTGCGCATGGATACTAGGAGCGCCTTCGCAGCTGTCGATCAGATCGAGAACACTGAATTCTGGGACCGGGATTTGGACGAGGATCTGGTTTGCATCGACGTCCACCAGGAAACGCACGATGTAAAAACATTCACGTTCGCGTCTTCGCTTGGGAAAAAGTTCGCCTTCAAGGCCGGCCAGTATTTCCTGTTCGATCTCGAGATTGACGCCGAGCCCGAAAGCCGCTGCTACAGCATATCCTCCTCGCCGCAGCGTGCCAACGCGTTTTCAGTCACCGTGAAACGCGTGCCTGGCGGTAAGATTTCCAACTGGTTTCATGACAATGTCACAGCTGGCTCAACGATGAAGGGCAATGGACCGCTCGGACATTTCATCCGGCCCAATGCCAAGAAACTGCTGCTTCTGTCTGGTGGATCGGGGATCACGCCAGTCATGTCGATGATACGCGAACTGGCGGATACCTTCGAGCCCATCGACGTCGTGTTCATGCATGCGGCGCGAAGCCCCAAAAACTTGATCTTTCGAGAAGAACTCGCCAGTCTGGCAAATAAAGGAAAGCAGCTCCGCCTGCATTTCCTACCTGAGCTCACCGCCGGAGAAGCCCATTGGCCTGGCCTTACCGGGCGCATCTCGGCAGACTACATGAAGCTGGCCGTACCTGACATTGCAGAGCGTGTCGTGATGTGTTGTGGCCCGGCGCCATTCATGGCTGCTGCCCGCGTGATTGCCGCAGATCTCGGCGTTCCGTCATCGAGTTATATCGAGGAGAGCTTCGACGCTGCCGTCATCGACGATATCGACCTTCCGGTTGCCCAGGAAGCAGCCACGAGAATGTTCACGGTGGAGTTTGCCAAGCAAGTTCGTAAGATCGAAGTTTCAGGCGAGCAGACCGTTTTGTCCTGCGCGAAAAAAGCTGGCGTGAAACTCCCCTCTTCATGTTCAAACGGGGTGTGTGGCACCTGCAAATCAAAACTGGTGTCCGGATCCGTCGACATGAACCACAATGGTGGGATCCGCCAGCGAGAGATCGACGCCGGGTTATTCCTGCCGTGCTGTTCGAAGCCACTCAGTGACCTCGTGGTCGATCGGTAGGACTTAAAACAATTACAGGGATGACCGGAGAAACGATCGATCGCCTTGCCTCAGTGTTTCCGCTGGTCGGGTAAAAGTGCCCAGAATGCGAAGAGAGGCCCCTCGCCCGACCGCATCGCGTGCCGGATTCCAGGTGGATTGTAAAAGGAGCCACCCACGCCGGGCGTGAACCAACCGGAATCGCCCTGCATGAATTCGCCATCCGACAGGACAAGATAGATTTCCTCCGGTGCATGATCGTGGTCCGGATACCGCACGTTCGGCGCCATCAGGGTCGCGCCGAGCCACACGTCCGAACGGTCCTCTAGGCCGCCCGGCCCGACGATCATGGTATTGGCGTGGCTCATCGGGAAATTTGCACTGGCCGAATTGTCATAGGTCGAGCGACAGTTCCATTCGAGCTTTGTCTCCAGCGCGGCGAAGCGGTGGAGCAAGATGTTCAACGAGGATTGCTCCGCCTTTGCAGCCAAGACACTCTGCAAATGCAACCCACAAACCGGAAGCCGCTTTGCGATATTCACCCGCTCCGGCAGCGATGTTTGCAGGTGCGCAAATATCTGCACTAGTGACTGCCGGGCCCGTGAATCCTTGGCAACCCGGTCGAACGCAACGAACGCGGCATTCAGAAAATCCTGCAAGGCTTCGCTGCGGGCCATTGCTCAAATATCCTTGGCAAGCCGCAATGCGTCATAGATCGCTGCATGGGTGTTGCGAGCAGCGACCGCGTCGCCAATCCGAAAGAGCTGGTAGGTGCCAGCGGGATTGCGCTCGGCCGTTTGCGGCACGCCGGAAATCAGCTGGTCGTAGGAAACTTCACCGAGATTCCTCGAGCCGGGCCTCATCTCGAAATAAAGGTCGTCCAATGGAATCGTACCGTGATTGATGACGATCTGGTCGATAGTCCGTTGCTTTTCAACACCGCCGTAGTCGCTGCCGACATGGGCAATGATCTGGTTGCGGCTCTTTTCGGCCGATTGCAACCGGTAGGTGACGGTGAAGGTCACGTCGAATTTCTGCAGCGAGCGCATGTAGGGAACAAGGTTCATCGCCATGACCTCCGGCGCGAAGGAACGGTCGGGCGTCATGATCTCGACCTTGGCGCCTGCCTTGGCGATGAATTCCGCGGCCTGCAAGCCGGCATGGTCGCCGGCATCGTCGAAGATGAGCACATTGGTGCCCGGCTTGACGTCACCCGAAATGATATCCCAGGAGGAGACGACGAGCTCATTTCCCTTCGACAGAACTTCGGTATGCGGCAATCCACCAGTTGCGATGATGACCACATCGGGCTCTTCAGCCGCGATCATATCGGCGTCCGCCCAGTTGTTGAAATGGAACGTGACACCAAGCTTCTCGCATTGGCTCATCCGCCAGTCGATGATGCTGATCATCTCGCGGCGGCGTTCGCTCTGCGCGGTGAGGCGGATCTGTCCGCCAGGATTGTTGGCCGCCTCGAAAACCACGACCGCATGCCCCCGCTCGGCGGCCACGCGCGCCGCCTCGAGGCCAGCCGGCCCGGCTCCGACAATGACGACCTTCTTGCGGATGTCTGCTTTTGCAATGGTATGCGGCATGGTCTGCTCGCGACCCGTCGCGGCATTGTGGATGCAAAAGGCCATCCCGCCCTGGTAGATGCGGTCGAGACAATAATTCGCGCCGACGCAAGGGCGTATGTCCTCCTCACGCTTTTCGATAATTTTGCGAACGATGTGGGGATCCGTCATGTGGGCGCGGGTCATTCCGACCATGTCCACTTTGCCCGCGGCAATGGCGTGCCGTGCCGTCGCCACATCCGGGATTTTGGCCGCATGAAAGGTCGGAAATTGGGTTGCTGCACGGATTTCTCCGGCAAAATCGAGATGGGGCGAGTTCGCCATGCCCTGGATCGGAATCACGTCGGTCAGGCCGGCATCCGTATCGATGTGACCTCGGATCACGTTCAGATAGTCGATCAGGCCACTGTCGCGCAGCCGTCGCGAAATCTCGATGCCGTCAGCTTTTCCAGTACCTCCGGGGAGACATTCGTCGGCCGTGTAGCGAACGCCGAGGATGAAATCGTCTCCGACGCGCGCTCGCATCGCCTTGAAGACGTCGAAACAGAAACGCATGCGATTTTCGAGCGAGCCCCCATATGGACCGTCCAGTTCGTTGGTGAGCGGCGAATTGAATTGATCGATCAGGTGACCGTATGCCTCCAACTCGACACCATCCATGCCGCCCGCCTTCATGCGCTCGGCTGCGTCCGCGAAGTCTCTGATAATGCGCTCGATGTCCCAATCTTCCATCTTCTTCGGGAAGGAGCGGTGCGACGCTTCACGATGATGGGACGGCGCGACCACCGGCAACCAATCGCCCTTGTCCCAACGGGTGCGCCGGCCGAGATGGGTCAGCTGGATCATGATAGCTGCGCCCTCTTCGTGCACGGCATCGGTCATTTCCCGGATCCACGGAACGATTTCGTCCTTATAGGCAAGCAGGTTGTTGAAGACCGGCGGGCTGTCTTTCGACACCGCTGCCGATCCCGCCGTCATTGTCAGCGCCACGCCGCCCCTCGCTCGCTCGAGGGTATAGGCTCGGTAACGTTCCTTCGGCATGCCGTCCTCAGGATAGGCGGGCTCATGCGATGTAACGATGATACGGTTGCGTAGGGTCAGATGCTTCAGTGTGTAGGGCTGAAGGAGGGGATCGTTCGACATGCGACGGCTCCGGTTATGGCCTTTGCGCGTAAGGCTAAGCAGGAATGTACATGTGTGTCAATATTGAAAACATCAACGTACCTGCAGTCGACATTGATGTACATTTTACTTGAAGTGCGATTAGGAGTTTGTTAGGAAGTGTCTATGGAACAGGCGGTAAATGACAGCGGCTGGCGTGGTTCTCAGGAGGGCTGGCTTGAAGCCGCCTATGAAGCGCTGCTCGAATCCGGCGTAGATTCAGTAAAGATCCTGCCGCTTGCCAAGAAGCTGGGCCTGTCGCGGACAAGCTTCTATTGGTTCTTCAAGGATAGGGAAGAACTGCTGAGCGCGCTGATATTGCGCTGGAGGGACAAGAACACAGGCAACCTCGTGAAGCAGTCCGAAGCATATGCAGAATCCCTTGCGGAAGCGATGCTCAATGTCTTCGATTGCTGGCTCAACAAAGATCTCTTCGACTCCCAGTTCGAGTTTGCAATTCGCAGTTGGGCATTGCAATCGCCGGAGATCCAGGTTGAAGTTCAGCAGGCTGACCTGGCCCGAATAGGCGCTTTGAGCCGTATGTTCGTGCGGTTCGGCTTTGACGAAGAGCCTGCGGACGTGCGCGCGAGAACAACCTACCTGGTCCAGATCGGCTACATCTCCATGCAGTCCACCGAGGATATCGGACTGCGTATGAAGCGCATTCCCGAATATATCGCAATCTATACCGGTCAGATCCCGCAACAGCGGGAACTCGATCGCTTCTACGCGCGGCACGGCTATAAACAAGGGTGAGAGCAAGGTGGAAGCTGGCAGGGGCTGGAGAATTGGCGTGATCGGCGGCAACGGCTGGCTGGGCAGCGCCCTTGCCGGCGCGGTGCTGGATGCCGGCTTCGTCAAGCCACAGGACCTGTCGCTCTCTTATCGCAGCCAGCGGCCGGATCGTTTCGACGAGGCTTTCTGGACATTGGACAATCAGGCCCTTGCCGACCGCTCGGATGTTGTCGTTCTCTGCGTCCGCCCTGCTGACTGGCGTGACCTCAACGTCGATATGAAAGGCAAGCTGCTGATTTCCGTCATGGCAGGCATTCCGCTGGACGCGCTGAGCGACCGTCATCGGACCGCCTATGTCGTTCGTTCGTTGCCGAATGCAGCGGTCGAGATCCGCCAATCCTACACGCCATGGATCGCGACGCCTGGGGTCAGCGAAGAAGAGCGTATATTTGTCAGAGCCCTGTTCGAGACCTGCGGTGTTCAGGATGAAGTGCACAGCGAAACCGATATGGACTATTTCACCGGCCTGTCCGGATCAGGCCCCGCCTTTCCGGCGCTTCTTGCCGACGCGATGATGCGAGATGCCCTGTCCCGGGGCATCCCCGTCGCGATGGCCAGGCGTGCCGTTAACACGCTTATCATCGGGGCGGGGCGTCTCATGGAAATGCGTAAGACCTGTCCCAGCGAAATCGTGCAGACCTTCCTCGATTACCGCGGCACCACGGCAGTCGCGATCGAGGCAATGCGTGCTGCGGGTTTCGAAACAGCCATTGCTTGCGGACTGACGGCAGCGCTCGAGAAATCGATGAGTTTGGGAGACGCTCCCAAGCAATTGTGAATCGGGCATCCGCGGCGCCCCGCATTCCACGTCCAGCCGCTAAAAAAGGGAACAGTACTATGAATAAGCTTTTGGCTTCGGGTTGCGTGCTGGTCGGAGTGTTCGCCGGCGCATCAGCGGCAAGTGCTGCCGGGTGCGGCCGCGTCACGATCGCGAGCATGAATTGGCAAAGCGCGGAGGTCATCTCCAATCTGGACAAGTTCATTTTAAACGAAGGTTACGGCTGCCAAGCAGAGATCACGGTTGGAGACACCGTGCCGACCATCACCTCCATGGCGGAAAAGGGCCAGCCTGATATCGCTCCGGAGGCCTGGATCGACCTGCTTCCCGACGTGGTCGCGAAGGGCACGCAGGAGGGCCGGATCGTCAAGGTTGGATCTCCACTGCCGGACGGCGGCAATCAGGGCTGGTGGATCCCGAAATATGTCTCGGACGCGCATCCGGACATCAAGACCATTCCGGATTTGCTGAAGCATCCCGAACTCTTCCCAGGCGAGGAAGACCCAAGCAAAGGCGCAATCCTCAACGGCCCTCAGGGTTGGGGTGGCACCGTCGTGACAACCCAGCTGTTCAAGGCGTTCGGCGGGGAAAAGGCCAAGTTCACGCTGATCGACACCGGATCGGCAGCCGGTTTGGACGGTGCTATTGCAAAGGCATATGAGCGGAAAAAGAGCTTTGCTACCTACTATTGGGCGCCGACGGCGCTGCTCGGCAAATACCCGATGGTGAAACTCGAGGCCGGCGTGAAAAACGATCCGGCTGAATGGAAGCGTTGCAACACCGTTGCCGATTGCCCGGATCCGAAGCCGAATGCTTGGCCGATCGACACGATCGTTACCCTGGTCGCCAAGCCCTTTTCGGAAAAAGCAGGACCCGAGGTGATGACCTATCTCGAAAAGCGGTCCTGGAGCAACCAGACCATCGGCAAACTGATGGCATGGATGACGGACAATCAGGCCAGCGGCGAGGATGGCGCCAAGCATTTTCTGAAGGAAAACAAAGATATCTGGACCAAGTGGGTTTCCAAGGACGCCGCCAAGAAAATCGAGGCAGCGCTCTAATAGGCCCTTGGGGCGATGTGCCGAACACGTCGCCCCTTCCGCTTGCCGTCAAGAGAAGAAAAAGACCTCACACGGCTCTTTCCAGAGAAAGGGAACCGAATGGAATGGTTTTATAAATTTCCCCATATGGATGACGACGCGCTTCGTAACTTGAAGAAAGCGATCGATGAGGGTTTTCGGGCTTTCACCCGCGCCTATGGCGATACGATCGAAAGCATGTTTTCGCCTCTGCAGAGTTTTCTGCTGGCGGCCGATCGCTTTATGACGCAGACACCGTGGCCGATCATCACGGCGATCATCCTCACGATTGCGTGGTTTGCGAGCCGAAGTGTCAAAATCGTGCTGAGCTGTCTGATCACGCTGCTGCTGATCGGTTATTTCGACATGTGGACCGACACGATGCGTACGGTCGCGATGATCTTTGTCTGCACCGTCCTGTCGATTGCCGTCGGTCTGCCGATAGGCATACTCATGGCGCGTTCGAATGGCGTCAAACGGGTCGTCAACCCGATCCTCGACGTGATGCAGACCATGCCGAGTTTCGTTTATCTCATTCCGGTCGTCATGCTGCTGGGCATCGGCCGCGTCCCGGGGCTCATCGCCGTGGTGATCTACGCCATACCGCCCATGATCCGGCTGACCGATCTTGGTATCCGCCTCGTCGACAAGGATGTCCTGGAGGCTGCCGACGCCTTCGGCACCTCGGAGACCCAGAAGCTTTTCAAGGTGCAACTGCCGCTTGCCCTGCCAACGATCATGGCGGGGATCAACCAGACGATCATGATGGCGCTGGCGATGGTGGTGGTCGCCTCGATGATCGGCGTTCAGGGGCTTGGCCAGCCGGTGCTGAAGGCAATCGCCAACCAGTATTTTACCCTCGGCATGTTCAACGGCCTCGCAATCGTTGGGATCGCCATAATCTTCGACCGGGTCAGCCAGGCCTATGGCAAGCGGCTCCAGAAACATCGGGAGATCGTCCATGGCTGAGCAAGGTTTGGGCGGCATCGCAGTCCGCAATCTCTACAAGATCTTCGGTGCCGATCCCGCCGCGTATGTCGATGCCGTTCGCAACGGTCTAACCAAGACAGAACTCAACGATGCGCATGGCCATGTGCTGGGGCTGCGCGATATCAATCTGGACATCAAGTCGGGCTGTATTCAGGTCATCATGGGCCTGTCCGGTTCGGGCAAATCCACGCTCATCCGCCATATCAACCGCTTGATCGATCCGACCGCGGGTGAAGTGCTGGTCGACGGGGTGGACGTCGTGAAGATGAACAAGGACGAACTGCGAAACTTTCGGCGTCATCAGACGGCAATGGTCTTTCAGAAGTTCGCCTTGCTGCCGCACCGGAGCGTGCTCGACAACACCGTCTTCGGCCTTGAGGTCCAAGGCATCGGCCGCTCCAAAGCGATCGACGTCGCAATGAGGTGGCTGGAGCGCGTTGGGCTGAAGGGGTTCGAGCATAGGTACCCCAACCAACTGTCTGGAGGGATGCAGCAGCGCGTCGGACTTGCCCGCGCATTGTCGAACGATGCGCCTGTCCTGCTGATGGACGAAGCCTATTCCGCACTCGACCCGCTCATCCGCATGGACATGCAGTCGGTTCTTCTCGATATTCAGAACGAGATCAAGAAAACGATCGTGTTCATCACACATGATCTCGACGAGGCTCTCCGGCTGGGAGACCAAATCGCCATCCTGCGCGACGGCGAGGTCATACAGCAAGGTACAAGCCAGGACATCGTCCTGAGGCCGGCGGATCAATATGTGGCCAATTTTGTCAAAGAAGTGAACCGCGGACGGGTCGTGCAGGTCGAAGCGATCATGGCTCCCTTGCGTTCCCGGACCGGAGGTGAGCAGCCCACCATTCCGGCAAATGTCACGATCGAAGAAGCGATACGGGCGCTGGTCTCTGCACCTGATGGCGACGTGACCGTTGTTGACCCGTCAGGCAAGCCGGTTGGAACCGTGAGCTTCCGGCTGCTGGCAGGGGCTATGGTCAATTCCCGTGAGGTCGAGCACCGGTCTTTCGACGCGCCGGCGATCGTCGCGTGACGGAAGAAGCTGGGAGGTCGATGGGGCTTTGCCACGATCAGCAGATCTGCCGCATCCGGCGCCAGGCGGCAGGCGTATCGCCGGCAATCTGCCTGAACGCCTTGGTCAAATGGGCCTGGTCGGTGAAGCCAAGCTGGGCCGCTATCTCCGCGACGGCCAGATCGCTTTCGACGAGCAGCCTTTTCGCCAGGTCGATGCGCCTGGCGAGTTGCCACTGCAGCGGCGTTTTACCGGTGGTCTGCTTGAATACGTTGGCAAACCAGCTTTCCGAAAGGCCGACGGTTGCAGCCATTTCGGCAACCGTCAGGCGGCAGTCGCTCAAGCCGTCGATGCGTGACACCAGCTTGTTCATCTGTGCCTGGGTCAGCCTGCCATTGGCTTTTTCGGTTTCATGGTCGGGTATGTCGAGAAGACCGGCGACGATGCTGCCCACGAGGCTTTCGCCATAGACCGCGTGCTTTGACGGACTGGATATCTCGTCGACCAGCAAACCCGCCAGCGTCTCGATGGCACCGACATCCTGAAGCTCCACCGGCCGGCGCACCGCGGCCAAGGCGGCGGAGGCCCCAACCGAGGGCGACAGGAACCGGAGCAACCGATCCCTGTGCATATGCAGGTTGAGGTGGGAAAAGCGGTGCTTGGTTTCGCTGCTGGTCCACATGGGAACGCCGGCGGGAACATAAACGGCGCGGGTCATCGGACGGGAGTGCTGCGATCCGTCTCGGTTCGACACGCGAATTCGAGACGATACGTCGTTGAAGAAAATCATGATGCGCGGATCGTCCGCCAAATAATAGCCCGTGGCGCCCGACTGGCTTTCCGCTTCCCAGAAGACACTGACCAACCCGTCGAAACGACGCCACTTGGCCGGCGCGACAACCCTTATCCCCTCCGTATGCCAAGCCATGGAATGCCAAAAACTCAACGTCGGAACCCTTCACCATCTGCCATTGGAAACATCATACCCGCCGCCGAGGCGTCTCGACCAGCTTGCTCAGGCGGCGCCTCATAATATGATAATAGACGTCAGGTATATAAAGGCTCCGGCCAGATAGTAAAGGTCCGCACCGCAAAGCACGCTGCCCACCAGGGCGGCACCCTCCGCCTTGACAAAGGATATCATCCGGCCTTCACCTCACCCGGTCATAGGGGATGGATCTTCGCGCCCCTGGTCAGCTGGCATCGCCGCGATCTGATCCAGCGCCTTGATCCTCGTCACGATTATCTTATGGATGCCCTTCCCGGTATTCAGGCCATGCGGGAGAAATTTCGATGAACGTCCGACATCCACTTTTCGATCTGAGCGGTCGCCATGCCGTCCTCACCGGTTCGAGCCGCGGCCTCGGCCTTGCCATGGCGCGCGGACTCGCGTCCGCCGGAGCCCGGGTGACGCTGAACGGGCGCGATGAGGCGACGCTTTCCGCAGCAGTGAACCAGTTGAAGACGGAGGGGTGCGAGGCCTCCGGGCTGGTCTGCGACGTAACCAACGCCGACGAGACAAAGGCCGCGTTCGCCGGCCTCGACGGGGTCGATATTCTCGTCAACAATGCCGGCATTCAGATCCGCGCGCCCTTCCTCGAGCACAGCGCCGAAACCTGGCGGCGGATGTTCGACACCCACGTGATGGGCGCGGTGTTTCCCTCGCAAGCCGTGCTGCCCGGGATGATCGAGCGCGGTGGCGGCAAGATCATCAATATCTGCTCGCTGATGAGCGAGGTCGGCCGCAAGACGGTCGTGCCCTACACGACAATGAAGGGCGCGCTGAAGATGCTGACCCGCGGCATGGCGACGGAGCTCGCCCGTCACAACATTCAGGTCAACGGCATCGGTCCGGGCTATTTCGCGACCGAGATGAACCGCGCGCTGATAGACGATCCGGCATTCGACGCCTTCGTGAAGAACCGCACGCCCGCCGCCCGCTGGGGCCAGCCGGATGAACTTTCCGGTGCAGCGATCTTTCTGGCCTCTCCGGCATCGGATTTCGTCAACGGCCAGGTGCTCTATGTCGACGGCGGCATCCTGGCGGCTCTTTGAGCCGCCTCGCTTCCGCAATGCCGATCGGCGTTGAAGCCGCCAGGCATTAGTTCTTTGCGGGCTGGTAGCCGAGCCCGGCGGAGGCGGTGAGCCCTGCCGTGCGCAGGAGATCGACATATTCGGATTTCCGGCTTTCATCAAAGCGGAACATCGGAAAGGAAATCGACAGCGCGGCGATCGGTTTTCCGAGGTAGTTGAAGATCGGCGCCGCCATGCATCGCACGCCCGCCTCGCTCTCTTCCACCTCTTCGGCAAAACCACGACTGCGGGCCATCTGCAACTGGGCAAACAATTCCTGCGGATCGGTGATGGTGCGCGGCGCGAGCTTCGTCAGCTCCATCTTGTTGATCCGCTCCCGGATCTCGTCGTCGTCGCGCCATGCAAGAAGCGCCTTGCCCAGCGAGGTGCTGTGCAGCGGGTTACGCAGCCCGAGCGTCGATTTCATCGAGAGACTGTAGGCGGAGTCGTATTTGTGAATGTAGACGACCTTCTGGTCGCGATCATCGAGAATGCCCAGATTGACGGACTCGCCGGTCACCCTGGAAAGCTTTCCCATCGCCTGGTCCGCCACGCGCAGCAGATCCGTCTGCTCGGTCAGCGATCGCGCGCCGAGGCTGAAAAGTTTCAGCGTCAGTCCGTATTTCTCCGTCTCCGCATCCTGCTCGACATAGCCGAGTTCAACCATGGTCTGCAGCAGCCGATGCGCGGTGGTCTTCGACGTCATGGCGCGTTGAGCGAGATCGGCCAGGCTCACCTTCTTTCCCTCGACCAACGCCTCCATCACGGCGAAGACCTTGAGAACGGCGGCGACATTTTCGGTTTTTGGATTCAGCTCTGACATAGCATGTTCTATTTTTTTCGAAATCTCATTCTGGAATTTATAGAAACCTGTGTCAAGATAAAGGATGGGCGTGGGTAAACCCCGCCTCAGCGGAAGAATGCACAAAAAAACACAGTTGAAAAGCCGCAAGGAGTGTGATTTCCTAAAATCCGGAATAACGTTCCGAATATTTTTGGGAGGACGGCGGCATGCATCCGCTGCTGCGGCAAAAGCAACACCTGATCCAGCGCAGTGACGTCTGCGGCCTCATCGATCGGCTAATCGACAACCTTGTCCATATCGAAGATCGCACCGGTGAATTCCTCCTGCGCCTCGATGACGGCCGGGTTATCGACACCAAGGGCCTGTCTCTTATACACATCTCCGAGCCCACGAGACGGAGCTACACC
>NZ_PVBK01000015.1:0-132750 GCF_002968535.1 Neorhizobium sp. T7_12 | reverse complement strand
GGCAAACCTCCAAAGCTTGTCCTGATCGCCATAGCAAGACGTTTGCTTGTCGCACTTAACGCCGCAATGAGGGACCGAAAACCCTTCCAAGCTTGACACCAACAACACAGTTGCTCGGGCTCGACCCGAGGATCCATCCGCCTGGCGACGCGCTAACGTAGTCGACCCTGGTGGGCTTGGTCGTGGATCCTCGGGTCAAGCCCGAGGATCCACGACCTGAAGAAGTGCAGCTAACCACCCAACCCTTCGAACAGCGCCGTCGACAGATAACGCTCCGCGAAGGAAGGAATGATGACGACGATGGTTTTGCCGGCATTTTCCGCGCGGCTGCCGACTTCGATGGCGGCCTGCAGCGCCGCACCGGAGGAGATGCCAACCGGTACGCCTTCGAGCCTGGCCACCAGGCGGGCCATTTCCATGGCCTCACCGCTGTTGACGGTGATGATCTCGTCATAGATGTGCGTGTCCAGGATTTTCGGAGCGAAACCTGCACCAATGCCCTGAATCTTGTGCGGCCCGGGCTGTCCGCCGGAGAGGACAGGTGATTCTTCCGGTTCGACGGCAATGATCTTGAGTGCCGGGTTGCGCTCCTTCAGCACCTGGCCGGCACCGGTGATCGTGCCGCCGGTGCCGATGCCGGAGACGAAGATGTCGATCTTGCCATCGGTATCGTTCCAGATTTCCTCGGCCGTCGTCTTGCGGTGGATTTCCGGGTTGGCCGGGTTTTCGAACTGCTGCGGGATGATCGCGTCCGGCAGCGATGCAGCGAGTTCTTCCGCCTTGGCGATCGCACCCTTCATGCCTTTCGGCCCTTCGGTCAGCACCAGCTCGGCGCCGAGCAGGGCCAGCATCTTGCGGCGCTCGATCGACATGGTTTCCGGCATGGTCAGGATCAATTTGTAGCCCTTGGCGGCTGCGGCGAAGGCGAGCGCGATGCCGGTATTGCCGGACGTGGGCTCAACCAGCGTCGTCCTGCCGGGCGCTATCTTGCCCTCGGCCTCCAGGCTTTCGATCATCGCCACCCCGATACGGTCCTTCACCGAAGCGATCGGGTTGAAGAATTCGAGCTTGGCCAGAAGATTGGCCTTGACTCCCTTTTCCTTGGCCAGCTTGTCGAGGCGCACGATCGGCGTGTCGCCGATGGTTTCGGTGATCGAGGAATAGATTCGGCCGCGGCCCGGCTTTCTGGTCTCTGGCATGGTGCTCTCCCTGAGTTTGGAGAGAAGTTAGGGCGTGTTCCCCACGAATGCCAGCAAGGTGGAACCGGACGGAAAGAGAAATGGAAATTTTGTTCCCGGAAGTGGTCGGGAACGAAAACGCCTTTGCGTTCAAAGACCGGTCGAGCCGAAGCCACCGGCACCGCGGGCAGTCGTGGAGGTTTCCGTAATCTCGGTCACCCGAGCCTGGGTCACCGGCGCGATCACCATCTGCGCGATCCGCATGCCACGGGTGATCACGAAATCCTCGGCGCCGAGATTGATCAACAGCACCTTCACCTCGCCGCGATAATCGCTGTCGATCGTGCCCGGCGTGTTGAGGCAGGTGATGCCATTCTTGAAGGCAAGTCCGGACCGCGGCCGCACCTGCGCCTCGAACCCTTCGGGAATTTCGAAGATGAAGCCTGTCGGCACCAGTGCTCGTTTGCCGGGCGCGATCGTCAGCGGCATGCCGTCCTCGACGGCGGCGCGCAGGTCCATGCCGGCAGCGCCCGCGGTTTCATAGGCCGGCAGATCGAGGCCGGCGCCGTGCGGGAGGCGGACGAGATTGAGCTTCGGCGAGGAGGGTGCGTGAATGTTCATCATGTCATTTGTCGACCCACGGTCGCTCCGGTCAAACACGAATTGAAAGTTATCCACGGAGTCGTTAGATACGCGGCAACGTAAAGGATCTAGAAAAAATGCCCGAAACGATTGCCGAGGCAGTTTCCCGCCGCCGCACATTCGCAATTATTGCCCATCCGGACGCGGGCAAGACGACGCTGACCGAAAAACTGCTGCTGTTCGGCGGCGCTATCCAGCTCGCCGGCGAAGTGAAAGCCAAGAAGGACCGTATCCAGACGCGGTCCGACTGGATGAAGATCGAGCGCGAACGCGGCATCTCGGTCGTCACCTCGGTGATGACCTTCGAATATGACGGCAACGTCTTCAACATCCTCGATACGCCCGGCCACGAAGACTTCGCCGACGACACCTACCGCACGCTGACGGCGGTGGATGCCGCGGTCATGGTCCTCGACGCCGCAAAAGGCATCGAACCGCGGACGCTGAAACTGTTCGAAGTCTGCCGCATGCGCGATATCCCAATCATCACCTTCGTCAACAAGATGGACCGCGAAAGCCGCGATCCCTTCGAAATCCTGGACGAGGTCGAGGAAAAGCTGGCGCTCGATACCGCTCCGATCACCTGGCCGATCGGCCGTTCGAAGACTTTTTGCGGCTCCTATAACCTGGCCGACAACACGGTTCGTGGCTCGGATACGGACGTCAAGGCAACCCCTGTCAACGGTCCCCAGAGCGTCGCCGACCGCCTGCCGGAAAACGAACGTGCCGCTTTCGTCGAGGAGACCGAACTGGCGATAGAGGCCTGCCGGCCGTTCGACCGCAAGGCTTTCCTCGAAGGCCACATGACGCCGGTCTTCTTCGGTTCGGCTTTGCGGAATTTCGGCGTGCGCGATCTCATCGATGCGCTGGGCGATTTCGCCCCTCCGCCGCGAGACCAGGTGGCGGACATCCGCACCGTGCATGCAACCGACGACAAGATGACGGCCTTCGTCTTCAAGATCCAGGCGAACATGGACCCGAACCACCGCGACCGTATCGCGTTTGCGCGGATCTGCTCGGGCAAGCTGGAGCGCGGCATGAAGGCGCGGCTGTCGCGCACGGGCAAGCAGCTCGGGCTGACCGCGCCGCAGTTCTTCTTTGCGTCCCAGCGCCAGTTGGCCGATACCGCCTATGCGGGCGATGTGGTCGGCATCCCGAACCACGGCACGCTGCGCATCGGCGATACGCTGACCGAAGGCGAGCAACTGGTGTTCCAGGGCGTACCGAACTTTTCGCCGGAAATCCTCCGCCGCGTCCGGCTGGAGGATGCCATGAAGGCGAAGAAGCTCAAGGAAGCGCTGCAGCAGATGGCGGAAGAGGGCGTCGTGCAGCTCTTCTCGCCGGAAGACGGTTCGCCGGCCATCGTCGGGGTCGTTGGCGCGCTGCAGCTCGACGTTTTGAAGGAACGGCTGCAGGGCGAATACGGCCTGCCGGTCTCCTTCGAAATGTCGCGCTTTTCGATCTGCCGGTGGATTTCGGCCGAAAATCAGGCCGATCTCGACAAGTTCCTGACGGTAAAGCGCGGCGATATCGCCCGCGATCTCGATGGCGATCCGGTTTTCCTGGCGCAGGACAGTTTCTCGCTGCGCTATGAGTCGGAGCGTTATCCGGCCATCAAGATGGTCGCGATCAAGGAATATCAGCTTGCCAAGGCGGCGTGAGACTGCTCACGCCGCGGCAATGATCTCGATCTCCACCAGCCAGTCGTCGCGCAGCGTCTCGACGACGATGGCGGTCGTCGGCACGATGCGGCCGCCGAGTGCTGAAAGCCGCGCATTCTGGTTTGCCTCCACATAGGAGGCGTGCCGCAGATAGCTGGTCAGCCGCACGATATTGTCCGTCGTCATCCGCGCTTCGGCAAGAATCCGGTTGAGGTTCGACCAGATCAGGCGGAGTTGGTTTTCCAGGTCGGTGCCCGCCGCTCCATTCCCATCGAGGCCCATCGTGCCGCTGACGAAAAGAAAGCGGTCGGGGCTGCGCACTTCCATGGCGTGCACATAGTCCGGCGTCGCGGCATAGACGCCATCCTTTGGGTTATGGGCAATCATCTTCATCTTGCTTCCTCTGGAATTTCATCTGGTAATGCCTCATTCTTGCCGAATACTATTCGGCAGAAAAGCTGAAGAGGCGATGGGATGGAAAATACAGAGGATGTTCGGCCGAAGCGGCGGGAGCCTGCCCCACTGGACGCTTTTGACCGAAGGATATTAGCAGCACTCGCCGCCGATGCGGACCGGAGCTATGCGGCGCTGGGAGAAATCGTGGGCCTGTCGCCGCCTGCGGTGCATGAGCGCGTCAAGCGATTGAAGCGTTCGGGCGTGATCCGCGATACGGTGGCGCGGCTGGATGGTACGGCGGTCGGCAAGCCTCTCACGGCCTTCGTGCATGTGGAGGCGGCGGGCTGGGGCAAGAGCGAGCGGCTCATGCAGATCGCCCGTTTTCCGGAAGTGGAGGAACTGCATTCCGTTGCCGGCGATGCGAGCGTGATCCTCAAGGTGCGGATGGAAAATCCGCAGGCGCTGGAATTCCTGCTCGGCCAGATCCATTCGCTGCCCGGCGTGCGCGGCACCCGCAGTTATATCGCACTTTCCACCTATCTCGACCGGCCGGTTCAGGCGGAGGTCACGACGGAATGGCCGAACGTGCCCTTGCCGCCGGAATGATTAGTCGAACTTGACCGCCGTCGTGTTGGAACCGCAGACCAGCACGCAGACGTGTTCATCCGGGCTGGGAACATATTTGCCGCAAAGTAGCGCGGCGAAGGCTGCGGCACCGCCGGGTTCGGCAACGATACGGGCGCCGGCCCACAGTGCCTTCTGAGCGGCGAGAATCTCGTCGTCGGTCACCAGGATCGGCGGCTGGAGGAATTTCTGGGCAACGGGGAACATCAGCTCGCCAACCTGCTTCGGCGCCAGCGAATCCGCCGCGATGCCGCCGGCCGGCGCATCCACCGGTCGGCCGGCCTTGAAGGCTTCGTGAAGCGTCGGCGCGCCGTCGGATTCCACCGCGACGATCTTCACCCGGCCGCGGAACCAGGAGGCGATGCCGCCGATCAGACCGCCGCCGCCGACGGCAACGATCAGCGTCGTCATCTCCGGCAGGTCGTCCTCGATCTCCTTGCCGAGCGTGCCCTGGCCGAGCAGGGTTTCCACCTGGTCATAAGCATGGGCGGCGATTGCACCGCTCGTCGCCACATAGGTCTGGCTCGCCGCCAGTGCATCGTTATATCGGTCGCCGCCGACCACCAGTTCCGCGCCATAGGAACGAATGAGGTCGATCTTTGCCTGCGAGGCCACGCTCGGCACGAAGATATGCGCCGGCACGCCGAGCCGCATCGCCGCATAGGCGACTGCCGCCCCGTGATTGCCGCCGGACGCGGCGACGACGCCAGCCGCCGGGACATTGCGCGTCAAAAGGTTGGTGAAGGCGCCGCGCGCCTTGAACGAGCCGGAATGCTGCAGCAGCTCGAGTTTCAGGTCGATCGGCAGCGGTGTCCCGCCGAAATCCCGCATATCGACGCGCATCACCGGCGTGCGGCGGATATGCGGACGGATGAGCGTTTCGGTTTCCGCGATACGTTCGGGCGTGACGGTGTGTTCGATCGACATGATGGCCTCTTGGGAATGGAACGGCCATGGGTAGCCGCCAGGCCGCCGAAATGAAAGTCCTTTTAGGCGCCGATCCGTTCGCTGAGAAAGTCGACGACGGCGCGCACCGCCGGAAGCTGCCCGCGTCGATGCGGCATCAGGATCGTCGTGGTGATGCTGCCGGCCGTCCAATCGGGCAACAGGCGGATCAACCTGCCCTTGGTAAGCGCCCCGCGGCAGACGGAAGTCGGCAGGCAGGTCAGGCCAAGGCCTGCCATCGTTGCCTTCATGATCACCAACGGCTCGTCAGCGGAAAGCACGGATCTGGGTGTCACGACGACCGCTTCGCCATCACCGGAGGCCAACTTCCAGACCATGTCCGTCGGACCGGCGGTGACCGCCCTGTGCCCGGCGAGATCCTCCGGCCGTAGGGGCTCGCCATGGGTGCGAACATAATCCGGTGAGGCGACGACGAAAAAAGGGTCGGTCGCAAGCTTCTTCTGCAGCAGCGTGGAATCCGGCAGCGGCGCCTGGTGGCTGCGTACGGCGATGTCGAAACCTTCCTGAACGATATCGACAAACCGGTCGCTGACATGCAGCGAAAGATGCAGTTTCGGATATCGTGCCGAAAGCTCGGCCAGATGATCGGCGAGGATGAATTGCGCGGTTGGTACCGCCGCCGTCATCCGCACGATGCCGCTCGGCTCGCCGAGATGGGTACGCACGATGGTTTCCGCCATCTCCGCCTCGATCACCGATGCCTGCGCGTGCCGGAAGAAATCCCGGCCGAGATCGGTCAGCGAGAAACTACGGGACGTCCGCTGGATCAGCCGCACGCCGAGCCGGTCCTCGAGTTCCGCCACGCGTTTGCTGACGGTGGATTTCGGCACGCCGAGCCGGCGCCCTGCCGCGGAAAAGCCGCCATGCTCCACTGCTTGCACAAAGAAATAGAGATCGTTGAGGTTGGGCAAAGTCATCCTCAGCTTCCATGCTTGTAGACTTAAAGGTGGAAAATTGACGTCTACCGCGCCGGCGTCCACGAAATCATATTGCTGGTGTCTCAAAGTTTCAATCCAGGGAGTATGAAATGACACCGATCCTGTTTTACGGCGTTCCGGAGGGATGTTCCTTCGGCTCGATCGTCGCGCTCGAATGGACCGGCGCGCCTTATCGGCTGTGCCGCGTCGAAATGCCGGCCGTGGTTTCAAGCGAGGCCTACAAGCCGGTCAATCCGATCGGCGAAACACCGTCGCTGATGCTGCCGGATGGCCGGGTGATGAGCGAAAGCATGGCGATCCTCAACCACATCGCCGCGCGCACGGTGGGCAAGGGCTGGGGTTTCGATCCGAAGTCGGAAAAATTCGACCGGCTGAACCAGATGCTGGCTTTCCTCAATACCGCCTTTTTCAACGCCTTCAGCCCGCTCTGGCACGCGGTGGAGCACGAACTCGACCCGCAGGCCAAGCAGGCGCTTCGCACCTATGGTATCGCCAAGGTCGAGAAGGCCCATGCGCAGCTCGAAACGCTCCTTGGTGGCCGCGAATGGCTGCTCGGCGACGAGAAGAGCTTTGCGGATGCCTATTTCGCCGGCATCGCCCGCTGGAACGATTTCCACCAGGTCGTCGACCGGAGGCAGTTTCCGGCGCTCAATGCGCTCTACGAGCGTCTGCAGCAGGACCCGGCGGTGCGGTTTGCCTGGGCGATCGAACATCAGGAAGAGGCGCAGACGGGCGGCCAGTTCCTCGGCCATGTGAGCCTCGACGAAGCGCTCGGATCTCTGAAGCAGGCGGCGTGATCGCCGATATTCATCCGCAGTCATGGCGTCCTTGGTGACGCCATGACCAAGGCACTTGCCGGACGTGACACCGGGATGATCCTCAGAGTTTTGAGGAGCTTACGCCGCAGTAAGATCCTTGAGGAAGTCGTCGCACCAGCGGGTGACGTCGTGTTCGAGGAGATGCTCCATCATGCGGCCCCAGCGCTCCTTGCGCTCCTCGATCGGCATGTTGATGCCGCGCGCGATCGCATTTGCCGTGCCTTCGATGTCATAGGGATTGACCAGCAGCGCCCCACGCAGTTCCCGTGCAGCACCCGCAAAACGCGACAGCACCAGAACGCCTGGATTTTCCGGATCCTGTGCCGCGACATATTCCTTGGCGACCAGGTTCATGCCGTCGCGTAGCGGCGTCACCAGCCCGATTTTGGCAAGCCGATAAAGGCCTGCCAGAACGGGCCTGCCGATCGAGCGGTTGATATAGCGGATCGGTACCCAGTCGACCGTGCCGATCGCACCGTTCACGCGGCCTGCCTGCTCGGCCACCATGCGCTGCATCTGCTCGTATTCCGGCACTTCGGAGCGGGATTTCGGGGTGATCTGCAGGTAGGTGACGCGGTTGTGATGGGCGGGGTTGGATTTGACGAAGTGCTCGAAGGCATCGATCCGCTGGGTGATGCCCTTCGAGTAATCCAGCCGGTCGACGCCGATGATCAGGTCGCGCCCTTCGATACTCTGCTTGGCCTTGCGAACGATGATGTTGCTCGCCGCTTTCTTTGCATATTCCGCAAAGGCGGCGGTTTCGATGCTGATCGAATAGAAACCGCCCTTGAAGGTGCGTCCGTATGAGGTGAGCTTTCCGCCCTCAAGCGCCTCGCCGATGCCCTCGCGTACGAGCCCGCCCGCGAAATTCGCAAGATCGTGATCCGTCTGGAACCCGACCAGATCGTAATACGACAGCCCTTTCATGATCTCCTCGTGAACGGGCATGGTGAACAGCACGTCAGCCGGTGGCCAGGGAATGTGCAGAAAGAAGCCGATTTTGTTCTTGAGGCCCATCTGGCGCAGTTCCGCGGCCAGCGGGATCAGGTGGTAGTCGTGTATCCAGATGACGTCGTCTTCCTGGATGAGCGGCGCCAGCTTATGGGCGAAGAAGCGATTGACGCGGAAGTAACCGGCCATCTCCTTGCGCCCATACTCCGCAAGATCCATCCGGTAATGACAGATCGGCCAGAGCACGCGGTTGGCAAACCCATGGTAGTATTCTTCGACGTCCGTCTTGGTGAGATCGGTGAGCGCATAGGTGATGTTGCCATGCTGCTGCATGTCGAGCGGGGCCGGTTCCTTCGCGCCGCTGGATTTGCCGGACCATCCCATCCAGATGCCGCCGTGCTCTTCCAGAGCGGCCTGCAGCGCGACAGCCAGCCCGCCGGCTGGAGCATCGCCACTTTTCTGCGGCAGGGAGACACGGTTCGAAACGACGACAAGTCGGCTCAAGGTATTGTCCTTTCAGCTCACGCGGCGTCGGGCTTGACGCCACTCGCAAGCGCTTTGATTGCCGCGCGCAAGGCAGAGGTCGAGGGGAGGGTGGATTTGGCTTGCGTGTCACCTGGCGTCTCGGTGATACGGATGGAATGGCCGCCGAGTTCGTTGGCGGTGCGGAACATCGCCTCGTCGGTCACGTCGTCGCCGATCGCGATCGGCTTGCGGCCCTTGAAGGGCGGTTGATCGAGAAAGGCCTGCAAGGCGTGGCCCTTGCTCGCCTGGGCCGGCCGGATTTCCATTACCATCTTGCCGTGCTGGAGCGTGAAGTCCGGGCCCGCCATATCGAGGTAGCGGGGCATGGCTGCCTCGACCGCTTCGCGTTGCTCCGGCGCCTGGCGATAATGCGCGGCGACGGCCGCACCCTTGTCCTCCACCAGAACGCCCGGCCATTGGCGGGCTTCGCGGACAAGAGCCGCCTTCAGATCCTCGAACGCGGCGCTGATCTCGACGCGGCTGATCGCCCCGGAGGGATCGCGGCGCTCGGAGCCATGCAGGCCGGCGATCGGGAACTTATACGGCGTGAAAAGTTGGTCGGCATAGGGAAGAGCTCGGCCTGTGACCAGCGCCAGCGCGCCGCCAAGCCTCATGGAAAGATGATGCAGGTTGTCGGGCAGCTCCGCCGGTACGACGATCGCGTCCGGGGTCTCGGCAAGCTCGATCAGCGTGCCGTCGATATCGAGAAACAGCGCCCATCCCTCGGGTTCGAGCATGAGCCTGGCGAGAACGGGATCCCCCGGAAGGGGCGCTTCTGCTGTAGTTGGGCTCGACTGTTCTTTACGCGACATGAGCCTCTATCTAGGCCGCCAAATTCCGGCGGCAACCTCGAAAGATCACGGCTTGTCGCAAAAAGTGATACATTCTTTAGCAAGAAACCGGCATGTAACCCTCGAATTCATGTTTCATTAAGCCTTTGTAGAGACCCTGAAGTTCCTGGATTTTCGGGCCGCGCACGGTCGGCAATGTCGGAGCAGAAAGACCCCATGTGTCGTTGGGCAGCCTATCGCGGCGAACCTCTTTATCTCGAAGAACTCGTCTCCTCGCCGGCCCATTCCCTGATCGAGCAGTCTCATTGCGCCACCCGCGCCAAGACCGCGACGAATGGTGATGGTTTCGGCATTGCCTGGTATGGAGACCGGCCGGAACCCGGCCGTTACCGCGACATCCTGCCCGCCTGGTCCGACTGCAATCTGAAGAGCCTGGCGCGGCAGATCCGTTCGCCGCTCTTCCTAGCTCATGTGCGGGCGGCAACCCATGGCGCGACGCGGCGCGACAACTGCCATCCGTTCGTCCAGGGCCACTGGTCTTTCATGCATAACGGCCAGATTTCCGGCTTCGAGCGCATCCGCCGGCATATGGAAGGCATGCTCTCGGACGCGCTGTTCGATGCCCGCAACGGCACGACGGATTCCGAACTTCTCTTCCTGCTCGCCTTGCAGTTCGGCCTGGATACCGATCCGTTCCAGGCCATGGAAAAAGCGATCGCCACGGTCGAGGACCTGTCGATCGAAAAATCGGGCGAGGCATTGGTGCGCTTCACCGCCGCCTATTCCAACGGCCGGGAACTCTACGCGGTGCGTTACGCCACCGACCACAAGCCGCCAACGCTCTACGCGGCGCCGATGGGCGGCGAAACGGGTTATTGCCTGGTGTCCGAGCCGCTGAACGACGAGGTCGATACCTGGGTGGAAATCCCGGACGGCAGCGCCGTCGTCGTTGATGCCGATGGCATGCAGGTCGCGCTCTTCCGGCCGAAGGCGCTGTCCGAAGCGGCTTGAAATCTATCCGAGTTTCGAGGCGATCAGTGCCGCAAGACGCTCTGCCACCTCGTCCTTGTCGAGATCGGGCCATTCGTCGACGCCTTTGGCGCTGATGATCTTCACCCGGTTGCGGGTGCCACCCATGATGCCGGTTTCCGGCGACACGTCGTTGGCGACGATCAGGTCGGCGCCCTTGCGTTCCAATTTCGAGCGGCCGTTCTTTTCGACGTCCTGGGTCTCTGCAGCAAAGCCGACCACGATCTTGGGCCGCTTTTCGTGATGCCCCACGGTCTTCAGGATATCCGGGTTTTCGGTCAGCAACAGGGGAGGCGGGGCCTCGCCGGGCTGCTTCTTGATCTTCTGGCCGGCCGACGATGCGACGCGCCAGTCGGCGACCGCCGCCACCATGACGGCGATATCGGCCGGCAGGCGGGAGATCACCGCCTCCAGCATTTCCTCGGCGCGTTCCACATGCACGGTCTTGGCGCCGGCCGGATCGGGTATGGTCACCGGTCCGGAGATGAGCGTCACATCCGCGCCGAGCTTTGCGAGCGCTGCGGCAATCGCATGGCCCTGGCGACCGGACGAGCGGTTGGCGATATAACGTACCGGGTCGATCGGCTCATGCGTCGGGCCTGATGTGACGATCACCTTTTTGCCGGCAAGCGGCTTCGGTGCGCCGTCCAGCAGTTTGACGGCTGCGGCGACGATTTCAAGCGGTTCGGCCATGCGGCCGGTGCCGTTCTCGTTGCTCTCGGCCATCTCGCCGGCCATCGGGCCTATGAAATGGATGCCGTCGGTTTTCAGCGTCTCGGCATTGCGCCTGGTCGCGGGCGCTGCCCACATTTTCGGGTTCATGGCGGGCGCGATCAGGACCGGCCGGTCAGTGGCAAGCAGCACGGCGCTCGCCAGATCGTCCGCCAGCCCATGCGCCATCTTCGCCATCAGGTCGGCGCTGGCGGGTGCTACGATCACGAGGTCGTTGTCGCGGGCGAGCCTGATATGGCCGACATCCTGCTCGTCCTCGCGGGAAAACAGGTCGATATAGACATGGCTGGCGGATAGCGCGCCGACCGCGAGCGGCGTGATGAATTCCTGGGCCGCCCTGGTCATGATCGGACGAACCGATGCGCCCCGCTCGCGAAGCCGGCGGATGAGATCGAGGCTCTTATAGGCCGCGATGCCGCCGGAGATGATCAGAAGAATGCGCTTGCCGGAGAGTTCCATGCCATTACCCGATGCCAGAATGGCGGGAAGCTAAGCCTTTGGCCGCCGAGTTGCAATTGCCTTCCCCACTGACGGCGCCACGGAACAGTTGCAGCCGACAGGAGTTCGGCTGCAAAGGAGAGCCGTCATGAAAAAGTTTTTTATTCCGAAGAAGATAGCAGGGTTCAAGGTGCCGAAATCCGTGCGCAGGTCGTCATTGCTGCGCAACATGCTGGCGAGCCGCACCGGCCGGCAGATCTTGGCGAGAGCGCTCGTCGCCGGTGCCAATGCTGCCGCCACCGCCCTGACCGACGAGCGGGCCGACATCCGTAAGCCCGGCAAGGCAAGCGGCCGCAGGCAGGCCCTTGCCGCAAGCGTGGCCGGTGAGGCGATCGAGAGCGCGACTGCCGCAGCCATCGATGTCGTCACCAGTCCGACGCGCCCGCTCTTCAAGGCAAGCGCCAAGGCGAAGGAGGGTCGGATTTTCCCGGAACCGGTCACGCACTGACGCGAAAGCAATCCGAACATCTTGCGCGAATTTCTGGACTGCATTACTCCTGTTTGCGGCCGGATGCGGCCAGCCGCCCGCGGCGCAATTCGCGCCAAGGTGAACGCATCCACCGCCTCTCATCCTTTGCCAATCCGGCCAGCGATGACGAACGGATCAGCAATGCGGGCGCTGATTGATGGGACCTGACGGGTCTTTGTTCGTCTGTTGAAGGGATGATGAGATGCGCGATTTCCGCGATGCAAAACTGATGGCGAAAAGCCTGCGCGAGGCGCTTGCCGAACGTAAGGTTGAGCTGACGCATAGCCAGGTCCTGGAACTGGTTGCGGCGCAGTTCGGCTACGACAACTGGAATATCCTTGCTGCAAAGATCGACGCGGCAGAACCGCAGCAAAGGAAGCCGGATGCGGTATCGATCCAGCCGGCGATCCCGATCTTCCGGATCTTCTCCGTCGACAAAGCGATGGAATTCTACCGCGATTTCTTAGGCTTCACCGTGGACTGGGAGCATCGCTTCGGCGAAAACTTCCCGCTCTATTGCCAGATCTCACGAAGCGGCATGCTGATGCACCTCTCCGAACATGCAGGCGATGCCTCGCCGGCAGCCAGGGTCTTCGTGCCGATGACGGGCGCCCGCGCCTTCCAGCAGGAGCTGATCGGCAAGAACTACCCCTATATGAAGCCAGGGCTCGAACAGGCGGATTGGGGTTTGGAAGTGACGGTCACCGACCCGTTCAGCAACCGCATCACCTTCTGCGAGCGGGAGATCAAGCCGCAGGGCTGACCTAGACCCGGCAAGGCCCAATGATACGCTAGATCTTCTTCCTGGCGGTCGCGAGCGGCTCGGTCGTCAGCTTGAAATCCGTCATTTCCTTCGGCGTCAAATAATAGAGCCGGTCGGGCGGTGTTTCGAGCGCATGGATCCAGAGGCCCGCGCCGATGCCCATCTGGTCGAGATGGCGGGCGACCCGTGCGGTGGTCGCCTGCGCGGCGGCCATCGCCTGTTCCGCCGACGGCCTGTCCTTGGCTCCGTTGAACACCTGGTGCACGCCGATCACCGCATCCTTCTCCGCCAAACGCCCGACGCCGCCGGCAAATACGATCGGGCAGGAAGAGGCGCAGAGCGCTTTCGACGCGACCTTCGTGTCGAGCTTCCTGTCGCGGATCAGCTTCGACATGGCGAGGGCATCGTCAACCGAGCCGCCGGGGGAGTTGAGCGTCACCGTCTTCACATATTCCCCGCGCGTTTCGATCTCCTTTGAGAAGCGGGCGGCGGCGCCTGGGTCGATCGTCCCTTCGGCGAGCAGCACGCCGCCCGTGGTGAGCTCGAAGGTGATCGGCTTTCTCAGCACTTCCTTGGGGCTGGCAGGCTGCACCGGCGGTGCGGCGGGCACGCCTTCGGTCAGGGCCGGCGGCAGTACGGGCTGATCTTCGTGCATCGGATCGAAGCCGGGCAAGGCGGCGTTCATCATCGTCATGTCGCGAATATCGACGACGAGGAAAACCGCGGCAGCCGAGAGAAGAATATAGAAGGCGCCGCGCATCAGGACGCCCTCATCGAGCTTGCTGATCGCCTCACCGATCCTCATGCGACCGGTCCCGGCTGCGCGACTTGAGGTCGATGGCGGTGATGTTGTTCGGTTCGCCTTCAGACGCTGGTTCCGGCGTTAGTTCGGGTGCCGGCTGCGGCCTTGGCGCCGATGTCCTGTCGTCGACTTCCGCCTTGGCGACCGCCTGCTCGATGTTCTCCCCGCTCGCCGTGACGGCACGTTGAACTTCCAGCGCCCTGAGAAGCTCGGCCGCGGTGATCCGTTCGGCGAAGGGCAGGTTTTCTTCCTGGCGGCGGATCGCACCATGCACGGTGGCGAGAATGAACACCATCACGCCGGGCAGAAGGTCGATGGAAATGGCGCCGGCCCAGGCGGGAATGAAGTCCTGCGCATAGTGCAGCACGGCTTCGGCGGAGGAGAGCGGCACGAAACGACGCTCCTGCACCGGTGGCCGGGCGAGGATCTCGTCGGCGGCCTTGGCGAGCGCCTTGGACTGCGCCGTGACCGAGGTGCGGACGGTATCCATCACCTGGTTCTGTCGGTTGACGAGATCGGCAGCGCCGCCATCCGGAACCGGCGCAATGAAGCCGAGCGACAGGTCGTCTGCCGCGCGGCGGATCGACGGGGCGATCGAGGTCTGGGCGAGCGAGGTGATGACGCCGGTCAGCGCCACGGCTTCCGTGGAGAACTGGTCGGCACGCGGCTCGATCGTGCCCGGCGAGGAAACCAGCGAACGCATCGACTCGAGCCGTTTCTGGCCTTGGGCGAAGAGGCCGTCCACCTGCTCACGCGAGGCGTTGATGTTGGCCGTAAGCGACTTCATCTGCGCCGACATCTGGCTGAGAAGCTGCACGACGCTCCCCGATCCCGTCGTGCCGGTGAGCGAGCCGGATTGCCGCTCGACGCCCGCGAGCTGTGCGAAACGCTCGGACGCGCGCTGGATATCCGGCAACAGGCTTTGCGCCGCGAGCGCATTCTGGTGGGCGCGGTCGAGATCGGCGGTATAGTCCTCGACCGTTTCGGAAAGATGCTGCTCCACGGCAGCGGAACCGGCAAGCGCCGCCGCGTTCAGCCAGCTCGACATGGCAAGGATCATCGCAGCACCGACCGCCATGACGCCGAGCATGGCCGTCCGCCCGGCCCGGGTCGTCACATGCGGATAGAACCGGGCCATATAGGACCAGAAGGCATAGATGCCGACCGAGACCGAGGCTGAGTAGATGACCGCCGCAAAAAACACGGCCGTCGGCGACCCGTCGAGAATGCTGCGCGCACCGAGATAGGTGTAGACGCCGGATGCCAGCGCCAGCACGGCAAGCGCGAAGCGGGTCATCGTCTCGACGGCCGCGACGCCGTCATGCAAGCGTTGAGTTGCGCCTAGCGCCATGAAACGTCTCCGGAAGGCCAAGTCCCAAAAGGAATGTATTCCTTAACAGAGAATGAAGAACTCGGCGGAATAAAGGCCGCTTTGGAGTTGCAATATGGCGAAAGCCCTTGTGGAGCAGGGTTTTGGCATCATCAGGCGACCGGACAAACCTCAGCTGAGCGTGAAGGCGAGATACAGCAGCGACAGTGCGATGATCCACAGCGCGACGCGCCCTGAGCGATTGTGCCGCGCCTCCGACCTGCCGATGGCCTCTGTCGTCTCAGGATCGAAGCGCAGGCCGTGCTCGCTCATATAGACGAGTTCCTGGTGCAATTTCTCCGTCTTGGCGGCGATTTCCGGCAGGGCTTCGGCAAGCTTGACGGCGGCTTTGACGCCATCGCGCAGGTCCGAGACAATGCGTTTCGGTCCGAGATTGTCGCGGATCCATTGGCCGACGACCGGTTCTGAGGCCTTCCACATGTTGAAGCGCGGATCGAGCATGCGCGACACGCCTTCGACCACGACCATGGTCTTCTGCAGCAGGATCAGTTCGGTGCGGGTCTGCATCTCGAAAAGGTCGGTGACCTCGAAGAGCAGCGCCAGGAGCCGCGCCATGGAGATCGTTTCGGCCGGCTGGCCGTGGATCGGTTCGCCGATCGCGCGGATCGCCTGGGCGAAGCTCGCCACGTCGTGATGCGCCGGTACATAGCCCGCCTCGAAATGCACTTCTGCTACGCGCAGGTAATCCCGAGTGATGAAGCCGTAGAGAATTTCGGCGAGGAAACGGCGCTCCTTTTTGCCTAATCGCCCGACAATGCCCATGTCGACCGCGACGATCGTGCCGGCAGTGTCGACGAACAGATTGCCGGGATGCATGTCCGCATGGAAAAAACCGTCCCGCAGCGTGTGGCGCAGGAAGGACTGGATCAGCACCTCGGCGAGCTTTTCGAGATTGTGGCCGGCGGCGCGTAGGCTCGCAACATCCGACATCTTGACGCCGTCGATCCACTCCATGGTGATCACGTCGCGACCGGTGCGTTCCCAGTCGACCAGCGGCACCCGGAACCCGGGATCCTCCTTGGTATTCTCGGCAATCTCCGAAAGCGCCGCGGCCTCCAGGCGCAGGTCCATTTCCACCTTGGTGGTCTGTTCGAGCGTCCGCGTCACTTCGACGGGCCTTAAGCGGCGGCTGGAGCGCATGAAGCGTTCCTGCATGCGCGCCAGGAGATACATGCTTTCGATGTCGTGGGCGAAGCGCTGGCGCACGCCGGGGCGCACCACCTTGATGGCCACTTTCCTGTCATTGACGACGCCGGGATGGACCTGGGCGATCGAGGCGGCCGCGATCGGCTCGCCGAAGGAAGAATAGAGATCGCCGATCGCTCGGCCGAGCGATGCCTCGACCGCCGCTTTCGCAATCGCGGTCGGGAAGAAGGCCATCCGGTCCTGTAGCATGGCGAGATCGACGGCCCAGTCGACGCCGACCACATCCGGACGGGTCGCCAGGAACTGGCCGATCTTCACATAGGAAGGTCCTAGCCGGTCGACGGCCCGGGTCAGCCGCTCGCTGCGCGCCTGCGTCTTGGAGCGAAACCGCGCCAAGGGCTCGACCAGTGCCTTGATGAGGCCGACGGAAGGCGGCATGTCCTGGGTCGGCAGCGCCGATACCACACCCTCACGCACAAGAACCCAGCCGACGCGGGCAAGCCGGAAATAAGCGCCGATCGTGCTCATGCGTTCAGAGCTTCCAGCCGGAATGCAGCGCCGCGATGCCGCCGGTATAATTGGTGTAGGTCACGCGCGAAAAACCCGCATTGCGGATCATCGCCGCGAAATTCTCCTGGTTCGGGAATTTTCGGATCGATTCCACCAGATATTGATAGGGCTCGGCCTCCCCGGTGATCATCCTGCCGAAGCGCGGGATCGCCTTGAACGACCATTCCTCGTAGAAGCGTTCGAGAAGCGGCATCTCGACTTCGGAAAATTCCAGCACCAGCAGCCGTCCGCCGCGCTTCAGCACGCGATAGGCCTCCTTCAGCGCCACGTCGATATGCGGCACGTTGCGGATGCCGAAGGCGATCGTATAGGCGTCGAAGGAATTGGCCTCGAAAGGCAGCGACTCGGCATTGGCCTCGACGAAGGCGAGGTTCTCGGAAAGACGTTTCTTCTCGGCGCGCTCGGCCCCGACGCCCAGCATCGAGCCGTTGATGTCGAGCACGGTCACATGCGCCTTACGGTCGGAAGCCTCGACGATGCGGAAAGCGATATCGCCCGTACCACCGGCCACGTCCAAGGTTTTGTAGCCGACGTCCTTTCTCGGATTGAGCGAGGCGATCAGCGCATCCTTCCAGACACGGTGCATGCCGGCCGACATCACGTCGTTCATCACGTCGTAGCGTTTGGCGACCTTGTGGAAGACGTCGTTGACGAGGCCCTGTTTCTCGCCATCCGCGACCTTGCGGAAGCCATAGGACGTTTCCATCCCGCCGTCGGCGCTAGTACGGGCTTCAGTCATCGGTGAACTCCTAACGTCTCTCTTCTGGCCGGCGACCATAGCGAAATCGCTCATCCCACGCTATCTGTGGCGCGTGTCTTTACATGGGTGCGACATCCGGTCCGGTCTATAGACCAGGCGCGATGTCGTTGAAACAGGAAGTTAGTCGATCATGCCCGAATTGCCAGAGGTGGAAACCGTCCGGCGCGGTCTCGCCCCGGCAATGGAAGGTGCGGTGATCGCCAGGCTGGAACTCAATCGCCCGGACCTGCGCTTTCCACTCCCGGAGAATTTCGCCGATGCCGTCAACGAACGTCGTATCGTCTCGCTCGGCAGGCGTGCCAAATACCTGCTGATCGACCTGGAGGACGATCTGACCGTAATCAGCCATCTCGGCATGTCGGGATCGTTTCGGATCGAGAACGAAGCGCTCGGCGAGTTCCACCATCCGCGTTCGAAGGATCAGAAACACGATCATGTCGTCTTCCATCTGAGGCAGAAGCAAGACCTGCTGCGCGTCATCTATAACGACCCGCGCCGCTTCGGCTTCATGCAGCTGTGGAAGCGCAGCGAGCTCGATCTCTATCCGGCCTTTGCCGAGCTCGGGCCGGAGCCGACCGGCAATGCGCTCGATGCGGACTATCTGGCGGCGAGGTTGGCGGGCAAGAACCAGCCGCTCAAGGGCGCGCTCCTCGACCAGACGGTGATAGCGGGTCTCGGCAATATCTATGTCTGCGAGGCGCTGTGGCGCTCGCATCTTTCGCCGAAACGCGCAGCCGGCAGCGTCATGACCAAGACAGGCAGGCCGAACAAGGAACTGGTCCTCCTCAACCAGTCGATCCGCGACGTTATTGCCGATGCGATCGCCGCCGGAGGTTCGTCGCTCAGAGATCATATCCAGACGGATGGCTCGCTTGGTTATTTCCAGCACTCCTTCTCCGTCTACGACCGGGAAGGCGGCGCTTGCCGCACGCTGGGCTGCAGCGGTACCGTCGCGCGCATCACCCAGGCGGGCCGCTCCACATTCTATTGCCCGGCCTGCCAGAAATAACCCGCTGCCAGAAATAACGGCTGTCAGAAGCAGAAGAGCTAAGAGGAGACATTCGATGAGCTACGAAACCCTGCTGACCGAAACCCGGGGCGCCGTCGCGCTCATCACCTTCAATCGTCCGAAGGCGCTGAATGCGCTCAATTCGACCGTGATGGCCGAATTGACCGAAGCGCTTTCCGCCTTCGGCAAGGACGAGGCGATCGGTGCGATCGTGCTCACCGGCTCGGAAAAGGCCTTTGCCGCCGGCGCCGATATCAAGGAAATGCAGGACATCGATTTCGTCGATGCCTATGTCAACGACTTCATCTCCGGCTGGGAGGCGATCGCCGCGACCCGCAAGCCGATGATCGCCGCCGTCTCCGGTTTCGCGCTCGGCGGCGGCTGTGAGCTCGCCATGATGTGTGATTTCATCATCGCCTCGGAAACCGCCAAGTTCGGCCAGCCGGAGATCACGCTTGGCGTCATTCCCGGCATGGGCGGTTCGCAGCGGCTGACCCGCGCGGTCGGCAAGGCGAAGGCGATGGACATGGTGATGACCGGCCGGATGATGGATGTCGCGGAAGCGGAGCGGGCAGGGCTGGTGTCGCGGATCGTTTCGCCGGAGCGATTGATCGACGAGGCGGTCGAGGCAGCGGCGAAGATCGCCTCTTTCCCGCGCGCCGCGGTGCTGATGGCCAAGGAGGCTGTCAGCCGTTCCTTCGAGACGACGCTTGCCGAAGGGCTGCGCTTCGAACGGCGGCTTTTCCATTCGCTGTTTGCGACCGCCGACCAGAAGGAAGGCATGGCCGCCTTCGTGGAAAAGCGCAAGCCGCAGTTCTCCAACCGGTAAATCGCTCAAAAGCGGATGGTCATCCGCCAAATGCGCGTTGACTGGGGCAGGTATTCCGGTTATATGCCCGCCCACAGTTGGGAAAGCCTGATCATGGCTTCCTCTATTGCTCCCGAATTGCTGGATTGATGGTCGCAAGGACCGGCGCGGCAACGGCGGAGTTTGGTTCGAATTCGTAGAGAGGCATGAAATGGCCAATACAACTTCGGCGAAAAAAGCGACCCGCAAGATCGCTCGCCGTACCGCAGTCAACAAGTCCCGCCGCTCGCGCGTTCGCGGCTTCATCCGCAAGGTCGAGGAAGCCATCGCTTCCGGCGACATGACCGTTGCTGCAGAAGCCCTCAAGGCTGCCCAGCCGGAAATCCAGCGCGCAGCTACCAAGGGCGTGCTTCACAGCAACACGGCATCCCGCAAGGTGTCCCGTCTTGCTGCACGTGTGAAGGCCCTTTCGGCCTGATCATTTCACAAACTGTATCATAATGAAGCCTGGTCCTCTTGACCGGGCTTTTTGTGATTCTCTCAGGCCTCCTTATATTTATCCGGCTCATTAACAATTTCGTGTCATCGGCGTGACAGAAAATAGTTATTTTAATCAGTGGGTTACTGGAGGTCTATGAGTCTGTGGGTGACTTTGGCGATGGCTAAAAGCCCCCAGATGGAGTCAAGCAGATTTTTATTTTTTCTGTGAACGATCGTTCAGAATGTATGTCATTTTTGAATCCCATTGATTCAACAGCGATTCTCCATGAATGCCTCTGTGACATTCAAATCACGCTCGCGGAGTCAACGCCCGCCTCTTAATTTTGCGTAAAATTCATCATTGATCTTGGCATTTGATCCTGCCTAAATGCCTTCAGCAAGGGGCGCGGGGATTACTTCAGAGGGCTGCCGAGTACCGTCACATGTTGGACGGCAGGCGGACTTTTACCCTTTGCAACGGGATAAATTCTCCCGTTTTCCTGATAACCATCGGTTGCGGTCCGGAAATTGGCATTTCCGGAAACGGTCGGTTTTTGTCAACGCGATCCGGTCCCAGTGTCCGGGTGAAGGAGGTGGAAGAGGTTCGGACGGCTCACGATGAGGATGAGGGCGTTCGTATATGTGGGGTGGCTCCCGCAAGCGCAGACCGTTCACGAGGCGGGCTGGGCGTGACTTTCGATCGGCTGCGAGGACGAGAGAAGGTTTTGAAACAAAGGGGACGGGCGGCGACGGTTCTCAATGATTGGGAATGGTTTGCTATGCCTTGAAACGAAGTTTGTTCTGGCGGCGGTAACGAGAACCGCCAGGCTACGAGATTTGGAAGGCGGCGAATTATGCATATGAATACTATATCAGCCCGTGCAGGTAATGGGGACCACGCGCGGCAGGCATTTGATTCAAGTTGCTCCCAGGCGGCAGGGGAAACGACAGAAATGAAGCATAATGCTCTTTTTGAGCGGTTTAGTGCGCGTCTGAAGGCACAGGTCGGTCAGGATGTTTATGCAAGCTGGTTCGGGCGTTTGAAGCTGCATTCCGTCTCAAAGAGCGTTGTCCGGCTCACGGTACCCACCACTTTTCTGAAGTCCTGGATCAACAATCGTTACCTCGATCTGATCACCACCATATTCCAGGCGGAAGACGCCGAGATCCTGAAGGTGGAAATCCTGGTGCGCAGCGCAAGTCGCAGCATCAAGGCGCCCGTGGCAGGTGAAGAGCGCAGTCTGGCTCCGGAACCTGCTGTTGTTGCTTCGTTTCCGCGTTCTCAGGGCCCCCGCGAGATTGGCAAGATCGCCACTTTCCCGTCGCCGTCTGCTGCGCCGACGCGTTCTACCCAGGCTCCCGGACCGTTGTTCGGCTCACCGCTCGACAGCCGCTTTACCTTCGACACTTTCGTGGAAGGCCCGTCGAACCGGGTAGCGCTTGCTGCAGCCAAGACCATCGCTGAAGCCGGCGCCAGTGCGGTCCGTTTCAATCCGCTCTTCATTCATTCGGGCGTCGGTCTCGGCAAGACGCACCTTCTGCAGGCGATTGCCAATGCGGCCGTTGGCAGCGAGCGCATGCCGCGGGTTGTCTATCTGACGGCGGAATATTTCATGTGGCGCTTTGCGACCGCGATCCGCGACAACGACGCGCTGACGCTGAAGGACTCGCTGCGCAATATCGATCTGCTGATCATCGATGACATGCAGTTCCTGCAGGGCAAGATGATCCAGAACGAGTTCTGCCATCTCCTGAACATGCTGCTCGACAGCGCCAAGCAGGTGGTGGTTGCCGCCGACCGGGCGCCCTGGGAGCTGGAATCGCTCGATCCGCGCGTCCGCTCGCGTCTGCAGGGCGGTGTGGCGATCGAAGTCGAGGCGCCGGACTACGAGATGCGTCTCGAGATGATCAAGGGCCGCCTGGCGACTGCCCGCCAGGACGATCCGTCGCTCGATATCCCGGCGGAAATCCTGAGCCACGTTGCTCGCAATGTGACCGCCAGCGGTCGCGAGCTTGAAGGCGCGTTCAACCAGCTTCTGTTCCGTCGCTCCTTCGAGCCCTCCCTGTCGATCGAGCGTGTCGATGAGCTGCTCGCCCATTTGGTGGGCGCAGGCGAAGCCAAGCGCGTCCGCATCGAGGACATCCAGCGCATCGTCGCCCGCCATTATAATGTGTCGCGTCAAGAACTGGTCTCGAACCGCCGCACCCGCGTGATCGTCAAGCCGCGCCAGATCGCCATGTATTTGTCGAAGACGCTGACACCGCGTTCGTTCCCGGAGATCGGTCGCCGTTTCGGCGGCAGGGATCACACGACCGTCCTGCACGCCGTCCGCAAGATCGAGGAATTGATTTCGGGTGACACGAAGCTCAGCCACGAGGTAGAACTGCTGAAACGGCTGATCAACGAGAACAACGCTTAAAATATATGTTTCTGCTTTCTGTCGCAACGATCTGGGCCGTGGCGTGTATTACGCCAGGGCCCAATACGCTTCTGGTCATGCGCTACGCGCTGACCGCGCCGCGCCGTGTGCCGATCCTGGCGGCGATGGGGACCATTACCGGCACGCTCTGCTGGGGTTTTGCCGGCTGGCTGGGGATCAATGCCCTATTTCAGGCGGCTCCCTTTGCCTATGTGGCGCTCAAGATCGTCGGCGGGCTTTACCTCGTCTGGCTTGGATTGAAGATATTCCTGGATGCGCGAAAGTCGCGCCAGTCGGCCGATATCGTGGCGGCTCGCATCGAGGTGCCTCTCAAGACCGCCTACCGGATGGGGCTGGCAACCAATCTTGCCAATCCGAAATCGGCGCTCTTCGTCGCCAGTCTTTTCGCCGCGACCATGCCGGCCGGCACGCCCTTCCTGTATGGCCTGGCGGCGATTGCCGTCATGGTCGCCGTCTCGACGGTCTATTATACCTTCCTGGTCGCGCTGATCACCCACCGAACCGTGGCCGCAGCCTATCTGAAGGCGAAGAAGAGGATCGATCTCGGCGTCGGCATGGTTTTTGTCGGCTTTGGCACCAAGCTGCTGATGTCGCAGCGCTGAGGATCATTAATGGCCATCGAAAAGGATCCGACGGCCAGCTTCTATAGCCAAAACGCGGTGACCTACGCCGCGAGTTCCGCACCGAACACGCGCCGCCTCGATAGCTTCCTGTCAAAACTCGCGCCTGGTGCTGCCATCCTCGAACTCGGTTGCGGCAGCGGGCGGGACAGCGCGGTCATGATCGCGCGGGGTTTCGACGTCACGCCCACGGATGGCACGCCGGAAATGGCGGAGGAGGCCGCCAGACATCTGGGCCGGCCGGTTGGTGTGCTCCGTTTCGGGGAGATCGAAGCGGTCTCGGCGTTTGACGGCATATGGGCCAATGCATGCCTCCTGCATGCGCCGCGGGCGGAGCTCGGGGGTATTCTCGGCCGCATCCACGAGGCCTTGCACCCGGGCGGCGTCTTCTACGCGAGCTTCAAGGCTGGCGAAGCCGAAGGTTATGATGGCCTCGGACGTTATTATAACTATCCGTCCAAGGTCTGGCTAAGCGCGGCCTACGGGGCTTCCGCCTGGGCTTCTGTCGATATCGATGAGGTGCACGGCAGCGGTTACGACAAAAAGCCGACCGACTGGCTGCATGTTCTGGCGCTAAAAGCCTGAAGGCCGGATTTCAGCAAGCCAGATCGGCAACCACCGCGTCGAGGATCAGCATGCCGGACGGCGTGCAGCGCAGCCGCGAATTGCCGAGGCGTTCGATGAAGCCGTGTTCCAGCAGCCGCTCCTCGCGGATCGGGTCCGGGTCCCGGCCGGAAAGCTGCTGCCAGCGGGCGAGATCGACGCCTTCCCGCAGGCGCAGGCCCATCAGCAGCAATTCGTCGGCCTGTTCCTCGAAGCCGAGGATTTCTTCGTCCAGCATGCCGTGCCCGACACGCTCCACCTGTTCCAGCCAGGTTTCCGGGCGCCGTTCGGTGGAGGTTGCGATCTTGTTTCTGCCGCGCATCAGGCGCCCGTGGGCGCCGGGTCCGATGCCGGCATACTCGCCATAGCGCCAATAAGTAAGGTTGTGGCGGCTTTCAGCACCGGGGCGGGCGTGGTTGGAAACCTCGTAGGCCGGCATGCCGAACCGCTCGGTAATTTCCTGCGTCGCCTCGTAGAGCGCTGCGGACTGGTCGTCATCCGGCACGATCAGCTTGCCGGCCTTGTGCAGGCCATAGAAGGGCGTGCCTTCCTCGATGGTGAGCTGGTAGAGCGACAGATGGTCGACCGCGTAGGATATTGCTTCCTTCAGTTCCGCTTCCCAAGCCTCGACCGTCTGTTTCGGTCGTGCATAGATGAGGTCGAAGGACATGCGCGGAAAGATTTCCCGCGCCAGCCTGATCGCCTTCAGGGCATCGGCAACGTCATGCAGCCGACCGAGGAACTTGAGGTCCGGATCGTTGAGTGCCTGCACGCCGAGCGAGACGCGGTTGACCCCGGCAGCGCGATAGCCGCGGAAGCGGGTTGCCTCGACGCTGGAGGGATTGGCCTCCATGGTGATCTCGATACCGTCAGGAACATGCCAATGCCTGGCAATGCCGTCGAGGATCGCCGAAACCGTGGCGGGATCCATCAGCGACGGCGTGCCTCCGCCGAGGAAAATGCTGGTGACGGTTTTCGGGCCGCTCATCCGCCGCATCACTTCCATTTCCTTCAAAAAGGCGGCGGTGAAGCGCGGCTGGTCCACGGGCTGGTGGCGCACATGGCTGTTGAAGTCGCAATAGGGACACTTGGCCGCGCAGAACGGCCAATGCACATAGACGCCGAAGCCCGGTTCGCCGGTATCGGGCAGAAGGGTATCGGGAAGGAGAGGGGCGACTGAATTCAAAGCGCCTCAAGCCTCCAGGCAGGTTTCGACGAAACGCTTGAAGGCCCGCGCGCGGTGCGAAAGCGCTTCCGGCTCGCCGGGTTTCCAGCCATGTTTCTGATCACTGCTCATTTCACCGAAGGTAATATCATAGCCCTGCGGTTGGAAGACCGGGTCATAACCAAAACCCTGGGTGCCGCGCGGCGGCCACGCCACGGTGCCTTCCACCTCGCCACGGAACATTTCCGTGTGTCCATCCGGCCAGGCGAGACACAGCACGCTCACAAAGCGGCAGCTACGCTGCTCCGGCTTGGTCGCACCGCGCTCCCCCAGTGCCTTCTCGACCTTTTCCATCGCCATCTGAAAGTCGCGGCTGCCATCCTCACGCTCCGCCCAGTTGGCGGTATAGACGCCCGGTGCGCCGTCGAGCGCGTCGATGACGATGCCGGAATCATCCGACAGCGCCGGCAGCCCGGAGGCTTTGGCGGAGGCGAGCGCCTTGATCGCGGCATTCTCCTCGAATGTCGTGCCCGTTTCGTCAGGCTCTTCGAATTTCAGCTCGGCGGCGGATTTCGCGGAAAAGCCGAAGGGACCGATCAGCTCTGCAATCTCGCGGATTTTTCCGGCATTATGGCTGGCGACGACGATCGTTTTCGTATCGAGCTTGCGCATTACAATTCCTATTCGATATTCCAGAGCCTCGGCTCTGCGCATTCCAGGCTGTTGCCGGCCGGATCGCGAAAATAGATTGAGCGGGCACCGTTCGGCCAGCGGAAATCGCTTTCGATGGCAATGCCTGCCTTGTTGAGCTTTTCCTTGAGCAAGTCAATCGCCTCGCTCGTCATGCGAAAGCAGATATGCCCGGGTCCCGTCGCACCATGGGGCGGAACCGGTAATGCATCGGCCGGTGGTGGCTTCACCGTCTCGGCGGGATTGAAGATCAGCAGGATGCCCGGCCCGCAACGGAAGAACACATGCCTATTGCCGGCACGCAGAACCTTTTCAAGCCCGAGAATGCCGCCGTAGAAGGTCTCGGCGGCATCGAGATCGTCAGCATAAAGTGCAGTTTCGAGAATGCCTTCGATCAAACAGCACCTCTTTCAGCGAGTGTCAGGCAATCGCCTGCTTCTGCATCGCCACCAGTTCCTGCGTGCCGTCCTGGGCCAGTGCCAAAAGCTTCAGGAATTCCTCCTGGCTGAAAGGCTTGCCCTCGGCCGTGCCCTGCACCTCGACAATGCCGCCGGTGCCGGTCATCACGAAATTCGCATCCGTTTCCGCAGCCGAATCCTCGATATAATCGAGGTCGATAACCGGCTGGCCGGCAAAGATGCCGCAGGAGATCGCCGCGACGTGATCCTTCAATACCTTCTCGACCTTGGTCATCGAGCGGGCTTCCATCCACTTCAGGCAGTCGTAGAGCGCAATCCAGCCACCGGTGATCGACGCCGTACGCGTGCCGCCATCCGCCTGGATGACGTCGCAGTCAATGGTGATCTGCTTTTCGCCGAGTGCTTCAAGATCTATGACGGCGCGCAAGGAGCGGCCGATCAGGCGCTGGATTTCCTGGGTGCGGCCGCCCTGCTTTCCGGCAGCGGCTTCGCGCTTCATGCGGTCGCCTGTGGCGCGCGGCAGCATGCCGTATTCGGCGGTGACCCAGCCCTTGCCGCTGTTGCGCAGCCACGGTGGCGTCTTTTCTTCGAGACTCGCAGTGCACAGCACATGCGTGTCGCCGAACTTGACGAGGCAGGAACCTTCGGCATGTTTGGAGAAATTGCGCTCGAACGAGACCTTGCGCATCTGGTTCAACTGTCTGCCTGAAGGCCGCATGCTTCACTCCCTGGATTTCTGTTTCCGCCTTCTACGGCCCCGGCCAAGCTTTTGCAAAGAAAAAGGCCTAAGACGCTCTGCGGGCGATTGATTATGCCCGTGGCGATTTTCCCTTTGGAGAAGGCGCGGCGAATGACTATATTTTGTCGAAAGAACAACGGAACGGTGAAGTTTTAGATGGGATTTTCGGCATCGACGGGTAGGGACAGCGGCTCTGTGCTCGATGACCGTTCGCGCGAAATTTTCCGCCGCATCGTGGAAAGCTATCTGGAGACCGGCGAACCGCTCGGCTCCCGGAATCTTTCCCGCCTGCTGCCCATATCGCTGTCGCCCGCGTCGGTGCGCAATGTGATGAGCGATCTCGAGGAACTCGGGCTCATCTACTCCCCGCATATCAGTGCCGGCCGCCTGCCGACCCAGTCCGGGCTTCGCTTTTTCGTCGATGCTTTCATGCAGGTCGGAGACCTCTCCGCCGAGGAGCGCGCCAATATCGACCGGCAGATCCGGCCTGCGGATCGCGATCAGCCGATGGAAAGCCTGATGGCGGAGGCGAGCCGCATGTTGTCAGGCGTCTCGCGCGGCGCCGGGATCGTCATTACCACCAAGAGCGACCCGGTCCTGAAGCACGTCGAGTTCATCCGCCTTGAGCCGACCAAGGCGCTCGCGGTGCTCGTCGGCGATCATAACCAGGTGGAAAACCGTGTCATCGAACTTCCGGTCGGCGTGACGTCGTCGCAGCTCACCGAGGCGGCCAATTTCCTCAACGCCCACCTCAGCGGCCAGACACTGCCGGAACTGCGCGGCCAGCTGAAGACACTCAAGGATCAGGTGCAGGGCGAGCTCCATGCGCTGTCGCAGGAACTGGTCGAGCGCGGTCTTGCGGTCTGGTCCGGCGACAGCGAGGAAGGCAAGCCGACCCAGCTCATCGTCCGCGGTCGGGCCAATCTGCTCGAAGGCCTAGCGGATGTGGCCGACCTCGATCGCCTGCGGTTGCTTTTCGACGATCTCGAAAAGAAGGACAGCCTGATCGAGATCCTCGATCTCGCCGAGAAGGGACCGGGCGTGCGAATCTTCATCGGCTCGGAAAACAAATTGTTCTCCCTGTCGGGCTCCTCGCTCATCGTGGCGCCCTATCGTGACGGCGAAGACCGGATCGTCGGTGCCGTCGGGGTCATCGGGCCGACGCGGCTCAACTATTCGCGCATCGTGCCGATGGTGGATTACACCGCACAGCTGCTTGCCAGGCTGTCGCGCTGAATTCGCGACCGAGCCGCCCCAACTTTCCCACCAAGCCTTGATTTTTTCACTTTAAACCTCGATATCGGGCACAAATCCAAGCCCGTAAATCCAAGCCAAGAATAACCGGAGACCGTCATGACCGACGAAACCAACAAGAACGGACCTGACGCAACTGCCGCGGAGAACACGGTTGAAGCTGTTGCATCTGCTCTTGAGGACGCGGCCAACCAGAAGAATGCCGAGGCGCCTGCCGCCGAACCGGATCCGCTGGAATTGCTGAAAGCCGAAAATAACGAGCTGCGCGACCGCTTTCTGCGGCTGGCGGCCGAAATGGACAACCTGCGCCGCCGCACCGAACGCGAAATCAAGGACGCTAAGTCCTATGCGGCGGCCGGTTTTGCCCGCGACATGCTCGCCGTTTCGGACAACCTGCGCCGGGCGCTGGATGCCGTGCCGACCGAAATGCGCGCCACGGCAGATGCCTCGCTGACCACGCTCCTGGAGGGCGTCGAGATGACCGAGCGCTCCATGCTATCGGCGCTGGAACGCCACGGCGTGAAGAAGATCGATGCGGAAGGCCAGAAGTTCGATCCGAACTTCCACCAGGCCATGTTCGAGATCCCGAACCCCGCTGTCCCGAACAATACCGTCGTTCAGGTCGTCCAGGCCGGCTTCACGATCGGCGAACGCGTGCTGCGGCCTGCCATGGTCGGTGTTGCAAAGGGCGGCCCGAAGGCGGAAGTCTCCGCGGAAGCCGCCGGCGAAAAGAACGCCTGACCTCTACGATTTGCCAGGCGGCCTCGCGCCGCCCGGCCTGTTTTGTCCGAGCGCCTACCAGGCCTCCGGTTCCCGCACCATGTGAATGATATTGGCGGGGCTGGTGATCCAGCCGCCTTTGAAGCCTTCCGGCAGCGGCTCGATCGCGTCGCAGCGCACGACGCCCGATTTTTCAAGATGCGCTGCCGCATCGTCGAAATCACCCGTAAACAATTCCAGCCATATCTCGGCCTGGCTCATCATCGGCGCCTCGTCGATCCAGAGCTTGTTCGGCCCGAGTTCGAAACCGATGGCGGGTGCCTTGTCGGTGATCTCCTTGAGGCCGATCGTGTCACGGTAGAATGCGATCGTCGCCTGATATTGATGCGACGGGACCTTCATGGCGATGTCGATGCCGCCGTATAGCCTGTCCGTCATGGCTTCTCCTCCTCTTCATCGTGGAAAACCGGAACCGAGATATGCCGGCTCCTTGCTGGCAGGCAAAATATGTTATAAAAATATAACATGTCAAGCGAAGCGGATATCGACGCAGTTTTCAAGGCGCTCGCCCACCCGAGGCGGCGGTTGATCCTCGATGAATTGAAGGGCCGGCCGCAAACCACCGGCAGCATCTGCGAGACCTTTGCCGACATGGATCGCTGCACGATCATGCAGCATCTGAAAGTGCTGGAAGAGGCCGATCTGGTGATTGTCAGGCGCGAGGGCAGGGAGCGCTGGAACTACCTCAATTCCCTGCCCATCAAGTCCATCAACGATCGCTGGATCGGCGATTATGCCGCCCATGCGGTGAGACTTATGGATCGGCTGAAATCCGATCTGGAAGGGTAGCACGCAAACAAAACCGCCCGGCGCTTTGTCAGCGGCCGGGCGGTTCGTTTCGTCCCCACGAATGTGTATGCGGTCAGGCGGCGTGGTTTGCCTGCTCCTCGTTGAGGAAGGCATAGATCGCCGAAGCGGAATCGGTCTTGCGCAGCTTGGCGACAAGGTCCTGGTCGCGCAGGACGCGGGCGATGCGCGACAGCGCCTTCAGGTGGTCGGCGCCGGCGCCTTCGGGTGCGAGCAGCAGGAACACCAGATCGACCGGCTCGTCATCGAGCGCTTCGAAATCGACCGGCGCCTCAAGGCGCACGAAAATACCCTTGATCGACGAGATGCTGTTGAGCTTGCCGTGCGGGATGGCGATGCCGTGGCCGACGCCGGTGGAGCCGAGCCTTTCGCGCTGCAGGATGATGTCGAAGATTTCTCGTTCGCTCACGCCCGTCAGCTTGGAAGCCTTGGCCGCCAGCTCCTGCAATAGCTGCTTTTTGGAATTTACCTTTAGGGCAGGAATAATCGCATCTTGCTGCAGCAAATCTGCCAATGCCATTCTCGTCATCCTTCGTGCCGCAAGAGCTTGTGCCCTAGGCGAAGGGGAGCGCCGTCTCCGACGCTCTCCCCAGGTGTCAGTTCTTGATATTGGTGGAATCGATCCAGCCAATATTGCCGTCATTGCGGCGATACACAATGTTCAGATGTTCCTTGCCGGGGCTGCGGAACAGAAGAACAGGTTCGTCTGTCATATCAAGTGCCATGACGGCGCTTGCGACCGTCATCGTCTTCAACTGCTTCGAACTTTCCGCGACAATAGTCGGCGCGAAATCCTCGGGCACTTCCTCCCCTTCATCCGGTACGCTGTCCATAACAGTGTAGGCAACTTCCGCAAAACCATTCACATGGTTGCCGGCATGATGATCCTTGAGCCGCCGCTTGTAGCGGCGCAGACGTTTTTCGATCCGCTGCGCTGCGGCGTCGAAACTGATCTGCGGATCATTCGCCTCGCCGGCCGCATGCAGGACGATCCCGGTATCGAGATGCACCTTGCAGTCGGCAGAAAAGCGCGAACCAGCCTTTTCCACGATGACTTGGCCTGAATAGCCTCCGTCGAAGTATTTTGTAACCGCTTCTCCGATTTGGTCCTCGATCCTTTGACGGAACGAATCGCCAATTTCCATATGCTTACCGGATACACGCACACTCATGGAGTTCTTCCTTCTTGTCGTGACTTGCGTGTTCCAGTCTACGCCAAGCCGTCCCCTCATCCAAGCCGTTCACACGCCACCGCGCTAAATTGCTGCAATCGGTGCCTGTCTGGATGATGGGATAGGTTTCGTGCCATGTCCCGTGCAGTTGCGGCGGGCTTCTAGCGCCCGATGTTTTAAATGTCAACGGCGGCCGGTCTCGGGATTTCTACGTAGGCCTGTGGAAAACCGCCTGTTTCGGCCGCATTTCAGTATGCCGCGACCCCGGCGATCGCACGCTTTTCACGGCGGCGCTGAACGGAGGAGGGGATGTTCATCGCCTCGCGGTATTTGGCGACGGTCCGGCGCGCAAGTTCGACGCCGCCGCGTTTCAGGCTGATTACGATATCGTCGTCCGAAAGCACCGCCTCCGGCGTCTCCTGGGCGATGAGCAGGCGAATCCGGTGGCGCACGGCCTCGGCCGAATGGCTGTCGCCGCCTTCTTCTGCCGAGCCGATCGACACCGTGAAGAAATACTTGAGTTCGAACAGGCCCCGCGGCGTCAGCATGTATTTGTTGGAGGTGACGCGGCTGACCGTTGATTCATGCATCTTGATCGCTTCGGCAACGGTCTTGAGGTTGAGCGGCCGCAGGTGGTCGACGCCGTGCATCAGGAAGGCATCCTGCTGGCGGACGATTTCGGTCGCTACCTTCATGATCGTCTTGGCGCGCTGGTCGAGGCTGCGCGTCAGCCAGTTGGCGTTCTGCATGCAGTCGGAAAGGAAGTTATGGTCGTCGCCGTTTTTCGGGCAGTTCTTCGACACCGTCTGGAAATAGGTGTGGTTCACCAGAACGCGCGGCAGGGTGTCCGGATTGAGTTCCACCATCCAGCCGCCGTCGGGTGACGCCCGCACGACGATATCCGGCGAAATCGTCTCCGACATGCCGCGCTCGAAACCCGCGCCGGGCTTCGGGTTGAGGCCGCGAATTTCCCCCAGCATGTCGATCAGGTCTTCGTCGTCGACACCGCAGATTTTTCGAAGCGAGGCGAAGTCGCGTTTGCCGAGCAGATCCAGATGTCTGATGAGTGCATCCATGGCCGGGTCGAGCCGGTCCTTTTCCCGAAGCTGGATTGCCAGACATTCGCTGAGCGATCGCGCAAAGACGCCCGGCGGATCGAGTGTCTGCAGCGAGTGCAGGATGGCTTCCACATTCTCGGCGCTTCTGCCGAGGCGGGCGGCGATCTCCTCGATGTCGCCCAGCATGTAACCGGCCTCGTCGAGCTGATCGACGAGGTGCTGAGCAATCAGGCGGCTGGCCGCATCGACGATCAGGAAGGGGATCTGCTGGTTCAGGTGGTCGCGCAGCGTCACCTGGCCGGCGACGAAATCATCCAGGTCGTAGTCTTCGCCGGACTCGCCGCCCGGCATGGATTTCCACTGGCTGAGCAGCTCCGGCGCATCGGCGCGCCGCACCGGGCCGTCGTCCGGGAAGACGTTTTCAAAGCCCGTATCGAGCCCTTCGCCGAGCCTCTCGGCGCTGATGGAGGAGGAGCCTTCATACCAGTCGCTGTCGACTTCGGCGGCTGCCGAACTCTCGCGGCCTTCGGTCGGGGCAAAGTCGTCGGCGGGGTCGAAGCCTGTTTCCGCGTCGTTTTCGCTCTCGCTTGACGTAATTTCGAGCAGGGGGTTCTTTTCGACTTCCTGGGCGATGAACTGGTTGAGCTCGAAATGAGTCATCTGCAGCAGCTGGATGGATTGCATCAGCTGCGGCGTCATCACCAGCGATTGGGTTTGGCGTAGGAAAAGATTAGCGGATAAACCCATGGCGGACGCGAAACTCCCCTGCAATCCCCTTGAACCACCCGGTCATGGAGTGGTGGACGCTCGACTTCGCCGAGCCCCACAAGGCCAAATTTGCATCTGGCACAAGAATTGCTTTTTTGAAAGATTTGGTCAAGCGCTGCAGTGCGGGAAAGTAAATTTCTTTGTCACGCTGCAACGACCAATTCGCGCCTAGAGGCTGAATTTGTCACCGAGATAAAGACGGCGAACATCCGGGTTGTTGACGATATCGTCTGCCCGGCCATGCGTCAGTACTTCGCCCGCGTGGATGATATAGGCCCGGTCGATCAGGCCCAGCGTTTCGCGGACGTTGTGATCCGTTATCAGAACGCCGATCCCACGCGCCGTCAAGTGGCGTACGAGGTTCTGAATGTCGGAGACCGAAATAGGATCGACGCCGGCAAAAGGTTCGTCGAGCAGCATGAAGGCCGGGTCGGTCGCAAGCGCCCGGGCGATTTCGAGGCGTCGGCGTTCGCCGCCGGAAAGCGCCACGGCCGCCGATTTCCGCAGCTGGCTGATGTGGAACTCTTCCAGCAGTTCGTCGAGCTTGCTCTCCCGCTTGTCCCTGTCGGGCTCGTGCACTTCCAGCACCGCGCGGATGTTTTCCTCGACGGTCAGGCCGCGGAAGATCGAGGCTTCCTGCGGCAGATACCCCACGCCTAGGCGGGCGCGGCGATACATCGGCATGTGGGTGACTTCGTTGCCGTTGATCGCGATCATGCCTTCGTCCACCGGCACCAGGCCGGTGATCATGTAGAAACAGGTCGTCTTGCCCGCGCCGTTCGGCCCGAGCAGCCCGACGGCCTCGCCGCGGCGCACGACCAGTGACACGCCGTTGACGACGCGACGGGTATCGTAGGTCTTCGAAAGACCATGCGCGACCAGCGTACCCTCGTAGCGCGCTTTATCGCGTACGACGAAGGGTTCGGGCGCGGACGGCTTCCTTGCCGACAGACTGGGGAGGAACGGTATTTTCACGTCAGATGTCTATTATTGCTTTGGTCGCGATTTCGGGTCGAGCAGGATTTCGACGCGCCCGCCACAGGCGTCGAGCTTGGCCTGGCCGGTTTCCATAAGTACGGTGAGTTTGCAACCCTTGAAGACGTTGGGGCCTTCGGAGAGCACGACCTGCTTGCCGGAAAGCACGAAGGTCTGGGATTTCATGTCGAACTCGCCCTTTTCGGCGGTCGCCTGCTGCGTTCCCGAGGTCAGGAATACCGTCTCGTCAAGGAAGATCTTGTCGATATTGGCGCTGCCCGAGGTCACCGAGCCACCTTCACCCGTATAAAGAACCGTCATCTTGCCGGCCTTCATCGTGGTCGTGCCCTGCACGACCTGGACGTTGCCGGTAAAATAGGCCTTCTTTTCCTGCTCCTTGATCTCGAGCTGGTCGCTCTGGATCTGGATCGGCTGGTCGCCGGAAAGCTTCAGGCCTTCCATCTGGCTGGTGGTGGTCTGGGCATGTGCGGTTGCTGCCAGACAGGAGATAAATCCTGCCGCGATCAGAACTGCGGTATTGCGTGTAAGAAGGCGGCGATTGATCATGACGGCCGGGCTCTACTTGCCTTGGTTGCGGATGGTGGCTGGATCGAGATGGAGGCGAACCTGGCCCTTGAAGGTGATGGTACGCCCCTTATCCGTTATCTTTAAAGACTCTGCAACAATAGAGCCTTCTTTCATGGAGATATCGACGTGCTCGGGTGATTCCATCACACCTGCGTTGATATCGAGGTGCGCGGACTTGAAGCGGGCGGTGATCCCGTTGCTCAGATTGACGTCGAACGGGGAGTTGAGATCGAGCATGTCGGTGCCGCGGTCGAAGTCGGCGACGGTCGCGGTCACCCGCGCGATCACGTCGTCGTTGACCGGAACGGCGGCCTTGACGTCCTCGAGCGTGATCATGTTCGAGTTCTGGATATCCTGCAGCGCGCGGTTGGCGGTCATCGAGTAGCTGATGCCGTCCTTGTTGCGGCCAGAGATCGCCGGCCGTTCCATGACGATCTTGCCGTTTTCGATCCGGGCGTTTTCAATCGAGAGGTTCTCCGGCAGATAGGCGCGGATGATCGAGACCCCGATGAAGGCAGCCGAAATCACGCCGGCCAGGATCGGCAGCAGTATCTTGAGTCTGCGCACGATGGCGGAATGCGCCAGCGCCGCCTGATAGGCATCCGGGCGCGGCTCCAGCGCCGACGTAAAGCCTGCCGTTTTTCGAATATGCTGCAGCATGAGTGCCGGATAGTTCCTTACTAGCCCATCTCCGTTCTCATCCCGGTTGTGCCGGATGGAGCGGTTGTGAGCTTTGCTTTGTCCGCCAATATGGTTTTGATTCAATCAACAAACAATAATGGGCAACATAAAAACGTGATGTGGTCTGCTGCAAAACACGCTAGAGAGCCTATTTAGCAACGGCGGTTCAGCTCGAAGGGTGATTTTATGGATCAAATGGCAATTGCGGACCGGCGTTCCCTGCGCCGCAAGCTGAGTTTCTGGCGGATCGTCGCACTTGTTTTCCTCGTCGGCATCGGGTTCGCGCTTTACCGTGTCGTTGCCGGCGACGGTGTCGGACCCGCGGTGCCGCATGTCGCCCGCATCCAAATCTCCGGCATGATCACGGATGATAAGGATCTGCTGGAGCGCCTCGACAAGATCGCCGAAAGCAACCAGGCCAAGGCGCTGATCGTCTCGATCTCTTCGCCGGGCGGGACGACCTATGGCGGCGAGCGCATCTTCAAGGCGATCCGGAAGGTTTCCGAAAAGAAGCCCGTCGTTTCCGATATCCGCACCTTGGCCGCCTCTGCTGGCTACATGGTCGCCATGGCTGGCGACCAGATCGTCGCGGGCGAAAGCTCGATCACCGGATCGATCGGGGTGATCTTCCAGTACCCGCAGATCGACGAGGTGATGAAGAAGATCGGCGTCTCTCTGCAGGAGATCAAGTCTGCCCCGCTGAAGGCCGAACCATCGCCCTTCCATCCGGCAAGCGAGGAAGCCAAGACAATGATCCGCAACATGGTCATGGACAGCTACGCCTGGTTCGTCGATCTTGTTGCCGATCGCCGCAAGCTGCCGCGCGACGAGGTTCTTAAGCTCGCGGACGGCACGATCTTCACCGGCCGCCAGGCGCTCAGCGCCAAGCTTGTCGACAAGCTGGGCGGCGAGGAGGACATCCGCGCCTATTTTGAATCGCGCGGCGTTTCCAAGGACCTGCCGGTCGTCGATTGGAAGGAGCGTAATTCCTCCTCGTCCTTCTGGTTGGCGAGCGCCGTCAGCGAGTTGTTCAAGCTCTCCGGTTTCGGCCAGGCAATCACTCCCGACGCCCTTCGCACCTTCGGCGCAGACAAGTTGTTTCTTGACGGTCTTGTCTCCGTTTGGCAGGTTGGGCGCGGTTGAAAATCTAAACTTTTCAGGGGGCAACCGTGATCAAGTCAGAACTGGTGCAGATCGTCGCGGCTCGCAATCCGCATCTCTACCACCGCGACGTCGAGAACATCGTGAATGCCGTGCTCGACGAGATCACAGATGCCTTGGCAGGCGGAAATCGTGTCGAACTGCGCGGCTTCGGCGCGTTTTCCGTCAAGAACCGTCCCTCCCGGTCCGGCCGCAATCCGCGCACCGGCGAGAGCGTTTTCGTCGAGGAAAAATGGGTTCCCTTCTTCAAGACAGGCAAGGAACTGCGCGAGCGCCTGAATCCGGGTCTTGACGACGAAGAGGATTGATCCTTCCGGCGCGTTTGCGCTGCCCTTGAAACCCCATAAAGCGCGCCTATTCTGCAACAGATGCTGGTAAACAGCATGCAGTCTGCTGCCGGAGAATCATATGGACAAGTTCAAAAAGATCGTCTCGCTCGTGGTCTTCGTGCCGCTCGGCATCGTGCTGATCGTGCTCGCAGTCGCAAACCGCCAGACAGTCACCCTGGCGCTCAATCCCTTCCGGCCGGACGACGGCATGCTGGCGGTGAGCGCACCGTTTTTCCTGTTCCTGTTCCTGGCCTTGCTGATCGGGATGTTCATCGGCTCGTTCGTGACCTGGTGGAGCCAGGGCAAGCACCGCAAGCAGGCTCGCGTCGAAGCGCGCGAAGCGGTCCGGTGGCAGAACGAACACAAGGCCGTCGTCGCTGGGCGCCCGGCCTCGACCCAACTTCCTTCCAGGTAAAGTAAGGCGGGCTGAATCAGGCTTGCGCGGCCTTGGCGACCACGGCCTTGTTGAAATCCGCGAAGAACTGGCCGGCGAGTTTCTGCGAGGTGGAATCGATCAGCCGCGAGCCGAGCTGCGCGATCTTGCCGCCCACCTGAGCCTTGGTGGAGTAGCGCAGCAGCGTATCGCTGCCGTCTTCGACCAGGGTGACGGTCGCGGAGCCCTTGGCAAAACCTGCGATGCCGCCCTTGCCCTCGCCCGATATCGTGTAGCTCTCCGGCGGGTTGATGTCGGAGAGTGTCACTTCGCCGGAGAAGTTCGCCGAAACCGGACCGACCTTCAGCTTGACGGTCGCGGAGAGCTCGGTCGGAGACTTCTGTTCGAGCGTCTGGCAACCCGGGATGCACTGGCGAAGGATTTCCGGGTCGTTCAACGCCGCCCAGACCACGTCGCGGGGTGCTGCAATACGTTCTTCGCCGCCCATATCCATGCGATGATCCTCCATCCGCCGTTGCTAGCCTTATTGCAAGGGTGGTGATCTTTGCCAAGGGGGACAAAAGGCGGACAGGCCGGGTCATCAATAAAACACGCCACCATCGGCTCCCCGGCTTTGAAGAATGGGGAGCAAATGCTATCTGCTGCCGCAAGTCTCAAAATCCAGGGCGGATGAACGTATTGAAGAACAAGGAAAGGCGGCCGGGTGAAAAAGCCCGGAACGAGGCGGGCAACCGGTCCTCCCGCGGGCACGTCACCGCAAAACCAGCGGCAGTCAGGCAGGCTCCGCGGCCGCAGGAAAGGGCCGCCAAACCCGCGCTGGCTGCTGCACCGGCGGAAACCCGTCCGCTTTTGCAGCGCAGCGGCGAGCGGTCGCCCGAGCGTGTGCCAATCATTCTCGAATCGTCCGGTGCCGGTGATTTTCATCTGATCGATAGCGGCAACGGGCTCAAACTCGAGCAATACGGCCCTTATCGCATCGTCCGGCCGGAAGCTCAGGCGCTCTGGCAGCCGTCTCTTCCTGCCCACGTCTGGGAAAAGGCGGATGCGCTCTTCACCGGCGACACGGACGAGGACGGCATGGGCCGCTGGCGCTTCACCAAGGAAGCGCTGGGCGAAACCTGGCCGCTGTCGCTGCTCGGCACCGATTTCCTCGGCCGCTTCACGTCCTTCCGCCATGTCGGCGTCTTCCCGGAGCAGATCGTTCACTGGGAATGGATGAAGAACCGCATAGAGGAGGCGAAGCGCCCGGTGAAGGTGCTGAACCTGTTCGGCTACACAGGCGTCGCATCGCTGGTCGCGGCGGCGGCTGGGGCGGAAGTCACCCATGTCGACGCTTCCAAGAAGGCGATCGGCTGGGCGCGGGAAAACCAGTCGCTCGCCCGCCTCGACAAGGCGCCGATCCGCTGGATCTGCGAGGATGCGATGAAGTTCATCCTGCGCGAGGAGCGTCGCGGCAACCGCTACGACATCATCCTTACCGATCCGCCAAAATTCGGCCGCGGCCCGAACGGCGAGGTCTGGCAGCTTTTCGATCATCTGCCGCTGATGCTCGACGTCTGCCGCGAACTGCTGTCGCCGAAGGCGATCGGCCTCGTGCTGACCGCTTATTCCATCCGCGCCAGCTTCTATTCCATCCATGAGCTGATGCGCGAGACGATGCGCGGTGCCGGCGGCGTCGTGGAATCGGGCGAGCTCGTCATCCGTGAGGCGGGGCTGGACGGCAAGACGCCGGGCCGCGCGCTTTCCACTTCCCTTTTCAGTCGCTGGGTGCCGGCATGACCGATGATTATCAGAAATCCGGACCGCGACGCGTCGGCCAGGTGAAGGAAGTCACTTCGCTTTCCAATCCGATCATCAAGGATATCAAGGCGCTCACCAACAAGAGGGACCGCGAGGAAAGCGGCGCCTTCATGGCCGAGGGCCTGAAGCTCGTCATCGACGCGCTGGAGCTCGGCTGGGAAATCCGCACGCTGGTCTATGCCAAGGCGGCCAAGGGCAAGGCGCTTGTCGAACAGGTGGCGGCAAAGACCGTCGCCCATGGCGGCCTGGTGCTGGAAGTCAGCGAGAAGGTGCTCTCCTCGGTCACCCGCCGCGACAACCCGCAGATGGTCGTCGGCATTTTCGAGCAGCGCTGGAAAAGGCTCGACGATCTGAAGCCGGGCAGGAACGAGACGCTGGTCGCGCTCGACCGCGTGCGCGATCCCGGCAATCTCGGCACCATCATCCGCACGGCCGACGCGGCAGGCGCGACCGGGGTGATCCTGGTCGGCGAATGCACTGACCCGTTTTCGCTGGAAACAGTGCGTGCCACCATGGGCTCGGTCTTCGCGGTGCCGGTCGTCAAATGTTCGCCGGAAGAATTCCTGATCTGGCAGAAGCGTTCCGGCACGCAGGTCGTGGCGACCCATCTCGCCGGCGCCGTCGATTATCGCACCGTGGACTATTCGAAAAAATCGGTCGTGCTGCTGATGGGCAACGAGCAGTCCGGCCTGCCGGATAATCTCGCCAGGGCTGCCGATCGCACCGTTCGCATTCCTCAGCAGGGCAGGGCGGACTCGCTCAACCTCGCCGTCGCGTCCGCCGTGATGCTCTTCGAGGCCCGCCGCCATCTGCTGACCCTGGACGAGAAGAAATGACCACACGCGTAGCCCTTCTTTCGCGACCTCTGGTGGCTCTGATCGTCATCGTCATCGCCGTCATTCTCGATCAGGTGGTGAAGATCGCCGTCGAGAATTATCTTCCGATGCAGGAGGCGGTGCCGCTTCTGCCGGTGCTGGCGCTCTACCGAACCTACAATCTCGGCGTCGCCTTCTCCCTGCTGTCCGGAATGGAGCGGGAATTCATCGTCGGCATGCGGGTGCTGATCGTCGCCTTCGTGCTCTGGCTCTGGCGCCGCACCCCGAAGGAGCGTCCTTTCGCCCATAGCGGCTTCGCGTTGATCATCGCCGGCGCGATCGGCAACCTGATCGACGGCTTCGCCTATGGCCACGTGATCGACTACATCCTGTTTCACACCGAGACGTGGTCCTTCGCGGTCTTCAATCTGGCGGACAGTTTCATCACCATCGGGGCAGGCCTGGTCATCCTTGACGAGCTGTTCGGCCCGAAAAAGGCCGATCAGTAAAATTTTACCTGATTGCTCTAAGGATTGGGAAAGAAACCCGGTTAGTCTTTCCCAATGCGAGATATCGCCGACATACATGAACGGATCTCGAAGGCGTTCGCGTCTCCCGCCGCGGCCGATATGGCCGAACCGGTGCCGGAAAAGGTCGTGCCTGCATTGGGGCTGCGGCAGGATGAAGAAAAGAGGGCACCGCGCAGCGTCTTTGCCTCGCTCTTTTCCCGGATATCCGAGTGGCGCCGCCAGCGCACGGTCCCCCGGCTCCAGCATGCATTGAAGAATGCCGAGGCGGCCAGCGCTGCGAAATCCCGGCAGATCGCCACTGTCGTTCATGAAATCCGCACGCCGCTCAACGGCATTCTCGGCATGACCCATCTTCTCGGCCAGACCAAGCTGACGGCGGAACAGCAGAACTATCTAAGCGGCATTCGCCAGTCCGGTTATGCGCTGGCGCAGCTCGTCGAAGACCTGCTCGACTATTCGACGCTGGAAGCCGGCCGCTTCCGTCTCAACAACCGGGCGGAAAATCTTCGCCACCTCATCGAAAACGTCGTCGAGATGCTGGCGCCGCGCGCCCACGAGAAACGCATCGAGATCGCCGCGACGATGACTGCCGATCTCCCCGATCTTCTCGACCTCGACCCGGGCCGCATCCGGCAAGTGCTTTTCAACGTTATCGGCAATGCGGTGAAATTCACCGCCCATGGCGGCGTGCTGGTGCGGGCGGCGGTCGAAGAAGGCAACGTCGCCATTGCCGTCATCGATACCGGTCCCGGCATGGCGGCCGATGAACTGACGCGGGTTTTCGGTGAATTCGAGCAGGCGGGTTCCGCCGAGGCCCGCAGCGGCGGCACCGGTCTCGGTCTCGGCATCGCATCGCGCATTCTGACGGAGTTCGGCGGATCGCTTTCCGTCGCCAGCCAGAGGGGGACCGGCAGCACGTTCACGATCCGATTCCCTCTGCATTTCGCGGAAACGGCGCAATCGGGTACCGGAGAACGCAACCAGTTGCTGGCCATCTCCCGGGTTCTGCTTCTGGCGCCGGAAGGACCTGCCGCCAAGGCGACGGTCGCGACGATCGAAACGCTTGGCGGGCGCTGCCGGCATGTCGCCAACACGGCCGACGCCCAGATGCTGATCGACCGCGCCGAGACAGGTCTGCTGCCCTATACCGACCTGATCGTCGATCACCGGCTGGCCTCCGATTATGCAAATGAAAAGGCGCATGCGCCGCTCCACCGCATCCTGCTCGTCAACCCCGAGGAACGCGCTTCCCAGCCGCAGGATTTCTTCGACGCCTGGCTTATCCGGCCGCTCCGGGAAAAGTCCTTGATCGACGTGTTGAGCGGCCGCCTGCGCGGCTTCGGCACACGCGACGCGCTGAATGACAACCAGGCCATGCCCCCGCCGCCCGTTATCGAAAAACATGGGGAAGGGCTCGAGGTGCTGCTTGGTGAGGACGACCCCGTCAACGCGCTGATCATCCGTTCGGTTCTGACAAAGGCCGGACATCGGGTCCGTCTCGTCGACGATTTCCCGACGCTGATCGAGACGGTACTCAACCGGGACATGCCGCTCGATCTCATCATTTCCGACATGTACATGCCCGGAGGAGATGTTTTCAATCTCCTGGCGGCGCTGCGTGCCGAGGAGCAGGAGGGCGCCCGCCCTCTGGTCCCGGTGATCGTGCTGACAGGCGAGAGCCGAGAAGCGACGCATCGCGAGGTGCTTCTGAATGGGGCCAGCCGCGTCTTCGCAAAGCCGGTCGATCCGCTGACGCTTCTGGAGGAGGTTCGAATTTTGGGAGTTCTCTCCACCGAGCGCCAACAGGCGCGTTGACGCGACCATCCCTGGAACCTATTGTGACAGCGAATGTCACGTTCTTGTCGCAGAGAAGTGATTTAAGGCGGTGATCAAACCGGGACGGGGAGAATCACCTTGGCAATCGAACTCCTGAACCGTGAAGTGATACCTGAAACAAACCAGGCGCCGGCCTCTGCTCCGGTAAGCGGCGATGTCTTCGGCCGCATTGGCACGCTCGAAACGCGGCTTGCCCGCAGCGAGCGCGAAATCGATGCCGCGCAGGCGGTTCGCTACCGCGTCTTCGTCGAAGAAATGCACGCGACCTTGAGCCCGGACGCCATGCGCCGCCGCCGCGACGTCGATGCCTTTGATGCGATCTGCGACCACCTTCTGGTCGTCGACAACGCAATCGAGGGTGATATCGAAGACCAGATCGTCGGCACCTATCGCCTGCTGCGCCAGGAAGTGGCGCTCGCCAACAACGGCTTCTATTCGGCGTCGGAATTCGACATCGAGCCGCTGCTTGCGCGTCATCCCGACAAACAGTTCATGGAGCTCGGCCGCTCCTGCGTGCTGCCGGACTATCGCACCAAGCGCACCGTCGAACTGCTCTGGCAGGGCAATTGGGCCTATTCGCTGAAGCACGGCATGAACGCCATGTTCGGCTGTGCGTCCTTCCCGGGCGTTTCGCCCGAGGAACACGCCATGGCGCTGTCTTTCCTGCACCACACGGTCTCGACCAAGGGCGATTGGGCGGTTTCGGCACTGCCGGAACTCTATCGCTCGATGGACCTGATGCCGATGGAAGGCGTCAACACCCGCAAGGCACTCTCCCTGTTGCCGCCGCTGATCAAGGGATATCTGCGCCTCGGTGCAATGGTAGGCGACGGTGCGGTCATCGATCACGCCTTCAACACCACCGACGTGCTGATCGTCCTGCCGATCGCCTCGATCTCGGACCGCTACATCACCCACTTCGGCGCCGACGCCGGACGGTTTGCGAGCTAACGGACAAGCCTTATGGGGCCGTCGTATTGTGCGACGGTTTCATCCGAAGTCAGCAGCAGCATGCCTTCGGAAATACTCTGTGCGATGAGAATCCGGTCGAACGGATCCTTATGGATTAGAGGTAGGCTTTCCACAGCAAGAGCATGCTCGGTGCTCACGTGTAATTCCTGAAATCCATTGTCGAGCAAAGCGCGATGTAAAACGCGCGGACTGATATTGAAACCACTACGATTGAGCGCTCGTTTGATAGTCAGCTCCCAGAGGCTGGCGGCACTGAAAAAAAGCTCATTTTCCTCATCTTCGATGATGGCACGCATTTCGTCAGTGAGTTTTGGCGCGTCGTCGGCGAACCAAGCGAGGATATGAGAATCCGGGAGAACTCTCATTTTCCGTAAAACATCTCTTCAATTTCCTTGGCGAACATCGTGTCGAAATCGTCAGGAACGGATGCGTAGCCTTTTAGAAAGCCGGCCCGTCGCTTCTTCTTCGGCGCTTCCTCCAGCGGCACGACCTTCACCATCGGCTTGCCGGCCTTGGCGATGACGAACGCTTCGCCCTTCGCAGCCTCTTCGACGAGGCGCGACAAATGCGTCTTGGCTTCATGGATGTTGACGGTTTTCACGGAGCAAGTCTCCAAGTGGACTTAGTTCACTGAACTTAGTCCACTTGGGTCCCGTTTACAAGAAACTCACGTCCCGGCGTTGTAGGCCGCGATTGCTGCCATGTTGACGATGTCGCTGTCCTTCGCACCCATCGAGGTGATCTGCACCGACTTGTCGAGACCGACAAGCAGTGGGCCGATCACCGTCGAAGCGCCGAGTTCCTGCAACATGCGGGTCGAGATCGAGGCGGAATGGATTGCGGGCATGACCAGCACGTTGGCTGTGCCCGAGAGCCGGCAGAACGGATATTGCTCCATCCGGTGCGAGTTGAGCGCCACGTCGGCGCCCATTTCGCCGTCGTATTCGAAATCCACGCGACGCTGGTCGAGAATCTTGACCGCCTCGCGAACCCGCTCCGACCGCTCGCCGATCGGCTGCCCGAACGTCGAATAGGCAACGAGTGCGACACGCGGCTCATACCCCATCCGCTTTGCGACGCGGGCGGCTTCGACGGCGATGTCGGCGAGATCCTCGGCGTTCGGCATGTCGTGGACGGCGGTGTCGGCGACAAAAATCGTTCTGCCGCGCGCGATCACCAGCGATACGCCGATTATCTTGTGCCCCGGCTTCGGATCGATGCAGCGGCGGACGTCCTGGAGGGCCGTCGCATAATTGCGGGTCGTGCCGGTCACCATCGCATCCGCGTCGCCGATGGCGACCATCGTCGCGGCGAAATGGTTGCGGTCGTTATGGATAAGGCGCTGGACATCGCGATGGAGGAAGCCTTCGCGCTGCAGACGCGCATAAAGGTGGTCGATATAGGCATCGACACGATTGGAGAGGCGTGCATTGACGACCTCGATGCCGGGACGGTCGAGATCGATGCCGGCCTTTTCCGCCGTTGCCCGGATGACGTCGTCACGACCGAGAAGGATGGCAGTGCCGAGCTTCTGGTTGGTGAAGGAAATCGCCGCGCGCATGACCTGTTCTTCTTCGGCCTCGGCAAAGACGACCCGTTTCGGGAAGCGGCGGACGCGCTCGTAGATGCCTTGTGTGGTCGCGGCGATCGGATCGCGGCGGGCGGAAAGCTCCGAGGCGTAGGCGGCAAGATCGGCGATGTTCTTGCGGGCGACGCCGCTTTCCATCGCCGCTTCGGCAACGGCGACCGGGATCGCCGAGATGAGGCGCGGATCGAACGGCACCGGGATGATGTATTGCGCGCCGAAACGGGGGCGGTTGCCCTGGTAGGCGGCGGCAACATCGTCGGGCACGTCTTCGCGGGCGAGATTGGCGAGCGCGTTGACGGCAGCGATCTTCATCGCGTCGTTGATCTGGCTGGCCCGCACATCGAGCGCGCCACGGAAGATATAGGGGAAGCCGAGGACGTTGTTGACCTGGTTCGGATAGTCCGAACGGCCGGTCGCCATGATTGCGTCGTCGCGGATGCGGGCGACTTCTTCCGGCGTGATTTCCGGATCGGGGTTGGCCATCGCGAAAATGATCGGCCTGTCGGCCATGGAGCGGATCATCTCTTCGGTAAAGGCGCCCTTCTGGGAAAGGCCCAACACGACATCCGCGTCCTTCATGGCCTCGGCGAGGGTCCGCTTGGCAGTGTTCACCGCGTGGGCGGACTTCCACTGGTTCATGCCTTCGGTGCGGCCCTGATAGATGACGCCCTTGGTGTCGCAGAGAATGATATTTTCCGAATTGAAGCCCATCGCCTTGATGAGTTCGACGCAGGCGATTGCCGCAGCACCGGCGCCGTTGCAGACGAGCTTGGTGGTCTTGAGGTCCCGGCCGGTCAGTTCCAGCGCATTGATCAGACCGGCGGCGGCGATGATTGCAGTGCCGTGCTGGTCGTCATGGAAGACCGGGATATCCATCAGCTCGCGCAGGCGGCTCTCGATGATGAAACATTCCGGCGCCTTGATATCCTCGAGATTGATGCCGCCGAAAGAGGGGCCGAGGAACCGCACGCAGTTGATGAACTCGTCGACATTCTCCGTATCGACTTCAAGGTCGATGGAATCGACGTCGGCGAAGCGCTTGAACAGTACGGCCTTGCCTTCCATCACCGGCTTCGAGGCAAGCGCTCCGAGATTGCCGAGGCCGAGGATCGCCGTGCCGTTGGAGATGACGGCCACCATGTTGCCGCGCGTCGTGTAGTCATAGGCGGTTGCCGGGTTTGCGGCGATTGCCAGGACAGGCACGGCAACGCCTGGCGAATAGGCGAGCGACAGATCGCGCTGGGTGGCCATCGGCTTGGTGGGATTGATTTCGAGTTTACCCGGGCGGCCTTCCGAATGGAAATCGAGCGCTTCCTGTTCGGTCACCGAAGCCCGCGCACGTGCGGCCTTCCCCGTGGCCTTGTCCTTAGCAGGCATGTCTCCTCCAGCTTTTTGTGGGCAGCCGTCCTCTAGGCCGCGGCAGATGTTGTCTTTCAGGTGCCTTCATCGATAGTGTCGCAAGTTCCAGCGCGCAACAAAAAATCGGTTCCGTGACCCAGTTTGAAAGATTCCCCATCGAAGCCCTGAATACTGCCGAGCTTGCCTCGGAGGAAAGTCGCGCGTCGGCAACGCCGATGATGGAGCAATATATCGAGATCAAGGCGAACAATCCGGGTTCGCTGCTCTTCTATCGCATGGGCGATTTCTATGAGCTCTTCTTCGAGGATGCGGTCGATGCGTCCCGTGCGCTCGGCATCACCCTCACCAAGCGAGGCCAGCATCTCGGCCGCGAAATCCCGATGTGCGGCGTTCCGGTGCACGCTGCCGACGACTATCTGCAGAAGCTGATCTCGCTCGGTTTCCGCGTCGCCGTCTGCGAGCAGGTGGAAGACCCGGCGGAGGCCAGGAAGCGCGGCTCGAAATCGGTGGTGAAGCGTGACGTCGTCCGGCTGGTGACGCCGGGCACGATTACCGAGGAAAAACTCCTCTCGCCCTCCGAGTCGAACTACCTGATGGCGCTTGCCCGCATCAAGGGCGCCGCCGAACCGCTTCTGGCGCTCGCCTGGATCGATATCTCGACCGGCGTCTTCCGGCTGGCGGAGACCGATCAGTCCCGGCTGCTTGCCGATATCCTGCGTATCGAACCGCGCGAACTGATCCTGCCGGATACGATGTTTCACGACGCCGAGCTGAAGCCCGTCTTCGACGTGCTCGGCAAGGTCGCGGTACCGCAGCCGTCGGTGCTCTTCGACAGCGCCAGCGCCGAAGGCCGCGTCACCCGTTATTTCGGCGTCGGCACGCTCGACGGGTTCGGCAATTTTTCCCGCGCCGAGCTTGCCGCTGCCGCTGCCGCTGTCGCCTATGTGGAAAAGACCCAGATCGCCGAACGTCCGCCGCTCGGCCGCCCCGAGCGCGAAAGCGGCGCCTCGACGCTGTTCATCGACCCGGCGACCCGCGGCAACCTGGAACTGACCAAGACTTTGTCCGGAGAGCGTGAAGGCACGCTTCTGAAGGCGATCGACCGCACGGTGACCGGCGGCGGGGCTCGCCTGCTCGCCGAACGGTTGATGTCGCCGCTGACGGATCCCGACCGCATCAACCGGCGTCTCGATTCCATCTCCTTCCTGCTCGAAGAGCCCTCGCTTTGCGGTGAACTGCGCTCCGGACTGAAGCACGTTCCGGATATGCCGCGCGCCCTGTCGCGCCTGGCGCTCGACCGCGGCGGCCCGCGTGATCTCGGCAGTATCCTGCAGGGGCTGGAAGCGGCCCGCGGTGTCGCGGGCTTTCTCGACAGGGCCATGCTGCCGGAGGAACTGGGGCAGGCGCTCGACGACCTGAAGGCCTTGCCGCTTCACCTGGAATCCATGCTCGGCAACATGCTGGCGCAGGAACTGCCGCTCCTGAAGCGCGACGGCGGGTTCCTCGCCGACGGCGCTCATTCGGAACTGGACGAGGTGCGGGCGTTGCGCGACCAGTCGCGCCGGGTCATCGCCGCGCTCCAGCTCCAATATGCCGAGGAGACCGGCATCAAGTCGCTGAAGATCAAGCACAACAACGTGCTCGGTTATTTCATCGAGGTGACGGCCGGCAATTCCGGCACGATGACCGATACGCCGGAGGGAAAGGCGCGCTTCATCCATCGTCAGACGATGGCAAGTGCCATGCGTTTCACGACGACGGAGCTTGCCGATCTCGAAAGCCGCATCGCCAATGCCGCCGACAAGGCCCTGACCATTGAGCTCGAAGCCTTCGACAGGATGGTCGCAGCCGTGACCTCGGAGGCGGAGGCGATCAAGGCCGGCGCCCGGGCGCTGGCAGTGATCGACGTCGCCGCAGGCCTTGCCATGCTCGCCGACGAATGGAGTTATCGTCGGCCGGTCGTGGATGACTCGCGCATGTTCGCGATCGAAGGCGGTCGCCACCCGGTGGTCGAGCAGGCGCTGCGCAGACAGTCCGTCGGCCCGTTCATCGCCAATGATTGCGATCTCTCGCCGCATAATGGCGGCGAGTTCGGCGCGCTCTGGCTGCTGACCGGTCCGAACATGGGCGGTAAGTCGACTTTCCTGCGTCAGAATGCACTGATCGCCATCCTCGCGCAGATGGGTTCCTTCGTACCGGCGGTCTCCGCCCATATCGGCGTCGTCGACCGGCTTTTCTCGCGCGTCGGCGCGTCGGACGATCTGGCGCGCGGCCGCTCCACCTTCATGGTGGAGATGGTCGAAACGGCGGCCATCCTCAACCAGGCCAGCGATCGTTCGCTGGTCATCCTCGACGAGATCGGCCGTGGCACCGCGACCTTCGACGGCCTGTCGATTGCCTGGGCGGCGGTCGAGCACCTGCATGAGGCGAACAGATGCCGCGGTCTCTTCGCCACCCATTTCCATGAACTGACCGTGCTTTCGGAAAAGCTGAACCGGCTTTCCAACGCCACGATGCGGGTGAAGGAATGGGATGGCGAGGTGATCTTCCTGCACGAAGTCGGCCCCGGTGCTGCCGACCGCTCCTACGGCATCCAGGTGGCGCGGCTTGCCGGCCTGCCCGATTCGGTGGTCGCCCGCGCTCGCGACGTGCTGACCAAGCTCGAGGATTCCGACCGCAAGAACCCCGCGAGCCAGCTGATCGACGACCTGCCGCTGTTCCAGGTCGCCGTCCGCCGCGAAGAAGCCAAGCGCGCGGGCCCGTCCAAGGTCGAGGACGCCCTGAAGGCCATCAACCCGGACGACATGACGCCCCGCGAGGCCTTGGAGGCGCTCTACGCGCTGAAGAAGCAGCTCAAGGCCTGACGTTTCGACAGCGGTTTCCATTGATGTGCCGCATCAAAGCAGTCGACCCACCTGCCTTTCGACCCGGAACGTGATAAAGGCCTCCGAGATCATGATCGAGGCCGTTTCATCGGGTATCCTGCGTGTTGTCCGTTCCCTTGCCTTTTCTTGCCGGCCTCGTCTTCGCGCTGACGCTTTATCGCAGCCTGAAGGGTGTCGAACTGCCTGGCACGCGGCGTTATTTCCATGCCTTCCTTGTGCTTTATGCATTTCAGGGCGTCGGCGTAGGGCTGCGCTTCGGCTACGGCGTCAATGGTTTGGTGCCCTTACTGCCGATCACCGCGTCCATTATGCCGCCGCTTGCCTTCCTGGCGTTCCGCGGCCTGACCGCAAAACCCCTCGATCGGCCCTGGTTGCACGCCGCGGTGCCCTGTGTCGTAGCCGTGGCGGTTGGCTTCTTCCGTGATCTTGTCGACCCGCTGCTGCTGGTGATCTTTTTCGCCTATGGCGTTGCGCTTTACCGTCTGACCCTTTCGGGCGGCGACGACGTGATGGCGGAGGCCTCCCTGCAGCGGGTTCGCCCAGCCGTGCGCGCCGCCCGATTGACCGCGGGCCTGATGCTGTTCTTCGCCGTCAGCGATGCCGCACTGGCGGTTTACACCGATATCTACGGCGCCGGCGATGTACCGTTGGCTGTCACAATGATGAACCTCACGGCGATAGGCGCCGTGATCGTCTATTATTTCGCCCCCGATTTCTCCCCGCCCAAACCAAGTGTCGCTTCCCCCGCACTCAAGCCGACTGAAGAAGACAAGGCCACGTTATTCCGTATCGAGGCGGCGCTGGAGGAGGGCGAGCTTTACAGGAGCGAAGACCTGAGCCTTGCAAAGCTTGCCCGCAAGGCGAGACTTCCGGCCCGTGAGGTCTCTGCCGCCATCAATCGGGTGACGGGGCTGAATGTCTCGCAGTTCGTCAACGACCGCCGGATTGCGGAAGCCTGCCGCCTTCTGCGGGAAACCGAGCGGACGGTGATCCAGATCATGCTGGACGTCGGGTTTTCGACGAAATCGAACTTCAATCGGGAATTTCGTCGGGTGACGGGGACGAACCCCAAGCAATGGAGAGGCGAGGCAAGGGCCGCACAAGACGCCGGTGCCAGAAAAACATCGGCTTGAACTTCGACGCAGGAAGCAACAACTTTGAAACGTCCGATGATGATAATCGTTGGTCAAGGTGCCTCAAAACGATTATAGCCTCCCTCCGCAGGCCGGGCACCGGCAGGATAACATGGCCAGACACGACATCGATTTTTCTGAACTTCTCGACGTGGCCCGTCTTCGGGCCGATTGCAGGGCGATCGTCAAGGACAAGGATCGCCCCCAGCTCGAATTGCGGGCGGCGCTTCTGCCGTTGCTGCGCCGGGCAAGCGTCGAGGGCCGCGAAAAGGCCCGCCAGCTTCTCTCCAAGGACGGCAGCGGGCTGAATTGCGCCCGCCGCATCTCCTGGCTCCAGGATCAGCTGATCCGCGTTCTCTACGAGACGATTGCCGAGGGCCTCTATAGCGAGGGCACGGATATCGCCGTGGCGGCCGTCGGCGGTTACGGCCGCGATACGCTGGCGCCGGGTTCGGACATCGATCTCCTGTTCCTGCTGCCTCCCCGAAATACCGAGACCATGCGCAAGGCCGTCGAGTTCCTGCTCTATGTGCTGTGGGACATGGGCTTCAAGGTCGGTCATGCGACCCGCACCGTCGAAGAATGCATCCGGCTGTCCAAGACGGACATGACGATCCGCACCGCCATTCTCGAAAGCCGTTACATCTGCGGCCGCGAGGCGCTGGTGAACGACCTCGAGAGCCGTTTCGACAAGGAAATCGTCGCCGATACCGGTCCGGAATTCATCGCCGCCAAGCTTGCCGAGCGCGACAATCGCCACGAGAAGGCCGGCGATACGCGTTATCTGGTGGAACCCAACGTCAAGGAAGGCAAGGGCGGCCTGCGCGATCTTCATACCCTCTTCTGGATCGCCAAATATTATTACCGGGTTCGCGAAACAACGGAACTCGTCAAGGTGGGCGTTCTTTCCCGGGAGGAAGCGCGCTCGTTCGAAAAGGCCGATGACTTCCTTTGGGCGGTGCGCTGCCAGATGCATTTCCTGACCGGCAAGGCCGAGGAGCGTCTCTCCTTCGACATCCAGCGCGAGATCGCAGAGAGCCTCGGTTATCACTCGCGCCCCGGCCTCTCCGCCGTCGAGCGCTTCATGAAGCACTATTTCCTCGTGTCGAAGAATGTCGGCGATCTGACCCGCATTCTCTGCGCCGCGCTGGAGGAGCAGCAGGCGAAGGCGGCACCCGGCCTCACCAACCGTGTCATCTCACGCTTCACCAAACGCCTCCACAAGATCCCCGGCACCGTGGAATTCGTCGTGGACCGCGGCCGCATCACGCTTGCCGATCCGAACGTCTTCAAGCGCGATCCGGTCAATATCATCCGCTTTTTCCATGTGGCCGATATCAACGGGCTGGAACTCCATCCCGATGCCCTGAAGCGCATGACCCGCTCGCTCTCGCTGATCGACAACGACGTGCGCGAGAACGAAGAGGCCAACCGGCTTTTCCTCTCGATGCTGACCTCGCGGCGTGATCCGGCGCTGATGCTGCGCCGGATGAACGAGGCAGGCGTGCTCGGCCGCTTCATTCCGGAATTCGGCAAGGTGGTCGCGATGATGCAGTTCAACATGTATCATCACTATACGGTCGACGAGCATCTGATCCGCTCCGTCGAGGCGCTGTCGGAAGTGGACAAGGGCAAGGCTGCCGATATCCACCCGCTTGCCAACAAGGTGATGCCGAGCGTCGAAGAGCGTGAGGCGCTTTATGTCGCCGTGCTGCTGCACGACGTTGCCAAAGGCCGCCAGGAGGATCATTCGATCGCAGGCGCCCGCATCGCGCGCAAGCTCTGCCCGCGTCTCGGCCTCAATGCCAAGCAGACCGAACTCGTGGTCTGGCTGATCGAAGTGCATCTCCTGATGTCGATGACGGCCCAGACCCGCGACCTGCACGATCGCAAGACAATCACCGACTTCGCCGAAAAGGTGCAGTCGATGGACCGGCTGAAGCTGCTCTTGATCCTGACCATCTGCGATATCCGCGCCGTTGGCCCGGGTGTGTGGAACGGCTGGAAAGGCCAGCTGCTGCGCACGCTCTACTACGAGACTGAGCTGCTGCTCTCGGGCGGCTTTTCGGAAGTGTCGCGCAAGGAGCGCGCCAAGGTCGCCGAGGAGGAGCTCGTCAAGGCATTGGCCGACTGGAGCGCCAAGGACCGCCGCACGTATTCGAAACTGCACTACCAGCCCTACCTCCTGTCGGTCTCGCTGGACGACCAGGTCCGTCACACGAAGTTCCTCCGCGACACGGACAAGGCAGGCCAGGCGCTTGCCACCATGGTGAGGACGGACAGTTTCCACGCCATCACCGAGATCACCGTCCTGGCGCCGGACCATCCCCGCCTTTTGTCGATCATCGCCGGCGCCTGCGCCGCGGCCGGCGCCAACATTGCCGATGCGCAGATCTTCACGACCTCGGACGGACGGGCGCTCGACACCATTCTGATCAACCGCGAATTTCCGGTGGACGAGGACGAACTGCGCCGCGCCGGCACGATCAGCCGGATGATCGAGGACGTGCTGTCGGGCAAGAAGCGCCTGCCGGAAGTCATCGCGACGCGTGCCAAGTCCCGCAAACGCAACAAGACCTTCACCATTCCGCCGTCGGTCATTCTCTCGAACGGCCTGTCGAACAAATTCACGGTCATCGAGGTGGAATGCCTCGACCGCACCGGCCTGCTTGCGGATATCACCGCCGTGCTCGCCGATCTCTCGCTCGACATCCATTCGGCACGCATCACCACCTTCGGCGAAAAGGTCATCGATACCTTCTATGTGACCGATCTCGTCGGCCAGAAAGTCGTCAACGAGAACCGCCAGGGCAATATCGCGGCCCGGCTGAAGGCTGTGATGTCCGAGCAGGAGGACGAACTCAGAAGCGGCATGCCGATGGGCATGATCGCGCCGGCCCCCAATCCGGACCAGGCGTCCCAGCCGCGCAAGTCCAAGGCCAGCGTATGAGTTTCGTCCGATGAGCCCTTCCCGATGAGCCTTGTCCGGAAATTCGCGACAGTCGGCGGAGCGACCCTCGGCAGCCGGATTTTCGGTTTTGCGCGCGAGACCTTCATGGCGGCGGCGCTCGGCACCGGCCCGATGGCCGACGTCTTTTATGCCGCCTTCCGCTTCCCCAACCTCTTCCGCCGGCTGTTTGCCGAGGGCGCCTTCAACGCCGCTTTCGTGCCGCTGTTTTCGAAAGAGATCGAGGCGAACGGCGTCGAGGGCGCCAAGCGCTTTTCGGAAGAGGTTTTCGGCGTTCTCTTCTCCGCCTTGATGATCATCACCATCGTCATGGAACTGATGATGCCATGGCTAGTGGAATGGATCATCGCACCGGGCTTTGCCGATGATCCCGAAAAGACCTCCATCACCATCCGCCTCGCGGCAGTGATGTTCCCCTATCTGATGTGCATGTCGCTGACGGCGATGATGAGCGGCATGCTCAATTCGCTGCATCACTTCTTCGCGGCCGCCATCGCCCCGGTCTTCCTGAATGTGGTGATGATCGGGGCGCTGCTCTACGGCCTCTGGATCCATGCCGATCCGCTGACCATCGCCTGGTATCTGTCCTGGAGCGTTCTGGCCGCCGGCATACTGCAGCTCGCCGTGGTCTATGCCGGAGTTCGCCATGCCGGCATCAACATCGGCTTCCGCCGCCCGAGGATGACGCCGAACGTCAAGCGCCTTCTGGTGCTGGCCGTGCCGGCTGCCGTCACCGGCGGCATCACCCAGATCAACCAGATCATCGGCCAGGCGATCGCCTCCGGCAAGGAAGGCGCGATCGCCGCCCTCCAATATGCCGATCGCATCTACCAGCTTCCGCTCGGCGTGGTCGGCGTCGCCGTCGGTGTCGTGCTTCTGCCGGAACTTGCCCGTGCCTTGAAGGGCGGGCATCTCAAGGAAGCTGCCAATACCCAGAACCGTTCGATCGAATTTGTGCTGTTCCTGACGCTTCCGGCCGCAGCCGGGCTCTGGATCCTGTCGGATGCGATCATCCGTGTGCTTTACGAGCGCGGCGCCTTCTCCGCCGAAAACACCTCGGTCGTCGCTGGAATCCTTGCGATCTACGGCATCGGCCTGCCGGGCTTCGTGCTGATCAAGGCGCTGCAGCCGGGTTTTTATGCCCGTGAGGACACAAGGACGCCGATGCGTTTCACCATGCTCTCGGTCGTCATCAATTCCGGCCTAGCGATTTCGCTTTTCCCGCTGATCGCCGAGCGCGGCATCGCGACTGCCGAGGCTGCGGCGGGCTGGACAAATACCATCCTGCTGTTCACGACGCTCGTCTGGCGCGGCCATCTCGCATGGGAATGGGCACTCGCGAGGCGTACGGCCCTGCTGCTCGTCTCGACCGCGATCATGTCCGCAGCGCTGATCTATGCACTCCGCCATGCCGGCCCGTGGCTGGCTCCGGATGCCCTGCTGATCCACCAGGTCGCGGCTCTCTCCTGCCTGCTTGTCCTGGCAATGGCCGTCTATTTCGCCTGCGCCTTCCTGATCGGCGGCGCCGACATCGGCATGATACGCCGGAACATCAAGCGGAAGCCTAAGGCCTAAGCCCGCTTGCGCCGCCCGCAATATGCCCACCGGCGTTTCGGCCCGACATCCACATGGACGATACCGTTGCAATAACGGCCGATGCCGCCGATGCCGGGTGCGCTGGCCGCAGCGGCAAGGATCGCTCGCTCCGATACGCCCGGTACCCGGATGTCGGCGGCATAACAATGACTATGCTGCGACCTGCCCGAATGCGGCCGATGACCGGACGTGACCATCGGCTTGCGGCCGGTCTCTCGCGCGATATGCGCAAGGATGGCCCCCAGTTTTTCCGGAAAGCAACTCGTGCGAACGCTGACGCGCTGCACGGTGAAGAAGGCTGAATAATCGTGCTTGAAGGAAGTACTTCTTCGCTTTTGGCTTTCGCCAGCTTCTGCGGTGACATTCAGGCCTAGCGCCAATAGGCAGGAAAGCGCGACGCGAAATATGATGCGCATGGGGATCCCCCGAGGACAGACCGTGTCGTTCATGACCGGTTAACCGTGGTACGCTTGGGTATTTCCTTTCCAAAAGGGGCGTGAATAAGGAGACTTTTGCTCAGAAATGGGATTATGGCTGCCTAAAAGACTAACGCCCGTTAATCTTTTCGGAGGGGTCCCAGGAAAAATTTTCCCTTTAGGAGTATTGACGTAGGCGAGATGCTCCCAAAGAGGTACCCTTTCCCGGCCCTACCTCGAATGGCTATGGTGGTGGTTCTTTTGTCGTTGTAGTGGTCCGGCAGGCGCCCTGAGCGGCTCTTCCACCCTTGCCAAGACCGCGTTCACCCGCAATTTCTGGTCGGCTGAAAGTCAATCGAGTCCGGAGTTTTTTGATGCCCGTTCAATCGCTGTTTCTGGTGGCCCTGATTGTCGACGACTACGACCGGGCCAAGGATTTTTATTGCGGCGCCCTCGGCTTCGACTGCCTGGAGGACAGCGTGCAGCCGGAGGGCAAGCGTTGGGTCGTGGTGAAGCCGAAGGGCAGCGAGGGCGCGGCGCTGCTGTTGGCTAAGGCCGCCACCGACACGCAGAAGGCGGCAATCGGCAACCAGACCGGCGGCCGGGTCGGCTTCTTCCTGAAAACGGACGATTTCGTCCGCGATCATGCCGCCATGACCGCCAAAGGCATCCGTTTCCTCGAGGAGCCGCGCCATGAGGTTTACGGGTCGGTGGCGGTGTTTGCCGATCCCTATGGCAACACCTGGGATCTGATTGAACACGCGGCCCGCTGATGCTCTTGATCCTCCGCGCTTCGCCGTGCATAAGCCCGCGCGTTAGCAACATGACCCTTCGGGTCTGGGGCCCTCCACCAGCCTAATTGAGGACGATATGAATACCTTCAAGCCGCTTGTCTTTTCCGGCGTCCAGCCGACCGGCAATCTCCATCTCGGCAACTACCTCGGCGCGATCCGCAAGTTCGTGGCATTGCAGGAAAATAACGACTGCATCTATTGCGTCGTCGATCTGCACGCGATCACCGCCCAGCTCGTCCATGACGACCTGCGGGGGCAGATCCGCTCGATTGCCGCCGCCTTCATCGCTTCGGGTATCGATCCGAAGAAACATATCGTCTTCAACCAGTCGGCCGTGCCGCAGCATGCGGAGCTTGCCTGGGTCTTCAATTGCGTCGCCCGCATCGGCTGGATGAACCGCATGACCCAGTTCAAGGACAAGGCCGGCAAGGACCGCGAGAACGCCTCGCTCGGCCTGCTCGCCTATCCGAGCCTGATGGCCGCCGACATTCTCGTCTACCGCGCCACCCACGTGCCGGTCGGCGACGACCAGAAGCAGCACCTGGAACTCGCCCGCGATATCGCCCAGAAGTTCAACATCGACTTCCAGGAGAAGATCCGCGCCGCCGGCACCGGCGTCGACATGGTCGTCGGCGAGGAGCCGATCCATGGTTTCTTCCCGCTGGTCGAGCCGTTGATCGAGGGGCCGGCACCGCGCGTCATGTCGCTGCGTGACGGCACCAAGAAGATGTCGAAATCCGACCCGTCGGACCTGTCGCGCATCAACCTGATGGACGAGCCGGAAGAGATCGCCAAGAAGATCCGCAAGGCCAAGACCGATCCGGAGGGCCTGCCGAGCGAACTCGAAGGCCTCAAGGGCCGCCCGGAGGCCGATAATCTCGTCGGCATTTATGCGGCCCTTGCCGACAGGAGCAAGGCCGACGTGCTCGCCGAGTATGGCGGCCAGCAGTTTTCGGTCTTCAAGCCCGCGCTGGCCGACCTCGCCGTGCACGTGCTCGCGCCGATCACCTCGGAAATGCGTCGCCTGATGGACGACACGACCCATATCGACGCCATCCTCAAGGATGGTGGCGAGCGCGCCCGCGCCCGCGCCGAGAAGGTCATGGGAGACGTCTTCGACATCGTCGGCTTCCTGCGCTGAGATTATCGGCGCCTTTCAGGCCACGCAAAGATTGCATACCCGTCACGACATTCGTGGCGGGTTTTCATTTTTTCCGGTTGGTATAAGTTCCGCATCACGACTGCTTGGGTCGTCTACATGCGAAGGAGGGGCGGCATGGTATCGAAACGGCTTTCGCGGCTTGAAGGGCACCGGCGCAAGTTCATGGCGGTCATCGACGGCACGCCGGAATGTGAAAAGGCAGTCCACTATGCGGGGCGCCGCGCCAAGAACTCCAATGGCGGTCTTGTCCTGCTTTTCGTCATCCCCGAAGGCGATTTCCAGCAATGGCTGGGCGTCGAGCAGATCATGCGTGCCGAGGCCCGCGAAGAGGCGGATGCGGTGATGGCCAAGGCCGCCCAGAAGGTGCGCGATACGATCGGCATCGATCCGGAAATCGTCATCCGCGAAGGCAACGCCAGCGAGCAGATCATCCAGCTGGTCGAGGAAGACCGCGATATCGCGGTCCTCGTGCTGGCGGCCGGCTCAACCAAGGAAGGGCCGGGACCCCTGGTGTCCGCCGTTGCTGCCTTCCCGATCCCCGTCACCGTGCTGCCCGACACGCTGACGGCCGAGGAAATCGACGCGCTGGCCTGATTGCGGACTTGATCTTGCGCAGGCAAAGGAGCACTTGAACGAAAAGCTGATACGGCTTATCTTCTTTTGAAGAGTTCTAAATTGCGAGGGGCGCCGTGCCCCAGGAGAGACAAGATGTTCATTCAGACGGAAGCCACCCCCAACCCGGCGACCCTGAAGTTCCTGCCCGGCAAAGTCGTCATGGAAAAAGGCACCGCCGATTTCCGCAATGCCGGCGAGGCGGAAGCATCTCCGCTGGCCGAGCGCCTGTTCGGCATCTCCGGCGTCACCGGCGTCTATTTCGGTTACGACTTCATCACGGTCACCAAGGAAAGCGCCGAATGGCAGCACTTGAAGCCGGCGATCCTCGGCTCGATCATGGAGCATTTCATGTCCGGCGCGCCGGTCATGGGCGGTACGTCCACGCTTGCTGAAGCATCCGACGTAGAAGGCGAGTTCTTCGACGAGGACGACGAAACGATCGTCGCGACGATCAAGGAACTGCTCGAAACCCGCGTCCGCCCCGCCGTCGCCCAGGATGGCGGCGACATTACCTTCAAGGGTTTCCGCGACGGCACGGTCTACCTCAACATGAAGGGTGCATGCTCCGGCTGCCCGTCTTCCACGGCGACGCTGAAGCACGGGGTGCAGAACCTGCTCAAGCATTTCGTTCCGGAAGTGCAGGCCGTCGAAGCGCTCTGAGCCCGCCGGCACCGCTGAATGATTGTTCTTGCCATCGATACCGCCGGGGTGGATTGCTCCGCAGCGCTCTATGACAGCGCCGCGGGCAAAGTGCTGTCTGAAGTCACCGAGGCGATCGGCAAGGGCCATGCCGAAAGGCTGATGTCGGTCATCGACGAAGCGCTCGCTGCAGCCGGTCTTGCCCTCAAAGCCGTCGAGCGTGTTGCAGTCGTCATCGGGCCTGGCTCTTTCACCGGCATTCGCGTCGGTGTTGCCGCCGCCCGTGGTTTCGCGCTCGCGCTCGGTGTCGAATCGGTCGGCGTAACAACGCTCGAGGCGTTGGCGCTCAAGTTTCTTGGCGAACACCCTGGCCAGCCGGTCGTGGTTGCCATGGATGCCAAGCGCAACGAGGTCTACACCCAGGCGTTTTCCGCCAACGGGGAAGCGTTGAGCCAACCCGCAGCACTTTCGCCAGAGGACGCTTCGGAACTTGGCCAGTCCCTCTCGGCGGTGATGACCGGCTCCTGGGTAGAGCACTCCCTTGGCAAGGGAGTTGCCGAATATGACGGGCGGGATCGCTTCGACATCGCCGTGGTCGCCCGCATCGCCGCTGAAAAACCTGTGGATGCGCAACGTCCCAAACCATTGTATCTTCGAGGACCAGATGCGAAACCGCAGACCGGTTTTGCCCTTGCCCGTTCGTGACTGTACAGACTGCGCCGATGCTCGACGATTACCTGACCTGGAAGCCGTATTTCGAAGTCGTACCGATGGAGGCGAGCGATTGCCTGGAGATTTCCGAGCTGCATGGCCAACGATTTCCGCGTCAGTGGAGTGACGGCGAATTCCAGAACCTGCTCCTGCAGCAAAATGTCTTCGGTTTTATCGCCCGTCAGACCAATGCGTTTTTCTCCAAGCCGCTCGGTGGGTTCGTTCTGTCGCGGGAAGCGGCCGGCGAGGCGGAGATCCTGACGGTCGCCGTCAACGAGAAATTCGGCCGGGTGGGCCTTGGCTGGCGTTTGATGCAGGCTGCCCTGCGCGAGGCCGCGGCGCGCGGCGGGGAGAGCATGTTCCTGGAAGTGGAGGCGGCGAATCGCCCGGCTGTCGAGCTTTACCGCAAGCTCGGTTTCCAGAAAGTGGGCGAGCGCCCCGCCTATTATGCCGGGCCGGACGGGACGCGATCCACGGCGCTTGTCATGAGCCGAGTTCTTCGTTAGTCCGTTAGTTTCTACGGGAACGTTTCGAAGGCCAAAACGACATGACAGACCTTTCCAAGACCCTGGAGGAGCTGTGTGCCGAGAAAGGCATGCGAATGACGGATCAACGCCGCGTGATCGCGCGTATCCTGCAGGAGTCCGTTGACCATCCGGATGTCGAGGAACTCTATCGCCGGTCCTCCAAGGTTGATCCGCGTATCTCCATCTCGACGGTCTACCGCACTGTAAAATTGTTCGAGGACGAAGGGATCATCGAACGTCACGATTTCCGCGACGGCCGCTCGCGTTACGAGACCGTGCCCGAGGAACATCACGACCATATGATCGATCTCAACACCGGCAATGTCATCGAGTTCCGCTCGGCCGAAATCGAGGCGCTGCAGGAACGCATTGCCCGGGAGCATGGATTCCGTCTCGTCGGCCACCGGCTGGAGCTCTACGGCATCCCGCTGGACAAGGACGATAAGTGATTACTTGGGCGCGGATCGGCTTCGTTTTCGTTGCTCTTTTCGCAGTTACGCTGGTCCTGTTGCCGTTTCAGCTCCTCGGCCTCGCCTTCGACCTCAAGATCCGCCGCTATATCCCGCGCTACTGGCATAAGACTGCCTGTTTTCTGCTTGGCATCCGCATTCATGTCCACGGAACGCTGGATCGCCGCCGGCCGCTGATGCTTGCCTGCAATCATGCGTCGTGGAAGGATATTTTGGTGCTCGGCGCGATCGCCGACGTGGTCTTCATTGCCAAGATGCAAGTGTCGGAATGGCCGGTCTTCGGCACGCTCGCCAAGCTGCAGAAAAGCATCTTCGTCGCTCGCGAGCAGAAGCGCCGCACCGGCGATCAGGTGAACGAGATCGCCGAGCGCATGGCAGCCGGCGAGATCGTCGTACTTTTTCCCGAAGGCACTACCTCCGATGGCAACCGGCTTCTGGAGGTCAAGTCGTCGCTGTTTGGCGCTGCTGCTGCCGCGGTGCAGCGCACGCCGGAAGGTGTCGTGCATGTCCAGCCGGTGGCGATCGCCTATACCCGCATCCACGGCATGGCCATGGGCCGTTACCATCGGCCGATCGCCGCCTGGCCGGGTGATATCGAACTCGTGCCGCATCTGCTCGGCGTCCTGAAGGAAGGCGCGCTCGACGTGGACGTCGCCTTCGGCGAAACGGTCGATTTCCGCGCTGGCGACAACCGCAAGCACCTGAGCATGGCCGTGACGAGCCGGCTTCGGCGTATGCTAATCCGCCATCTGCGGGGCCGTGACTACGAAGCGCTCTAGGAAACGCTTCATTTCCGGGTCTTCTTGCGGTATGGAGCGAGCCATGAACGAACACGTCTCTCTTTCCGTGGCCGCCGACGAGCCGGCCCAGCGCCCGAATTCCCGCAAGGTCTTCATCAAGACCTACGGCTGCCAGATGAATGTCTATGATTCAGGCCGCATGAGCGATGCGCTGGCGGGCGAAGGCTACGTGCCGACCGAAGAGATGGGCGAGGCCGACCTCATCCTCCTCAACACCTGTCACATCCGCGAGAAGGCCGCCGACAAGGTCTATTCGGCGCTCGGGCGTCTTCGCGACATGAAGAAGGCACGCGCTGCCGAAGGTCGGGAGCTGATGATCGGCGTCGCCGGTTGCGTCGCCCAGGCAGAAGGCGAGGAAATCATCCGCCGTGCGCCGGCCGTCGACGTGGTGATCGGCCCGCAGACCTATCATCGCCTGCCGGAAGCGCTGAGGCGCGCCCGCGGCGGCAAGCCTGTCGTCGACACCGAATATGCGGTCGAGGACAAGTTCGAGCACTTGCCGGTTACCGAGAAGGCGAAGATCCGCGCCCGCGGCGTCACCGCTTTCCTCACCGTTCAGGAAGGCTGCGACAAGTTCTGCACCTTCTGCGTCGTCCCCTATACGCGCGGGTCGGAAGTTTCTCGTCCCGTCCAGCAGATCGTCGACGAAGCCTTGCGGCTTGTCGATGGCGGCGTGCGCGAGATCACGCTGCTCGGCCAGAACGTCAATGCCTGGCGTGCGGAAGGCCCGAAGGGCGGCGAATGGAGCCTCGGCGACCTGCTTTATCGCCTGGCGGAAATCCCGGGCCTCGCGCGTCTGCGCTACACGACCAGCCACCCGCGCGACATGGATGACCGGCTGATCGAGGCCCATCGCAACCTGCGCACCCTGATGCCCTACCTGCATCTGCCGGTCCAGGCCGGTTCTGACCGCATTCTGAAAGCCATGAACCGCCGCCACACGGGTACCGAATATCTGCGCCTGATCGAGCGCATCCGCGAAGCTCGGCCGGATATCGCCATCGCCGGAGATTTCATCGTCGGGTTCCCCGGCGAGACGGACAAGGATTTCGAAGATACGCTGCGCCTCGTCGAGGACGTGAACTACGCCCAGGCATATTCCTTCAAATATTCGACCCGTCCCGGCACGCCCGGCGCCGACCTCGGCGATCAGGTGCCGGAAGAGGTGAAGGCGGAGCGGTTGGAAAGATTGCAGGCCCTGCTCTTGAAACAGCAGGCCGAATTCGCCAAATCCTGCGTTGGAAAAGTCATCGACCTGTTGCTGGAAAAGCCCGGTCGCATGCCAGGACAGATAATCGGACGTTCTCCCTGGCTTCAATCTGTGAATGTTGATGCAAAAACATCGCAAATCGGTGACATTATCCAGGTACGAATCAGTGGAACCGGCCCGAACAGCTTGTTTGCCGACCCGGCAGAGAGTTTAATAGGAGCCTGAGCTAACATCGAGGAGCTTGCCCTACTTGAACGGACGTGAATTGGTTTCTTCATCCGCGCGCCAGCCCCGCACCGCCGCTACCGACGCCAATCACTTTGTCCTGACGTTCGAGAACAATAGGTTCGCCAGCGAGCTTTTCGGGCAATTCGATCAGAATCTCAAACTTCTCGAAGAGCGGCTTCACATCGATGCCAGGGCACGCGGCAATTCGGTGGCCATCTCCGGCGATCTGACGGCGACCAACCAGGCGCGCCGGGCGCTGGATTTCCTTTACGAACGCATCCAGAAGGGCGGCTCGGTCGAGACCTCCGACGTCGACGGTGCGATCCGCATGGCGCAGGCGGCCGACGACCAGCTGCAGCTGCCGACGCTGGAGAAAAAAGCCAAGCTCTCCATGAGCCAGATTTCCACCAAGAAGAAGACGGTCGTCGCGCGCACCCCGACCCAAGACGCCTATATGCGGGCGCTGGAACGGTCGGAGCTTGTCTTCGGCGTCGGCCCGGCCGGTACCGGCAAGACTTATCTCGCCGTCGCTCATGCCGCCCAGCTTCTGGAACGCGGGGCTGTCGATCGCATCATCCTGTCGCGGCCGGCCGTCGAAGCCGGCGAGCGCCTGGGCTTTCTGCCCGGCGACATGAAGGACAAGGTCGATCCCTATCTGCGGCCGCTCTATGACGCCCTCTACGACATGATGCCGGGCGACAAGGTGGAGCGGGCGATCACCGCCGGCGTCATCGAAATCGCGCCGCTCGCTTTCATGCGCGGCCGCACGCTCGCAAACGCCGCCGTCATCCTCGACGAGGCGCAGAACACCACGTCGATGCAGATGAAGATGTTCCTGACCCGTCTCGGCGAAAATGCCCGGATGATCATCACCGGCGACCCGAGCCAGGTCGATTTGCCGCGCGGCGTGAAATCAGGCCTGGTGGAAGCGCTGCAGATCCTGAAGGGCGTCGAGGGCATCTCGGTGATCCGCTTCAAGGATACGGACGTGGTCCGCCATCCGCTGGTCGGCCGCATCGTCCGGGCCTATGATGCGCAATATGCCGTCCACGAGGAGAGCGAGGAAGTCGACCGGTAACGGTCGGCTCCAAACCTTATGCCCCAACTCGACATACAGATCAGCATTGAAGACGAGGGCTGGCCCGAAGAGCCTGCCCTTTTGGCCCTGAGCGAAAAAGCGCTTGGGGCGGCTGCCGAATTCCTGGCGGGCCAGGAAAAGCAGCCATTCCCGAAAACCGCCCCGGAATTGTCGCTGGTCTTTACCGACGATGCGGCGATCAAGGAAATCAACGCCGAATGGCGCGGCAAGGACAAGCCGACCAACGTGCTGTCTTTCCCGGCTTTTCCGCTCGAACCGGGCAAGATGCCGGGCCCGATGCTCGGCGATATCGTCATCGCTCGCGAGACGGTTGAGCGGGAAGCGGTTGATCTCGATAAAAGTTTCGAGGATCATCTGACCCATCTGCTCGTCCACGGTTTTCTGCATCTGTTCGGCTACGACCATATGCAAACGGACGAAGCGGAAAGAATGGAAGCGTTGGAGACTCGCATTTTGGCCATCCTTGGCCTATCTGACCCCTATGCGGGGCAAGACCCGATAGTATAGTCTGGACCAATGAACGACTTTTCGACAAACCCGACCCGTGAGGGCAAGGACGCCGACTCGAGTTCCTCGGAAGAGGGCAGTAGTCCGTCTCGAGCGGAAGCCCAAAAACACCAAAGCTCTTTCTGGTCGCGCGCCGTGAGGCTACTCAGGCCGTCGCAGGGCGAGAAGCTCCGCGAGGACCTCGCCGATGCGCTGATGACCGACACCAATATCAGCAATGCCTTCTCGCCCGAGGAACGGGCGATGCTGCACAACATTCTCCGGTTCCGCGAGATCCGCGTCGAAGACATCATGGTGCCGCGCGCCGACATTGAGGCGGTCGACATGACCATGACGATCGGCGAACTGATGATCCATTTCGAGGAAACCGGTCGCTCGCGCATGCCTGTCTATAACGACACGCTCGACGACCCGCGCGGCATGGTCCATATCCGCGACCTCCTGTCCTATCTGGCCAAGCAGGCGCGCAACAAACGCCGCACCAGTGCGCGCGCCGCACCCACCCAGCCGATGCCGCTTGCCACCGACAAGCCGGAAAAGGCCGAAAAGACGGTGCGCACCCCGCGGCCTGCCTTCGACCTCGGCCGCGTCGATCTCGAGCAGACGGTTGCCGAAGCCGGGCTGATCCGCAAGATCCTGTTCGTGCCGCCCTCGATGCTCGCCTCCGACCTCATGCAGAGCATGCAGGCCGCCCGCACCCAGCTCGCGCTCGTCATCGACGAATATGGCGGGACCGACGGCCTAGTCACCCACGAGGATATCGTCGAAATGGTGATCGGCGACGTCGAGGACGAACATGACAATGAAGAGGTCATGTTCTCCCGCACCAGCGAGGACGTGTTCGTCGCCGATGCGCGTATCGAACTGGAGGAGATCGCCAAGGCGATCGGTTCTGACTTCGACATTCGCGACCGTCTCGAAGACGTCGATACACTGGGCGGCCTGATCTTCTCTGCGCTCGGCCGTATTCCGGTGCGTGGCGAAGTGGTGCAGGCGGTGCCTGGCTTCGAATTCCATATCCTGGAGGCCGATCCTCGCCGCATCAAGCGCGTCCGGATCCTGCGCAAGCGAACGCTCGCGCGCCGCCGTCAGAAAGGGGAGGGCGAAATGCTGCTCACCGATCAGACGACGACAACTGCCCTGCTGCCGGCGCCATCCGCTCAGGATGCCGACCGGCGCAATCACCAGGCTGAATGATCCCTGAGGTGTCCGCCTCTTTGACCTCACGACAAGCCCGCCATTTTTTGAAAGACTGCAGCCGCTGATTCGGGGGCGGAAGGGAACATAGATGGAGCGGCTGGCGGGCAGGATCATGCTTCTCTGGGGCTTCCCGCGCGTCGTCGTCGCTTTTCTCGCAGGAGCGATCGGTGCGCTCGCCCTGCCGCCCTTCGGCTTTTTCGCAGCACTTTTCATCTCCTTCACGCTGCTCGTCTGGCTGATGGACGGTTCCACCGGCAATCCGGATGGGGGACGGTTCGCGCGGTTCCGGTCGGCCTTCTGGATCGGCTGGGTCTTCGGTTTCGGCTACTTCGTCGCCGGCCTCTGGTGGCTTGGCAACGCGCTTCTGGTGGAAGCGGATGAATTTGCCTGGGCGCTGCCGTTCGCGGTTCTTGGCCTGCCTGCCTATCTCGCCCTATTTTACGGTCTCGCGACGGCGATCGCCCGCATCTTCTGGTCGGATGGTTTCGGGCGGATGGCCTCGCTTGCCTTCGGTTTCGGTGTCGCCGAATGGCTTCGCGGCTTCGTCGCCACCGGCTTTCCCTGGAATGCGGTCGGATATGGCGCGATGCCCATGCCCCTGATGATGCAGTCCGCAGCCGTGCTCGGCATTTTCGGCGTGACGGTTGTCGCCGTCTTCGTGTTTTCGGCACCCGCCCTGATAGGCACCAGAAAGGGCATGCGGACCGGACTGACGCTCGCCGTCCTGCTGTTTGCCGCCCATCTGGGTTATGGCGCCTACCGTCTGCAGATTGCCGACGCCGCGCCGGCTCCTGCCGCCGACAATCAGCCGGTCGTCCGCATCGTTCAGCCGGTCATCGACCAGGCGCGAAAGCTGGACGATGCCGAACGGGCGGCGATCTTCGAGGAACATCTTGCGTTGTCGGCTTTGCCGCCCGAAAACGGTGGCAAGCGACCGGACATCATCGTCTGGCCCGAAACCTCGGTGCCCTTCATTCTGACCCAGAACCCGGATGCGCTGACCCGCATCGCCGAGGTGCTGCAGGATGGCCAGGTCCTGATTACCGGCGCGGTCCGTTCGGAAGATGCGGGCGCAGGCTTCGCGCCGCGTTTTTACAATTCCATCTATGTGATCGACAGCCAAGGCCAGATCGTATCGGCCTCCGACAAGCTGCATCTCGTCCCGTTCGGGGAATATGTCCCCTACGAAGATCTCCTGCGCAATCTCGGCATCCCCGATGCCATCGCGATGCCGGGCGGCTTCAGTGCCGCTCCGGTACGGGCCATGCTGACGCTGCCGGGGGGCAGGACCTTCTATCCGTTGATCTGCTACGAGGCGATCTTCCCGGACGAGATCGGGCTTGACGTGGAGCGGGTGAGCGCGCTTCTAAATGTTACCAATGACGGCTGGTTCGGAGCGACGCCGGGGCCGTATCAGCACTTCCAGCAGGCACGAATCCGCGCCGTCGAAAACGGCCTGCCGCTGATTCGCGGCGCAAATACCGGCGTTTCAGCGGTTGTTGACCCCTTCGGGAGGCTGATCCGGGGCTTGGATTATAATCAAAAAGGCGTGATGGACGCAACCTTGGGCAGTATTTCAATCCCGCATTGGGATGTAAATGCTCGGGAACAGCACTTCTGGTTGGTTCTTGCACTGATGTTGTTGATTGCAGCCATCTCGCGCGCTGGTTTTAATTTTCGGACGAATTGACCAAAAACCCCTAAAATTGCATAGTGGTCGCAGCCTTTCGTCTCGCCATATGCTTCAAACGTTGAGCCTGTTGTGACCAGCCGCACGAAGTGTATCTCCACACGCAGACCGGGTTGTGAGGATTGAACAACAAACGTGTCAGGACATCGTTATGATTGAAAACAAAAAGAAGCCGAACCCGATCGATATTCACGTCGGGAGCCGAATTCGCCTTCGCCGGACCATGCTCGGAATGAGCCAGGAAAAGCTCGGTGAAAGCCTTGGCATTACGTTCCAGCAGATTCAGAAATACGAAAAAGGCACGAACCGCGTCGGCGCGAGCCGTCTGCAGAACATCTCCAGCATTCTCAACGTGCCGGTCTCCTTCTTCTTCGAAGATGCGCCGGGCGATCAGGGCGGTCAGGGCGGCATGGCGGAAGCCTCAAGCTCCAACTACGTGGTCGATTTCCTCTCCTCCTCCGAAGGCCTGCAACTGAACCGGGCTTTCGTGAAGATTTCGGACCCGAAAGTTCGCCGGCGTGTGGTAGATCTCGTAAAGGCCCTGGCAGCGGATGCCGAGGTCGAATAAGGCTCATTGATATCAGCACAGAAGCGGCCTCCGGGCCGCTTTTTTGTTGCCCGCACCGGAGCATCGGGGTGTTGCGGGAATGTCAGACTTATAGACATAAAGATATATTTATGTCGTTGTACGCTTGTGTTTGTCGATGGAAATCACTAACACAGGTGCGTTCGTTTCTTTGAGGGGAATCCCGTAATGCGCGCAAGTTATCTGTTCACCAGCGAGTCCGTTGCCGAGGGCCATCCGGACAAGGTTTGTGATCGTATCTCCGATGAAATTGTAGATCTTGTGTACCGCGAGGCGGCCAAGACCGGCGTCGATCCCTGGACCGTGCGCATTGCCTGCGAAACGCTGGCAACCACGAACCGTGTCGTCATTGCCGGCGAAGTCCGCCTGCCGCCGAGCCTGATGAAGAAGGACAAGGACGGCAAGGACGTCATCAATCCTTCGAAGTTCAAGTCGGCCGCCCGCAAGGCGATCCGTGACATCGGTTACGAGCAGGACGGCTTCCACTGGAAGACGGCCAAGATCGACGTGCTGCTGCATTCCCAGTCTGCTGATATCGCACAGGGCGTTGACAGTGCTGCCGACAAGCAGGGCGACGAAGGTGCCGGCGACCAGGGCATCATGTTCGGTTACGCCTGCAAGGAAACGCCGGACCTCATGCCGGCGCCGATCTATTATTCCCACAAGATCCTGCAGCTTCTCGCGATCGCCCGCAAGAAGGGCGAGGGTGACGCCGGCAAGCTCGGCCCGGACGCCAAGAGCCAGGTGACCGTGCGTTACGAAAACGGCAAGCCGGCCGCGGTCGACTCGATCGTTCTTTCCACCCAGCACCTCGACGAGAGCTGGGACTCCAAGAAGGTTCGCCAGGTCGTCGAACCCTATATCCGCGAAGCGCTCGGCGACCTGCCGATCGCCAAGGATTGCAAGTGGTACATCAACCCGACCGGCAAGTTCGTCATCGGCGGCCCGGATGGTGACGCAGGCCTTACCGGCCGCAAGATCATCGTCGACACCTACGGTGGCGCGGCTCCCCACGGCGGCGGTGCATTTTCCGGCAAGGACACGACCAAGGTCGACCGTTCGGCCGCCTACGCTGCTCGCTATCTGGCCAAGAACGTCGTTGCTGCCGGCATTGCCGACCGCTGCACCATCCAGATTTCCTACGCAATCGGCATCGCCCAGCCGCTGTCGATCTATGTCGACCTGCACGGCACGGGCAAGGGCGTGACGGAAGACCAGGTGGAAGCCGCCATCCGCAAGGTCATGGACCTGTCGCCGACCGGCATCCGCCGCCATCTCGATCTCAACAAGCCGATCTATGCGAAGACTTCCGCTTACGGCCACTTCGGCCGCAAGGCCGGCCGCGACGGCTCCTTCTCCTGGGAGAAGACCGATCTGGCGAAGCCGCTCAAGGATGCGCTGAAGGAAGAGACCCTCAAGGCCGCCTGATCGGCCTTTACGGATAGCTCCATAAAACTGTAAAGCGGGTGCCTCCTGACGGAGACGCCCGCTTTTATCATGAGAGACCAGCCTATGACCGAACCGCAGCACCCGAGCCGCAGCACCGAAGCCTTCTTCGGGCGCCGCAAGGGCAAGCAGCTCCGCGAACGCCAGGCGGAGGGGATGGCGATACTGCTGCCTGCGCTGAAGCTCGATCTTCAGGCGCCAGCGCCGGCGGTGCTTTCGGAGATATTTCCGATACCGGTCGAGGAACTGCGGTTGGAAATCGGTTTCGGCGGCGGCGAGCACCTGGTCCACCGTGCGCAGGAGAATTTAAAAACCGGCTTCATCGGCGTCGAGCCTTTCGTCAATTCCATGGCGAAGCTTCTGTCGCGCGTCGACGAACTGGGGCTCAAGAATATCCGGGTCTATGACGACGACGCCACGCAGGTTCTGGACTGGCTGCCGGATGCATCGCTCGATCGCATCGACCTGCTCTATCCGGACCCGTGGCCGAAGCGGAAACATTGGAAAAGGCGGTTTGTGTCTGCGGTCAATCTCGACCGCTTCCACCGCGTGCTGAAGCCGGGCGGTCTGTTCCTGTTCGCATCCGACATCGACACCTATGTCAACTGGACGCTGACCCATTGCCGCGACCATGGCGGTTTCCAATGGCAGGCGGAGCAAGCTTCCGACTGGCTGACGCCCTTCGCCGGCTGGCCGGGTACGCGATACGAGAACAAGGCCCGCCGAGAAGGTCGTTCCTCGGCCTATCTGACGTTCAGGAAAGCCTGAAAAGTCAGTGCAGGCTGACGGTCTTCAGGTCGTCTTCAGCAGCCTTGAAGAAGGTGCTGGAGCGATTGTCGGTGAGAAGAATCGGCGTGCCATCTGCGCCGAATAGGGCCCAAAGATCGAGACTGGGATCGATATCCGGGGCTTCAGGGAAGCAGCGGGACACTTCTTCTGACCGCATCTTGCGAATGTATCCGACCTCTCCGGCGCCCAGATGAGCAAGTTCGGACTGCGTCAAACGCGTATTCGCTTCTTTCAGGAGCATTCCAGCCTCCAGCATTGAGGGGCAATGGCATTAGCGCCATTGACCTACTCTGAGACGGAAATGTTAATTTTTCGCACCATGCGTGCGGGCTCGGGGCGGATAAGGTCGACCGACAGCAAGCCGTTCTTGAGCGAGGCGCCGGAAACCTGCATTCCATCGGCCAGCACGAACATGCGCTGGAACTGCCGGGCAGCAATGCCGCGGTAAAGATAGTCGCGCTCACCCTGCTCCGTCTGGCGTCCGCGGATGACGAGGTGGTTTTCTTCCGTCGTCACCTCGAGCTCGGTTTCGGAAAAACCGGCGACGGCCAGCGTGATTCGCAGCCGTTCAGGGGCACCGGAAGCGTCAGCGCGGATGCGTTCGATGTTGTAGGGAGGATAACCGTCGTTCGCCTTCGCAAGGCGTTCGAGTGTCTTTTCCATGGCGTCGAAGCCCAGAAGCAGGGGGCTCGCAAACGGCGTCATTCGGCTCATCGGACAGTCCTTGCAACAAGCGACCATGTCGGCGCCCGCCGGGCGGCCCGCCAACTCGTTCGTTATATGGGAGGTTACGGCGGCGACCGCAAGGATGAGCGGCGGGACTGATGGACACGGCTGTACAATGCCCCCGATCATGCGGCACTTGACAGAATGTCAGGTTGTGGACCACTACCCGGAAAAAAGGAGCATTCATGCAGCGCAGGAAAATTATCATCGATACCGACCCGGGTCAGGACGATGCCGCGGCGATCATGCTTGCCTTTGCGAGTCCCGACGAGATCGAGCTGCTTGGTCTCTGCGCGGTCGCCGGAAACGTGCCGCTTTCCTACACCAGCCGCAACCTCCGGATCGTCTGCGAACTCTGTGGCAGGCCGGAGGCGCCGGTTTACGAGGGTGCGCTGAAGCCAACCATGCGCCCGCAGGTCACCGCCGAGCACGTGCACGGCAGGACCGGCCTCGACGGTATCGAATTGCCCGAACCGACAATGCCGGTGAAAGATATCCATGCTGTCGACTTCATTATCGACACGTTGCGCACTGAGCCTGCCGGAACGGTAACGCTCTGCACGCTCGGGCCGCTCACCAATATCGCGCTCGCTCTCGAGAAAGCGCCGGACATTACGGGGCGCGCGAAGGAATTGGTGATGATGGGCGGCGGCTTTTTCGAGGGCGGCAACATCACGCCGGCTGCCGAATTCAACATCTATGTCGATCCGGAAGCGGCAAAGACCGTGTTCGCCTCGGGCATGCCGATCGTCATGATGCCGCTCGACGTCACCCACCAATTGCTGACGACCAAAGCCCGTGTCGAAAAGATCGCCGCGCTCGGCACCCATCCGGCGGAGGTCCTGGTCGCGTGGCTCGCCTTTTTCGAGCGCTTCGACATCGAAAAATACGGCTCCGATGGCGGCCCGTTGCATGATCCCACGGTCATCGCCTACCTCATCAAGCCCGAACTCTTTTCCGGCCGCGACTGCAATGTCGAGATCGAGACAGGGTCGGACCTGACGGTCGGCATGACGGTGGTTGACTGGTGGCACGTCTCCGGTCGCAAGCCGAATGCCAAGGTGATGCGCCATGTCGATGCCGACGGCTTTTTTGAGTTGCTGACGGAGCGGGTCGCCCGGCTCTGAGGTGGGATAAGCCGACAAAGAAAAAGCCGCCGGTTGCACGGCGGCTTTTCTGTGTTTTCACCTGAAGCTGCGATCAGAATTCCTGCCAGTCGTCCGCTACGACGGCGGCCGAACCGTGGTAGATCGCAGCCCGTGGCGCCGGCTTGGCACGTGGGGCCGGTGCGGGCGGGGTCGGCCGCGTTGCCCGCATGGTCTGCGCGACCTGGCGCAGCGTCTGAGGCGCGCTTTGGGTGTGGCCTGTCGCATGCGCCGAAACGCGGAACCGAGCGACCAGCGACTTCAGCGTTTCCGCTTCCGTGCTCAGCACCGTGCTCGCGGCGGTGGTCTCTTCCACCATCGCGGCATTCTGCTGGGTCACCTGGTCCATCTGGTTGACCGCCGAATTGACCTCCTTGAGGCCGACGGCCTGTTCGCTTGCCGACGCGGAAATCTGGCGGATCAACCCGTTGATCTGCATCACCTGCACGGCAATCTTCTGCAGCGTGTCGCCGGCCTTGCCGACCAGTTCCACCCCATCGCTGACCTGGCTGGTCGATGCGTTGATGAGCGCCTTGATCTCCTTGGCGGCGGTGGCGGAACGCTGGGCGAGTTCGCGGACTTCCTGCGCGACGACAGCAAATCCCTTGCCCGCCTCGCCCGCGCGGGCAGCTTCGACGCCGGCATTGAGGGCAAGCAGGTTGGTCTGGAAGGCAATCTCGTCGATGACGCCGATGATGCGGGAGATTTCCTGCGAGGATTGGGCAATGCCGTGCATCGAGGCCACGGCCTTCTGTACCACTTCGCCGGACTTTTCCGCATCGTCGCAGGCGAGGTTGACCGTGGCGGCGGCGGAGCTGGCGTTCTCGGCGCTGGAATTCACCTGCGCCGTGAGCTCGTTGAGCGCGGCTGCGGTCTCCTCCAGGCTTGCCGCCTGCTGCTCCGTCCGGCGCGACAGATCCTGCGCGCTGGTGGTGATTTCGCGGCTGCCATTGCCGATATTGTAGACGGTGGAGCTTACCGTCGCGATCGTCTCCTCGAGACTTTCCAGCGCCTTGTTGAAATCGACCTTCAGCTTGCCATATTCGCCCGGGAAGTCGTCCTGAATGCGATAGCCGAGATTGCCGTTGGAGAGCTCCGCCAGGCCATTGGCAAGCGACGTGACGACGCGCTGCTGCTGCTGCGCGTTCGCCTCCCGCTCGCCTTCGGAACGGTGGCGCTCGTTTTCCGCCGCATGGCGCTGCGCTTCCGCTTCCGTTTCGAGCCGGCGGCCGTCCGCCAGCGTGTGGCGGAAGCCTTCGAGCGCTCCGGCCAGCGAGCCGATCTCGTCGGTGCGGTCCTGGCCCTCGACCGGCTGCTCGAACCGGCCCTTGCTCAAGGTATCGACGCTGCCGAGCAGTGCCCCCAGAGGCCGCCGCACGAAGACGGTGCTGCCGAAATAGAGGGTCGCGATGCAGGCCCCCATGATGACGATCCCACCGAGCACCATCATCAGTGTCTGGTCCTGAACCGGTGCGGCGATCACGCTCTGCGGCACGTCCAGGACAATCGCCCAGGTGGCATTGAGGTCCGGAACCGTGAACGGATAGACGACGCGTTCAAAGGGTTCCGCCGCATCGGCGGTCAGGTTGTCGAGCTGGACCGGCTGGTTCGACTTCAGCGCGGCCAGCAGCTCGCTCGTTTTCTCGCCTTCGACCGGCTTCATCAGCTTGTCGGGATTGACAGGCACGATCCATTTGCCGCCTTGCGACACCAGGAGAACCCGGCCGGAGCCGAACGGCCGCATCGCCTGGAGCTTCTTTGTCAGGGTTGCCATCGACACGTCGAGGCCGGCAACTCCAAGGAGCTTCGAGCCGGACATGACGGGGTAGGCGACGGAGCTCATGGCGACAGCATCGCCCGTGGTGCTTTCGATATAGGGCTGGGTGAGCGAGCCTTTCTTCGAGATTGCCGCAAGCGAATACCATTCCGCCTGGGTGTCGATGTCGAAGACGCTATAGGCGATATCGCCGGTGCGGCTCTTGGTCCAGTACGGGGCAAGCTCCCCCTTCTTGTTGGCGCCCATCTCCTTGTTGCCGACGAGTTCCGCGTTCTTTCCGTCGAATGCGCCCGGAACTTCGGCAAACCAGCTGCCATAGGCAAAAGCATTCTGCTCCAGGTTGGCCTTGAGGGCGTCGGTGACGCCCTTGCGGTCGAGATAACCCGCGGCATGGCCGCGGCCGATCACGCCCGCCATCGAGCGTGCCGCGCCGGCAAGCTGGCCCATGTCGACGGCGACTTCGTTGGCGATGGAACGCGCCTCGGCCTGCGCCTGCGCCATGGTCAGCGTCGACACGCGGTTGCGGGTTTGGGAGATCAGGAAGAAGTTGGAGAGAACCAGAACGCCGGCGATCACCAGGCTCGTTACAAGTATGAGCTTCGTGGAGAGCGACTTGACCTTGAGCGAAAACATCGATTGCCTCGGAGTGCGGACAGGGTGAGGCTCCTTCATGGAGCGGCCGCGAGGCGGATCGAATCTCGTCCCCGCAGAGATATGACCGCGACCCTAAAAGCGATATGTTAACGTTGACTAAAATTGCAAATGCTTGCTCTGCCGCAACGGCGAAAGTAGGGGGAAATACTCGATCGAAGCAGCTCAGACCCTGGCGTCGACCGCCTCGGCGGGCGGGATCGATGGCTGGGCGCCGCGGCTGAGGCAGGCGAGCGAACCGGCCACTGCGGCGCGGCGGAGCGCTTTCGGAAAATCGAGCCCCTGTTCGAGACTGGCGGCCAGATAACCGCAAAACGTGTCGCCGGCGCCGACCGTATCGACCGGTTCGATCTTCAATCCCTCGGCCGTGACAATCTTTCCGTCGCGGATCGCGACCACGCCGTCGCCGCCGAGCGTGACGACGTATGTCTGGCCGGTTTCCGCGTGCAGTTTTTTCAACATCTCCTGGCGCGCCGCAGCGTCCGGGATCGGGCTTCCGGCCAGCAGTTCGAATTCCGTTTCATTGGCGACGACGATATCCGCGAGCCGGGCAAGCCGGGTCGCATCGCCGGTCAGCGGCGCCGTGTTGATCACCGTCAGTACGCTTTTGGCGCGCGCGGCGTTGAGCGCCGTCTCTACCGTCTCGGCCGGGATTTCGAGCTGCAGCATCAGGATATCGCCGGTCTTCATGGCTTCGACCGCCGCCTCGGCCTGCGCCGTGCTCACCGTACCGTTGGCGCCGGCCACCACCGCGATCATGTTTTCGCCCGTGCCCCCCACCAGGATCAGAGCCGTGCCGGTTGGATCGGTTACGCGCGCGACCGCCGAGAGATCGACTTTGGCGTCATCGAGGAGTGCGAGTGCCGGTGTAGCAAAACCATCTTCTCCAACGGCTCCGACCATATGCACGGCGCTTCCGGCACGGCGGGCGGCGAGCGCCTGGTTGGCGCCCTTGCCGCCGGCGGCCGTCGCAAAGCTCGATCCCGCAACCGTCTCGCCCGGCTGGGGTAGGCGCTCGGTCGTGGCGATGAGATCCATGTTGATGGAGCCGAGGACGGTGATCATGGCGGGCCTGCATGCTTGATTTAAAGTCGCGCGACACTGCCCGAGAGGATCACTCCTCGTCAACCACCCGCAGTTTGAGAAGACCGGTACGGCTTTCGACCACTTTCGCCTGTGGCAGGTCGCGGGCTGCCTCCGCCGGAGCCTCCAGTTCAAGAGCCTCGATCCTGGCGCCGCGGCGGTTGAGCTTGTCGGTGGAGGTCATGATCTGCTCGACATCCTTCTGGGCAGCGAAGAAATGTGTCTGCAGCTTGCGGGTACGGTCATCGAGGCGGGAAAGATCCTCGATCAGCAGCGCCACTTCGCCCTGGATGAGATGTGCCTGCTCGCGCATCCGCTGGTCCTTCAGCACGGCCTGGATGACCTGGATGGACAGCATCAGCAGCGAGGGCGAGACAATGACGATCCGGGAACGTTGCGCCTTCTGCACAGCGCTCTCGAAATGCTCGTGGATCTCCGCGAAGATCGATTCCGATGGCACGAAGAGGAAAGCCATTTCCTGTGTTTCGCCCGGGATCAGGTATTTTTCCGAGACATCGCGGATGTGGACCTCGAGGTCGCGCTTGAAGGCCTGGGCGGCGGCCCGTCTGGCTTCGGGTGCCGCGGCCTCGCGAAATGCGTTCCAGGCTTCGAGCGGAAATTTGGCATCGATCACCAAGGGCGGAGCGCCGTTCGGCATCCTGATCGTGCAGTCGGGCCTTGTGCCGTTCGAGAGCGTGGTCTGGAAGCCGTAGGCCCCCATCGGCAATCCGTCGGCAACGATCGCTTCCATTCGGCCCTGGCCGAAGGCGCCGCGTGTCTGCTTGTTCGACAGGATCGCCTGCAGGCCGACGACGTCCTTTGCCAGCGTTTGGATATTGTTCTGGGCGGCGTCGATCACCGCCAGCCGTTCCTGCAGCCGCTGCAGGTTCTCGTGCGTCGACTTGGTCTGTTCGGTGATCGTCGCGCCGATCCTATGTGTCATGCCATCGAGCCGCTGGCTGACCGACTGGTTCAGTTCCGATTGCCGCGTCGAAAGCGTCTCCGCCATTGCCGACAACCGTCCCTGCATCTCGCTTTGCGCTCTCAGAAGTTCAGAAAGCCGGGCCTCGCCTTCCATCGCCCGCAAGGCCGCATCTTCCTGCCGCCGAAGCGATGCCCGGCGCCCCAGAAACAACCATAACAGCAGCAATGCCGCTGCACACATCATCGCCACGACGGCAGCGCGCGGATCGTCGAAGAAACGGGAAAGGCTGGCAACGAGATTATTCATGGCGGGAAACTAACAGAATTTTGTCGCTTGAAAAGATCAAAACATGAACATTGAGCTTCCTCCGGCCGTAATTTCTATTCCTTCGGAAAAAAAGATGGGTTATGGGAAGCCATGACGATCAAGCCTCTGATTATTCTGCCTGACCCGATCCTGCGTCAGCTTTCCAAGCCGATAGAGCGTGTTGACGCCGAGCTTCTGAGGCTCGCCGACGACATGCTGGAGACCATGTATGACGCGCCGGGCATCGGCCTTGCGGCGATCCAGATCGGCGTGCCGCGCCGCCTGCTGGTCGTCGACATTGCGCGCGAGGGCGAGGAAAAGCAGCCGCAGGTCTTCATCAATCCGGAGATCGTCACATCCTCAGACGAGAGCTCCGTGTATGAAGAGGGCTGCCTCTCCATTCCGGAATATTATGCCGAGGTGGAACGCCCGGCGACCGTGAGCGTCAAGCATCTCGGCCGCGACGGCAAGGAATATGTGGTAGAGGCCGATGGCCTGCTCGCCACCTGCCTGCAGCATGAGATCGATCACCTGAATGGCGTGCTTTTCATCGACCATATTTCCCGCCTGAAGCGCGAGATGGTGATCAAGAAATTCACCAAGGCTGCCAAGTCCAAGGCGGTCTGAACCGCCGCTCAGGCGATCCGAGTTAAGAAGGCGCGGTCTCTTGAGACGCGGAACGTCCATGTCTCTTCGCATCATCTTCATGGGAACCCCGGAATTTTCCGTGCCGACGCTGCAGAGCCTCAAGCACGCGGGGCACGAGATCGTCGCAGTCTATACCCAGCCGCCGCGCCCGGGTGGTCGCCGCGGGCTCGATCTGGTGAAGTCGCCGGTGCATCAGGCCGCCGAACTGCTGGGCATCCCCGTTTTTACGCCGGTGAATTTCAAGGATCCGGAAGAGCGCGAAAAATTCCGCGGGCTCAAGGCGGATGTTGCCGTTGTCGTCGCCTACGGCCTGCTGCTGCCGGAAGCGATCCTGACGGCCACACAGCTCGGTTGTTACAACGGCCACGCTTCGCTCCTGCCACGCTGGCGCGGTGCCGCGCCGATCCAGCGGGCGATCATGGCGGGTGACAAGAAGACCGGCATGATGGTCATGCAGATGGAAAAGGGCCTCGATACCGGCCCCGTTGCGCTGACGAGGGAAGTGGAAATCGGCGAGAACATGACGGCGGGCGAACTGCACGACAAGCTGATGCTGGTCGGTGCCCGTGCCGTGGTCGAGGCGATGGAAAAACTCGAAGCCAACGACCTGCCGCTGACGCCGCAATCGCCGGAAGGCGTGCTTTATGCCGCCAAGATCGACAAGGGCGAGACGCGTATCGATTTTTCGAAACCCGCAGCGGATGTGCATAACCACATCCGCGGTCTGTCGCCTTTCCCGGGCGCATGGTTCGAGGCGGAAATCAACGGCAGGCTGGAGCGTGTGAAGGTTCTTCTGTCGGAAATCGGCGAGGGGCAGGGCGAGCCCGGAACGATTCTTGACGACGCACTGACCCTTGCCTGCGGCGCGGGTGCGGTGCGGCTCCTCAAGTTGCAGAAGGCCGGGGGCAAGCCCCTGGCCGCGGCGGAGTTCCTGCGCGGTACGCCGCTGGGGCCTGGCACGAGGCTCTCCTGATGCCGCGATTCCGCATGATCGTCGAATATGACGGCACGCCCTATGTCGGCTGGCAGAAGCAGAAGAACGGCCATTCGGTACAGTCGGCACTTGAAACTGCCATCCTGTCCTTGACCAAGGAGAGCGTGGTGGTCAAGGGCGCCGGCCGCACCGATTCCGGCGTTCATGCACGCGGGCAGGTGGTGCATGTCGATCTGTCGCGGTTGTGGCAGCCACACCGGCTGCGCGACGCGCTGAACGCCTATCTGGGCATGGCCAGGGAGAAAGTCGCCATCATCGGCGTGCAGGTCGTCGATGATACGTTCGACGCCCGCTTTTCGGCTGTCCGGCGATACTATCTCTACCGCATCATTTCACGCGCCGGCCCGCTGGCGCTGGATGCGAAGCGCGCCTGGTGGGTCACCAAGGATCTGGATCATGAGGTCATGCATGCCGCCGCCCAGACGCTGGTCGGAAAGCACGATTTCACGACTTTTCGTTCGGTTCATTGCCAGGCGAAAAACCCCGTCCGCACGCTGGACATGCTGGATGTCACGCGCACCGGTGACCTGATCGAAATCCGCGCGACGGCACAGAGTTTCCTGCACAATCAGATACGTTCGCTAGCCGGCACGCTGAAACTGGCCGGTGAAGGCCGGATGACGCCGGCGGATGTCCGCGCAGCACTGGACGCCCGGGACCGCAAAGCCTGCGGGCCGGTGGCGCCGCCCGAGGGACTTTATTTCATGCGCGTCGATTATCCAGGCGATCCCGTAGAGCCCTGAAGCGCTGGTTCATCAGAGCGGATAGATTCCGAGGAAACGCTGCAGGGCTTCGGTCAGCAGCATGCTCGGCACGATCAGCACCAGCACCAGCGTGGTGATCATCAGCGGCTGCGGCCCGCAGATCATCCGCATCACCCGCGATACAGCGACGATCATGACGATCAGCAGTGCGAAATGGACAAGCGCCAGGACGGTATCGAGGCTGGATGGCAACAGAAAGCGCAGGCTCAGCAGGCCATAGAGATAGGCGAAGGGAACCGAGAGCCAGTTGACGCTGACGACGACCGCCGGAAACTTTCGGGCAATGCCGAGAAGCGAGCAGAGTACGCCGGCAAGGATCAGCGGCACCAGCCAGTTGAAGATTTCCAGCATCGCCATGCGAACGAAGAAAATCCCGCCGGTCCGGGCGCCGGGCGGCATGCCTTCGAGCAGATAGTCGCGCCACCACAGCCAGGAGATGAACGCTCCCGGCAGGCACCAGACGAACGCCCAGAACGAGCGCATCATGCCGCGATCGGAAATGTCGAGCAGGCGGAAACCCTGCGCATCGCCCCGGATCAGCAGCCAAATACCGCTCAGATAAAGTCTGACTTCAGGATAGGAGGGCAAGGTTGCCTCCCCGCAAAACGGCGAAATCACGCATCAGGTTAACGAAACCCCCATGATATTCTCCAGTTCGCGCGCAACAATAACTTCCGCCAGAACCACGAGCCCCAGGGTCGCAATTCGGATCATCACCGGGCCACCCATGACGGTTCTCAGGATGCACCACATGAGAAAGAGCGTTGCAAACAGAAGGATTGCCGCGAGCACAAGCGCGCCATAACCGGCAAGGCTTGCAAGGGCGCCAGGCTGATCGGAAAGGAAGGCGACAGGCGCCAAGACAGCATAGGCCGCATAGGCGAACGGGACGGCAAACCAGTTGCGCAGCACGATCAGAATCCGCACGAGCGGCATGAAGCGCAGAATGAAGCCGAGCACGATGAGCGCCACGGCTGGCACGATCCATTGGGCCGCTTCGAGAACCAGCATCTTCAGGAAAAAGATGAAGGAATAGTCCTCACGTTGAGGGAAATGGCGAAGGTATTCCATCCGCCGGAAGATCCAGCCGACAACGAGTGCCGGCGCGCACCAGGCGACTGCCCAGAACGAACGCAACACGCCCTCGTCCGAAATATCGAACGGCCGCAAACCGCGCGCATCGCCGCGGATCAGCAGCCAGAGGCCGCCGAGGTAGAGCCTGACTTCATGATAGGAGGGCATTATCGAACCAGCGGGAGAGGAAGGTCCCATAGATTTGGGTAAGCGTCTCCAGATCGGCAAGGGCCACGCGCTCGTCGATCATGTGCATGGTCTGGCCGACCAGGCCGAATTCGACAACGGGGCAATAATCCTTGATGAACCGGGCATCAGACGTACCGCCCGTCGTAGAAAGCTTCGGCACCTTGCCGGTCACGCTCTCGACAGCGCCGGAAAGCGATGCGATCAGAGCGTTGTTGCGGGTCAGGAACACGTGGCTTGGGCGTTCCGCCCAGGTGATTTCGTAGCGCGCCGGTTCCCGATCCGGGCGAAGCGGGTTGCCGACCGCTGCCGCATCCAGCCGTCTGACGATCTCCGCCTTGACGGTGTCGGCCGTCCAGGTGTCGTTGAAGCGTATGTTGAAAGCGAAACTGGCCTTTGCCGGAATGACGTTGGTCGCCGGATTGCCGACATCGATGGATGTCACTTCCAGGTTGGAGGCCGGGAATTCCGCCGTGCCGCCGTCGAAGGGCGGGTCCATCAGGGCAGATGCAAGCGGCAGCAGGCCGCGCACCGGATTGTCGGCCAGATGTGGATAGGCCGCGTGGCCCTGGACGCCGAAGACGGTGACCTTGCCGGAGACCGACCCGCGACGGCCGATCTTGATCATGTCGCCGAGCACATCGGGATTGGTCGGCTCGCCGACCAGGCAGGCATCCCAGGTCTCGCCCCGTTCAACGGCCCACTTCAGCAGCTTCTCGGTTCCGTTGACCGCCGGGCCTTCCTCATCGCCGGTGATCAGAAAAGAGATCGAGCCTTTTGGCGCGCCATTTTGCTCTATGTGGCGGGCGACGGCGGCGACGAAACAGGCGATCCCACCCTTCATGTCCACCGCGCCGCGGCCGAACAACTCATCACCGACAATCTCGCCGGCAAACGGCGGCCGGCTCCACGACGTTTCATCCCCCGGCGGCACCACGTCCGTATGGCCGGCGAACATCAGATGCGGCGCATCTGTGCCGAGCCGGGCATAGAGGTTCTCGATGTCCGGCATGCCGGGCTCCGTCGCCACCATGCGCTCGACCTTGAAACCGAGCGGAAGCAGCATGGCCTCCAGCGCTGCCAGAGCGCCGCCCTCGGCGGGTGTCACCGAGGGGCAGCGGATGAGCGTCTGGAGATTGGCGATGGGATCGGCACTGGACATGGGATGGGATCAGTCGCGCAGCAGTTCGTTGATACCGGTCTTGGAGCGGGTCTTTTCATCGACTCGCTTGACGATCACGGCGCAATAGAGGCCGGGGCCCGGCTCGCCGTTCGGGAACGGCTTGCCCGGCAGCGTGCCGGCGACGACCACCGAATAGGGCGGCACCTCGCCATAGCTGATCTCGCCGGTGGCGCGGTCGACGATCTTGGTCGACTTGCCGATGAACACGCCCATGCCGAGCACCGAACCCTGGCGGACGATGCAACCTTCGACCACTTCCGAGCGGGCGCCGATAAAGCAATTGTCCTCGATGATGGTCGGGCCGGCCTGCATCGGCTCCAGCACGCCGCCGATGCCGACGCCGCCGGAAAGATGCACGTGCTTGCCGATCTGGGCGCAGGAACCGACGGTCGCCCAGGTGTCGACCATGGTGCCTTCATCGACATAGGCGCCGAGGTTGATGAAGGAGGGCATCAGGACGACGTTTTTGGCGATATAGGCAGAGCGACGCGCGACTGCGTTCGGCACGGCACGGAAGCCGGCGGCGCGGAACTCGCTCTCACCCCAGTTCTCGAATTTGGAGGGCACCTTGTCCCACCAGGTGGAGGCACCGGGGCCGTTCTTGACCACTTCCATGTCGTTGAGGCGGAAGGACAGGAGCACCGCCTTCTTCAGCCACTGATGCACCGTCCACACGCCGTCTTCGCCCCGGCTTGCGACTCGCGCCTTACCGCTGTCCAGCAGGTTGAGCGCCTCTTCGACCGCGTCGCGGATCTCTCCCTTGGTCGAAACCGTTACGGTGTCGCGGTTGTCGAAGGCCGTCTCGATAGTCTTTTCGAGAGAAGAAAAGTCGGGGCTGCTCATGGGAAATCCTTAAACGTCACTCTGTATCGTGATGGTGGGAGAGGTGGCCATTTGGTGTCATTTGATCTAAGCGACCGCCACTCAAGCGTCAATGTGAATTGGCGTCAATGCATTTGACGCCGGAAGGATCATGCGAATGGCAAAGGCGAAGAAGGACGGGCCGCGGCGCAAGGACGGGGTCTGGGATCCGCTGAAGGACAACAAGGCGGACAAAAACGACGCCGCAGTCCAGCCGAGGACGCCGCAGACGGAATCGCATTCCTATCGGCTAGCCTATGCGGATGACGAATTCCTCAGCCGCGAAGAGCTTCGCCCCGTGCGGCTTCAGCTCGAGCTGATGAAGACGGAAATGGCATTGGCCGAGCGCGGCATCAGATCGACCGTCGTGCTGTTCGGCGGCGCGCGCATCCCGGCTCCCGGCCAGAGCGCCTGGGCCGCCCGCAACGACACCCAGCGCCAGAACCTTGAAGCGGCTTCGGTCTATTACGACGAGGCGCGCAAGTTCGCGGCACTCTGCGGCAAACACTCGGCCGGCTACAATCATCAGGAATACGTGGTGGTGACCGGCGGTGGCCCCGGCGTCATGGAGGCTGGCAACCGCGGTGCGGCGGAAGCCGGTGCCCCGAGCATCGGGCTCAACATCATGCTGCCGCACGAGCAGGCACCCAACCGCTTCGTAACGCCGGAACTCAGCTTCAACTTCCACTATTTCGCCATCCGCAAGATGCATTTCATGATGCGGGCGAAGGCAGTCGTTGTCTTCCCCGGCGGGTTCGGCACCCTGGACGAAATGTTCGAGGCGCTCACCCTCATCCAGACCAAGCGCATGGAGCCCATACCGCTCATCCTGTTCAGCGAATCCTTCTGGCGCGGCATCATCAACTTTGGCGCGCTCGCGGAGTTTGGCACCATCGCGCCGGATGACCTGAGCCTCATCAGTTTTGTTGAAACTTCGGAACAGGCTTGGAAGATCATCTCGGATTTTTACGAGCATTGAAAAATAAAAGAACCCGCCCCTTGGGGAAGGGGCGGGTCCTTTGGACGACTGTCGGAGCTAGTTCCAAGGGGGCGGAGAACTAGAGGGGGCGGTCCGGCAGGTCGTCGATGGAAATGGTTCCATCCTTGCTGGTATCCATGCGGGCGAACAGCTTGTCGGATGCGGTGGTGGCTTCCGTCTTGGTGATCTTGCCGTCCTTGTCTTCATCGACCATGCGGAACATGCCCCGGCCCATCATCTGACGGTCGTGCGGGCCTTCCCACCGAGCGTCTTCGCGGCGCCCGCCGTGGCGGCCCTGACCATCATGGTTCCATGCAGAACGATCGCGGTCTCGGCGATGGTCATCACGCCGGTCGGCCATGTTATCGTCGGATTGGTCGTCCTTCGGGTCTGTGGCATTGGCCACTTCGGGCTGATGGGTCTTGCGGAACTCTTCCATCTTCGCCTGACGATAGTCGAACATCTCGCCGCGGGTCAGTGAGCCATCCTTGTTGGCATCGATCGCGGTGAAGAGCTTGTCCTGAAATGCGGTCATCTCGTCCTTGGAGATTTTGCCATCCTTGTCGGCATCGGCATTCTTCAGGAGGCGCACGAACATCACGTCCTGCATCATCGCCCGGCCGGGACCACCATGGCGGCCGGGACCATCACGCCCTGGAGCTGCAAAGGCAGGAACGGCTGCGCCGGCGATCAGCGCTGCTCCAAGGGTCGCCAGAACGATCTTCTTCGCGGTCATTGCGGTGGTCCTTCAGGTTGTTTCGATAGCCTGAAGATAGAGCCCGCAACGGTCAAAACCACTTAAACATCCGTAATGTGGATGAACTTTTAGTAATGCCGATAAAACCTTAGCCGATATTGAGGCCGCTGAGGAAGCCGGTTAGATCGTCCGTGACGTAGTCGATATGATCGTCCTCGTCGCTGAGCTTTTCCCACCGTTCCATCAGCACCGCGTCCAGGTTGCGCGGCACGAGGAGGATGGTGCGCATGCCGAGCGCCTTCGGCACCTGCAGGTTGCGCGGCAGATCCTCGAACATCGCGGCTTTTTGCGTATCGACCCGATGAAGACTGGCGAACTTGTCGTAGGTCGCGCCTGCCGGCTTCGGCACGTAGTCTGCGGCGACGATGTCGAATATGTCGTCGAAATTGTCGAGAATGCCGAGTGCCCTGGCGGCGGCTTCAGCATGCGGCACGCTGCCATTGGTGAAGATGAACTTGCGGCCGGGAAGCGCCTTGATCGCCTCGCCGAGTTCCGGATGCGGCAACAGCGCCGAATAGTCGATCGCATGCGCCTGCTCGAGAAACCCGTCCGGCTCGATGCCGTGGTTCAGCATCAGGCCCTGCAGCGTCGTACCATGCTCGTGGTAATAGCGTTTCTGCAGGGCTTTCGCTTCCGCCGGCTCGAGCTGCAGCAGTTCCTGCACATAGGCCGTCATGTTCTTGTCGATTTGCGCGAACAGATTGATGTGATGCGGATAAAGCGTGTTGTCGAGATCGAACACCCAGTCGCGGACATGGGCGAAATCGGCGGGGTCGGGCGAGGTCTGCGGCTTTTTTTCCATGGCCGCTTTATGCACCGGCTCGACGGCAAAGAAAACGAAAAAGACGAACGCTTTCGGCCTGAGCCGGCCTTGGCGATCTGCCGGAACGCGTGATACCGCCAGCATATGGAGCTCTGGATCCCCATCACCATCGCCGCTGCCTTTCTGCAGAACCTGCGCTCTGCCCTGCAGAAGCATCTGCAGGGTTCGCTTGGCACGCGGGGTGCTAGCTTCGTGCGCTTCGGCTACGGTTTTCCGATCGCGATCCTCTATGTCCTCTGCCTTCACCATATCGCCGGTTATCCGTTCCCGGCACTGAACTGGACCTTCGCTCTTTGGGCGGTGATCGGCGGCCTGGCGCAGATCTTTGCGACCATGATGCTGGTGCATCTCTTTTCGCTCAGGAATTTTGCGGTCGGGACGGCCTATTCCAAGACCGAGCCGGTGCAGGCCGCCATCTTCGGCTTCATCCTGCTCGGCGAAAAGCTGACGCCGGGCTCAGTCGCGGCGATCATCGTTGGCGTGATCGGCGTGATGACGATCTCGATGGCGCGCATGCCGCTCTCCTGGCGCAACATGCTGGTGGCGCTGACCAGCCGCACCGCCCTGATCGGCATCGCCTCCGGGGCGGTCTTCGGTATTTCGGCCGTCTCCTACCGTAGCGCTTCTCTGTCGCTCGGCGGTCCCGGACCGGTCATGGAGGCCGCGGTGACGCTCGCCTGCGTCACGACGTTCCAGACGGCCTTCATGCTGGTCTGGATGTTCTGGAAGGACAAGCGCGAGATCGTCCAGGTCGTTCTCTCGTGGCGTTCATCCTCTCTCGTCGGCCTGGCAGGCGTCGTCGGCTCGGCCGGCTGGTTCACCGCCATGACCCTGCAGCAGGTGGCCTATGTCCGCGCGCTCGGGCAGATCGAACTCGTCTTCACCTTCATGGCGTCCTATTTCCTCTTCCATGAACGGGTGAACCGCATGGAAGTGTTCGGCTGCCTCTTGATCGTCGGCGGCATCCTCGGGTTGCTCTTTTCCTGATCGACGCCCGAATTGCGGCGGCATCCGTCACCGAAACCGGTTAGGGTATTCCGATCAACGGGAGGATCATTCATGCCACAGAAAGACAAGGCAGCCGCGTTTGCAGCGCTTCACCGGAAGGGCAATCCGGTCATCATCTACAACATCTGGGATGCCGGCACCGCCAAGGCGGTTGCGGAGGCCGGGGCGAAGGCGCTCGGCACCGGAAGCTGGTCGGTCGCCGCAGCGCAAGGCTATGCGGACGGCGAGAACCTGCCGCTCGATGCATTGCTTGCCACGGCGAAATCGATCACCGCAGCGATCGACCTGCCATTGTCGGTGGATTTCGAGGGCGGTTATGCGGAAGACCCGGCCGAACTGGCCGCAAATGTCGCCAGGGTCATCGACGCCGGCGCGATCGGCATCAATTTCGAGGATCAGGTGGTCGGCGGCAGCGGTATCTATCCGGTGGAGCAGCAAGCCGAGCGCATCCGTGCCATCCGGGCCTTGGCAGACACTCGCGATATACCGTTCTTCATCAACGCCCGGACCGACCTCTTCCTGCAGGAAGGCGACCGGACGAGGCATGCAGCACTTCTCGATCAGGCGATCGAACGTGCCGAAGCCTATGCCGAGGCTGGGGGCAACGGGTTTTTCGCACCGGGACTGGCCGATGAGGCGTTGATCGAGGCGCTCTGCAAGGCCTCGCCGCTTCCGGTCAACATCATGATGTTCGGAGGCGTTCCGTCGCCGAAACGCCTCGGTGAGCTCGGGGTTGCCCGGGTCAGTTACGGGCCGGGGCCGTATCGGGCGATGATGGCGAAGCTGAAGGAAGACGCCGCGGCGGTTTTCACCGCCACTGGCTAAGCCTTGAAGCCGTCCGCGATCAGGGAACGATCAGGGTGCCGGCGCCGTGCTCGGTGAAGATTTCGAGCAGCACCGAGTGGGCCGTCTTGCCGTTCAGGATGACGACACCCTGCACGCCAGCCTTGATCGCCTCGATGCAGGTCTCGACCTTGGGGATCATGCCGCCGGAGATCGTGCCGTCCTTGATGAGGGCCAAGGCCTGGGCGACCGTGAGTTCCTTGATCAGCTGCTTGTCCTTGTCCAGAACGCCCGGAACGTCGGTGAGGAAGAGCAGGCGGGTGGCGCTGAGCGCGCCGGCGATGGCGCCCGCGAACGTGTCGGCATTGATGTTGTAGGTCGCGCCGTCGCGGCCTGGGGCGACCGGAGCGATGACCGGGATCATTTCCGATTTGGCGAGCAGGTCGAGCAAGGTGCGGTCGACTTCCACCACTTCACCGACGAAACCGAGGTCGAGGACCCGCTCGATATTGCTGTCCGGATCGATGATGGTCTTCTTGGCCTTTTCGGCAAAGACCATGTTGCCGTCCTTGCCGCAAAGGCCGATCGCCCATTCGCCGGTCTGGTTGATCAGCGCGACGATTTCCTTGTTGATCGAGCCGGCGAGAACCATTTCGACAATCTCGACGGTCTTCTGGTCGGTGACGCGCAGGCCGGCTTCGAATTTGGACTCGATGCCCATCTTCGTCAGCATGGCGCCGATCTGCGGGCCGCCGCCATGCACGACGATCGGGTTGACGCCGGATTGCTTGAGAAGCGCGATATCCGCGGCGAACGCCTTGCCGAGTTCGGTGTCGCCCATGGCGTGGCCGCCGTATTTCACGACGATCGTCTTGTTTTCGTAACGCTGCATATAGGGCAGCGCCTGTGCCAGAAGCTTGGCCTGAAGTTCGCTTTCGGAAGCCGTCATCGGATACCCCTGAATAATAAGTGGGGCCTTTTAGCGCATGTTTCTGACAGAGGAAATAATCAGTCCGCGAGATTGTCGTCCAATCGACGTGCCGGCGTCGGATAAATGGTGGCCGTATTCCGGTAAATAGCTCTCGCAGGAAGGCCCAGACATTGCAGCAGGCCGACGGCGCAACAGATATAGGTAAATAAAAACAGCAGCTTGAAAAATTAACGGCGGTTTCGTCGTCGGCGTTGAAACTCTTCTTCTCCGCCTTCCGTCTCTTGTGATGTCTCCGCCGATGTCGGGACGCCATGCCTTGGGAGGCGCGCATCCGCGCCGGGGCAATTAGTTTCGTTGAGAGGAAGCCATCATGTCCAAGACCGCATTCCGCACGCTCGCTGTCGCCACCGTTCTGTCAGCCACCGCCGCCGTGACCGTTTTTGCCGCCAATCCGAAGGTCGGCGGCGCGGCGATGTACGAAGACAAGAACATCGTCGAAAATGCCGTGAACTCCAAGGACCACACGACGCTCGTCGCGGCCGTCAAGGCTGCCGGCCTGGTGGAGACGCTCCAGGGCAAGGGTCCGTTCACGGTTTTTGCGCCGACCAACGAAGCCTTCGCTGCTCTGCCCAAGGGCACGGTCGAAACGCTGCTGAAGCCGGAAAACAAGGCTCAGCTCACCAAGGTGCTGACCTGCCACGTGGTCGCGGTCAGCGCCATGTCTACGGCTATCGAGAAGATGATCAAGGACGACAAGGGCACCCATGACGTCAAGACCGTCGGCGGCTGCATCCTGAAAGCCAAGGAAAGCATGGGCAAGATCACGCTCACCGACGAAACGGGCGGCGTGTCGAATGTCACGATCGCCGACGTCAAGCAGTCGAACGGCGTCATCCACGTGGTCGACAAGGTTCTGCTGCCGAAAATGTAAAAGCCGGTCACACCCGTTTGGGGCTTTTGCATCAGGATCCGGTCGCCTCTCAGGGGGCGGCCGGATTTGCCGTTTTTAGTAGGGCGTCAGAGCGCCCGGCCGACGGTTTCGGCGATCGCCTGACGCAGTTCCTCGATCCCCTTGCCTTTTTCGGACGAGGTGGAGAGCACGAACGGGAAGGCCGCCGGGTGCATGCGGATCTTTTCCTGCGTCTCGGCCAGCAGCTTCACCACGGCCGGTTCCTTGATCTTGTCGGTCTTGGTCAGCACGATCTGGTAGGAGACAGCGGCCTTGTCGAGGAGGTCCAGGACTTCGTCGTCGTTCTTCTTGATGCCGTGGCGGCTGTCGATCAGCACATAGACGCGCTTCAGCGTCGCGCGGCCGCGCAGATAGTCGAAGACGAGCCTGGTCCAGGCATCGACGGTTTCCTTCGGCGCCTTGGCATAACCGTAGCCCGGCATGTCGACCAGCGCCATCGGCGGCAGGTCGGTACCTGCGCCCGAATAGCCATCCGGCACGAAATAGTTGAGTTCCTGAGTACGGCCGGGCGTATTGGAGGTGCGCGCCAATCCCTTCTGGCCGACGATCGCGTTGATCAGCGACGACTTGCCGACGTTTGAGCGACCGGCAAAGGCGACTTCGAGCGGGCCTTCCGGTGGCAGGAACTTCATCGAGGGCACGCCGCGGATGAAAATCCAGGGGCGGCCGAAAAGCGGCTTGTCGTCCGTGCTCATGTCTGCGGGCATCGGTTCTGGTCGTCCTGTTCTGTCGAAGGGCACGGCTTCAAGGTTTTGGCCGGCAATGTCAAGCTTTCGGGCTTCCCAGCCCTATTCCAAAAGAAAAACCCCGGACCAGCCGGGGTTCCTCATCGGTGTGTTGGGGGATGCTATTTTGTCGGCGCTTCTTTTCGTCGGAAGAAGCCCTTCAGATTGTCAAAGAGTTCGATCTTGGCGCCATGACGCTTCATGATGATCGCCTGCTGCGTCACCGACAGGGTGTTGTTCCAGGCCCAGTAGATGACGAGACCGGCCGGGAAGGACGCCAGCATGAAGGTGAACACCAGCGGCATCCAGGTGAAGATCATCGCCTGGGTCGGATCCGGCGGCGTCGGGTTCATGCGCATCTGCACGAACATTGTGACGCCCATCACCAGCGGCCAGACGCCGATCATCAGCGCGCTCGGCACGTCGAAGGGCAGCAGGCCGAAGAGGTTGAAGAGCGACGTCGGGTCGGGAGCCGAGAGATCCTGGATCCAGCCGAAGAACGGCGCGTGCCGCATTTCGATGGTGACGTAGATGACCTTGTAGAGCGCGAAGAAGACCGGGATCTGCAACAGCACCGGCCAGCAGCCGGCGATCGGATTGATCTTTTCTTCCTTGTAGAGCGCCATCATCGCCTGCTGCAGGCCCATCCGATCGTCGCCGAACTTGGCCTTCAGCTCTTCCATCTTCGGCTGCATGCGCTTCATGTTGGCCATGGAAGCGTATTGCTTGCTCGCGAGCGGGAAGAACAGCGCCTTGACGACGATGGTGGTGAGCAGGATCGCAACGCCGAAATTACCCACGTGACGGAAGAAGAAGTCCATCAGCTGGAACATCGGCTTGGTGATGAAGTAGAACCATCCCCAGTCGATCAGGCGGTTGAACTGCGGAATGCCGAACTCCGTCTCGTAGCGCGAGATCAAGGGTACTTCCTTGGCTCCGGCGAAGACGAGGTTCTTGAGTTCGGTGGATTGACCCGGCTGAACCGTCAGGTCGTCGCCCTTGTAGTCCGCCTGATAGCTCGCCTGAGCACCGGCGAAATGCGAGAAACGTGCAACATAGGGCAGCGTCTGCGGCGGCACGATCGTGGCAGCCCAGTACTTGTCGGTGATGCCCATCCAGCCGGTCGTGGATTTCTCGTTGGTGAACTGCTCTTTTTCAATATTGGAGTAGGTGTGTTCGTCGAGGCTGCCGCTCTCGCCCATCACGCCGATGAAGCCTTCGTGGATGACCCAGACGGACGGCGTCGCCGGCTTGTTGTTACGCAGCACGCGGCCATAGGGCGTCAGCGTCACCGGGGCGGCGGTCTTGTTGTCGACCTTGTCTGCGACGGTCAGCATGTAGTGATCGTCGATCGAAATCGTGCGCGTGAAGGTCACGCCCTTCTCGTTGGTGAAGGTCAGCGTCACCGGCGTCTGCTGGGTCAGCTTGTCGCCGCTTGCGAGCGTCCATTGCGTGCCGGTGCCGGGGGCGGCGTCGATCGATTCATTGGGGATATAGCCGATTTCCGTGAAATAGCCGTCGGTCGTATCGGACGGCGAAAACAGCGTGATGATCGGGCTCTTGTCGTCGACGGTCTCGTGATATTCGCGCAGCTTCAGGTCGTCGAAACGGGCGCCGGTCAGATTGATGGAGCCGATCAGGGCCGGCGTTTCGATTTGCACGCGCCGCGACCGTGCGAGCGCCTGGTCGCGGGAGAGCGCGGCAGCTGCCGGGTTGGCGCCGGGTAGATTGCCCAGTATGCCACCACTCTGAGCGCCGGGGCTCTCCGGGGAAACAGGCTGAGCGCTTTCGCCCTGAAGCGCACGGCTGGCTTCTTCGGCACGCTGCTGGGCTTCCATCCTCGGGTTCATATAGAGGAACTGCCAGGCAAGAACGATCAGCACCGAGAGCGCGATCGCGATGAAGTAATTGCGGTTCTTTTCCATCATGCTTTCCTGGAACGGGTCTCCTCGGACCGCTTTGGTCTCGGCTTGCTTTCGATACGCTCGATAAGCTGGGCCGTCATATCCGCAAAGGGAGCCTTAAGCACCTCCCGCCGCGCGACAATCACATAGTCGTGTCCGTTCTTCATTGCAAATCCGGCAGATTGCCTCACCGCCTCGCGGAGACGGCGGCGCATGCGGTTGCGTTCGACCGCGTTGCCATGTTTTTTGGTAACGGTGAAACCGACGCGCGGCGCTTCGTCCGGCTGGTTTCGATCAAGGACTTCCAGAAGGAAGTTCCGGCCCCGGCGGGCTTCGCCTGCCCGGACAGCAAGGAACTGCGGCCGGCTTTTAAGCCGCCCGACAGTTTTCTCGTTCTTTGTCTCAGTCGTCATCGCCCGGTCGTCTCGGGCATCTCAGGCCTTAGGCCGAGAGACGCTTGCGGCCACGGGCGCGACGTGCGGAGAGAACCAGACGACCACCTTTGGTGGCCATACGGGTACGGAATCCGTGGCGGCGCTTGCGAACAAGCTTAGACGGTTGATAGGTACGCTTCATTTATTTTAATACCGCGGTGTGCGGCCCTTCTTGGAGTTTGCCGTCATCACGACGGCAAGAGCGCTTCGGAAAAACGATCTGCGCAAGCGGCTGCATGCGTGCAAGCCCGCCGGAGCTGAACGTGGGCGGCTTATAAGAGGACTCCGCCGCAAAAGTCAATCGCTGCCGGGATTTTTGGGCCTTTAGGCCGAGAGCTGGCCGATCTTGATCTGTCCCGCCTGCCGGGCGACGTCGCAGGTGCCGCTCCACTAATATTTCCCCATGAATTTAGGGGTGAGAAATAGTAGGTAAGGGCCATCTTCCCTGTCAAACGTCAAATATCTCAACCGAGGCGCGCGCCCGTGAAAACCATGCCCGCCGGGGCTGCGCAAACACTTTTTCTCTAAGCGTTTCTTTAATTTCTAAAGGCTAATTTTAGCAGTTGAATGGAAGAGAATTGGGTTACGGGCCTGCCTTCCGCGCATGACAAGTCCCGTCTGGAAGGGAAAGAAATGAAAATTCGAGGGAAAATCAACCTCCTCGTCGGCCTCATGAGCCTCGTCGCCTGCTTTATCGGCGGCATGGCTCTGTTTGCCATGGCCGAATATCGCCAGATGATGGTTCAATATGAATTGGCCGCAGACCGGGCGCACAAGGGCGAACACCTGAACCGGCTCGTCACCGCCGTCGTGATGGAATCCCGCGGCGTCTACATGTCGAAGGATACCAAGGAGGCTGCAAAATTCGCCGATGGCATCCTCGTGTATCTCGATGAGATGGGCAAGCTTCTCAAGGAATGGGACAAGATTGTCCCGGCCGACGAGCGCGCCGTATTCGATAAGCTGCTTGCCCGTTCCAAGGAGTTCAACGGCTTCCGGACCGAGACCGCCCGCCTGGGTCGGGAAGTGAGCCCGGCTGCCGCCAACGAGCAGGGTAACAACGACGGCAACCGCAGCAACCGCAAGGCCTATCAGGTCGAGATCGATGCTATCGTCGGCACCGACAAGGCCGTCCTCGCCGCGGTCAATGAAGAGCTCAACAGCTTCACGCGGACCCTTTTTATTCTTGTCTCCGCAGTAACCCTTGCAGGCGTTGCCGCAGGTGCTGGTTTCGGCCTCTATCTGGGGCGCCGCCAGCTCAGCCATCCGATCACGGCTCTGACCAAAGCGATGAAACATATCGCCGACGGCAAATTTGATACGGTGGTCCACGGGGCCGACCGCGCCGACGAGATTGGCGACATGGCCGCCGCGATCGAGATCTTCCGCAGGAACGGCATCGAGGTCGCGCGCATGAATGCTTCCGAATCGACCATGCGTGGCAAGAACGACGACCTCCAGGCGCGTATGGCCACCGTCGTCGCCGCCGCCGCCGAGGGGGATTTTACCCGCCGCATCGACAAGCAATGGGGCGAGGAGAGCCTCGACCGCTTCGCTCGTGACGTCGACATGCTCGTCGCGAGCGTCGATGCCGGTGTGTCGGAAACCCGGCGCGTCGTCAAAAGCCTTGCCGAAGGCGACCTTACCGACAGCATGCGGGGCAACTTCAAGGGCGCCTTCGCCGAGCTGCAGCACAATGTCAACGGGACCATGGATACGCTGCGCGGCACGATGCGGAATGTCCGTACCGCCACCGGCTCTATCAACGGTAGCGCCGCCGAGCTGAGCCGGGCGACCAATGATCTGTCCCGCCGCACCGAACAGCAGGCTGCCGCGCTGGAAGAAACGTCCGCTGCGCTGGAAGAGATCACCGCCGTCGTCAAGACGTCGACCGAACGCGCCCATGAGGCAACCGTCATGGTCAGCGAGGCCAAGCAGAGCGCGGTCCAATCGGGCGAGGTGGTGCGGAGCGCCGTCGACGCGATGGGCCGGATAGAGCAGGCCTCCCGCGAGATCGCCCAGATCACCAATGTCATCGACGAAATCGCCTTCCAGACCAATCTTCTGGCGCTCAATGCCGGCGTCGAGGCCGCCCGTGCAGGCGAAGCCGGCAAGGGTTTTGCCGTCGTCGCTCAGGAGGTCCGCGAACTCGCCCAGCGCTCGGCAAGTGCCGCAAAGGGCATCAAGGCGTTGATCAGCAAGTCCGGCGAGGAAGTGGCCGGAGGCGTGATGCTGGTCCAGAAGACCGGCGAGGCATTGTCGGAAATCGAAAGCCGCGTGTTGCGCATCAACGACCATATCCATTCGATCGCCGTCGCTTCCCGCGAGCAGGCGACGGGGCTTGCCGAGGTCAATACCGCCGTCAACCAGATGGACCAGGTGACGCAGCAGAATGCCGCCATGGTCGAGGAGACGTCCGCGGCGACGCAGACATTGTCTTCCGAGGCCGACAGCCTGTTTGCACTTGTCTCCAATTTCGACATCGGCCAGGAGGGCGAGCGCGCCGCCGAGCCGGTCAGGACCACGCGGCCGGTTGCGGCTCCCGTGCGGCCGGTTACGGCAGCTGCTGTCCATCGGCCGCGCGTTTCTCCGGTAAAGGCAATGACGGGGGCACTCTCGCGGGCTTTCGGCGGAGCGGCCGTCGCAACGGCTGCGGTTGCCGGAGAATGGGAAGAATTCTGATCCAAGTTCGCACATCAGCCGAATAAGAAAGCGGAGAGGGGCAACCCTCTCCGCTTTCTCTTTTGCACTGCGGCAAAGGGGACTGGTAAAAAACCGCCGAACCTCTAAAATAAGCGATCATCCGTAGGCTCGCATCAATCCGGCGGGCCGGGTATTCGGAAATGGAGATCCGCATGGACGACGAGGTTCATACCTCGGGGCGCTCGGGGTCCTCGCCGGTAGGCGTAGGTCCGGAAACCATGCCGCGTCTTTTCCGCGGCCTTTCCGGCAGGCTTCTCTGGCTTACCGTCATTTTCGTGATGATGGCCGAAGTGCTGATCTTCGTCCCCTCCGTCGCCACCATGCGGATGAACTGGCTGCGCGATCGGCTGGATACCGCCGCCGCCGCCGGCATCGTCATCGACGGGCTGCAACCTGCCGAGCTTCCCCGCGCCGTGCAGGACGATACGCTGCTTGCGACCGGCACCAAGGTGATCGCCCTGCGCAAGGACGGCACCTCGCGGCTGCTGGCTGCAACGGACACGCAGCCGCAGATCGACGAAGTGTTCGATCTTGCCAATGTCCCGATAGCATCGTCGATGCGTGACGCACTCGACACGCTCATCTTTGGCGGCGGCCGCGTGATGCGCGTTTATGGCCCGATCGGCGACAGCGACATGGTCATCGAACTGGTCATGACCGACGACGCATTGCGCAAGGACATGCTGAAATATTCGAAGACGATGTTTCTCCTGTCGCTGCTGATCTCCCTGATTACCGCCGTACTGATCTTCCTCGCCATCAACCGGATGATGATCATGCCGATCCGGCGGCTCACCCATAGCATGCAGTTTTTCTCGGAGCAGCCGGACGACCCCGCCCGCGTCTTTAGCGCCGATCGTTCCCGGGGCGAACTTGCGGTCGCCGGCCGGCACCTCACAGCCATGCAGGCGCAATTGCAGCGAACGCTGAAGCAGCAGAAGAACCTGGTCGATCTTGGCCTCGCCGTTTCGAAGATCAACCACGACATGCGCAACATCCTCGCGTCGGCGCAGCTGATGTCGGACCGCTTGACGGACGTCGACGATCCGATGGTGAGGAGTTTCGCGCCGAAACTGTTGCGCACGATCGACCGGGCGGTAGGTTACACGAACGAGGTGCTGGCTTACGGTCAGGCCTCCGAGGCAGCGCCCCGCCGCCGCCGCATCCGCTTTGCAGCGCTCGCCCAGGAAGTGCGCGACATGCTGGCGATCGATCCGGAGATCGGCATCGAGTTCCTGGATCAGATCGCCGCCGATCTCGAAGTGGATTGCGACAGCGAGCAGATTTTCCGTGTCATCCACAATCTCTGCCGAAATGCCGTCCAGGCGCTGCTGAATTTCGATCCGCAGGATACGTCTATCGTTCGTCGGGTCACGGTCTCCGCACACCGGGTGGGCAGCGTCGTCAGCATCACCATCGACGACACCGGCCCCGGCATGCCGCGAAAGGCCCGCGAGAACCTGTTCTCCGCTTTCCGCGGCTCGGCGCGGTCGGGCGGCACCGGCCTCGGCCTGGTCATCGCCCGTGAGCTTGTCCTGGCCCACGGCGGCACCATCGCACTTGTCGAGAAACCAGGCCCCGGCACGCAGTTTAGGATAGAAATTCCCGACCGTCCGGTCTCTCTGGAGGACTACCGGGTTCGGGCTTGACGCAAATAAATGTTGCTTCTCAACGGTTTGAGCGAGAAGTGACAGCAAAATGACGTTGCCTTCGGTAAAATCGCTTGCAATCGGAATGCGGACGTTTTAGAGGATCGCCACGCAAGCGGTGACGCACTGCTTGCAGACGCACCCGTAGCTCAGCTGGATAGAGCACCAGACTACGAATCTGGGGGTCAGGAGTTCGAATCTCTTCGGGTGCGCCATTTTCCTAGACGACGCCATTGGCGTCACTCTCCATCGTCTAGGTGTCCTGAAGGACAATCTTCCTCAAAATCTTGATTTGGCGACCGTGTAGCTGATTTCGATTGGAGTCGCGGAAACCTCTCAGCCGGCGGAGCCGATCCTGCCGAGCGCCTGCCGCAGCCTCGGTGCGGCAAAATCCAGAAAGCTGCGCATCTTGAGCGGCATCTGGCCACGCGCGGCGTGAACGAGATGAACGGGAGCGGGCTCCGGCTCGAAGGATTCCAGGATGATCCGGAGCGCTCCGGCTTTGATTGCTTCCGCCGCCTGGTAATGGAGCAGCCGCGTGACCCCGACATTGTTTATCGCCGCCTCCGCAGCGGCCTCGGCGGTCGAGACGGAAAGGCGCGACGCAACCGCAGTCGCACTCAATCCCGCCGGCAGCATTTGCCGAATTGACGATGGAGCCGGCCCTTCGAACGTCACCCACGGCATTCTTCGAAGATCCTCCGGTATCTGCGGAACACCATGAGCCGTGAGCAGGGCGGGACTGGCGCAGGTCACCATCCGCATCGATCCGACCCGCGTCGCAACCATCGTGCTGTCCGGCAGCTGGCCGATTCTCACTGCCATATCGACGTGATCGTCGACGAGGTGGATGTTGCGGTCCGCCAGCTGCAAGCGGATGTTGATCTCGGGAAACAGGGCCAGGAAATCGATGACGATGGGCAGGACATGGAGCCGGCCGAACATGATCGGCGCTGTGATGACCAATTCACCCTTTGGCGTTGTGAACTCACCGGCGGCCTCCCGTTCCGCATCCTCGACCTGTTCGAGAATGCGTCGGGCCGCCGCTATATAGGTGGCGCCGGCATCGGTCAGGGTGAGTTTGCGGGTCGTGCGGATCAGCAGGCGCGTGCCGAGCGATGCCTCGAGCTCCGAGATTTTCCGGCTGAGCGTCGGCACCGGCACCCGGAGCGCCCGACCCGCGGCAGACAGGCTACCCTTGTCCACCACCTCCAGCAGCATCGACATGGCTTCGAAGCGATCCATCCATCTTTCCATTTTTTGACAAGATGAGTTCCAGCAATACTATATTATGCTGGATTATGGAAAAGGCTATGCATCCTCTTCAACGGCGCCGATAGCGGCTCTGCCGGAAAGGAGCTCCTTCATGCCCTATGGCTTTCTGGACATCGCCATCACACCGAGCGTTCGGGCCGCACAGAAGGCTATGGGTGCCGATCACATCTGGCAGAATTTCGCTGGTGATCGTGACTTCGATCGCCTGACGGAAAATGAAGCGGCTTTCATCGCCGACCGGGACAGCTTCTACATGGCGACGGTCTCGGAGACGGGTTGGCCTTATGTCCAGCACCGCGGCGGCCCGCGCGGCTTCCTGAAGGTGATCGACGACCGGACATTGGCCTTCGCGGATTATCGCGGCAATCGCCAGTATATCAGCACCGGCAATGTCGCGGCGAACGACAGGGCATGCCTCTTCCTGATGGATTACGCCCGTCGTGCCCGGCTGAAGATCTATGTGCGTGTCGAGGAGGTGGCGCTGGATGCGGATCCCACCCTGGCTGCACTTGTCATCGATCCGGAGTACCGCGCGAAGCTCGAACGGATTTTCCGGCTGCGGCTCGAGAGCTTCGACTGGAACTGTCCGCAACACATCACCCCCCGCTTCACCGAGGAACAAGTCGGCGAGGCGGTCCGCCCTCTTCGGGACCGACTAGCCGAGCTCGAATCCGAAAACGCAGAATTGCGCGCCCGCCTTGCCATCCATGGAGATACCCAATGAGCGATCAACGTCCGCCCCTGCCGCCGTTCACGCCGGAAACGGCGGTCGAGAAAGTCCGCCTTGCGGAGGATGGCTGGAACAGCCGGGATCCGGCGCGCGTGGCGCTCGCCTACACGGTCGATAGCCACTGGCGCAACCGGGCCGAATTCGTCGAGGGGCGTGAGGCGATCGTCGGCTTCCTCACTCGCAAATGGCAGCGCGAGTTGGACTACCGCCTCGTCAAGGAGCTTTGGAGTTTCCGGGAGAACCGCATCGCGGTCCGCTTTGCCTATGAGTGGCACGACGACGGCGGCAACTGGTTCCGCTCCTACGGCAACGAGAATTGGGAGTTTGACGAACATGGCCTGATGCGCCGACGGCTCGCCTCCATCAACGACGCGCCCATCCGCGCGGCGGAGCGGCGTTTCCATTGGCCGCTCGGCCGGAGGCCCGACGATCATCCAAGCCTCAGCGCCCTCGGTTTTTGACCTGTAAGGGGCATTGGTAGGAAATCCACACGCGTTCAATTTCGGGCAAGTTATCAAAACAGCGAGCGCGGTTTCTATTGATCCGCGCCGCTGGCTGTGCCATCCGCTTCGTATGATAACTTTCTCATAAGGCGAAAATGAATCGCGAGAGCGTGGGCGCGGTGCGTTCCGAAGAGTTGAACAAACCCGGCCGGCTGGCAGGGTTTCTGGCTGGCGGCCTTTGGCCCGCGGCGCTTTTTCTGGGTGCTTATTTCCTGCTGAGCATCGCTGTCCGCTTGATGCTGCCCAACGCACTGACGCTGGACGAGGCCGAGCAGGCGCTGTTTTCACAATACTGGCTTGCCGGCTACGGGCCGCAGCCGCCTTTCTACAACTGGGTTCAGAATGCCTTTGTCAGCGTAATCGGCATCTCGCTGTTTTCGCTGACCTTGCCGAAATTCCTGATGCTGCTGTTGTGCTACGTATTCTTCGGCATGGCGGCGCGTGAGATCGATGCCCGACCCGCCTTTGCGGCGATGGCGATGCTGAGCCTGCTCACCTTGCCGCAGCTTTCCTACATGCCGCAGCAGGATCTGACGCACACCGTCGCGGTGCTGATGGCGACGTCGCTGTTCCTCTACGGGCTCTTCCGAACCCTTGTCCGGGCGGATTGGCAGGGCTACCTGATCGTTGGGGTCGCGATCGGCATCGGCATGATCTCGAAATACAATTTCGGGCTGCTGCCTGCCTCCGCCCTCATTGCCGTATTCTGCGACAGGGAATGGCGTGCCCGTCTTCTTGATCCGCGCATCCTGCTGACCGCGATCGTCGGTCTGGTAATCGTCCTCCCGCACGCCCTCTGGCTTCGCGGCAATCTCGATCTCGCGACATCAGGCACGATCGGCAAGATGGTCGAGGCCAACGCACCGCATGGCATTGTCCGTGTTGTACGGGCACTCGGCTCGCTGATGCTTGCCTGCATCGCGTTCGGCGCACTGACGGTCGCCATCTTCGCGATAGCCTTCAAAAAGGACTTCAGGCGATCGCTGACCGCTGGCGACCGCTGGACGCGCCTGCTGGGCCTGATGATGGCAGTAGGCCTGCTGGGTGTCGTATTGGTGATCCTTTTCACGGGCACGACCAAGATCAGCGAGCGCTGGCTGGATCCCTATCTGCTGCCTCTGCCACTCTATCTCCTGCTGAAGCTGGAACGAGCGGGCATCGATACCACGCTCCATCTCAAGCGCCTCGTCCCCGTCTTCATCGTCATCATGGCTGTGACATCGGTCCCGCTGGCGGGCAAGACTTTCACGGGTGGGCTCACCGGCGCCTATACCCGGATCAACTATCCGCTTGCCTCTGTCGCGGAAGCGCTGAAAGCGGAAGGCCGGCCGGCGGTGATCGTTGCAGCCGGCATGCATCTTGCCGGCAACATGCGGCTACAGTTTCCCGATGTGCCGGTCGTCAATTCCGAGCAGCCGATCGCCGGCTTCCCGGCTCAAAACGCCATGAAGGGACCGGTTCTGGCGATCTGGGCCGATGGCGCGCGCGCGACGGGTTCGCCGCCGATCGATCTTTCCTCCGTCGCTACGCTCCGATTGACCGCATCGCCTGCCAAATCTCTCTCGCTACCCTATTATTACGGCGACGGCAGAATGCAGCTCAACCTCGGTTATCTCTGGCTTCGCTGAAGACGGTAGGCAAACCGGCGAGGCTGATATATCTGTTCGGGGAAGCCTGCTCGAGGCGGATAAAGACCCAAGGAGATTCCGATGGCTGAGACGGAAAAGGTCGCGCTGATTACCGGGGGCGGGCGTGGCATGGGTGAGGCGATCGCCCGCGAACTGCACGCCGAGGGTTACAAGCTCGCGCTGATGTCGCCCTCGGAAAGCTGCGAGAAGCTGGCAGCCGAACTCGGTGGCGTGGCCTCGCGGGGTGTCGCGGAAAAGGCCGAGGACATTCAGGCGATTTTCGACCTCACCATGAAGACCTACGGCCGCATCGACGCCGTGGTCAATCATACCGGCCATCCGCCGAAGGGCGACCTGCTCGACATCAGCGACGAGGACTGGACGCTCGGTTCGGACATGATGATCCTGTCGCTGGTGCGCATGGCGCGCCTGGTGACGCCGGTCATGCTGAAACAGGGCAAGGGCGCCTTCGTCAACATCACCACCTTCGCCGCCTACGAGCCCTCGCTCGTCTTCCCGGTTTCCTGCACTTACCGTGCAGCTGCGGGTGCCTTCACAAAGCTCTACTCGGATCGCTATGCGGCCGACAATATCCGCATGAACTGCATCCTGCCGGGGTTCATCGACAGTCTCGATCACAAGCCCGGAACGGCGGAAAAGGTACCGATGAAGCGTGTCGGCCAGGTAGAAGAAATAGCGAAGACCGCCTCTTTCCTCCTGTCGGACGGCGCAGGCTACATCACCGGCCAGAACATCCGCGTCGATGGCGGCGCCACCCGTCACGTCTGATCGGAGTATTCGAGATGAGATGGAAGCGCACGATCCAGCTGCTGGACGTTCATTGCGAGGGTGAGATCGGCAAGGTCGCGATCGGCGGCGTGCCGAAGATCCCGGGCGAAACGGTTGCCGCCCAGCTTCACTGGCTGAACACCGATCCGAAGGGCAACGAGCTTCGCCGCTTCCTCTGCCTCGAGCCGCGCGGAGCGCCGATCGGCTCGGTCAACCTGCTGCTGCCGCCGAAACATCCCGATGCGGACGCCGCCTTCATCATCCTGCAGCCGGACCAGGCGCATGCGAGTTCCGGTTCGAACTCGATCTGCGTCACGACAGCGCTTCTGGAATCCGGCATCGTCGAAATGCAGGAGCCTGAAACCGTCGTTGTTCTGGAAACCGCGGCCGGTCTCGTGCGCGCGACCGCCACCTGCCGCGATGGACGTTGCGAAAAGGTGAAGCTCACCATGGTGCCGTCTTTCGTGCATCAGCTTGATGTCAGGGTTCAGACCCCGTCATGGGGCGAGATCACGCTCGACCTTTGTTATGGCGGGATCTTTTACGGGCTGGTGGATGTCGGCCAGATCGGTCTGACCATCGAGAAGGGCAATGCGGCAGCACTCGTCCAGGCCGGCATGGTGCTGAAGGACCTCATCAACAGGCAGATCGACGTCGTCCACCCGGAAATTCCGGCGATCTCCGGCGTCGCTTACGTGATGTTCCGGGATACGGAAGCCGACGGCACGGTGCGGACCTGCACGACGATGTGGCCGGGCAGGGCAGATCGTTCTCCCTGCGGCACCGGCAATTCCGCCAATCTGGCAGCGCTCCATGCGCGCGGCAAGGTCAAGATGGGGGACGTCTTCAAGTCGCGCTCGATCATCGGTTCTGAGTTCGAGGTGGGACTGGCGTCCGAAACGGAGGTCGCAGGAAAGCCGGCGATCGTTCCGACGATCACCGGCCGCGGTTTCACCTTCGGTCTGCATCAGATTGCCCTTGATCCGTTCGACCCGCTGTCGGACGGATTTGCGATGACCGACGTGTGGGGGCCATCCGCTGGGGAAATCTGAGTTTCAGATTTTCTTGCCGTTGCCGGCCGACTGTTCCATGTCGCCCGGCTTCAGCACTAGCGAATTGACGCCTTCGGTCGTCGCCGGGTCGCTCGGACCCGGGACAATGCCCAGTTCCTGCATCTGCATGAATTTATAAGCGCCGAAGACGTCGCCTTTTTCGGCAGCTTTTCCGTACATTTCGGCAGCCTTGAGAGCATTGGCCTCGATGCCTTCGCCAGCCTCGTACATCAGTCCGAGATTGATCATCGCGTCGGTATTGCCGCGCTGGGCCGCAAGGTCGTACCAGGCAATCGCTGTCTGGTCGTCCTGCTCCACGAGTTGGCCTTCGTCATAGATCGCGCCGATATTGAAGGCAGCCGTGTCGTCGCCTTCCGCCGCCGCCTTTTCGAACCAGGTAAGCGCCCGCTTGACATCCGGCTGGGTGCCGAGGCCATCGCGATAGGCGACGCCGAGATTGTAGGCGGCCAGCACGTTGCCGCCATTGGCAGCCTCGGTATAGAGCTGGAACTCCGACTGTTCATCGCCGAGCCGGCCCATCAGCATGCCGAAATTCACCTTGGCGGCGGCATATCCCGCCTGGACTGCAACATCGTAGGCGTTCATCGCCTGGTCGGCCTGCTGGGTGTTGTTGAGAGCCCGGCCGAGCTGATAGGCGAAACGCGGGTTGCCGGTTGCGTCATAGGCCATGCGGCAGGCGTTTACCGCGGTGCCGTCGATATCCGAAATGCCGACTGGCGCAAACTTTCCGTTGCGCTGCTGATCGTAGGGGCTGCCGGCCAGCCGGTCACATTCCGTCTGCACCGCAGAGGTGAGCTGCAGTTTGGCGCGTTCCTCGGCGCCCAGTGAAGCCGTCAGGGCGCAGAGCGCGACGGCGGTACCTGTGGCAATTGCAAAACCCCTGTTGACTTTCGAGAGGCGGGATTTCATCTTGCGCTCCGATTTAACTGATCATTCAGATTGCTTAACGAACGCCGGAGGCAGGCACCGGTTCCGTGTGCCTTTCAGGTTTCGTGCGCGAGAAGCCTTTGCATCCCGCACATTCGCGTGAGAAGTAACCTGGATCTCGCCTGCTGGATTGCAGGTTCCTCGCATCATCGGATTGTTTTGTCCGAACCATTGATGTTATGGCGGACTGATCGACCACGTCCGGAAGTTCTTCCATGAAAACGCTCACGCTCCGCCGCCCTGACGACTGGCACCTGCACCTTCGCGACGGCGACGTCCTGCAAGCGGTGATCGGCGATACGAGCCGGCATTTCGCCCGCGCAATCATCATGCCCAACCTGGTGCCGCCGGTGGTAACGACCTCGGATGCCAGGGCCTATCGCGAGCGCATTCTCGCCGCCCTTCCGGCAGGCGATCGCTTCGAGCCGCTGATGACGCTTTACCTGACGGAGAATACCGACCCGGACGATGTGGAAGAGGGCAAGAGGAGCGGCCTGATCTCGGCCGTCAAGCTTTATCCCGCCGGGGCCACGACCAATTCCCATGGCGGCGTGCGCGACTTCAACAAGGCGATGCCGGTTCTGGAACGCATGGCGAAGATCGGCCTGCCGCTCTGCGTGCATGGCGAGGTGACCACCCCGGAAGTGGACATCTTCGATCGTGAAGCCGTCTTCATCGAAACGGTGCTCGATCCGCTGCGCCAGCGCCTGCCGGAACTGAAAGTTACGATGGAGCACGTGACGACCGCCGACGGCATCGATTACATCAAGTCGTCGAAGGGCAATCTCGCCGGTTCGATCACCACCCACCACCTGATCATCAATCGCAACGCCATCCTGGTCGGCGGCATCCGCCCCCATTATTACTGCCTGCCGGTCGCCAAGCGCGAGAACCATCGCTTGGCGCTCAGGGCTGCGGCGACATCCGGTGATGCGCGCTTCTTCCTCGGCACCGATTCCGCACCCCATGTCGACCCGCTGAAGGAATGCGGCTGCGGCTGCGCCGGCATCTATACGTCGGTCAACACCATGAGCTGCCTTGCGCATGTGTTCGAGGACGACAATGCGCTCGACAAGCTGGAGGCTTTCACCTCGCTCAACGGCCCTGCCTGGTACGGGCTGAAGCCGAACGAAGAAACGATCACGCTCGAAAAGCGCGACGAGCCGGTGAAGTTTCCAGCCAAGCGCGACAGCGGCGCCGGACCGATCACGGTCTTCGATCCGATGTTCCCGCTTCATTGGCAAGTGATTGATTAGTAAATTCTAATGGTCGTCGACTGATGGAATTTGGATCGATCCGGTAACCTTTTGGATAGAATCCGGGCTTAGCTTGGCGCCCAAGATTTTCCGGCGGGGATGTACCCGAAGAGAAAGCTAGGCATGATGCTCGACTACCATTCTCTTCTGCTCGCGCTGGGCGTCTCAGCGGCGTGCCTGATGGTGACGCTGTTCGGCACATGGTATTCGCGTCGCACCGATTCCTTCCTTCTCACCCTCGTCATCGCGCTCTGCCTCACGGTTTCGGGCATTTTCGCCTATAGTTCCTATACCGTTGAGGCCGACGTCATGGGTGCCTCGATCGCCTACACGTTCCTGATGGCGGGGTTCGGCACGATCTATGCGGCATCGGTGCAGTTCCGCAGCGGGACGCGGCCCTGGGTCATGGCCGGTGCCATTACTGCCGCTTCCGTGACTTTCGGCCTGCCGTTGATGATCACCGGCCTCGACGGCCTAGGGTTCATCGTCATGAACCTTGCCACGGCGGGGCTGCTCCTCGAAACCGCCAGGCAATATTGGCGCGCACGCCGGGAGGCGCCGGGACCGCTCATCGGAATGGCGGTGCTCTACGCCGCCACTGCGGTGTCTTTCGCGCTATGTGCTGTCGTCCTGATCGACGGGCAACAATGGGTGCTGGGCCACGCGCCCGACAACTGGGCCGAAAACCTCAATATCGCTGTCTGCATCGCTGGCATGACCGGTATCGGTGCACTGTCGCTGGCGCTGCATCAGTGGCGCATGGCGGCCCACCATCGCCACGAGGCGATCACCGATGCGCTGACGGGGCTTCTCAACCGCCGTGCTCTCTTCGAGCAGCATGGCCATCGCGCTCTCGGTCCGTCGACCGCCGTCGTCGTTTTCGATATCGATCGGTTCAAGGCCATCAACGACCAGCACGGCCATGCTGCCGGCGATGAAGTGCTGAGGCTTTTTGCCGACGATCTCAGAAGCGGCACTAAAATTCGCAATACCGTGGCTCGGCTCGGCGGCGAGGAGTTCGTGATGATCCTCGTCAATGCCCTTCCCGGACGGGCCGAACGGATCGCCAATGACATCTCCCGTCGCTTCGCCGCTCGCGAGATCATCATCGGCGACGCGGTGCTCAAGTGCACGGTCAGCGCCGGTGTCGCGGTCGGTGCCCCGACCGGGCAACCTTTCGAAACCGTGCTCGGTCTCGCCGATAATGCGCTCTACGAAGCAAAGCGGGCCGGCCGCGACCGCGTGCATGTCGCAGGCTATCTTCGCCCGGTGGACTTGAACGAGACGCGTACCACCGCCTGACGCCCTCCTTATTTTTCGCATCGTCTGGCATACTCTGCCGCATGCTGCTATTGCGGCGCGTGGTTTTGACAAAAGGAGCGGGCGCATGATTCAAACCACATTTCCGGACCGCGGCGTAATGGCCGAACTGATGGCGAAGATGCTCTGGGAGATCGGAGCGGTCCATTTCAGCGCCGACAAGCCCTATAAATTTGCCTCCGGCCTGATGAGCCCGGTCTATATCGACTGCCGCAAGCTGATTTCCTATCCGCGCATCCGCTCGGCGATCATGGATTTCGCGGCCGCGACGGTCATGCGCGACGCCGGTTTCGAGAAGTTCGACTGCGTTGCCGGCGGCGAGACCGCAGGCATTCCCTTCGCGGCTTTCCTCGCCGAACGTTTGGGCCTGCCGATGATCTACGTTCGCAAGGCGCCGAAGGGCCACGGGCGCAATGCCCAGATCGAGGGCCATCTGCCGGAAGGCGCGCGCGTGCTGGTCATCGAGGACCTGACGACCGCCGGCGGCAGCATGTTCAAGTTCATCGATGCGATCCGGGCCGCCGGCGCTACCGTCGATCACGGCATCGCGCTCTTCTTCTACGATATCTTCCCGGAAGCCCACGAACGTTTCTCGAGCGGCCAGGTGAAGCTTCATCACATCGCCACCTGGCGTAACGTCCTGGCGGCGGCCAGGGAAGGCAAGCTTTTCGACGACAACACGCTCTCGGAAGTCGAGGCCTTTCTCGACGCGCCGCTGGCCTGGTCGGGACGCAATGGTGGCGTCAGCGAGATCGCGCTCTGAATTTTTGCTCTGGCCTTTTGGCAAAAGCTCGCTTAATCGATTGAAAAACTGCTGAGAAAGCGCGCGGGAGGATTTTTATGATTTTGTGCTGCGGCGAAGCCCTGATCGATATGCTTCCGCGTGACACCACGCTCGGTGAAAAAGGCTTTGCGCCTTACGCCGGCGGTGCGATCTTCAACACCGCGATTGCGCTCGGGCGGCTTGGCCAGCCGACCGCGTTTTTCACCGGCATTTCCGACGATCTGATGGGTGACGTCCTGCGGGACACGCTGGCAAAGAGCGGCGTGGACTACAGCCTTGCGGCTGTATCTTCCCGCCCGACCACGATTGCCTTCGTGAAACTCGTCAATGGCCAGGCGACCTATGCTTTCTACGATGAAGGCACTGCCGGCCGGATGATCACCGAGGCCGACCTGCCGGTGCTTGGCGATGACTGTGAGGCCATGCATTTCGGCGCGATCAGCCTGATCCCCGAACCCTGCGGCGGAACTTACGAGGCGTTGATGGCCCGCGAGTACCGCAAGCGGGTGATCTCCTTCGATCCGAACATCCGCCCCGGCTTCATCAAGGACAAACCGAAGCACATGGACCGCGTCCGCCGGATGGCGGCCATGTCCGACATCATCAAGTTTTCCGATGAGGACCTCGACTGGTTCGGCATGCAGGGCGACCACGACATGCTGGCTGCGCACTGGCTGGACCAGGGCGCCAAGCTGGTGGTCCTCACCCGCGGCGCGGATGGGGCGACCGGCTACACCAAAAACTTCAAGGTTTCGGTGCCGAGCGAGCGCGTCACGGTGGTCGATACGGTCGGCGCCGGCGATACTTTCGATGCGGGCATTCTAGCCTCGCTGAAGATGCAGGACCTGCTGACCAAGGAAAAGGTCGCGCGTCTGACCGAGGATGCCGTGAGCAAGGCTCTGGCTCTTGGCGCAAAGGCCGCTGCCGTCACGGTGTCGCGGGCGGGCGCCAACCCGCCGTTTGCCCATGAGATCGGTCTCTGAGGCCCTGCCTTCGGTCTTTAAAGGGAGATAGTTCGGCCCCCTGACGTGAGGGCCGAAACGTCATTTCCGGGCGGTGAGCAGCGCCTTCACCAGCCCTTGCGTCGATGCGTCGTGGCCGGAAGCACTTTCCTTACCTTCCACGACGGGCAGCAGGCCGGTCGCCAGTTCCTTGCCGAGCTCTACGCCCCACTGGTCGAACGAGTTGATGCGGAACAGCACGCCTTCGACGAAGACGCGGTGTTCGTAGAGCGCGATCAGCCGGCCGAGGGCAAACGGCGTCAGCTTGTCGTGGACGAAGGTGATCGAAGGGCGGTTGCCGGTGAAGACGCGGTGTGGCGCGATGAAATCGGCCTGCTTGTCATCCATGCCCTTGTCGGTCAGCTGCTTCTTGGCCTCCGCCACGGTGCGGCCCTTCATCAGCGCTTCCGACTGCGCCAGGCAATTGGCGATCAGCAACTCGTGCTGGTGGCGCAGATGCGGCTCGAAACTGTTGGCGGCGATCATGAACTCGGCCGGGATGACGGTCGTGCCCTGGTGGATGAGCTGATAGAAGGCGTGCTGGCCATTGGTGCCGGGTTCGCCCCAGACGACGGGTCCGGAATTGCCCTCGACCGGCGTGCCGTCGATCGTCACGCCCTTGCCGTTCGATTCCATGTCGAGTTGCTGCAGATAGGCCGGGAAGCGCAGCAGCCGCTGGTCATAGGGCAGGATGGCGCGCGACGGATATCCGAGAACGTTGCGGTGATAGAAGCCGAGCAGGCCGAGCAGCATCGGCAGGTTCTGGCGCACCGGCGCGGTGCGGAAATGGGTGTCCATCGCATGCGCGCCGTCCAGGAACTTGCCAAAGTTCTCACGGCCGACGGCGATCATCAGCGGCAGGCCGATCGCCGACCAGATCGAATAACGTCCGCCGACCCAGTCCCAGAACCCGAAGATGCGGTCGCTGTCGATGCCGAAGGCGGCGACCTTGTCGAGCGCGGTGGAGACGGCGCAGAAGTGATGCCCGACGGCTGCTTCCCCGAGCTTGTCGGCAATGAAGGCACGCGCCGAGGCCGCATTGGTCATCGTCTCGATGGTCGTGAAAGTCTTGGAGGCGACGATGAACAGCGTCGTTTCCGCATCGAGCAGCTTCAGCGTGTCGGCGATATGGGCGCCATCGACATTGGAAACGAAATGCGCCCGCGGGCCGTCATGGAAAGGTGCGAGCGCCAGGGTGACCATGACCGGGCCGAGATCGGAGCCGCCAATGCCGATATTGACGATATCGGTGATCTTTTTGCCGGTAGCACCCTTGAGCGCGCCCGAGCGGATGCCGTCGGCAAACTTGCCCATGGCGGCGAGCACGCCGTTGACATCCGGCATGACGTCCTTGCCGTCGACCTGCACAGGCGTATTGGAGCGGTTGCGCAGTGCCGTATGCAGTACGGCCCGGCCTTCGGTGAAGTTGATCGCAACGCCCGAGAACATCTCCTCCCGCTTGGCCGCAACGCCGCCGGCATCCGCCAGCTTTTCGAGCAGCACCATGATCTCGTCGTTCACGGCCGTCTTGGAATAGTCCATCAGGAGATCGTCGAAAACGGCGCTGAACTTGGCGAAACGGCCCGAATCGGCTGCAAAGGCGGCGCGGATATCCGTGGCATTGGTTGTCGCGACGGCGGATTTCAGGTCTTGGACGATGGCCTGCATGGGTGATTCCTCGGCACTCTGAATGGGATGATCGGGAACCTATTCCGTTTCCATGTCAAATCAAGCACGGCCGCGCCGACGATGCGTTTATTGTCCAACCGCCGTCTCGACGGCGTTGCCGATGGAGTTGCCGAAGCGGTCGACCTGGTCCTTGTAGTTTCGGCGGGTGGTCGGGTCGAAGATCGCGATCGGCGTGCTGACCGCCACGCTGGCGGCGCTGCCCACGGTCTGAGCCGTGCCGAGGGCAACGGCGCCGAGCGTCTCGCCGAGCCCGACATCCGAGTCGGTCACCGTCTGCCCGGCGATCAGCCGGTTGCCGATCAGCTTTACCACTTCGGGACTTTCGGCAAATTTGCCGTGGTTCAGCCGGTCGCCGGTCTTGAGCGCCGTGAGGTCTAGAACCACGATGCCAGCTTTCTCGAACTCGCTGCGATAGGGCTCGACGGTCGGATCCACCTGGCCGAGCCGGTCGATATTGCCGGAAATCCGTCGCGACAGGCTGAGCGCGCGGTCGTCGCGGGAAACGAACAGCGTGAAATGCGGCCGCTTCTCGCCGATCTCGGCAAGCTGCTGGCCGAACACGTCGACATCGAGGTCGGGGGAGGCGAGGATGACGTTCTGGATCTTCGGCGCCACGCGGCCGTCGCGAATTGCCATCTGGCGAAGCGCCTCGACGGTCAGCCACGATCCCATAGAATGGGCCATGACGGTGATTTCCCCGACATTCGGTTCTTTCGCCAGCCGGCGCAGCATCTCCTCCAACGCATCGCGGGAATAATTGGTGCTTTCCTTGTCGTAGTTATAGGCGAAGATGCTGCCGCGCGACGGCCAGGTGAACAGGACCGGAGCCACGTCGGCATTGGAGTCGTGGACGATCTGGGCAAAACGATAGACGGCATCCTCGTAGCGATTGTTGAAGCCGTGCACGAAGACGAACACCCGCCTGCTCTTGCCGAGGTGACCCTTGAGCCAGGATTCAGCCGCCGGGGTGGCAAGCGGCGTCACGGAAACCGTCGCGAACTCCTTTGCAGGATTGGCGGGCAGCTTCGAGGGCCACTGCACCTGCCCGATCTCGCGGGCCTTGTCCGGCGGGATGGAGACCGCAATCTCGGTAACGACGGGTTCCTTGCCGCGCTCGCCGGAAAACAGCACGCCGGGCGTCTCGGTCGGACGTCGCGTGGTTGCCACCAGCACATCGACCGTCGAGGTCCCGGCTGCCTGCGTCTGGGTTGGAATGAGCACACCTTCGGGGCGCCCCGCACAGCCTGCAAGGACGCTCAGCACCGTAAGAACGGCAATCACACGAAACGAAACTCCGGCGCGGCTTTCCAAGCGAACTCCAACATGCTTTGACCAGCCCCCACGGAAAGGGCTAATCAAGGACTGTCGCATCGTCCACCGCTAACGGTAGGATTCCGGCTTAACGGCACACGCTTGGTCGTCATCTGTCGCAGCGTTGCAACGGTAGGTTAGCCGCGCAGCTCCCGACGCAGGATCTTGCCGACGTTGGATTTCGGCAGCTCGGTGCGGAATTCGATGAAGCGCGGGCGCTTGTAGCCGGTGAGGCTGGTCACGCAATGGGCCTTGACGTCCGCCTCCGTCAGGTTCGGATCCTTCTTGACCACGAAAAGCTTCACCGCCTCGCCGGAATGTTCGTCCGGCACGCCGATCGCCGCACATTCCAGCACGCCGGGATGGGTTGCGACGACCTCCTCGACTTCGTTCGGATAGACGTTGAAGCCGGAGACGAGGATCATGTCCTTCTTTCGGTCGACGATCTTCGTATAGCCCTGGCGGTCCATGTAGCCCATGTCGCCGGTCCGGAAATAACCGTCCCCCGTCATGACCTTGGTGGTTTCGTCCGGGCGGTTCCAGTAACCGGCCATCACCTGCGGGCCGCGGATGCAGATCTCGCCGACATCGCCGAGTTCCACCTCGGAATCGTCGTCGTTACGGATCGAGATTTCCGTGGAGGAGATGGGAAGCCCGATCATACCGCTGAATTCGGTGGCGTCGAGCCGGTTGGCGGTGGCGACCGGCGAGGTTTCCGACAGGCCGTAACCCTCGGTTATCTGGCTATGGGTCATCTTCAGCCAGCGCTCGGCGACCGGCCGCTGCACCGACATGCCGCCCCCGAACACGAGCAATAGCGACGAGAAATCGAGCTTCTGGAAATCCGGGTTGTTCATCAGCGCATTGAACAGCGTGTTGAGCCCAGGGAAGATGTGGATCTTGTATTTCTGCAGTTCCTTGACGAAGGCCGGAATGTCGCGCGGGTTGGCGATCAGGATATTGTGGCTGCCGGTCGCAACCCCCATCAGCGAATTCACCGTCAGCGCAAAGATATGATAGAGCGGCAGGGCGCAGACGAACTGAATTTGCTCCGGCCGCGGTTTGTTGAGGAAGGCGGTTTCCAGCCACAGGGCCATCTGCTCCTTGTTGGCGAGCAGGTTGGCATGCGTGAGGATCGCGCCCTTGGAAACGCCGGTCGTGCCGCCGGTATATTGCAGGAAGGCGATATCGTGAGGCGAGACCTCGACCGGTTTCATCGTTTGCCGGGCGCCTTCGGCAATCACCTGCTTGAAGCTTCGGCTCGATGGCAGCGACCATTCCGGCACGAGCTTCTTCACCTTGCGCACGACCAGATTGACGATATGGCCCTTCAGGCCGAGCATGTCGCCCATCGTGGCGACGACCACTTGGCTGATCTCCGTCTGCGGCAAGGCCTGCTGCACGGTATGGGCAAAGTTTTCGAGAACGAAAATCATCTTGGCGCCGGCATCTTTCAGCTGGTAGGCCAGTTCGCGCGGAGTGTAGAGCGGGTTGACGTTGACGACAACCATGCCGACGCGAAGGATGCCGTATACGATTACCGGGTTCTGGAGAATGTTGGGCAGCATCACCGCCACGCGGTCGCCCTTGACGAGGCCCTGGGCTTCCAGCCAGGCGCCGATCTTGCGGCTTTCCGCTTCGAGCTGACGGTAGGTCAGCGACTTGCCCATGCTCGAAAAGGCGGGACGGTCCGCATACCGGGCGCAGCTGTCCTCGAAGAGGTCTCCAAGTGAATGATGGTGCAGCGGCGGAATCTCGGCCGGCACCGTCGGCGGATAGGAGGCGAGCCAGATCTTGGGTGGATTGGCACCGGTACGTGCGGTGACTTCGTTCATGCCGACCTCCTCTATCGTTCTTGTTGTTGTCCCGCGCTTTCCCGGCGCGTGCGGATCAGGTCCTCCACCTTCCCGCGAACAACAGATTATGCCATGCCGCGACAGCATCAAGCCATCCGCACAGATTTAAACAGCTATCCGCCTTTGACGTAAACGTCAACGAGGCCCCGACGTTCGTATCGAGGTGTAATTGAACCGACAGCGGAACATCCCAAAGGATCGGGCGTTTTCCATCCGTTGCGAAATGCACGAGGAATCACGAAAAGGAGGTGCGCAATGTTGCATCAAGAACCACGAGCCGGACAGGACCCCTATGTCAAGGACAGCCCATCGCTGATCGCCAGCGACAAGGTCGAAGGGACGAAGGTTTATGGCGCCGACGGCAAGCATATCGGCTCCATCGTCCGCGTACTTCTCGAAAAGCGCGGCGGTCGCGTCGGTTATGCGGTGCTCAGCTTCGGCGGCTTTCTGGGTATCGGCGACGACTACTACCCGCTGCCTTGGGAAAAGCTTCGTTACGACGAACAGCTCGATGGCTACCGCATCGACCTGACCAAGGAGCAGATCACCGGCGCCCCGCGTTACCGCGATCTGGATGACGATACCTGGTACAACGACAAGGGCCGGACGATCTACGACTATTACGGCATTCCGCCGTACTGGATGTAGGCGTTCCGCCAATGGAACTCCGGAGGCTCCGCGTTGCGGGGCCTCTTTTCGTTTATTTAATTCCTCCTGATGCAAGGTCCTCGCGACAAGGGGACGGCGATGACGGGAAAGACGGAAGCGGGCACGGTCCGCGATTTCGAGCGCGGTGATATCGAGGCTGTAGCGCAGCTTTTCCAGGAGACGTTCCGCAAAACGAATGCGCCGTCGCCCTCATTGATCGCCTATCTGGAAGAAGCCTTTTTCGATCATCCCTGGGCGGAGCCCGATATCCGTTCGAAGGTCTTTGCCGGCACTGGTGGAAGGGTCTCCGGTTTTATCGGCGTCTTTCCGTCGCGGCTGGAACTTGAAGGCCGGCCGCTTCGGGCAGCCTTTGCCGGTTCGATGATGGTCCAGAACCCGAAGGAAAATCCACTTGCCGGCGCACGGCTGCTCCGCTCCTTCCTCGCTGGCCCGCAGGATATCTCGCTGACAGAGACCGCCAATTCCACGGCGCTCGGCATGTGGCAGAAGGCTGGCCATCCGCTCGATCCCGGCTACAGCATGAACTGGCTGCGCATCTTGCGTCCGGCTTCCGCTGCGGTCGAGGTCCTGGCTAGGCGGCTGCGTCCCGCGGCCCTCCTGCGTCCCTTCGGCCGGATCGCCGACCGTGGCTCGGCGCTGGTCCGTATGACGCCTCTTCGGCCGGCCGAACGCAGCGCCTCGAAGATCACGTTCCGCGACGTCACACGCGAGGAGTTCGGCACGGCGCTTCTGACGCTTGCCTCGAACTACCCCCTTCGCCCGCGCTGGGATGATCGCTCATTGGGGTGGTTCCTGGATCAGGCGGAAAACAAGCGGAATTTCGGCTATCCGGAATGGCGCGTCGGCTTTGCTCCCGACGGGCGACCGGTTGCGGCCTATGTCTATTTCGCCGGTCCCGGCGAGATCGGCTGGCTGCTGCAGGCATTGTCGGTGCCGAATGCGGCAGCGGAAATGGTCGACGACCTGTTTGCCCACGCTTACGAAATGGGATGCTCCGGCATACGCGGCGGCGGGCATCCATGGCTGATCCCGACGCTGATGAGCCGCAAGACAATTTTCTACGGCCGCTCGTTCTTTGTCGCGCAGGCGCGCGACAAGAGCCTGCTGGAGCCGATCAGGTCCGGCCAGGCGCTGATCAGCGGCCTTGCAGGAGAAAGCTGGACGCGCCTGATCGGCGACCGGTTCGACTGAGGCTTCTCAGCTGAGCATCGTCACCGGCTCGGCATGCAGATATTCCGCCACCTTGCGCTTTGAGGCGATATTACGCCAGACGGCATCGACCTCGTCCGGTGTAAGCCCGGCAGCCTCGCCGACCTCTTCCCGCGCGATCCCGTTGTCGAGAGCGTAGAGGCAGAGATCCATGCGATCATAGGGCAGGGAGAAATAATATTCGTCCTGGCCCTGCGGCAGCGACCATGTGTCCGTCGTCGGCGGGCGCCGGCGAATGTCAGCGGGCACGCCGAGCGCTTCGGCAAGCTGATAGACCTGGCTCTTGTAGAGATGCGCGATCGGCTTGAAGTCGGCTGCGCCATCGCCGTTCTTCACGAAGAAGCCCTGATCGTATTCGAGCCGGTTCGGCGTGCCGGCGACGGCAAAGTTCAGCCGGTCGGCATGATAATATTCGATCTGCTTGCGGGTGCGCTGTTTCATGTTGGCCGCCGCGATCATGCCGAGATAGACTTCCAGCGGCATGCGGTGACGGCTCTGTTCGCCGGCCGGATTGGCGACCACCAGCCAGGAAATATTGTAGCCGCGGCCGGTCAGCGCATTCTCCAGCACCACCTTGCAGCCCCAGCCTTCGGAAAATTCCGGGACGACCTGGCGGATGAAGCCGTCGCGGCGGGTGTAGCAGCCGGCCGCGGCAAGCGCCGGTCCGATATCTTCGAGCACGGTCTCCACGCCGACGGCTTCGGCCAGCGCCTTGCCGAGCTTCAGGCTGTCCGGATCGGAATCATGTTCCGGCATGAAGATGCCCGTCACCTTGCCCGGACCGAGCGCGCGGGCGCAAAGGGCCGCGGTGACGCTGGAATCGATGCCGCCGGACAGGCCGAGCACCGCGCCGCGCTTGCGCAAATCCTTCAGCACGGTCTCGCGCAGCCAGCCGCAGATGCGCTCGATCTCGGCCTCCGCATCGAGCTTCAGCGTCTCGGCCGAGAATTTTCCCGCCTTCTGGGCCTGCTTCAGGCTCTGGATCATGCGACATTCCCCCGTGTGACTGTGTTTGTTTCGTCCGCGCCGAGCCGGATCTTGCCGGTCGTCGTGCGCGGCAGCGCGTCGCGGAACTCGACGCTTTTCGGCACCATGTAATCTTCAAGCAACTGAGCGCAGTGGCGGATGATTTCCCGCTCGGTCAGCGTCACGCCGTCCTCCACCACCACATAGGCGCGGACGACCTGGCCGAAGATCGGATCGTCGATGCCGCCAACCGCCGCTTCCTTGATGCCGGGCAGCGCATAGAGCGCGCGCTCGACTTCCTGCGGGCTGACTTTTTCGCCGCGCGTCTTGATGATGTCGTCGCGCCGGCTGACGAAATAGAGAAAGCCGTCCGCATCCGCCTGGAAGAGATCTCCGGTGTGCAGCCGCTTACCGCCCGCAACCGGCGAAAGTGCCCTTACCGAGGTCAGGCCGTTGCCCCAGTAACCGGACATTACATGCGGTCCCTCGACGACAAGTTCACCGATCGTGCCCGGAGGAGCGGGACGTCCGTCCTCGCCGATCACGAAAGCGCTGGTGCCGGGAATGGCGCGGCCGACCGAAAGCGGCCGACGGGAAACCTCTTCAGGCGGCAGGTAGGTGGCACGCAGACATTCCGTCTGGCCGTACATCAGGAAAAGCCGGATATCCGGGAAAAGCTGCTGAAGCCGCTCGGCAAGGGCCGGCGGCATGGCCGCGGCGGCGCTGGTGATGGTGCGCAGATGTGGCAGGAAACCCGGCTCCAGATCCTTCATGCCGGTAATCAGAGCGGCCATCGGCGGCACGAGCGGGAAACCCGTCGCCTTTACCTCTGTCAGCCGTTCGAGGATCTTCCGCGGAAAGGCGAAGCTCTTTTCGAGAACCAGCGTACCGCCGGCCATCACCATCGTCACCACCTGCGTGATGCCATAGCCGAAGGACAGCGGCAGGACGCTGAGCACGATGTCCTCGGACGTATTGCCGAGATAGGCAACGATCGCTTCGCAGGCGGCGCCGACATTGGCGTGGGTCAGCATGACGCCCTTCGGCTGGCCGGTGGAGCCCGAGGTGTGAAGCAGCAGCGCCAGCGCTTCGGTGTTGTCGAATTTCCCGAGTGGTACCGAAACCTCGTCGCGGACCAGATCTTCGAACCGCAATCCATGACCGAGATCGTCGCCGGTATCCGCCTGGGCGACGATCGTCAGCGGCTGCATCTTCGCCATGGCGATGGCCGAATTCATGGTTGCCCGCTGACGGGCATGGGTGATGACCGCGGAAGCCTCGGTGCTGGTGAGAATGACAGAGAGCTTTTCCGCCTTGATCGACGGATAAAGTGGGCAGGGCACGGCACCCGCCTTCCAGAGGCCAAAAAAGCTGACCACCGCCTCATGGCTGTTGTCCAGCACCATCAGCACCCGGTCACCGGGCTTGATGCCGCCGCTGGCAAGGTTTGCAGCGAGGCGATCGGACAACGCATCGAGTTCTGCATAGGCCAGCCGGACGTCGCCCGCGATAAGCGCGAGCTTTGTCCCGAAACGTCTGGCACTATCGCGGAGCCTGGCCTCTATGCGCACCGGCGCAGCCTCAGGCCGCTGCCAGCTTGATCGACAGGTAGCTCGTCATGTTGTCGATACTGTCGAGGTTTTCCGGAACGATTTCATCGTCGGCGACGGTGATGCCGTAGGTCTGTTCCAGGAAGGCGATCAGCTCGAGCACGCCGGTGGAATCGATCACGCCGCTTTCAAGCAATGACTGGGTGTTGGAAACCTGCGCGTCGGCCCGGAAAAGAAAATTTTCCGCGATGAACTCGCGCACGCTGTTTTCGATTGCTTCCGCCATCGACGGCCCTCTCCACAAATGGTTTTTGCCGCGCGGATGCGGCGCGGTCGATTGAAAAGGCATCTTCCAGACTATCCCTGAACGTTTTGCTAATTTGTAAAACGCTTTTCTCCACAAGCTTAACCGCATCCAAATGCCGCCCTCGACGTTGATGCATCCATGAAGATCGCGACCTTCAATGTGAACGGCGTCAACGGTCGCCTCGGCCTGCTCCTCGAATGGCTTGAGGAGGCGGCGCCGGACGTGGTCTGTCTGCAGGAGCTGAAGGCGCCGCAGGAGAAGTTTCCGGCAAAGGCGATCGAGAAGGCGGGCTACGGCGCAGCATGGCACGGCCAGAAAAGCTGGAACGGCGTCGCAATCCTTGCCTGCGGTGCCGATCCGATCGAGACGCGCCGCGGCCTGCCGGGCGATCCGGAGGACCTTCACAGCCGCTATATCGAAGCCGCGGTGCAGGGCGTGCTGATCGCGTGCCTCTATGCTCCGAACGGCAATCCCGCCCCGGGGCCAAAATTCGCCTACAAGCTTGCCTGGTACGAGCGGTTTCTGGTGCATGCTCAGGCGCTGCTGGAAACAAGTGCGCCCATCGTCCTTGCCGGCGACTACAACGTCATGCCGACGGATCTCGATGTCTACAAACCGGAACGCTGGCGGGATGACGCACTGTTCCGGCCGGAGGTACGAGAGGCTTTCTCCCGGCTGCTGGAACAAGGCTGGACCGACGCGATCCGCAAGCTGCACCCGGGCGAGCGCATCTATACGTTCTGGGATTATTTCAGGAACGCCTGGGGCCGAGATGCCGGCCTGCGGCTCGACCACCTGTTGCTCAGCCCCTCGATCGCGGACCGGTTGCAGGCAGCCGGCGTCGACCGCCACATCCGCGGCCGCGACCATGCGAGCGACCACGCGCCGGCCTGGATCGAGCTCGCCGACTAGGTGAGATCGATCGCCATCTCGGACTGGGTGAGGTTACTTTTCCGCCAGCCGATCCGCCGCATGAAGCGGTCGAGCAGGCCCTCCGGCACGTTTTCGATGATGAAGAGCCTGCGGCCTGGATAACGGGCGGCGAGGGCATCGGTCAGTGACCGGCCAAACCCCTCCCGGCGATGGACGGGATCGACCGCGAGGCCGAGGAGCCGGATATCCTTGCCCGAGTCATCCAGGAGCACGGCCGCCTTGTCATCGAGCACGAAACCTTTCAGCGGCGCGCCGGCTCTCTTAAAACTTTGGGGATCCGTCTGCCAGGAGAGGCCGGCATCGGCGAATTTTGCGAGCATCGCTGCGGCCGTCTTCAGGTCGCTTTCCTTGGCCGGCGCCACATCCGGCGCGGCAAGCTTGCGGCTGCGGCCGAAGCCCACAAGTTTGCGGGCAGTCACGAAGCCGAGCGACAGATAGAGATCGCGCGCCCGCTCATTGGTGTTGATCACTTCGAGGATGAGCTTTCGGTCGCTGCGCGCCTTCGCGGTCTCGATAGCATCCAGCATAACGCTGTGTCCGAAACCGCGGCCGCGGATCGTCGGCCCCATGCCGATCGCGCCGACCCGCGAAAGATCACCCCGCCGGCCGATCAGCAGAATGCCCGCCGGTTTTTCTCCGTCGAAATAGACGAAGCTCTCATCGAGGTCGACATGATCGCGTTCGATGCGTAACTGCAGCGACGGGACCGTCACGTTCATCGGCACCACATAGCCCGAAAAGCCGGCGGCAAAACCTTCGGCCGCCTCTTCCAGGCTGCAATCCGACAAGCGACGATGGGAAATGGCGGATGTCATGACCTCTCTCCCGAGCGTGTTGCCTCAGAGCACGTTGGACGGCGAGCCCTTTTCGAAGTTCTCGACATGGGTGATGACCTGCACCCAGAGCGTCTGCATCGCCTCGTCACTCGCCCAGGCCACATGCGGCGTGAGGATGAAGTTCGGCCGTTCCAGGATCGTCAGCAGCGGATTGTCCGGTGCCGGCGGTTCCTTGGTCAGCACGTCGAAACCGGCGCCGCCGATCAGGCCCTCGTCGAGCGCGGTCACCAGATCGGCCTCGTTCACCAGGCCGCCGCGGGCGGTGTTGATGATCAGCGGATGCCGCTTCATCTTTCGGAACTCGGGCAGGCCGATGAGGTCGCGGGTCGCCGGCGTCAGCGGCATGTGAAAGGTGATGATATCAGACGTTTCCAGCACCTCGTCGAACGCCGTGTAGCTGGGCTCGACCTTTTCCGCATCTTTCCGGGCCGCGAAGATGACCTTCATGCCGAACGCCTCGGCGATCTTCGCCACCGACTTGCCGAGTGTGCCGCGGCCGAAGATGCCGAGCGTCGAGCCGGCCAGATCCTTGATCGGATGGTTGAAGAAGCAGAACTGGTTGGCGCGCTGCCATTCGCCGGCGATCACGTCCTCACGAAAACCGACGATCGAACGGCGCAGCGCGAAGATCAGGCCGAACGTATGCTCCGGCACGGTGTTGACCGCATAACCGCGCACGTTGGAGACGGTGATGCCGCGCTCCTTGGCGAAGGCGAGGTCGATCACGTCATAGCCGGTCGCGGCGACCGCGATCATTTTCAGCTTCGGGGCATTTGCGATCGATTGCTCGCGCACCGGTGCCTTGTTGGTGACGACGATATCGGCATCCGCGATACGGGAAGCCACATCCTCCGGCGCCGTCTTGCCATACTCTACCCATTCATGAGCGAACGCGGGCCGGGTGATCGTCACCGAAGGGCCGATCGTGTCGCGATCCAGAAATACGACCTTCATCGCGGAAATTCCTGCATGATTTGAAACTCCTCCCAATCGAACCATGGCGGCCGAAGCGCTGGCCGCAATGGATTTCTCGTATATCATCCCGCCCGCCGACCGGAAGGCAAAAGTGCGGAGAATGGCATGGGTGAAGTGTTGACGCTCGATTGCGTCGTCATCGGCGGCGGCGTGGTGGGGCTGGCGGTGGCCCGCGAACTGGCAATTGCCGGCCGCGAGGTCGTGCTCCTGGAAGCTGAGCCGATGACAGGCAGCATTACCTCTTCCCGCAACAGCGAAGTCATCCACGCCGGGCTCTATTATCCGACCGGTAGCCTCAAGGCCGAACTCTGCGTCGCCGGCAAGGAGAAGCTCTACGACTACTGCCGCGACCGGCACATTCCGCACAAGAGATGCGGCAAGCTGGTCGTCGCCTCGAACGAGGCCGAAGTCGCCTATCTCGAAAAGCTGCTGAAGCAGGCCCAAGCCAATGGCGTCGTCGATTGCCGGTTGATCGACGGCGCCGAACTTGCCCGCCTCGAGCCACAGATCGTAGGCTTTGCAGCACTCGTCTCGCCCTCGACCGGCATCATCGACAGCCACAGCCTGATGGAAGCCTATATCGCCGATATCGAAGCGCATGGCGGCAACGTCGTGCTCAACTCGCCCGTCCTTGGCGGCGAGCTTCTATCCGATGCCATGCGACTTTCGGTCGGCGGCCGCGATCCCGTGGAGATCGCGGCGAACCTGGTGGTCAACTCGGCCGGCTTAAGCGCCTGGGCGATCTCCGAAGGCATGATCGGCCTCGACAGGAGAACTATCCCCGAGCGCCACTACGCAAAAGGCTGCTACTTCTCATTGGCGGCCCGCGCGCCGGCGGAACGGCTGATCTACCCGGTGCCGGAGACCGGCGGGCTCGGCGTCCACCTGACGCTTGATCTCGCCGGCCAGGCGCGGTTCGGCCCGGATGTCGAATGGGTCGAGACGATCGACTACGACGTCGATCCCCGCCGCGCCGACAAGTTCTATGCAGCGATCCGCCGCTATTGGCCAAATCTGCCGGATGGCGCCCTGCAGCCTGCCTATTCGGGCATGCGGCCGAAAGTAGTCGGTCCGAACGGGGGAGGGGCCGGCGACTTCATCATTCAGGGGCCTGAAACGACCGGCCACCCGGCCTATGCCGCGCTTTACGGCATTGAATCTCCCGGCTTGACCGCCTCCATGGCGATCGCGGAGAGAGTTAAGAGCTTGAACTTGGGTTGAGATAGAAGTCCGAAGGCCCCCTCATCCGCCTGCCGGCACCTTCTCCCCGCCGGGGAGAAGAGATATGCCGCGCCGTCTCCGGACCTCTTTGCCTCAGTTGTTTGGGTGCGCAGGCGCCGCCGCTCATCCTCTCCCCTCGGGGAGAGGTCCGGCCGAGCAAAGCGGAGGCGGGGTGAGGGGGAGACACTTGCTCGGCTTCACTAATGAGGGGTTCTCAAAACGCCGCGCGCCTGTCGTGTTTGGCGAGACGGGTGAGCAGATAGTCAACTTCGGCCTTGGCGGTCGGGGAAAGCATCTGCGCCGGTTTGCGCTGCGCATCCGAGGTGATGACGCCGCGCCGTTTCAGCACGTGTTTGCGGATCGCCAGACCGATGCCGGCCTGCTGCTCGTAGCGGATCAATGGCAGATGCGCATCGAACAGGTCATGCGCCTCGTCGCGTTTGCCGGCGGCGAATAGGCCAACCAGTTCCGTCAGCATGTCGGGGAAACCGTAGCCGGTCATCGCTCCGTCGGCGCCGCGTTCCGGTTCGAAATCGAGGAACATGCCGCCATTGCCGCAGAGGATCGAGAAGGGACGCAGTTCGCCTGCCTTCTGCATGGCGCGCAGCCTCGACACCTTTTCCAGCCCCGGCCAGTCCTCGTGCTTCAGCATCAGGCAGGACGGGTGATTGGTAATGATCCTGGCGATCACGCCCGGCGACATGACGACGGTCAGCGTCAGCGGATAATCCTGCAGCACCCACGGTACGTCGTCGCCGACCGCTTCGACGGCGCCGGCGAAATAGTTGACGATCTGGTCGTCGGTGCGCAGTGCCGGGGTCGGCGCAATCATCACGCCGGCCGCACCCATGTCCATCGCATCGCGTGCCAGCGAACGCATGCCTGCAAAGCCTGGCGCCGAGACGCCGACGATGATCGGCACTTTGGCGCGAGAGACGACGCGTTTGATGATCGCCCGGCTTTCGTCCGGCTCCATCTTCGGCGCTTCGCCCATGATCCCGAGAATGGTGATGCCGGTGCAGCCGCTCTCTTCATAAAAATCCGTCAGCCGGTCGATCGAGGCAAAATCGATCGATCCGTCTTCGAAGAATGGCGTGGTGGCGATGGCGTAGACGCCTTTGGTCTCGATCCCGAAGGTCATTATTGGGCGTCCTTCCAGGCCTGGTAGCGGGCTTTCGTTTCGGCGTTCATCGGATAGAGGCCGGGCAGCGGCACGCCGCGGTCGACCTCGGTCATGATCCAGCCTTCCATGCGTTCCTGTTCCGGTGCCTCGGCGACGACCGCGTCGAGCAGCTTGGCCGGGATCAGCACCGCGCCGTCATCGTCCACGACGACGATATCATCCGGAAAAACGGCAACGCCGCCGCAGGAGATCGGCTCCTGCCAGCCAACGAAGGTGAGGCCGGCGACGGAAGGTGGAGCAGCGATGCCGTCGCACCAGACCTTCATGCCGCTGCCGAGCACGCCTTCGGCATCACGCATCACGCCGTCGGTCACAAGCCCTGCCACGCCGCGCTTCGCCATCCGGGAGCAGAGAATATCGCCGAAAATGCCGGCATCTGTGACGCCGAGCGCGTCAGCCACCGCCACGCAGCCTTCCGGCATGGCCTCGATCGCCGCGCGGGTGGAGATCGGCGAAGCCCAGCTTTCCGGCGTCGCCAGATCCTCGCGGGCGGGCACGAAACGCAGCGTGAAGGCCGGCCCCACCACGCGGCCCTGGCCCGGCCTCAGCGGCTTGGTGCCGCGCATCCAGACGTTGCGCAGGCCCTTTTTCAAAAGCACCGTGGTCAGCGTGGCGGTGGAGACGCCCTTCAGCGTCTCGATGATCTTGGGGTCCAGCGGCATGAATTCTCCTTGGGAATTTTGAATGCCGCCTTCGCAGGCGGCGGGCGATATTCGGTCGCGACTTCTCGTTCGTCAAGGAACTAACGCCTCCGTCGTCATTGACACGACCGCCGTCTGTCGAGGTATAACGTCTTTCAACACTGACACATGGGAGGATGAGACAGTGCTTTTTCCAACGACACTCGTCGGCAGTTATCCGCAGCCGGAATGGCTGATCGACCGCGCCAAGCTTGCGGGCCGTTTTCCGCCCCGTGTCCGCGCCAGGGAACTGTGGCGCATCCCCCAGGAATACCTCGCCGAAGCGCAGAACGACGCGACGATCATGGCGATCAAGGCTCAGGAGGAAGCCGGCCTCGACATCATCACCGATGGCGAAATCCGCCGCGAGAGCTATTCGAACCGCTTTGCGACCGCGCTCGAAGGCGTCGATCTCGACAATCCGGGCTCGGCGCTCGATCGTTCCGGCCATCCGAACCCCGTTCCGCGCATTACCGGCAAGATCCGCCGCAAACATGCGGTCGAGGCCGAGGACGTGAAATTCCTGCGCAGCCACACGGACCGCAAGATCAAGATCACCGTTCCCGGCCCCTTCACCATGTCGCAACAGGCCCAGAACGATTTCTACAAGTCGGAGGAAGAAGCCGCCTACGACTATGCCGACGCGGTGAACGCCGAGATCCGCGATCTCTTCGCCGCCGGGGCCGACGTGGTGCAGATCGATGAGCCCTACATGCAGGCCCGCCCGCAGAAGGCGGAACAGTATGGCCTCGCGGCGCTCAACCGCGCGCTCGACGGCGTCAAGGGCACGACGGCCGTGCATATCTGCTTCGGTTATGCGGCCATCATCCATGAGCGGCCGTCAGGCTATTCCTTCCTGACCCAGCTTTCGGGCTGCTCCTGCCATCAGGTGTCGCTCGAAACCGCGCAGTCGAACCTCGATTGCTCGACGCTGACCGACCTTTCCGGCAAGACGCTGATGCTCGGCGTCATCGACCTGTCGGACATGAATATCGAGACTCCGGAAACGGTCGCCAACCGCATCCGCCGGGCGCTGCCTTATGTCGAGGCGAAGAACATCATCGTCGCGCCCGATTGCGGGATGAAATACCTGCCCCGTGAGGTAGCCTTCGGCAAGATGAAGGCGATGGTCGAGGGCGCCAAGATCATGCGCCGGGAACTCGGCGAGGCTGCCTGATCTTCCAGTTGAGTGCTTGGATAATAGGGGCGATTGCCACGGCAATCGCCCTTTTGTTTTGCGGTCTTGGCGCCTGAGCACACGCGATTCGGGAATATGTATCCCAAATATGTAAATTATGACCATTGCTGGCTTATAATCCGGTCTATTGTATCCCAAATAAAATCGATATATACATTGCGCCAGAGGATTTTCGGCTGGCGGTTGGGCGATCTGCCCCACACAGGCTGGTCCGATAGGAAGATCATGACGACCCTTGTTCTCATACCCGGGCTTGTATCGGACGCCATCGTCTGGGCGCCCTTGGCCGAAGCGGCGTCTGGCGCCATGCCAGTTCATCACGCCGATCTCTCCGACGGCACATCGATCACCGGTATGGCTCGAACGCTTCTCGATGAGACGGATGGCGATATCGTTGCCGTCGGCCACTCGATGGGTGGCCGTGTCGCCCTGGAAATGGCGCGCATGGCGCCGGACCGGGTTCGCGGTCTCGTGCTGGCCAACACCGGGCATCATCCCAAGCGCGAAGGCGAGGAAATCAAGCGTCAGCAGATGATCGATCTCGGCAACCGCAGCATCGAGGACCTGGCGCAGCAATGGCTGCCGCCGATGCTCGATCCGGCCCGCGTGGGTGACAAGGACCTGATCGGACGCCTCCACGCCATGGTCCTCAGGGCAGGCTCGCAGGTTCATGAGCGCCAAATCCGCGCCCTTATCGGCCGCCCGGACGCCAGCGCCTATATCACCGATCTTCGTTGCCCCATCCTGCTTGTCGCCGCTCGCCAGGATGGCTGGAGCCCGATCGCCCAGCACCAGGAAATCGCCGACGCAGCGCCGGATGCCGAACTCGTCATCATCGAAAATGCCGGGCACTTCGCTCCCATCGAGCGACCCATGGAAACCACCGCCGCCATCACCGAATGGCTGGCGCGCAGATTTGGAGAATCCCAATGAGTGAAGCAGCAGCTACGATACCGGATACCCCGCTCTTCGACCGGGCAGGCTCGATCCGCGGCTACCGGATCAACAAGATGGCGATGGCGCTTGGCCAGCCCGCCAACCGCGCAGCCTTCAAGGCTGACGAAGAGGCCTATCTCGACAGTTTCGGCCTGAGCGCCCACGAAAAGTCGGCGGTCATGGCCCGCGACTGGCACGAGATGGTGCGCCTCGGCGGCAATCTCTTCTTCATCCTGAAGATTTCCGCGATCGATCCGACCCCGATCACCAGGATCGGTGCGGCCCAGGCCAGCATGGAACACGAAGACTTCCTGCATCTGAGGCTGGGAAAAAAGCGCAATGGCTAAGATCATTGGTGGGCTTGGAACGAGCCACGTTCCCTCGATTGGTGCTGCACTCGACAAGGGGCTGCGCGACACGCCGGACTGGAAGCCGTTCTTCGATGGTTACGAAGTCGGCAAGCAGTGGATGCGGGACGCCAAGCCCGACATCGCCGTCGTCGTCTTCAACGATCATGGCAATACCTTCTTCCTCGACCGCGTGCCGACCTTCGCCGTCGGCGTCGCCGAGACCTACAATCCGGTTGATGAAGGCTGGGGACCGCGCGCCATTCCGGCATTCGAAGGGGCAGTCGATTTCTCCTGGCATTTCGTCGACAAGCTGGTCGAGCGTCATTTCGACCCGATGGTCTGCCGCGAGATCGAGGTGGATCACGGCCTGCAGGTGCCGATGGAACTGTTTTTCGGCCGGCCGGAAGCCTGGCCGGTGAAGGTCCTGCCGATCTGGGTCAATACCATCCAGTATCCGATCCCGACCCCACAGCGCTGCTGGGAAATGGGCAAGGTCCTGCGCGAAGCGATCGAAAGCTGGCCGGGCGACGAGCGCGTCGTCATTCTCGGCACCGGTGGCCTGTCGCATCAGTTGCAGGGCGCCCGTGCCGGCTTCATCAACCAGGCGGCCGATCGCGCCTGGCTGGACGGCATCGCCAGCAATCCGGAACCCTATCGCGCCATGACCCGCGAAGACTACGTCGAACAATTCGGCTCCGAAGGCGCCGAGCTGATCATGTGGCTGGTCATGCGCGCCGCGATGAACAGCGACGTCAACCTCATCCACAAGCACTACCACGCCCCGGCATCGATGACCGGCGCCGGCATGGTCGTGCTGGAAAATGCGGCCTGAACCGATGTTTTTCCTGATGCGCTGCCTGCACCATGAAGGGCAGGATGCCGCCCGCGATACCCACCGCCCGTCGCACCGGGCCTGGGTCCAGTCGGGCGGAGAGGGCCTTGCTGCGGTCCTGATCGGCTCGGCCCTTGTCGACGAGGGCGGTTCGGCGCTCGGCAATTTCGGCATCCTGGAGGCCGCGAGCCTGGAAGAGGCGCAGGCTTTTGCGCAAGGCGATCCCTTCAATCGTGCCGGGATCGTTTCGGCGATCGAGCTGACGCAGCTGCCGGACACGTTCCAGGCGACTCGGATCTGCGATCCGATGACCCCGCGCAAGTACGGCTGATCCCATTTCGGCCAATAAAAAGCCCGCCATCCGGCCAGGATGGCGGGCTTTTCGTCATGTCGTTCAGTCCCCGATCGTCTCATGGGCATCCGCCTTGCCCTCGGCCCAATATCCGGCGGCCTTGATCCAGGCGAGCGGATATCCGCGCTTCTCGACCAGATAGGCTCGAACAGCACGGGCGACCGAGGCTTCGGCGGCGACCCAGACGAAGGTCTCGGGCTCAAGCGCGATCGTATCGAGTACGGAGATCAGCCCGGAGGCATCCGTGGCGCGGGAAAGGGGGCGATGGACCCAGAGTGTCTTGAGCGACGCCTGCGTCTCGAAGACCTGTTCCTCTTCAGGCCCGGCGACCAGCCCGATACTGGTGATCACGGCGTCTTCGCCGGCCTCTTCGATACGGCGGCCCATCGCCGGAAGTCCGGTCTCGTCGCCGATAAGCAGCCAGCGCTTCACGCCGGAGATGACGGCCGAGCCTCGCGGGCCGCCGATCGACAACGCGCTGCCCGGCACGGCATCCAGCGCCCATCGCGTGGCGGGACCGGCATCATGGACGGCGAAATCGAGCACCAGCGACCTGGCGTTCTGATCATACCGCCGGGGCGTATAGTCACGGCGCTCCGGTTCGCCGGCATCGGTCGGCAGGAAAATCTTGACGTGGTCGTCCGGCGCAGCGCTGACGAAATCCGAAAGATCCTCGCCGCTGAGCGTGACGCGCAGCATCTGCGGCGTGATACGTTCGACGGTTTCGACCGTCAGCACGCGACGCTTAAGTTCGTGACGAATGCGCTCGATCTTGGGGGCGGAGGAGGTCTGGTCCTGGGTCGTAAGGTCGTTCATCTAAATCCTTTCACGGGATATCGACCTGCCGGACACAGCCGCGCAGACCGAAACCGGCAATGCCCGGTCGATCAGCGCGTTGAGTGACGTTAACGCTTACGTGCGAAGCCTTACGGCAATCGCAGTGTGAGCTTTAGGTAGGCGGGCAAAGCCCCGACGGCAAGGGTTGGCGAGCGTCAATTCCGGCAATTTTGCCAGTTAGAAAACTGCAAACAGCTGTCTTCGAGGTCATCGTCTTCGCAGCGCTGGTCTCGACATCCACCTTCCCTGCACCAGATACCTCCGATCGTTCAGCCTTTGTGAAGGACTGGCGGCCAATGTGCTGCAATCCCTGGGCGATTCGCCCGACAATATGGAGATGGCATGACGCTGCTGCAATTCCCCGCCGATCGGCGCACCGCTGACGTAAAACGTTGCGCCGAAGCGCTTCTGCGGCTTCACGGCGAACAAGCGAACCGTTTCTGGAGATCGGAAATGGCCAGTTTTGCGGCAGTTCTCAGAGCCCAGGGTGTGGCAGACGAGGAAATCTCCCGCCAGGCCGGCCTGTTCATGCACGCCGTCCAGATGCAGCTCCAAAACGATTGCCTCAACGACGAAACGAGCCTTGTGGCAGGTTGACGCCCGCCGACCTTCTGGCCGAGATATCGGCAACGCAGGCGCTACGGAAGAATTGGAAGATAACTGGTGCCGCTTGCAGGACTCGAACCTGCGACCCCATCATTACGAATGATGTGCTCTACCACCTGAGCTAAAGCGGCACGGGCAGCGGCCGGTATTTTTTCATTGCGTTTCATGCTTTTACGAGAAGCTATCTAATTTGGCGACCGCCGTATAGCAAGTCCAATCACCAATTCGATGTGACCATGGTGTGACGGAAGCCAGCCTCTTTGCAGTTTGGTATGGCTTGATCCGTTTCGTACCGGTATGGCTGAAAACTCGAGGAGTGTCAGCCGAGCGGTTAAGGCGGGTGAAAGTAGCGACGACGAGATAACCTGCTTCCGCTCTATCTCTCACAGCAGATCGCCATCTTCGGTGTCGGTAAGAATAAGCACCGAGCGCTTGTCGATTTGCAGACATATTCGGCGGTCGCGTTTATAAAAGATGGGCTGAGCAAAGCGCCATGTGAATTCCACCTCGATTGCCGCGTCCAGAGCGAGGTCGTCAAAGCCCTCGGGCCGATAGAGCGGAAACTCCCTAGTGGCCAGTCCCTCAAGTGCAGTTGACGTTTGGTTCGCGATTAGCGACCTGATCAGTGCACGGGTCGACTGATCCAGGCCGACCCGAAAACCTGTGTAGGGCGGTCCGTCCTCCCAACTTAGCAAGATTGGCCGATCACTTCGATTTTCCACTCGAAGGTAGGGACTTTTCGCTGCGCCTCCTTCTATAAGGGGCCGAGCAATCAAAAAGGCAGAGGGATAGAAGCGAAACCACTTCTCCCAAACAACAAAGATCACGCTGGCCACACCGGCCAGTGCGCCTAGGCCTTGGAAAACATCCAGCATTCTCACCCCATCCGAAGGCAGTCACTGTTGTAGGATAATACGTGGGCTAATTGTCATCAAGTCGCGCTCAGATTGTATTTCCGATGAGGAAAATCCCTAGGCGACCCCAGCGCCACCACAATATAAATCAAAATAATCGTTTGACGTCAATGGGATAAAGAGCGACGTTTGTTGTGTTGGCGATGCCATTCCACCAACAATCGGAGCCATATCATGACTGAAATGCAATCTAAAATCGAGTCAGAGACTCTCTTGCGGCGATCTGAGGCTGCCCAGCGTCTCACCGCTGCCGGATACCCCGTTTCACTGGCTACGCTCGCAACAATGGCATGCCGAGGTGGAGGTCCGAGGTTCAGGCGGTTCGGTAACAAGCCGCTTTACCGGTGGGGCGACCTACTCGATTGGGCGGAGCGTCGAACCTCTCCCTACGGAACATCCGTTGCCCAGTGCGAGGCCGCTCGGCAGGCCACGGCTTAACAGACATTCCCATAAAATGCGGCGCGTCCGCCAAGGAGCAAGAGCATGAACAGCTACAAGAAATTCGCCGCCTCGACTCGTGCTAACTTCACGGATGAGGAACTGAAGAAGGCCCAGTCCAACTGGGATTACGTGGCGCGGCGCTTCCCCGAGGAGCACAGGGAAGCGGAATCGCTGATCGCCGCGCGAGGTCTTTCCGGTCACCGGGAGATCACCGCCCACTACCTCGCCAACAAGTCCCCGATTACATCCTCTGAAATCAAGCGGCTCGAGACCTATGCCCAGTCGACTTACGAAGGCCCGTTCGGTCGTGGGAAGCAGGGGGAGTGAGATGCGCAACGGCTCCCAAGAAATCCTCCTCTCTCTTCGGCTCGGCTTGGAGGATGAAGACGTAAATCGACAGGTGCTCGTCCCCATGCGGCGGGCCGACACGCCAGAGGCGGTGCTCGACGTGCTTGAGGTATTCTCCGTGCTCAGTGCGGCTGAATGGCCGGGGTCGGGAAAGTATTTTCGGCTGTTCGTCCAAATCTATGCCGAGCTTTGGATTGCGCACATTGAAACCCTGCCCTTGGTCGAGCGCGCTGTTGCTTCGGTCGAGGCGCTGCGGGTGATGGGAATGCCGGTGCCCGAGTCGGTGGGGAAAGTGGCCGCGCTGGCGCAGGCGGAGTTGGAGCGGCGGGGTGTGCCTCTTCGATATTGGGGAGGCCGGAATGGGTGAGGTTGTGAACATAGCCGGTCGCCGCCGAGCCGCAGCGCCGGTGCCGGATTTTGACCGGGTGATGGAGCGCCTATTCGAAGCCATCGACCTCATTGACGAGGGAGCATGCTCGCGGGCAGCCGCCCGTCGGGCGGTTTGTGATGCGTGTGAACTACTGCTCCTACGGGAAGAAAGGATGCTGACGTGGCCGAAGAAGCGATAAGCGGGAGCGTAGCGGACTTTCAGAAATGGCAGTCGCAGTTGCTACGCAAGCAAGGGACTGCGGTTGTGCGGGCCGGAGCGGAGGACCCGGTGGAGTTCAGCCGTGATAGCAATCCCAAAGGATATGCCCCGTCGCTCGCAAATGCGAAGTTGGCGATACAAAAGCTCGGGATTGTCTTCCGGCTCGACACTTTCCGGCAGCGCGTCATTACCGAGGGATGGCCGAAGGAGCTTGGCGAGACATCTGAAAAAATCGAACTGGTTGTTCGCAAACTGGTCATTGAGAGATTCGGGTTCGACCCCGAACCAAGGCATACGCGAGATGCGATTGAGCTAGTTGCTTTGGAAAACGCCTTCGATCCCGTGCGCGAGTATCTCGATGGGCTGCGGTGGGATGGAGTGCCGAGGCTTGACACCTGGCTGCGGGATTATCTCGGTGCACCGGATGATCCGCTGACGAGTGCGATTGGCCGCGCCGTGCTTACAGGAGCGGTAAGGCGCGTTCGCCAGCCATGCTGCAAGTTCGACGGCGTCATGGTGCTCGAAGGGCCGCAAGGAGGCGGGAAGTCGAGCGCATTGAAGGTGCTGGCGGGAGGGGAAGAGTTCTTCTCCGACGAGATCGCCACGGATGTGCCTTACAAGGAGCAGCAGGAATTGCTGCAGGGGAAATGGATTGTGGAATTGCCGGAACTGGTAGGCCTCTCCAACACTCAGGTCGGCAGATTGAAGCAGTTCATCTCGAAAACTCATGACCGGGGCAGACCTGCGTTCGCACGCTCGGTGGTAGACCTGCCACGTCGGGGAATTCTGATCGGCACGACGAACGATGCGCAATATCTGCGCGATCCGACTGGAGGGCGGCGCTTTTGGCCGGTCGAGGTTGGGCGAGTAGATCAGGATGGGCTGCGAGCGGTGCGTGATCAGCTTTGGGCTGAGGCGGCTGAAGCGGAGCCGTCGGCCTCCGATCCCATCACCATTCCCGAGGCGCTTTGGGGTGAGGCCGCGAGACGGCAAGCAGAGCGGGTGGCGGGTGACATCTGGGATGATTTGCTGGAAGCGGCGCTCCCCGAGGTGGCGAAAGCCTTTGACGGTGAGTTGCGGATTACGGCGCTGACCATTTTCGAGAAGGTGCTGAAGATGGAGCCGAAGGCTGTTCCCCGGCGGGACATGACGAGGCTGGCGGATTGTATGCGGCGGCTTGGCTGGACCGGCCCAAAGGCGATGCGCATCGATGGCGCGCTGGTGAAGGGGTATGCGCGGCAGGTGGATATGGCTCCGTGATCGCGTGTTACCGTTACCGTTGTTACCGTTCAAAATATATGGAATTGGCCGATACGCCCTTTCCGGGCTATTTTGGAAAAAGATGGGTAACTACGGTAACTAAGGTAACAAACGTTGAAAAATAAAGGAAATTTCCGTTACCGTTGGACCGAAAATCGATCCCCGTTACGGTAACAAACCGCAATCGGAAGAACCACATGGCTGAACCCACGATCATCTCCCCCGCCCTGGGCGCACTTTTGGACATCATGACCTCCCACGAGGTCGAGGAGGCGAGATGCCTCGACGCGGCTCGAGCGATCATTGAATACGAAGCGCCAGCGGAAGTGTTCGCGCTCACGCATGCGTACCTGATGGGAGTGGCGCGCGATGCGGATCAGCCGGTGGCGCTGAAGCTGAAGGCGCTTGAGTTAATACGCAAAGTGGAAGCGAAGCGGGTGGTGCCGGGAACGTCCAGGGCCGTAGATACGGCGAAGTCGCTCGCGCTGGGGCGGCGGATGGCCATCGCTAAACGTAGAGTAGAATTACTTCGCAGTGATCGCTGGCCGCCACAAGAGGATTGGACGGATGACTTGGGCAATTTCTCTAGGATACTGGTAGAAGAAGAGAGGATTGCAGAAAGGCTCGAGGCAGCACGTATTCGGCGGGCGCAGCAATAATCCACGAAGTTTTGGTGGAAGTGAGATCAAGCTGCAAACTTAGCGATAGTATTCATGGTGACGCGCGCGATAATACGACTCAAATTTGGAGAGTCGTTGGAATGCCGGTCCCGGGCTTTGAGTGGCTTACGAACTACCTGCAAGCGATCCGCCTATTTAACGTCCAGGCTGGATTGATCTACACTGGGGTAGGGTCATCGGTTACCGCGCTTAACTACTTCACCAGCGACGACGCCTCCCCCGACCTATTCGCGGACAAAACTTGGCCAATTATGGCGTTAACAGGAATCGTGATCACGGCAGTTGATTTGGGCCGGATCGGCGTTGAGTACCTCAAAGGGAGAGCGAGTGATCGAGCCGCAGCGGCTTACGGGCGGAGGCAACGTGAGGATGCGGCACTCGCAGTGCAGCTACACGAAGAGAAGATCGCTGAGGTGGTTATCGGCAACATGTGGGCGATAGAAGACACCAATCTGAAGCGAGTGTTGAAATACATTCTCCAGAAGCCAGACCGACGTTTTACGTCATGGGGCACTAACGTTTGGTTTGATGACCTTCTGGGAAAAAAGATTGTTCGCAAGTCCGCCGTTGAAGACGGCTTCTACTCGAATGGCACGTTTGTGGTTCATCCCGCAATATGGGAAATCAAAGACGAGTTTCTCATGAAGAACAAAAACTTGCCTCTCGCCGAGGGCAAAGATTACGTGAGCTATAGAGCGTAACGGTTCTAAAGATCAGCCAAGGCGAAGGCCATCTTCTATTGAACCGCATCTCGCAAAATCCGAAATACACTCGCCCGACCGATTCCGAGCTTATCGGCAATAGCGTCGCCCGTCATCCCTTCGGCCTTAAGCCGCTTCACTTCTGTCGCCTTGGCCCTCGCTGTGGGCGCGCGCCCCTTGTACTTCCCCTCGGCCTTCGCTTTCGCAATTCCCTCCCGCTGCCGTTCTAGCATCAGTTCCCGCTCGAACGCCGCGATGCCCCCGAGGATCGTCAACATCAGCTTGCCTGTTGGGGTGGCCGTATCGACATTCATTGAAAGTATGCGCAGCGTCACGCCGTCCTTTTCGAGCCGCTGCGCAACGGCAAGAAGGTCAGAGGTTGAGCGGGCTAAGCGGTCGGGCTTAGTGACGATCAGCGTATCACCCTCGCGAACGTATTCTAGCATCCGATCAAGCTCGGGGCGTTTGGTTGCGAGCGCGGAAAGTTCTTCATGGAAAAGTTTGGTGCATCCAGCGGCTTGGAGATCCCGAAGCTGTGCCTCAAGTCCGGCCTTTTGATCAGTGGTGGAGGTGCGGGCGTACCCAACAAGTTGCGACATAACGGAAGCGCTCTTGGCTCATTGAAGTTAAAGATACAGTGATACTGTAGTCTCAAAATGTCAATCGCCATTCATGTGATACTCAGTGGGAGCATTTCGCGCAGGATCGCAGGGGCTTGCCCTGTGATACTGGAGCGGGATATGGCGGGCGCGTCCGGTGATGACGGGTCGGGGAACGGGCGTTGGATGGCGGCAATACGGCACGACGTTGGGCCGGTGACGTGATGCGGGGTACGGATGGGTTTTGCCCCGTCCAATGATTGGATACGTCCACGCCCCGGCCAATACATCGATATGGCTTTCACTCAAATGGGAAGATCGAAGTGAGGTGGAGTATGGCCTGTTCCAAATCGATACCAACCATACCCACCTCCGCGACGTTTGCCTGACATCAGGACTCGCTCCCCGCGAGGGAGTCGCGGCCAGTGCGTTGTGATCCAGACCCCACCCCCCTTTGATCGTCGCTCGGCGGGGGTGGGGGTTCGA
>NZ_PVBK01000014.1:0-132860 GCF_002968535.1 Neorhizobium sp. T7_12 | reverse complement strand
GGGTTTGTTGGCGGGGTGGGTTTCGGAAACATTTGCCATCTCCTTGTCCCCCGCTCAACGCGTCAACACGAGGCCGGCATCGAGCGGCCAGGTGAGCCAGACCATATCGCCGAAGGTGATCGGCCGATCGACGAGGCGGGAAACGTTGGCCTGCGCCGCACGCACCACCCGGCCGTCCGCTAGCTTCACCAGGAAAACCGAAAAGTCGCCGAGATAACCGATATCCCAGACTTCGCCGTAGACCGCATTGGCCGAGGTACCCGCCGGCTGGTCGGGCGAGATGCGGACTTTTTCCGGCCGCACCGCGAAGGCGACCTTGTCGCCCGCGACCGCCTGGCATTCCTGCTCCACCGATACCGCGATGCCGTCGCAATCGATCCTGACCGTGCCCGGCGCGCCGAGTGCGCTGTCGGTCGAAGCGACCGTGCCTTCGAGAATGTTGATGTCGCCGATGAAATCCGCGACGTAGCGGCTGTTCGGCGCTTCGTAAATTTCGGCCGGCGTCGCCACCTGCATGATCAGGCCCTTGTCCATGACAGCGATACGATCGGACACGGTCATCGCCTCCTCCTGGTCGTGGGTGACGATCAGGAATGTCAGGCCCAGCTTGGTCTGGAGGTCCATCAGCTCGAACTGCGTCTCCTCGCGCAACTTCTTGTCGAGCGCACCGAGCGGCTCGTCGAGCAGCAGCACCTTGGGGCGCTTGGCGAGGGAACGGGCGAGCGCCACGCGCTGGCGCTGGCCGCCGGACAGCTGGTTCGGCTTGCGCTTGGCGAACTGCTCCAGCTTGACGAGCTTCAGCATTTCCTCGACGCGGGTGGCGATCTCACCCTTCGGCAGATTGTCCTGCTCCAACCCGAAGGCGATGTTCTTTTCGACCGTCATATGGGGGAAGAGCGCGTAAGACTGGAACATCATGTTGGTCGGCCGGCGGTAGGGCGGCACACCGGAAATATCCTTGCCCTGCAGCAGGATGCGGCCTTCGGTCGGCTCCTCGAAACCGGCGAGCATGCGCATCAGCGTCGTCTTGCCGCAACCGGAGGGCCCGAGCAGCGAAAAGAATTCCCGCTCGTAGATATCGAGCGTCAGGTTGTCGACGGCCGTGAAATCGCCGAACCGTTTGGTGATGTTTTCGAAACGAATGAACGGAACCGCCGACGGGTCGGTCCAGGGAGAAAATTTACGCTTAACCGGCCCAAGAGATTTCGCCATGCCCTTACCCCATTTCGCCCGATTGCTGCTGCCCCAAAAGTAATCGGGGCAGACGTTTCCGCCTGCCCCGCCCTTGATCAGCTACCGGTCTTGATCTGCGTCCAGACCCGGTTCAGGACCCGCTGCTCGCGCGGCCCGTAGGGCGAAATGGTGAAGAGTTTCTTGACCACGTCTTCCGGCGGATAGACGGAAGGATTTTCCAGGACTTCCTTGTCGATGAACTTCTGCGACGCCAGGTTGCCGTTGGCGTATTGAACGAAGTTCGAAGCCTTGGCGATGACTTCCGGCTTCATCAGGTAGTTGATAAAGGCATGCGCTTCGGCGACATGCTTCGCGTCCGCCGGGATCGCGAGATTGTCGAACCACATATAGGTGCCTTCCTTGGGAATGATGAATTCGATGTTGACGCCGTTCTTGGCTTCCTCGGCGCGGGTCTTGGCCTGCAGCACGTCGCCCGACCAGCCGATGGTGATGCAGCTGTCGCCATTGGCAAGCTCATCGATATAGGCGGACGAATTGAAGGTCTTCACGGACTTGCGAATTTTCGAGTAGACGGCGCCGCCGGCTTCGAGGTCCTTGGTTTCCTTGCTGTCAGGGTTCTTGCCGAGATAGTTGAGCGCGATTGCGAAGGTCTCGTCGGATGCATCGAGGATGTTGATGCCGCAGGACTTCAGCTTGGCAGCGTTTTCGGGCTTGAAGAGGACATTCCAGCTGTCGATCGGAACATTGCCGAGTGCCGCCTTCACCTTGTCGACGTTATAACCGATGCCGGTCGTGCCCCACATGTAATTGACGGCATACTGATTGCCGGGATCGTATTTCGACAGACGCTCGGAAACCAGCGGCCACACGTTGGAGAGGTTCGGCAGCTTCGACTTGTCGAGCTTCTGGAAAACCTTGGCCTGGATCTGGCGTGCGAGGAACGGGCCGGTTGGCACGACGACATCATAACCGGAACCGCCGGCGAGAAGCTTGGTCTCCAGCATCTCGTTGCTGTCGAACACATCGTAGATGACCTTGATGCCGGTCTCCTTGGTGAAATCGACCAGGATCGACTCATCGATATAGTCCGACCAGTTATAGACGCGGACTTCGCGCTCCTGGGCCAGAGCGGCCGTCGCGGCGAAGGCCGTTGCGGCAACTGCAGCGGCAAGACTGAGCAAATGACTTTTCATGATCTCTCCTGTTCCAGTTTTTTCTGCGCAATCGTCAAATCACGCCTAGTTCCCTTATATTTTTCTCGAGAGTAAAAAGTAATTTTACACCCCACAAGGGGGAATGTGCGCCGCCGCAAAACTCATTGGAAATCGAAGGCGCTGAGGCCGGTCACCATCTCGTCCAGACCGAGCGGTCTGGTGACCGGCGGTTCGGCACGGGAAAGGCAACCCTGTCTTTCGCAAAGCCGGCAGGCGGTGCCGACAAGTACCGTCGCCGCGCTTCCCGGCAGAGCCTCGCCATAGACGGTGTCTCCCACGCTCGACAGATCGCAGCCGAGAAGGATCGCAGTGCGCCGGATCCGCTCGCCGAACCCCGCTTGAGGGCCTTCGAGCGTCCTCGACAATGTCAGGAACGTCCCGCCATCCGGCATTTCTACCCGATCGACAAGGACCTGGCCCGGCTGGAGGAAGGCGGAATGGAGCCCAAGCTTCGGACAGAGCCCGCCGAAACGGGCCTGCGGGAACCCTTGAGCGCCGGCGCGGCGGATCGCATTGCCGGCGTGGTCAAGTTCCATCAGAAAAAACGGGATGCCCGGCGCGCCGGACCGCGCGAGCGACGTCAGACGGTTGGCGGCCTGCTCGAACGACACATCGAAGCGCGAGCGCAACACGTCGAGATCGTATCGGGCGCGCTGGGCTGCCGCGAGAAAAGCCCCGTAGGGCATCATCAGCGCATGGGCGGCATAACGGGCGAGTTCGAAGCGGCCGATACGCCGCGCCTCGTTGGTGGAGAGGTTGAGGTCTTCGAGTTCGGCGGCGATCTCCCGGCCCAGCGCCAGCAGCGCCACTTCCATGGCAAGCTCGCGGGTCCGATCGAAGGGCGAGAGCCTCTCCGAGAGAAACAGCCGCATGGAATGGCGGTCGTAACGCCGGCGCAGGTTCGGCATGGCATGGACGGGTAGCGTGCGCACCACGATGCCGTGCTCGTTCTTCGCCCAGGCCTTCAAGGCGCCGGGCAACTCGTCGCCGGTTCCGAGCCTTGCCGCGAAGGTTTCCGCCGCATCCTCGATGCGCGCGAAGAAGTTGGGGCGACGCTCCAGCGTCTCGCGCACTTCATCGATCGGCAGGCGCGTGCCGGCAATCGATGTTTCGTGACCTTCGCGAGCAAGAAGCTCGGCGAGATCGGAAAGCCTTGCCGCCTGCTCGCGATAGGCGCGATAAAGCTTCATCAGCCCGAGCGCCGCATTGGGGGCCGCCTCCGCCACCTCGATGATTTCCTGGTCGCCGGGGATTTCACCCGCCAGCAGCGGATCGGCGAAGACCTCGCGTAGCCGCCCGGCAAGACCGCCGCCCTCGCCCTGCAGTGCATCGAGATCGACCTTGTAGACGGAGGCGAGCTTCAAGAGGAGCTGGACGGTCAGCGGCCGCTGGTTGCGCTCGATGAGATTGAGATAGGAAGGCGAAATGCCGAGCGCCTCGGCCATGGCCGTTTGGGTGAGACCAAGCCCCAATCGCACCCGCCGCACCCGCGGGCCGGCAAAAATCTTTCGCTCTGCCATTTGTCACCGTTTTTACAAGGCTGCCAGCCAGCCTCTTTTACTAAATTGACATCTTCACAGAAGCTCTTGTGAAAGACAAGACATCCTAACCCCTTTGAGAGCACCAGTTCGGCATCTTTTCTGGCAGTGCAGCATTCTGTTATGTAAATATAGTCACATCAAATCCGTATCGAGCGGCTGACGCATTTACACAGGAGGATGACGATGACAGATTTTTACACGCTGGTTCCAGGCGCTCAAAAAGGCCGTTTCGAGGGAATCGAACGTCCCTATTCCGCAGACGACGTCAAGCGGCTGCGCGGCTCGGCCGAGATCCATTATTCGCTCGCCGAAATGGGCGCCAACCGGCTGTGGTCACTGCTGCACCGCGAGGACTTCGTAAACGCGCTCGGCGCGATGACCGGCAATCAGGCCATGCAGCAGGTCCGGGCCGGGCTGAAGGCAATCTATCTGTCTGGCTGGCAGGTCGCAGCCGATTCCAACACGGCCTCGTCGATGTATCCGGACCAGTCGCTTTATCCGGCCAATGCGGCGCCGGAACTGGCGCGGCGCATCAACCGCACGCTGCAGCGTGCCGACCAGATCGAGACCGCCGAAGGCAAGGGCCTCTCGGTCGAAACCTGGTTCGCGCCGATCGTTGCTGATGCGGAAGCCGGGTTCGGCGGGCCGCTCAACGCCTTCGAGATCATGAAGGCCTTCATCGAGGCGGGTGCAGCGGGCGTCCACTACGAGGACCAGCTTGCATCGGAAAAGAAGTGCGGCCATCTCGGCGGCAAGGTTCTGATCCCGACCGCCGCACATATCCGCAACCTGACGGCCGCGCGGCTTGCCGCCGACGTCATGGGCACGCCGACGCTGGTGATCGCCCGCACCGACGCGGAAGCGGCAAAGCTCCTCACCTCGGATATCGACGAGCGCGACCAGCCCTTCGTCGACTATGATGCCGGGCGCACGGTCGAGGGCTTCTATCAGGTGAAGAACGGGCTCGAACCCTGCATTGCCCGCGCCGTCGCCTATGCACCCTATTGCGATCTCATCTGGTGCGAGACGTCGAAGCCGGACCTCGAACAGGCGCGCCGGTTCGCGGAAGGCGTCCACAAGGCACATCCGGGCAAGATGCTCGCCTATAACTGCTCGCCGTCGTTCAACTGGAAAAAGAACCTCGACGACGCAACGATCGCCAAGTTCCAGCGGGAACTGGGTGCGATGGGCTACAAGTTCCAGTTCATCACGCTGGCGGGCTTCCACCAGCTGAATTTCGGCATGTTCGAGCTCGCCCGTGGCTACAAGGACCGCCAGATGGCTGCCTATTCGGAGCTGCAGGAAGCGGAATTCGCCGCCGAGATCAACGGCTACACCGCCACAAAACACCAGCGCGAGGTCGGCACCGGCTATTTCGACGCTGTCTCCGTAGCCATCACCGGCGGACTTTCGTCCACCACCGCGATGAAGGAATCCACCGAGCACGACCAGTTCCGGCCGGCTGCGGAATAGGCCTTACAAACTCATCACCAAGAGGAGAACCGACATGAACATCCAGACCCACGTCAAGGAACGCGCAGAAGAGCAGTCGACGGCGATGACGCCCGACCAGCAGGCGGCGATCCGCACGCTCGCCAACGACCTGCATCGCCTCAACCATGCGATCATGAAGGCGGTTGAGGCCGGGGTTTCGGTGGAGCTCGTCCGTTCCGCCCGACACCACGGCGGCGACGGCCACTGGGGCGACCTGATGATCCCGGTCATCGTCACCAACCGGGTGCAGTGACAGGAAGACGGGTTTAGGGCTGGCGGCCGGCAAATAGCGGGCCGTGGCCTCGGGCGAACTTCACCATCCGATCGACCACCGTGCGGATATCCCGGCGGTGGCGATCGTCGTTGTTCATGACGATCCACTGGCTGTGCCGAAGGCTCTCGATCTCGCCGCCGACCCGCTCGAGCCGCATGTCCTGGTCGCCGACGAAACAGGGCAGGACCGCGGTTCCGGCACCCCCCAGCGCCAAATCGCGCAGGGAGCGCGGGCGGTTGACGGTAACCGCCACTTGCGCTGCCCGTTCCTGATGCGGCCAACGCAGATAGGCGGAAATCGCTTCCTCCTCCGAGACCGCAAGCCAGCGGTCGGCTACCGAGGGGTGGGCGTTGCGGGCACGATAGGCCGCATAGGCGACTTCCCCGAGCCTGGTTGCCGCAAGGTTCGGCTCTTCGGGCTCGAAGGCGCGTATGCCGATATCGCTTTCCCGGTGCGTCAGGCTCGCCCGTCGTTCGGCGACATAGAAATCGAGGCGGAAGTCATCGCGCTCGGTGCGGATAAGCGAGAGATTGCGGGTGAACATCCAGGCAAGCCAGGTGCCGCAGGCGACCCGCACCAGCGTCGAACCGGCGCCTTCCCGTTTCCAGCTCTCGATGCGGCGGGCAGCGCCTTCCATCTCCAGAATCTGGGCAAACAACGCAGACCCATCGGCGGTCAGCTGATAGCCGGTACGGCTGCGTAAAAACAACGGACGCCCGACGGCCTCTTCCAGATCGAGCATCCGCCGGCCAATCGTCGCGGGGCTCAATCCAGTGATGCCGGCAGCACCGGACAGCCCGCCAAGCCGGGCAACCTGCATGAAAAGCTCGTAGGCATCCCAGTTGATGTTTTTCATCAGTGAAAGACATAGCCGGAATTCGGCGGTACAAGAAGCAGTTTTTGAGGTTTAATGGAGGAGACGATTTCCACAAATGGAGCAATTCCGATGTATGAGAATATCGTCGCAGCGGCCTATTCGTACCTCTTCCGAACAAGTCCCATCCGTCGCGATACCGCAGCGGAGAACGATTTCTATGAACGTTACGCCCACCCCTACCCGCGCTGGTTCGCCAGCCTGCAGCGGGTGACGGATAGACATAAAACCACAAAGGGCGGCATCGCTGCCGCCCAGGAGGTTGGTTCCAGTCTATCCGGCGGCGCAGGCGAAAACCAAAGCTCCGACCGCTGCCGCCCCAGGCAGGATTACCGGGCAGTGCCGGAGCGGTGTGGCACCCGATTTTCCGCGGCGCCCGGCTCGCCGTCGCTTTGAGATCGGCAGATATCATGCAGCGCGGGAATAACCCGATCGGCGACTGCTCGCGTCGATGCGGAACTGCTCTACCAGTTCGAGCAGGGCATCCGCCTCGCTTGCGAGACGTCGGCTAGCTTCCGTTGTCTCCCCGACCATCGCGCCATTCTGCTGGGTCATCTGGTCCATACGGTTGACGGAATTGTTGATGTCCTGCAACGCGGCCGATTGATCGCGGCTGGCCGTCGCGATCATTTCCACGTGCTGGCTGACGCCGGTGATCTGCTGGCTGATCGCTGCCAGTACCTCGCCCGCCTGCTGCACCAGGCCGGCACCGGAGCCGACCTCCCGGCTCGACTGGGTGATCAGGTCCTTGATTTCCTTTGCCGCACCGGCGGAACGCTGCGCCAGTTCGCGAACTTCCTGCGCTACGACCGCAAATCCCTTGCCGGCCTCACCGGCACGGGCTGCCTCGATGCCGGCGTTGAGCGCCAGAAGGTTGGTCTGGAACGCGATGTCGTCGATGACCTCGATGATCAGCTCGATCTTGCCGGAAGCCTCTTCGATACGTCCCATGGCAGCGACGGCGTTGCTCACCACGGTGCCGGAGCTGTCGGCACTCTTCTTGGTGACGGCGACTGCCAGGTCCGCCTCGCGAGCGCGCTCGGCCGAAGAACGGACCGTCGCGGTGATCTCGTCGACCGCGGCAGCTGTCTCCTCGAGAGAGGCCGCCTGGGTTTCGGTACGGCGCGAAAGTTCGGTCGAGGAGTGGCTGAGGTCGGCACTGCTTTTCTGGATGGAGAGCGTGCTTTCGCGGATATGAGAAAGCGTGTCCCGCAGCCGGACGATGGAGCCGTTGAAGTCGGTGCGGAGCTGCTCCAGCCGGCCGGAATACTGCGTCTCGATCGTGCTCGACAGGTCGCCCTGCGCCAGGCGGGCCAAAGCCGCACCCAGTTCGCTGACGGCAGTGTCGATCTCGCGGTCGACACGCTGCTTTTCGGCATCGTTGCGACGGCGTTCGGCCTCCGTTTCGGCACGATGCTCGGCGCTGCGGCTTTCCAGCCGTTGTTTCTCGCGCGCCGCTTCCCGGAAGACTTCCAGGGCGCGAGCGATGTTGCCGAATTCGTTGCGGCGTTCGGCATAGGGGATTTCGGTAGCATCATTGCCTTGGGCAAGCGCATGCACGGTGCCGGTCAGCACGCCGAGCGGCCGTAGCAGCATACGAAGGGCGAAAAGGCTTGCGATGCCGACGACGAGAAGAGCGCCAAGCGAGGTGCCGATGACGATATAACCCGCGGTGGCGATATGGGCAAAATAGACTTCCATCGGAATGCCGATGAAAAGCAGGCCGGTGACGCCGTTCGAGGCGTTGGTAATGGGGAAATACCCCGTCATGAAATCCTTGCCGAACAAGACGGCGGGCCCGAAATAAGCTTCTCCGCGCGCCAGGAACGGCTGCGCCGGATGCTCCGCGGCAAGCTTGGTGCCGACAGCCCGCTCGCCCTTTTCCGTCTTCACATTGGTCGATATCCGGACATAGTCGGTGCCCTTCTTTTCGAACAGGGTCGCGACACCGCCGATGGCGGACGCGGTGCGATCGACCATGTCATGGTCTTTCACCGCACCCTCAGCCTGACTGACACGGATGACCGCGCCGTCACGGATCTCGGTTTTGGCGCCATCCAGCTCCAGATCGTAAAGCAGGCTCATGGTGCGCATCGCCTTGCGGGCATCGTCCTTCGCCGTATCCATGATATCGCCGCGCAGATAGGTATAGGTGAGACCACCCACCGCTATCACCGCAACGAAGATCATGAAGAGGCAAAGAAGAACGATCCGCGATACCACGGACGACGGCAGGATTTTGATCATTTAGGCCAGCTTCCCCGCAAAACTATGTACTGAAATCTAGTATCGCCGGTGGAAGTGAAAATTTACTAAATTTGAATGTAGTGAATTAAAGAGGCCCCGAGGCGCGGAACTGACGCGAACCTGAGCTCGGGAATGCGCGAGAATAAACGGGCCAACGCTCCGCGAGCGTGACTAAAGACCGCCGCCGTTCAGGCGCGCGGTGAACTCGAAGAGTGAAGCTCTTAGAAAAAGAGAGTCGGAAGCGCGAGGAGCGCGGCCGTTGCACCGATGGCGATCGCGAGAAAACGAAGGCGAATGAGCTTCGGGTTATCCTGAACCTTAGCGATTGCGATTGCACGGGCACGGCTGGGTCTCTGCATGGAAACGGCACTCCAAGGCAAGTTGCTCTGGCGCTCCAGCCGCCACCGGCAGGAAGCGCATGCCCGCCTTAAACCACAGGATTTGGCTGGCATTAAGGCAGGATGGCTGGCGCACATTAACAAGTGCTGAATCAACCTATACTACAAAGCCTCCCCACAAACATGGCCCGAGGCCCATGCCCATTGGAAATTGTAGCCGCCGAGCCAGCCGGTCACATCCACGCATTCGCCGATGAAATAAAGGTCAGACACGGCCTTGGCCTGCATCGTCTTCGAGTCCAGTTCGGACGTATCGATGCCGCCGAGCGTCACCTCGGCCGTCCGGTAACCCTCCGAGCCGGCAGGCCGGATGGCCCAGGTCTGGATCGAGGCGGCCAGCCCCTCGATCGCCTTGTCGGGAAGATCGGCGAGATGCCCGGTCAGGCCGCGGTTTTCGACGAAGAACTGAGCCAGCCGTTTCGGCAACACCTCCGCCAGTACCGTCTGCGCCGCCTGCCTTCCATTTGCCTTGCGTGCCGTCTTGAGGAACGCTGCGATATCGAGGTCGGGCTCGATGACCAGCGTTACGTCATCGCCTTCCCGCCAATAGGAGGAGATCTGCAGGATCGACGGGCCGCTCAAGCCACGATGCGTAAAGAGCAATGCCTCGCGGAAGGCAGTCCTACCGTGACGGACTTCGGCCGGCACCGCGATGCCGGAAAGCGGCGAGAGCTTTTCGAGCAGGTTCGGATCGAGCGTCAGCGGCACGAGCGCCGGCCGCGTCTCGACGATCTTCAGCCCGAATTGCCTGGCGATGTCGTAGGCAAAACCGGTGGCGCCCATCTTGGGGATCGATTTGCCGCCGGTCGCAATCACCAGCGATCCCGCCTCCACTGGCCCGTCGGAGGTGCCGATGCGGAAGCCGTCGGGCGTCTTTTCGATCGACGTGATCTGCTTCTGCAGTTCGAGCACGACGTTCGCCGCCTTCATTTCGGACAGCAGCATGCGGATGACGTCCTTGGCGCTGTCGTCGCAGAAGAGCTGGCCAAGCGTCTTTTCGTGCCAAGGAATGCCGTGGCGTTCGACCATGTCCAGAAAATCGCGCGGCGTGTAGCGCGCAAGCGCCGACTTGGCGAAATGCGGATTGGCTGAGAGGTAGTTCTTGGCGGTCGCATGGATATTGGTGAAATTGCAGCGGCCACCGCCGGAAATACGGATCTTTTCGCCCGGCGCCTTGGCGTGATCGAGGACCAGCACCGAACGGCCGCGTCCGCCCGCACGGATGGCGCACATCATGCCCGCGCCGCCGGCGCCCAGGACGACCACATCGAATTTCCGCGTCACCGCATGCTCCTTGTTTCAATATCTGCTGTTTTCGATCGGCAACTCAAAGTCAATGGCGTCTCCCCCTCGCCATTCGCCAATCCGTGGTTATGATGGAACATCCGATCAACCTCACCCCGATGTGTCATGCCGCGCAAAAAAACCGCTCCCGCCCTCGCAACCGGCACTGTGGCGAAGGCCGCGACTGCCCAGCCGACGCTCACTTCGCTCAGAGGTGTCGCAGACTGGCGGGAGGCCGCCGCGTGGCTTCGGGCTCGAGGGATAGAGGATATCGAGTGCATCACGCCCGATCTGGCCGGCGTGCCGCGCGGCAAGATGATGCCCTCTTCGAAGTTCACCTCGAACACCTCGCTGGCGCTGCCGTCCGCCCTTTACCGCCACACCATTTCCGGTGAATACCCCGAAGAAACCGGCACGTTCCGCTACGAGCCGCGCGACAGCGATTTGAAGCTGGTGCCGGATCTTTCAACCCTTGCGGTGGTACCCTGGGAGACCGACCCGACCGCGCAGGTGATCTGCGACATCGTCGATACCGAAGGCAAGGCTGTCCCCTATACGCCGCGCAACGTGCTGAAGAACATCCTCAAGCTCTATGAGGAGCGCGGCTGGAAGCCGGTCGTGGCGCCGGAAATCGAATTCTACCTCGTCGCCAAGAACGATGATCCGGACTATCCGCTGCACCCGCCGAAAGGCCGGTCCGGCCGGTCCATCCTCGGCGGCCAGGGCTATTCGATCGCCGGCATCAACGAATTCGACGAGCTGATCGACGACATCTACCATTTCTCGGAAAAGCAGGGCCTCGAGATCGATACGTTGATCCACGAGGAAGGCCCGGCGCAGCTCGAGATCAACCTGCGTCATGGCGACCCGATCGAACTCGCCGATCAGGTGTTCATGTTCAAGCGCACCATCCGCGAGGCGGCCATGAAACACGGCATCTACGCCACGTTCATGGCCAAGCCGATGCAGGGCCAGGCGGGTTCGGCAATGCACATCCACCAGTCGGTGGTCGACATCAAGACCGGCAAGAACGTCTTCTCGAACCCGGACGGCTCCGCCTCGAAGGAGTTTTTCCACTTCATCGGCGGCATGCAGACCTTTGTGCCGAAGACGCTCGCCATGATGGCCCCCTATGTGAACTCCTACCGCCGCCTGACGCCCGACATGTCGGCGCCGGTCAATAATGCCTGGGGCTACGACAACCGGACCACCGCCTTCCGTGTTCCGGTCTCGGATGCGAACGCCCGGCGCGTCGAAAACCGGCTGCCGAGCTCGGACGCCAATCCCTATCTAGCGCTCGCGGCCTCGCTCGGCTGCGGCCTGCTCGGCATCATGAACGCGATCGAGCCGGGTCCGCCGACCGAGGATACAGCCAACGAGGGATCGATCGAACTGCCGCGCGGCCTGCTCGAAGCCGTGTCGCTGCTCGAGTCCGATCCGGCGCTTGCCAGCGTCTTCAGCTCGGAATTCATCGGCCTCTATGCGGGCGTCAAGCGCGGCGAATTCGAGACCTTCATGCAGGTGATCAGCCCCTGGGAGCGGGAATTCCTGCTTCTCAACGTGTGAGGGCTGCGCCTTGGATGCATGGCAGAGCCCGATCGCACCGGGAATTTCCTGGTATCAGGCGACTCTCAGCGAGCGACCGACCTATCCGGCGCTCGACGGATCCAGATCGGTCGACGTAGCGATCATCGGCGGCGGCTATACCGGCCTGCAGGCGGCTTACCACCTTGCAAAGGCTGGCATCTCCGTCGCACTGATCGAGGCCAGCCGGTTCGGCGACGGCGCGTCCGGCCGCAATGGCGGACAGATGGGCACCGGGCAGCGCTGGTGGCCGGAGGATCTTGAAAAGGAGATCGGCTACGAGCGCTCCAGGGCGCTGTTCGACATGGCCGAGAACGCCAAGCGGCATCTCCTCGACTTTGCCCAGATCCACGGCATCGACATGGAGTACATGCCGGGACAGATGAACGTTTCCCACAAACGGGGCCACGAGAAGGATTATCGGGCGACCGCCGAGATCGCGGCGGAGCGTTACGGGTATCCGCACATCTCCTTCATGGATGGCCGGGAGACCGCCGAGCGGCTCGGCACGAAAGACTATTATTGCGGGGTGCGCGATACCGGCACCGGCCACATCCACCCGCTGAAGCTGCTGGTCGGGCTTGCCAGGGTGGCGCAGGCGGCCGGTGCGCAGATTTTCGAGATGACCCGCGCGACGGGCATCGAGAAAACAAGAAACGGACCGGGGGGCAAGATCCTGGTCCGCACGCCCAAGGGCACGCTGACTGCCGATCGGGTGCTGATCGCCACCAATGCCTATATCGGCGATCTCGAACCGGTTACATCAGCGCATATCATGCCGATCGGCTCCTTCATCGCCGCCACCGCGCCGCTCGACGATTTCCCCGGTACCCTCCCCGGTGGCGAGGCCGTTGCTGATTCGCGGTTCGTGGTGCGGTATTTCCGCAAGAGCCGGGACAACCGGCTGCTGTTCGGCGGCCGCGAGGTCTATACCTCAAGCAATCCCACGGACACGGCCAACGCCATCCGCAAGCAGATCGTCGACACCTATCCGGCGCTGAAAGATGTCGAAATCACCCATGCCTGGGGCGGAAATGTCGGAATTACCATGCCGCGCCAGCCTTTCGTGCGCGAAGTCATGCCGGGGGTCACGTCGATCGGCGGTTATTCCGGCCATGGCGTGATGCTGTCAAACTATTGTGGCAAACTTTATGCTGATATGGTCGGCGGCAAGGCAACGGATCTCGACCACCTTGCCGCCCTCAAAATTCCTGCCTTCCCCGGCGGGCGTCACATGCGGACTCCGCTGCTTTTCCTTGCCCTCACGTGGTTTGCGCTGCGCGACAGGCTCTGACAAGCAGTCCGTAGCACACTTCGGAAGCCAATTCGGGCTAGCGTTTTTAAATCGATTAGAATAAGTATGCACCCAACCATGCAGGACGAAAGAACAGCGATGAGCAGCCAGATCATCCCAGTTGAACCCTTTGATTGTATCGTGTTCGGCGGTACCGGCGACCTTGCGGAACGCAAGCTCCTTCCGGCCCTCTACCACCGGCAGATCGAGGGCCAGTTCACCGAACCAACCCGCATCATCGGCGCCTCGCGCAGTACGCTTTCCCATGAGGATTACCGCAAATTCGCCCAGGATGCCCTGAAAGAGCATCTGAAGCAGGGCGAATACGACGAGGCGGAAGTCCAGAAATTCCTCCAAAAGATTTATTACATCTCGGTCGACGCAAAGGCCGAAGGAGGCTGGGCCGAACTCAAGAAGCTGCTCGACGACGGCAAGGAGCGCATCCGCGTCTTCTATCTCGCCGTGGCGCCCGGCATTTTCGGCCCGATTTCCGAAAAGATCCGCGACCACAAGCTGATCACCCGGTCGACCCGCATCGTCGTCGAAAAGCCGATCGGCCGCGACCTCGCGTCGGCGCTGCAGCTCAACGACATGATCGGCAAGGCCTTCCACGAAGACCAGATCTTCCGCATCGACCACTATCTCGGCAAGGAGACGGTGCAGAACCTGATGGCGCTGCGTTTCGCCAACGCGCTCTATGAGCCGCTGTGGAACGCCGACCATATCGACCACGTGCAGATCACGGTCGCCGAAGCCGTCGGCCTCGAAGGCCGCGCCGGTTATTACGATACAGCGGGTGCGCTTCGCGACATGGTGCAGAACCACATTCTGCAGCTCCTCTGCCTTGTCGCCATGGAAGTGCCCTCCTCCATGAATTCGGAATCGGTACGCGACGAAAAGCTCAAGGTGCTGCGCGCCCTGAAGCCGATCACCGAGGCCAATGTCGAGCAGATGACGGTGCGCGGCCAGTACCGCGCCGGCGCATCCGCAGGCGGTCCGGTAAAAGGTTATCTCGACGAGCTCGAAGGCGGCGTTTCCAACACCGAAACCTTCGTCGCCATCAAGGCCGAGATCGGCAACTGGCGCTGGGCCGGCGTTCCCTTCTACATCCGCACCGGCAAGCGGCTTGCAGCCCGCATGTCCGAGATCGTCATCACCTTCAAGCCGATCCCGCACAATATCTTCGACGCGGCCGCCGGCCGCATTTCGGCCAACCAGCTGATCATCCGCCTGCAGCCGGACGAAGGCGTCAAGCAGTCGCTGATGATTAAGGACCCAGGCCCGGGCGGCATGCGCCTGCGCAACGTGTCGCTCGACATGAGCTTCGCGGAAGCCTTCTCGGTGCGCAATCCGGATGCCTACGAGCGCCTGCTCACCGACACGATCCGCTCCAACCAGACACTGTTCATGCGCCGCGACGAAGTGGAAGCCGCATGGCGCTGGGTGGATCCGATCCTGAAAGGCTGGGAAGCGGCCGGCCAGCAGGTACAGGGTTACACCGCCGGCACCTGGGGTCCGAGCCAGGCGATCGCCCTCATCGAGCGCGACGGCCGGACATGGCATGAGGGCTAAGGGTCATGACCGCGAACATGCTTGAATTTGCGGATGCCGCCGCCCTCGCCGCCAGCCTGGCGGACGAGGCCGCGGCACATCTTGAAACAGCGATCCGCGACCGGGGCGCCGCCTCGATCGCGGTCTCGGGCGGCTCTACCCCGAAGAAGTTCTTCGAGGCGCTGGCGACCCGCGATATCGACTGGGGCAAGGTCACCGTGACGCTGGTCGACGAACGGTTCGTGCCGGCGGACAGCCCGCGTTCCAACCACCTTCTGGTGTCGGCGCATCTGCTGAAAGACAAAGCGGCTGCCGCCAAGTTCATACCTCTCTACTACGAAGCGCCGTCGATCGATGAAGCGGCCGTGATCGCAACCGAAAAGACGTCCGGCATCGGCAATCCGTTCGACGTGGCGATCCTCGGCATGGGCGGCGACGGCCATACGGCTTCGTTCTTCCCGCATGGGAATAATCTTGCCAGAGCACTCGATCTTTCCGGCCCCCGCGGCGTTCTGACCATGCAGGCGGAAGGTGCCGGCGAAGAGCGACTGACCTTCTCGTTCGCCAGCCTTTCGGATGCGCGTTTTCTGGTGCTGCATATCGAAGGCCAGGGCAAGAAGGACGTGCTCGAAGCGGCAAAGGCCGGATCCGACGAAACGGACATGCCGATCCGCGCCGTGCTCAATCGAGCCGCTTCGCCGCTGCAGATTTTCTGGGCGCCTTAAAGCGCCAACTTTTCAACGCGAGCAATCCCGGTGGCTTAGGGCCCTCCCGAAGGTCCTGTCCCTCCCAAGCCGGGGTTGAGCACAAGAGGACAAGACCATGGCCGCTCATTCCAGCATCGAGGCAATCACCGCCCGTATCGTCGAACGCTCGAAACCCCTCCGCGAAGCCTATCTCGACCGTGTGCGGCGGGCGGCCACGCGCGGCCCGCACAGATCGACGCTTTCCTGCGGCAATCTCGCCCATGGCTTTGCGGTCTGTTCTCCCGCCGAAAAGGACGCGCTCGCAGGAGACGTCGTCCCGAACCTCGGGATCATCACCGCCTATAACGACATGCTCTCGGCGCATCAGCCCTATGAAACGTTCCCGCCGATCATTCGCGAGGCGGCACGGGAAGCCGGCGGCATAGCGCAGGTCGCCGGCGGCGTGCCGGCCATGTGCGACGGCGTCACCCAGGGCCAGCCTGGCATGGAGCTGTCGCTCTTCTCGCGCGACGCGATCGCCATGGCGGCCGGCATCGGCCTGTCGCACAACATGTTCGACGCGGCCGTCTTCCTCGGCATCTGCGACAAGATCGTGCCGGGCCTCGTCATCGCGGCGCTCAGCTTCGGCCACCTGCCCTCCGTCTTCATTCCCGCCGGCCCGATGACCACGGGGCTTCCGAACGACGAGAAGTCGCGCATCCGCCAGCTTTATGCGGAGGGCAAGGTGGGCCGCGCCGAACTGCTCGAGGCGGAATCTAAATCCTATCACGGCCCCGGCACCTGTACCTTCTACGGCACCGCAAACTCCAACCAGATGCTGATGGAGATCATGGGCTTCCACATGCCCGGCGCCTCCTTCGTCAATCCGGGCACGCCGCTGCGCGAAGCGCTGACGCGCGAGGCGGCCAAGCGGGCGCTAGCGATCACCGCACTCGGCAACGAGTTCACTCCGGCCGGCGAGATGATCGACGAGCGCTCCGTGGTCAACGGCGTCGTCGGCCTGCATGCGACCGGCGGATCGACCAACCACACGCTCCACCTCGTCGCGATGGCCCGCGCGGCCGGCATCCTGCTCACCTGGCAGGATATTTCCGAGCTTTCCGACGTCGTGCCGCTGCTTGCCCGCGTCTATCCGAACGGGCTTGCCGATGTGAACCATTTTCACGCCGCCGGCGGAATGGGCTTCCTGATCAAGCAGCTCCTGAAGACCGGCATGGTGCATGACGACGTGCGCACCGTCTTCGGCCATGGGCTGGAAGCCTATACGGTCGAGGCGAAGCTCGACGCCAACGGCGCCGTCGTTCGCGAACCCACCCCGAACGAAAGCGGCGACCTCAAGGTGCTGGCGCCGATCGAGACCCCCTTCCAGTCGAATGGCGGCCTCAAGATGCTGAAGGGCAATCTCGGCAAGGCGGTTATCAAGATTTCCGCCGTCAAGCCGGAACGCCACATCGTCGAAGCGCCGGCGATCGTCTTCCACGATCAGCAGGGGCTGCAGGAAGCGTTCAAGCGTGGCGAACTCAACAGGGATTTCATCGCCGTGGTGCGCTTCCAGGGACCGAAGGCGAACGGCATGCCGGAACTGCACCGCCTCACCCCGCCGCTCGGCGTGCTTCAGGACCGGGGGTTCAAGGTGGCGCTGGTAACCGACGGCCGCATGTCGGGCGCTTCCGGCAAGGTACCGGCAGCGATCCACATCACCCCGGAGGCCAGCGACGGCGGGCCTATCGCCAAGATCAAGGACGGCGACATGATCCGCCTCGACGCTGTCGCCGGAACGCTGGAAGTGCTGGTGGATGCTGCGGAGTTTGGGGCTCGCACACCTGTTGTCGTCGATCTTTCCGACAACGAGTTCGGCATGGGCCGCGAACTCTTTGCCCCCTTCCGCCGCCATGTCGGCACCGCGGACATGGGCGCCAGCGTGTTTGCGTAGATAGGCTGATTGCCGGTAGAAACGAGAACGGCGGCCGTGGAGCCGCCGTTTCCATTTCAAGTCCTGAACCGGGTTACCAGGAGCGGATATCGAGCGTCCGGTCGCGATGGTTCGGATGGGTCGAGAATATGAAGATGCGGTCCAGTTCCTTCTGCTTGAGCAGCGACAGGAAACGCACCTCGATCGTGTTGTTGGCGTTGGTGCGCATCAGCAGGCAGCCGACCTTGGAAATGCGCGCGTCGGGAATATCGAGATAAAACTGTTTCGGCAGATTATACTGGGTCAGGATACCGAGCACGGCGCCGCTCATCGAGATACGGATGACGTCACAGCGGCGCTGCGCCATGTTCATCACGCCATTTTCCGTATATTCGATACGCGCCGCATTCATCGTGTCTTCCATCTTGAACCGGGCTTCCCGGTCGTACATGAAAGACTCTTCCTTGTTCAAAAAGTGATTTTTGTTACTTGGAGTCGCACTCACGACATCCCTCCATTGCTTAATGGAAGGAAGCCTAGCCGGCGAAATTTAACAGAGTGTTTTGAAGTCCCAAATCAGAACAACTCCAATTGCATATCGCAAAACCATAGTAAACGGATAGTTACTCCTAGAGGCGGTAGGCCTTACCTTCTGCGTCGAAAAGGTGCAGTTTCTTCAAGTCTGCTGAAAAGCGCATTTTCTCACCCTTCTTCACCTGCAGAATGCCGGGGATCTTGGCGATGATCGGCTCCTGGTCAGCCAAGCCTTCGATATAAAGCAGCGTCACCTCGCCGAGCGCCTCGATGATTCCGATCTGGCCTTCGAAGAGATAGTCCTCGCCCGAGGCAATCGACAAATCTTCCGGCCGCACCCCGAAACTGGCCGTCTTGCCCTTTTCCGAAGCCGCTGTCGGCACCGGCAGGTGCACCGATTTTCCGCCCTTCAGCGCAACCGTGGTCATCTCGCCGGTTTCCGTCACCGTGGCCGGGATGATGTTCATCGCCGGCGAGCCGATGAAGCGGGCGACGAAGAGGTTCTGGGGCCGCTCGTACAGTTCGAGCGGGGCGCCGACCTGTTCGATACGGCCGGCCGAGAGCACGACGATGCGGTCGGCGAGCGTCATCGCCTCCACCTGGTCGTGCGTCACGTAGACCATCGTCGTGTCCGGCATCGAATCCTTCAGCCTGGCGATCTCGATGCGGGTGGCGACGCGCAGCGCCGCGTCGAGATTGGAAAGCGGTTCGTCGAACAGGAAGACCTTTGGATCGCGGCAGATGGCGCGGCCGATGGCGACACGCTGGCGCTGGCCGCCGGACAGTGCCTTCGGCAGACGGTCGAGATAGGGAGTGAGCTGGAGGATATCGGCCGCCGCACGTACCCGGCGGTCGATCTCGTCACGGCTTTCCTTGGCGATCCGCATGCCGAAGGCCATGTTGTCATAGACCGTCATATGCGGATAAAGCGCATAGGACTGGAAGACCATGGCGATGCCGCGCCGCGACGGCGGCACCTCGTTGACGAGCTGGCCATCGATATACATCTCACCGCCGGTGATACTTTCGAGGCCGGAGATCATCCGCAGCAGCGTGGACTTGCCGCAGCCGGACGGCCCGACAAACACGACGAACTCGCCCTGGCTGATCTCCAGGTCGATGCCGTGCAGCACCTTCACCTGGCCGTAGGCCTTGCGGATATCCTTCAGAACGACACCAGCCATGCTTTCCTCCCCTTTGTTCTCGTTACGCGTGATGGGCGAAGAACGCCCCCCAAGCCGGTAGTTCGACACGCCTGCCTTCAAGCCCGCTTTCGAAGCCGTGACCGGTCAGCACTTCCCAATCGCCGGCCGGCAGTTCGGTTGCCGTTTCGGCCGCGCTCATGTTGAACAGGCAGAGCAGCGTCTCGTTGCCGTATTGGCGCTTGTAGCCGAGAACGGCGCTGTCCTCGGCCAGGAATTCGATGTCGCCCTTGGCAAAGGCCGGGTGCTGCTTGCGGAAGGCGAGGAAGCGTCGGTACTGTTCCAGAACCGATGCGGGATCGCCGTATTGAGCGCCGACGGCCCGAAGCTGATGCTCGACCGGGATCGGCAGCCAGGTTTTCTCCGCCGTCGAGAAGCCGGCCTGCAATGCCTGGCTGTCCCAGACCATCGGGGTGCGGCAACCGTCGCGTCCCTTGAATTCCGGCCAGAACTGGATGCCGTAGGGATCCTGCAGGTCGGCATAGGCGATATCGGCCTCGGTCAGGCCGAGTTCCTCGCCCTGATAGATGCAGACCGAGCCGCGCTGGGACATCAGGATGGCCGACGCCATCTTGGCGTAGCTGTCGCGATCGAGAACGTCATGGCCCCAGCGGCTCACATGGCGGACCACGTCATGGTTGGAAAAGGCCCAGCAGGCCCAGCCATCCGGCGCAGCGATAGAGAACGCTTTCTGCACCTCGGAGACACGCGCCGGCGTCAGTGGATCGGGCGCCAGGAATTCGAACGCGTAGCACATCTGCATCTTGTCGTTGCCGGACGTGTATTCTCCGACGATTTCCAGACCACGCTGGCTGTCGCCCACTTCGCCGACGGCGGCGATCGCCGGGAACTCGTCGAGCACGGCGCGGAAGCGCCTGAGGAATTCCAAGTTCTCCGGCCGGTTCTTGTCGTAGAGATGCTCCTGGAAGTTATAGGGGTTTACCGCAGGCGCGGTGGAAGCGTTCCGGCGCAACGGATCGAGTGCCGGGTTGTCGCGCAGTTCCTTGTCGTGGAAATAGAAGTTGATCGTGTCGAGGCGGAAACCGTCGACGCCGCGCTTCAGCCAGAAGCGGGTCATGTCGAGCAGCGCATCCTGGACTTCCGCATTGTGCAGATTGAGATCCGGCTGCGATGTCAGGAAGTTGTGCATGTAGTACTGCATGCGGGTCGGATCCCAATGCCAGGCCGATCCGCCGAAGATCGACAGCCAGTTGTTCGGCGGCGTGCCGTCCGGCTTGGCATCGGACCAGACATACCAGTCCGCCTTGGGATTGAAGCGGCTCGACCGGCTTTCGATGAACCAGTGGTGCTGGTCGGAGCTGTGTGACATGACGAGGTCGATCATCACCTTGATGCCGAGCCGGTGTGCCTCGGAAATCAGACCGTCGAAATCCGACAGCGAGCCGAACATCGGATCGACATCCGTATAGTTCGAGACGTCGTAGCCGAAATCCCGCATCGGCGACGGGAAGAAGGGCGAGATCCAGATGGCGTCTGCGCCAAGGGCTGCCACATGCGGCAGACGGGCGGTGATACCCTTCAGATCGCCGATGCCGTCGCCGTTCGAGTCCTGATAGGAGCGCGGGTAAATCTGATAAATAACGGCCCCACGCCACCAGTCCTTGTCCGGTGCTGCGGGGGCTTCTGCTGAAACGCTCATTCAATGTCCTGTTGTCTTCGATGTTGATCAGCCGCCCTTGACGGAGCCGGCAAGCAGTCCGCGGACGAGATATCGCTGAAGGGCGAAAAAGACGATAATCGGCACGACGATTGTTATGAAGGCCGAAGCTGTCAGGATTTCCCACTTTCCACCCATTGAGCCCAGAAGCGCGTTCAGCGCGCCGGTCAGAACCAGCTGATCCTTGCCGGTGCCAAGGAAGACCATGGCGACGAGGAGGTCGTTCCAGGTCCAGAGGAACTGGAAGATCGAGAAGGATGCGAGCGCCGGAAACGACAGCGGCAGGATGATCTTGACGAAGATTTCGAAATCGCTGGCTCCGTCGACGCGGGCGGATTCGATGATTTCCCGCGGCAACCCGGAAATGTAGTTGCGCAGAAGATAGATCGCGAGCGGCATGCCGAAGGCGGAGTGTGCAAGCCAGATGCCCGCATAACTGCGAGACGGCACGCCGAAAAGATTGCCGATCTCGTTATACATCTTCAGAAGCGGAATGAGCGACATCTGCAAGGGCACGACAATCAGCCCGACCACCAGGGCGATGATGAGGGCCCTCCCGGGAAACTCCATCCAGGACAGAGCGTAGGCCGCAAAGGCGGCGATCAGGATCGGAATGATCGTTGCCGGCACCGCGACCGTCAGCGAGTTGACGAAGGACTGGCCGATCCCCTGGGAGGTCAGCACCGTGCGGTAATTTTCGGTGGTGAAGGATGGCGGAGTGGCGACGGACAAGTAGACGCGTTTGCCGCGGCCCTCGAACGGCGCGTTCTTGGAATAGGTATAACTGCCGTCTTCGTTGACGGTCAGCATCTCGCCATTGCCGATATCGGCGGGCTGCCCCGCTGTAAATTCCGTTGGGGCGGCAACGCGGGTACCGAAGGCGCGCACGGTGCCGCCCTTCCCTCCCTCGAAAACGGAACCGGAAATGACGTAGTTCGTACCATTCTGCTTGGCGGTTGAAGGCTCGCCGAGGCGGGCGGCACTCGTCTCGGCGGCGCCCGTAAAGGCGGTCCACCAGCCCGATGCGGTGATCTGGCCCGCTTCTCGAAAGGAGGTGACGAGGATGCCGAGCGTCGGGATGAGCCAGATGATGCAGATGACGAGCACGGAGACGTGGACGATAAGGCGCGGAAGGCCGATACGGCGGAGGCTTGCGGCTGCACTCATCTCAATGGCCTCCCATTTCCTTGTTCGCCTGACGGATGTTCCAGATCATGATCGGCGTGACGGCGGCCATGATGATCAGCGCGATGACCGCGCTTCGGCCGCTGTCGCCCCCGCCGCGGAACATCCAGTCGAACATCAGGTTTGCGAGAACCATGGTGTTCCACTGGCCGTTGGTCATGGTCAGCACGATATCGAAGACCTTCAGCACGAGAATGGTGATCGTCGTCCAGACGACGGCGATGGTGCCCCAGATCTGCGGCACCATGATCTTCCAGAAGATCTGCCAGCCGCTGGCGCCGTCGATCACCGCCGCCTCGATCGTCTCCTCGGGGATGCCGCGCAGGGCCGCCGACAGGATGACCATGGCAAAGCCCGTCTGGATCCAGATCAGGATCGCCATCAGGAAAAAGTTGTTCCAGAACGGAAGCGAGATCCATACCTGCGGAGAGCCGCCAATGGCCTGAACGATAGCGTTGAGGAGGCCGATCTGCGTTTCGCTGCCGCCGCGATATTCGTAGATGAACTTCCAGATCACCGAAGCGCCGACGAAGGAGATCGCCATCGGCATGAAGATCAGGCTTTTGGCGAGGTTGCCCCACCAGATGCGGTCGGTCAGAACCGCGATGACGAGGCCGAAGAAGGTACACGCTGCCGGCACCACGGCGAGCCAGAGGATGTTGTTGAAGATGGACTGGCGGAACTGCGCGTCCTGGATCGCCCAGCGATAGTTCGCAAGGCCGACGAAATTGCCGCCCGATCGATCGTAGAAGGAAAGGATGAAGGTCGCGACCACCGGATAAACGAGATAGACGACCAGCAGGATCAGCGCCGGGCCGAGAAACAGCCAGGGACGCACCATGGCGCGGCGGTTGAGATTGACGGAGGCGGTGCGGACATTCTCGACCGGCACGGGAAAGACGATTTGAAGGATCTTGTCGGAGAGCCAGTAATATAAGGCACAGACGAAAACGCCGGCGATCACGACGCCGACGGCTGAAACGATCTGCGATATCATGGCTCTCCCCTTTTCACGGTTTTATGCGTAGCTTTTTATTGGACCGCGCCGGCGTCCGGCGCGGTCGTATTCAAGAGCCCAATAGGGGAGGCTTATTTCAAACCGTCCCACGCCTTCTGGATATCGGTCCCCACGGTCTTGGCGTCCTTGCCGCCGACATAGTCGATCATGCCGGTCCAAAACGCGCCGGCGCCGATCTTGCCGGGCATCAGGTCCGAGGCATCGAAGCGGAATGTCGTGGCGGTGGTCAGAAGCTCGCCCTGCTTCTTCAGCACCTCATTGGCATAGGCATTCGAATTGGCACCCTTGAACGGCGTCAGGAACGACGACTGCGCCATCCAGACCTCGTGGGCGATCGGCGTCTTCAGGAATTCGATGAACGCCTTGGCGGCGGGCGAATCCTTGGTGATGGCAAACATCGTGCCGGCGCCGAGGACCGGTGTTCCGAGGTCCGGCTTCGAAGCATAGGTGGGCAGGTAGAAGAAGTCGGCATCGGTGCCGAGCTTGGTCTCCGGAGGGAAGAAGGACGGAACGAAGGATGCCTGATGATGCAGGTAGCATTTCGGCGGAATGCCGAAGAGGCCCTTCGGGCTGTCGCGGAAGTCGGTGGAGGAAACGGCAGCGACGCCGCCGCTCACATATTTGGGGTTCTTGGCGAACTTGCCGAATTCATCGATCGCGCCAACAACAGCCGGATCATTGAACTTGACTTCATTGCTCACCCACTTGTCGTAGACATCCGGCTTCTGGGTGCGCAGCATCATGTCCTCGACCCAGTCCGTCGCCGGCCAGCCCGTCGCGCCACCGGAGCCGAGACCAATGCACCATGGAACACCGCCATCCTCGACGATCTGGTCGCTGAGCTTGATCAGGTCCTCCATGGTCTTCGGAACCTCGTAACCCGCTTCCTCGAAGTTTTCGGGCACATACCAGACCATGGATTTGAAATCGGCCTTGAAGGGGAAGCCGAAATAGGCCTCCTTGCCGTCCTTGCCCTTGTAGGTGCCGTAACGGATCCAGTCCCCGCCCGAGCCGTAGTTGGTCTTGACCCAGTCGGAGTTCTCCTGGCCGAGCGAGGTCAGGAATCCCTTGGCGGCAAGATCGGCCAGGAGGCCGGGCTGCGGAATGATGGCGATGTTCGGCGGAGAACCGGCCTGGGTGTCGATGACGATCTGCTGTTCGTAATTTTCCGAGGAGGAATAGCGGCCATTGATGCCGGTCGCGGCATTGAAATACGCGAGAACGCTGTTGAACAGCACTTCGTCCTCGCCGCGCCAGGGGCCGAAAAGCGTCAGGTTCTGCCCTTTGAGATTGGCGTGGGCAACCTTGAAATCCTCATAGCTCTTCCAGTTAAATTTAGAATCCTGGCCGGGCGCGAACTTCAGCTCCTGGGCGACCGCGCCACCGGCAAGAAGCGCTGCCAGCGCCGTACCGATCCAAAATGATGCCTTCATTGAAATATCCTCCCGCTGTCCCGGCTTTTTCTACCCTGCCGGGAGTTCCAAAACATGGGGAGAGATTTAACGCTCTCGCGGAGGAGTCAACCCCCGCGCAGCCGGTGTGGAACAAATGAAAAAATCTGTCATCGCAGGATTAGAATTTGGGTGCGGTTTTGCCGGCCGTGCGATAGGCCGCGATGACTGTGTTGGCCATCAGCATGGCGATGGTCATCGGGCCGACGCCGCCAGGGACCGGGGTGATGGCGCCAGCGACTTCAGCGGCTTCCGCATAGGCCACGTCGCCAACCAGCCGGGACTTGCCCTCGCCCTTGTCGGGGGCGGCAACGCGGTTGATGCCGACATCGATAACGGTGGCCCCGGGCTTCACCCAGTCGGCCTTGACCATCTGGGGGCGGCCGACGGCGGCAACCAGGATATCGGCGTTGCGGCATACGGACCCGAGGTCCTTCGTCCTGGAATGCGCCATGGTAACGGTCGCGTTAGCGGCCAGGAGCAGCAGGCCCATCGGCTTGCCGAACAGGTTGGAGCGGCCGATGACGACAGCGTTGAGACCCGAAAGGTCACGGCCATGTATACGATTGACCAGCAACATGGCCCCGGCAGGGGTGCAGGAGATCAAGCCGCTCTCAAGGTCGCCGGTCGCGATCTTGCCGGCATTGACGACATGCAGACCGTCGACGTCCTTCTTCGGCGAAATCGACAGGATGACCGGCTCGGCGTTCAGGTGCTTCGGCAGCGGGAGCTGGACGAGAATGCCATGGATGGACGGATCGGCATTGAGCTCGGCAACCAGCTTCTCAAGCGTTTCCTGAGTGGTGTCGTCGGGCAGACTGTGCTGGATCGATTTGAAACCGCACTGCTTGGCCATCTTGCTCTTGGAACTGACATAGGCGTGGCTGGCCGGATCGTCGCCGACGATGACAACTGCAAGGCCCGGTTTCACGCCGGTTTCCCTCTCGAGCGAACTCGAAGCCTCGGTCACCGCGGTGATTACCGATGCTGCCGCCTCTTTACCATCGATCACCACAGCCATGCGCACCTCCCGCTTGAAACCGCCGCCAATGTATACATTGGGCATGTTCTGAATTTGCCCACCAACGCCTATGCTGGTCGCAGACGGCAAATGCAAGCGGATTCGATGTCGCAGGCTTCTTATCCTCGGGAGGCGTTCCGGCGGTCGGAATAGACCTGAACCCGCTCGCGCAACTCCGCCATGTTCCGGCGAAGCTCGCGAAGTTCCTCCGCCTTTCGGACCTCCTCCGGCGATAGAACCGGGCGACGAGGTGCACCATAGGACGGTCCATCGGCAAGGCGGCCGGCCATGACGGCCGCGACCAGGGAAGGAAGCTCCGCCTCAGGGGCCGGACGGCGATTGACCATCAGCATTTCGCGGATGTGGTCGGCAAGCGGCCTGTCATTGGCTGGCGCCGGATGGCGCGGGCGCCAGGACAGCTGCGGCTCATAGGTCGGCCGATCGTAAGCCGGATCATACTCGTCGTGGAGGAAATCCTGTTCGTCCAGATGCTGCGCCAACAGGTCCCGCTCGACAATCAGCGCGGGCTCGTCGGCCGGATCCATTTCGTCGGCGGAGCTCGCGAGCCGCGGTGTGCGGCGCGTCAGAAAGACCAAAGCAGTGCCGAGGGAGAACCCTGTCAGGGCACCGATGCCCGAAACTTCGGCGGATGAGGGACCCAGGACGGCCGCGGATGCCGCCCCGGCCGGAACGACGACCGAAACCTTGCCCGTGGATGCCTTGGCTTCGGAGCCGTGCAGCGCTTCGAGATAATTTCGCCGTGCCTCGTCCACGGCAGCTTCGAGAGCCGCAAGCCTTGCTCCGGAATCGGCTATTTCCTTGTCGTCGGGTTTCTTCGCCTGCTTCGCCTTGAGCTCAGCCAGATGTTTGGCTGCGGCAGTCTCCTGCTGACGAAGCGAGGTCCCGAGCTGCTTCAGCGCGTCCTGGATGTCGTCTTTGACATCCGCCAGCGCCGCCTGAGCCGCAGCAAGCCGTGGGTGACGCGGGCCGAGATCGCTCGAAAGCTGGTCGACGGCAAGCTTTGCCTCGACATGCCTCTGCCGCTGATAGTCGAGGCCGGTGTATTCGAGACTGTCCGGCAGTGGCTTGTTGAGCACGTCCGAAAGCTTCATGGCGGACGCCTGGGCCGCCTTCTGCTTCAGTTCACCAAGCTGCGCCGTCGCCTCATTTATTTCCGCGGTGAGCTGCTGTCCGTCGCCCTCGGTCCGGCGCAGTTCGGCAAGCTTCTGCGCGTCGGTCTCGGCGATGAAGCCGGAAAGAGCGGCCTGCGCATGCTCGAGTGTCTGGCGCAGCTTTTCCACCACCGGGCCGGACGACCTTGTGCCGGAGAATGCGATCTCGTCGTGGAATGTGTCGCCAAGCATGTTGGCGATGCGGGCCGCCTCTTCCGGCTCTCCCGCCGTGACGGAGATCGCAAGCTGGCCGGCGCGGCGGTCGTAACTCGTTACGATTGCCTGAGAAAGTCGCTCGCGCAGCCGGTTTTCGGCCTCCGCCACGGTCATCGCCTCACCGGAGACGATATCGGACACGATCCTGATGACGCTCGGGCGGTCGACCGAAAACTCGCTGTCGCGGCCGAGATTGAGGGCACGGATGACATTGTCGAGGCTGGTTTTGGAGCGGAGCGCGGCAGCGGCCGTGTTGATCGTGCCTTCGCTCGCCGCTTCGACCTTCAGTCGGGTCTCGGCGCTGAACTGATGCGGAACCGTCTCGACAAACAGCAGCGGCAAAAGAGCGCCGATCACCGTCAGAGCGCCAACCTTGAGGGCCGCGGATCGCAATCCGGCGAACACGGAACCGGTGCCGGCGAGCATTGCTGCCGGGTCAGGGTTTCGGTCGTCTTCGATTTTCACCGACTGATACATGGGAAGACCGCGCTAATCTGAGGCCGCCGGCATCCCGCGGGCAGCCCTCTGATTAAGGCAGTCTAAAATTTCATGGCAAAGAAAGGGTTAACTTGTCAGGCGAAAGACGGCTGCCGGGACGGGACTGTCGCCTGGGGCACTGCGGGCACCGACTTGCCTTCAACGAAGGTGGACAACCCCGCACCGGTCATCACCACCAATCCGGTACGGACAGAAGCCAGCCGGCGCTCGATCCGCCGCTCCTGGCCAAGACCCGCCGCATCGACGAGGATAAGATCGAAACGCTGCGGCATATCCTGGTCGAGGGGTACGACCGCCACGTCATGCCAGGGGGCATGGCGGGCGAAATGCTCGCGGAGGGCTTCGACCCGCGCGGCATCCTCGCCGGCTATGCCGATGCGATGACCTTTTTCCAGGAAGCTCAACAGGGCCGGGACGAACATGCTGGCCGAAAAACGCACCGGCGCCGGTTTTTCATGTCGCGCTTTGGCGAGGATGCCGAAGGCGCGGCCGCCACCCGGCAGAAGCATCCTGCGGCTCAACTGACCGCGGTAGGCGGGATCGATCATCTGACGGAAAGCCGTCCGCTCGTCCAGAAAGCCGAGTGTGGTGCGGTTGCCGCGCAGCGCGATCAGGCTTTCCACGAAGCCGAGCGTTGCGTTCCATCCGAGATCGCAGACACGCAGGCCGAACAGGGTCCGGGGTGACGCGGATGCCAGGAAGTCTCCGGATGCGTTCATCGATGCGCTCCCCATGGGCAAGACCAATTCGTCCCCAAGGTCTAGCAGCGCGCTCTGAAATCGCCTTTAAATCGATTGGTAAAATGCGAACGATGCCCGTATTTCCAAGGCCCTCGCAACGAAAAAGGCCGACCATGAAGGCCGGCCTATATTCGTTGTGCTATCGCGATGCGGTCGTCAGTGGCCGGCCGTGGGCGAAGCTTTCGGATCTTCGATCTTCACGCCCTCGACAATCTTCTTGCCCGGGTTCGGGTTCTTGTTGCCGCGCGAGGCGTTGTTGCGAATGTCTTCCTTGGAGAGATAATCGAGCTGTTCGACCAGCACCTCCGCCACCAGCCCCTCGCCGAGCTTCTTGTTGAAGTTGTCCTTGATGCTGGTGCGGAATTTTTCGAGGTTGAAGGCGCCGGGCTTGCTGAGATCGACCATCTGGTTGCCGATCAGCAGCGTGAAAAGCTGGTCCGTCGTCAGTTCGGTGATCGGCAGCTTGGTATTCTTGATCTTTTCCTTGTCCATCATGAAGGAGACACGGCTCAAGAAATAACCGGTAATGGCACCGTCCGCGATCATCGGAATGGTGATCGATTCCCCGCGCACCAGTTGAAGAAGCTCCTTCCGCCTGGCCTCTTCGTCGACCGGCGCAGGTGCTGCGGACATCTGCACGGAGAAATACACCGCCCCAAGCGTGACGATGCAAACCCACAGACCAGTGAGAAGGAGCTTGACCATCAGGCCTCGCCGTAGGTGAACTGTTCTTGGGTGTAGGTACCGTCGTCGTCTGCGTCGCGGGCAGCGTTCTTCAAGAGATCGGCGACGGCGCGAACAGCGTGAAGATGTGCCTCGACCCGGCGGGCATTGAGCGCCAGCTTGCTCTTCAGCCCGTGCATCTGATCGATATGGCCGGTGGCAAGCTGCTTCGGATCGGTGCCGCGGAACAGCATGGTCAATTCGTAGAGGCAGCGGCTTTTGTGCGCGTTCGACACTTTCAGGTCGAATTCCGGATCGCGGCCGATGCGCTGATTTTCGTTGTCGATTATCATCTCCAACCGGCCAAGCACGGTCTTGATGCGATAATCATTCGAAATGACTTCCATATTTTCTGCCCCAGTCTGATGCATATCAGGCCTCACTCTTCTTATCGACGCCGAGAACCTGCCGCTCGAAATCGGTGATCATGCTCATTGCGCGGCTGCGATCAGTCTCATTGGTGGTCGGATTGACCGAGGCCTGACGCTCCGCGCGGGCGAGCGCCTGCGAATACATCTGCTCGGCAATGCCGACACCGCCCTTTTTCGACATTTCGTCGGCGATCTTCTCGGCCATCATGCCCTTCCAGAACTCACCGGCGGAGCCCTTGCCGTAAACTTCCTCGGTCTCCTTCGGGAGCATGGAGTTCACGAATGTCGAAAGAACCGATGCTTCGAACTTGCGGTATTCCTCCGGCATTTCGGCGACCTTCTTCGGTGCTTCCGGATTGCCGAGACCCGCCGTCGTGCCGGGCGTGTCGATGAATTTCATGGCTGCACCAAAACCCTTGCCAACTTCGGCAAGGCTGGTCGCGGCAAAGGCCGCCTTGTTCGCCTTCAGCTTGGCCTGCGCTTCTTGAACGGCAGTCGGGTCCGCAGCGCGGACGACGTCCATGACCAGATCGCTCGGAGGTGAAATCGCCACGTCAGCTCCTTTCATGACTGCCGCGAGCCGCATCCTAAAGGTGCAAGAGCGCAGCAACAGTTTGAAATGGCACATGATCCCGCCCGACCTCGATCGAACCGGCAATCAGTGCAATGACGAGACTATGAAGGTCGAAGCTTGCTGGAGGCTGGCCAGTCTATTTGACTTGCTCGAGGGCGAGCGTGATATCGATCAGCTCATAGATCGCATCGTCGGCCACTTCGCGGTCTTCGTGATCACGCGCGTCCTTCATGTGCTCTTCCAGGCGGTCGGCCTTGGTCCGCTCCTTGAGCACCTTCATTTCCTGGATCTGCTGGACGCCGGCAAGCTGGCGCTCCTTCGTGGTCAAGCGGCCGAAGCGTTCCGAATAATGCTGAGAGAACTGCCGGTGTACCGGGTTCATCGAGCCGATCGCATCGATGACGTCTTCCATCGACTGATTGACCTCGGCGCGATACCGGGTCGTCGCAGCAAGCTCGTGCTCGGCCATCGTCTCGAGATGCCGCTGGACCGCCACCAGGCGCTTGAGCTTGTCCGACCGCTTGACTGGACCTGCCATTGCGATCTCCTAGAAGGACCTGAAGATCGGCGCGAAACCATCCGCGTACTGGCGGATAAAGGCGGCGATCGACAGATAGAGAAGGAAAAGCCCTCCCATCAGCAGGAAGGGCGTCGAGATGAAGAAGATCGGGATCTGCGGCGCCATCTTGTTGATGAGGCCGATCGCCACGTTGAACATCAGGCCGAAAATCAGGAACGGACTTGCCAGCCGCAACATGATGATGGTCGACGCGCGCAGCGTATCCGTCAGCGTGATCAGTATCTTCTGCGGATCGATCAGCGCACCGACCGGCGTCGCCGCATAGGAATCGACCAGCGCGCGGAACACGATGTGGTGGAAATCCATCAAGAACAGGAGCAGCAGGCCGCTCAGCGTCAGCAGAATGGTCAGCTGGTTTTCCTGCGAGTCTTCGAAAATGTCATGGCCGCCTGGCGCCGTGAAGCCGATCGACATGGTAAGAATCGTGCCGGCAAATTGCATGCCGAGCGTATAGAGCCGGGCTATCAATCCATAGACCGCACCGATCAAGGCCTCGGTGAAGATCAGGCCAAGATAGGTGGCAGTCGGCTCGGAGGCTCTTGGATAAATCTGGTCCCACAGAACCGGCAGTACTGCCATGGACAGGGCGACCGCCACGAACAATCGCACCTGAACCGGCACGCGGCCGCTTCCCAGCCCCGGGAGTACCATCACGCACGTACCCATGCGGCAAAACGCAAGGAAAAGTGCGAGAATGGTCCCCTGCGGGTCTGTAATCATGCGAGAATCGTCCTTTGCGGACAGTCTATCACGAAATGGCGCCCAGTATCTTGATTTCGAGGCCCTTGGCGAGTTCCACATGGGACAGAACCGGCAGGGTCGCGAACAGCCGCTCGATGATCATGCGGACGTAGGAACGGGTTTCCGGCGAGGTGACGAGCACGAAAGGCAGGCCCCGATCCATGAATTCGCGGATGACCTTCGTCGCCTGTTCGCTGAATTCTTCCAGCGTGCGAGGATCGATGTCGAATTCCACCACCTCGCCCTTGCCGTCGCGCTTGAGCGCCTGATGGAACAACATGTCCCATTTGTTGCCGAGACGGAGTACGCGCAGCACGCCGTTGTCGGCCAAGTCGCCGCAGAGCTGCTGCGACATGCGAACGCGCACGTGCTCGACGATCTGCTCCGTCTTGCGCACATGCGGAGCAAGTTCGGCCACCGCTTCCAGGATGAGATGCAGGTTGCGGATCGAAACGCGCTCGGCGAGCAGAAGCTTCAGCACCGCCTGCAGGCCGGAATAGGACATGTGCGACGAGCAGATCTCGTCTGCGAGTTTCTTGTATTCTGGATCGAGACGCTCGATCAGGATCTTCACGTCCTTGTAGGAGAGAAGCTGCGGCAGGTTGTTGCGGATGACTTCCGACAAGTGGGTCAACACGACCGAGACGTTGTCGATCGGATGGAAGCCTTCGCGCTTCAAGTCTTCGGCGAAGGTTTCGAGGATCGATACCGCCGGCATGCCGAAAGCGGGTTCGCGGATCTCGTCGCCCGGGATGCTCGGCTTGCGGCCGGATCCGGTGACCACCAGGACGTCGCCGACCCGCAGGGCGTTCGACGCGATCGTCGTGCCATGGATACGGATCTGATAGGACTTTTCCTGGATCGAGATGTCGTCGGTGACCTTGATTTCCGGCACCACGAAACCGTACTGCGTCGCGAACTTCTTGCGCATCTTGCCGACCCGGAAGGCGAGCTCCTGGTGGGCGCCAAGCAGCCGGGTGGAGACCTGCTTGCCGAGAGCGAGCTCGATTTCGGACGTCTTGAGAACCGACTTGACCGAGTCCTTCTCCATCTCCTTGGTCTGGACGACCTTCTGTTCCTCGTCTTCGCGGCGAGCCTTGTTCTCCGCCTCGATACGGCGCGGAACAAGCCAGGCGCCGAAGCCCATCAGGCCGCCGAGTGCCATGAAGGGCAGGAAGGGCAGTCCGGGGATGATCGCCAGAAGCGCCATCAGGCCGGCCGACATCGAAAGGGCGCGCGGATAACCGCTCAGCTGATCGACGACGGCCTTGTCGGTGGACCCGGCCGTGCCGCCGCGGGTGACTAGGAGGCCGGCGGCGAGCGAAACGATGAGGGCCGGGATCTGCGTGACGATACCGTCACCGACCGACAGCTTGACGAACACGTCGGCGGCTTCGCCGATCTGCATGTCGTGGCGGAAATAGCCGATGATGATGCCGCCGAAGATGTTGATGGCGGTGATGATGAGGCCGGCGATCGCATCGCCGCGAACGAATTTCGACGCACCGTCCATCGCCCCGAAGAAGGAGCTTTCCTCTTCGAGTTCGGAACGGCGGCGCTGCGCTTCCTTCTCGTCGATGATGCCGGCCGAAAGGTCCGCGTCGATCGACATCTGCTTGCCGGGGATGGCGTCGAGGGTGAAGCGGGCGCCGACTTCCGCGATACGGGTGGCGCCCTTGGTGATGACGATGAAGTTCACGGTGACGAGGATCATGAAGACGATCACGCCGATCACGAAGTCGCCGGACATCACGAGGCCGGAGAAGCCCTGGATGACGTTACCGGCCGCGCCATGGCCCTCATGGCCATGCGACAGGATCACGCGCGTCGTCGCGATGTTGAGCGACAATCGCACCATGGTGGCGATAAGCAGGATGGTCGGGAAGGACGAGAAGTCCAGCGGCCGCTGGATCCACAGCGCCACCATCAGGATCAGGACCGAGAAGGCAATCGAGAAGGCCAGGCCAAGGTCGATCAGGAATGCCGGGATCGGCAGGAAGAGGATGCAGAGGATGGCGACGATGCCGCCCGCAAATCCGAGATCGCGACCGTTCGGGGCTACTTTCGGAATGGATAGTGAAGGTGGTTGCGCCATGACTTTCCCGTCTCTTCATGAGATGGCGGCAGGAAGTACTCCTACCAGTTCATGTCCTGCCTAAAGGGCGAAGCTTGCGCGAAGGTGGGTAGATGAAAAAGGATGGGCGGGCGGCAACCGGGTCAGAACCCCGATTGCACCCGCGAAAATACCAGATTGGCAAAAAGATTGATCTGGCCGCCGATAAACGGCGCGGTAATGCCGATCGTGATCATGATGGCGACGATTTTCGGCACGAAAGTCAGCGTCATCTCCTGGATCTGCGTCAGAGCCTGGAGAAATGCGATCAGGACGCCCACGACCATCGCCACAAGGACCGCGGGACCGGAGGCGATCAGGATCGTCCAGATCGCCGCCTGCATGATATCAAGGGCATCGGCTTCATTCATTGCGCCGGCTCCGTCTGCTTTAGTGTTTCGGCATCATGCCGCGTCGTCTGGTCTCAGGTCGCCGGAGGCGTCGTTGGCGGCTGATTCGAAAGAATGATGCCGGGCTGTATGAGGACCTTATCACCCTTCTCGGTGATCGCCACCAGACCGTCGGAGTAGATTTCCACCTGTTTGATGATACCGGTGGTTTTGTCGTCGGCGCTGGTGACGTACTTGCCGATCATATCGGCTGCCTGCGAGAACGAGTTCGCCTGGATGAGCGACTGCAGGTTCGAGTTCATCTTCACGGACTGCTCGACCTGCGAGAAGGTGGCGAGCTGGGCAATCTGCTCGCTCGCATCCATCGGATCGGTCGGATCCTGATACTTCATCTGAGCGATGAGGAGCTGCAGGAAGTTGTCGTAGTTCAGACCTGCGGCCGATTGGTCGGACGACGGCGTCTTGCCGTTGCCGGAGGCATAAGGGTTGTTGTTGTTGATCGGGTCTACCGCCACGGTGCTATCTCCTTGCGAATCCGCTCGACGGTTGCCGGCGCGAGTTCCCGATTGTTGAGGATACGGTCTTCGATGGGGTAGAGCGCGCGGATTGCCTTCAGAGCGTCGAAGGCCCGGCCAGATGCAACCATGCCGTCGATGCGCTTGAGTTCCGCCAGCATCTCATCGTCGGTAAAGCAGGTCAGCAGCATTGCCACCGACTTGCGGAACAATGTCGTCGACTGTTCCTTGCCATCCGGGTTGATGAGCATCATCTGGGCGATAAAGTAGAGCTGCCGAAGCGGCGTCGTCGCATCTTCCGGCTGAAGAACATGGTTCTCCAGAAGGAACGTGACGTCATTGAGAAATTCCAGCGCGACCTTGCGATCAACGCGCAGAACCGCGCCGTTGATAAATATCCGCTCGCCGGATTTCAAAGAGATGCGAAGCGTACTTTTCATTTAAGTCCATCCCTGATGATGGTGGTCACATCGATAATGCCCTGGAAATTCGTCGATTCACGGTTCCTGATCTTTTCGCATTCCTTCAGTATCCAGATTGCGATCGAGATCAGATCCGCACGAAGTTCATTGGCCAACTCGTTATCCGGATGCTTCAGATCCTCGACAAAGCGGATCCAGACACGCCGGGTGTAGAACAAAGCCTCAACCGTGGTGCGCGTATAGTTCTTCTCGTCGCGAGCCGCGATCAGAAGATCGATAGAACGATCCAGGGCCTGCCGCTCGCGATCCTTGGCGTTGGCAACGCCGTCCTCCATGATCTCGGCATATGAAAATTGGTACATTCATGTATCCTTCGTCACGAGCCTTCCTTTATTCATCAAAGGAAGTTGGCCAGGCTCAGCTGCTGTATCTTTGCCGTTACTGTATATGCAGTTTCGAGGAGCGTCTTCATCGTGTTGAGACGGGTTGCCGCCTCTTCCGGGTTGACGTTCTCCATGCTTCCAAGGCTTGTCTTCAGGATATCTTTCTGCGCCTGCAACCTTTCCTCAGCTTTGGAGACGCGTTCGGTATAGATACCGATCGATGTCCGCTGCTGGTTGATGCTGCCCTCGCTGTTCATCGCCTTGTTGATGACACCTGTGGTACGCGTGGCCACGGCTGCGCGGGCATCCTTGTCCATCCCGGTCTGCAGGTATTCCATCGAGATGATCGATGCGAAAGCGAAGTTGCGCATGCCCTGGCTGTTGGCATTGGTCGAGCTTTCGACCACTTCCGTCGGGCTGATGCGGCTCTTCATGTTTTCGTCGCTGGCATCAGAGAAGAAGGTCTTCCAGAAGTCCTGGCCGGCAACCGCCGCCGGATGCGGCGGGCTTGTCAGTGGTGCCGAGCCGTTGAACTTGGCTTCCAGGTTGTCCAGGAAGCCGTTCATCTGGGCCCCCGTCATCTGCTCCTTGCTCGGGATCGCATTCACCGAAAGGTAGTGAGTGAGTTCGGCGGCGACCGCGGCCTTGGCCGGTGATGCCGGCGCGAAATAATCATCGAGCGGCTTCACGTCGGAATTGATGCCGGAGAAGATATATTCGCCCTGAACGGCGGTGTTGGCGAAGTTGGTGAACGCGTCCAGCGCGTCGGACATGGCCATGCGCGCCGTCGACAGGCTCGTCTCGTCGGCCGAGCTTCCAAGCGTCAGGATCGCACTCTGAATCTTCAAACCCTGCTCGTTCATGCTCTTGAGCGAAAGCTCAGCAGTTTCGAGACGCTGCGTTGCGAGCGCGGCCGTGGTCAGAAGCGAGTCGGTACGGGTGATGTCGCGGGAAAGATCGATAGCCCGCGAGGTGTTGGCGCCAAGCGCGACGCCAAGATCGGCGTGCTTCTGGCTCACGGCCTCCTGGTTCGCCTTCACCATCTCGCGCTGAACGTTCGAGATGGAGTTTCGCATCGTGGTCTGGATCGACAATGTGGAAATGAAAGAGGTCTTCATGATCAGCTCGCAATATCCAAAAGGGCCTTCATCATATCATCGACCGTCGACATGAGCTTGGCGCCGGCCTTGTAGGACTGCTCGATATCGAGAAGCAGGGACAGTTCCTCGTCGAGGCTGACGCCCGTGTTGCTGGAGAACGCCTCAAGACTGCGCGACAGCATGGCCGTCTTCGTCTCGTCTGCGGCGGTCGCCGTGCTGCGAAGCTGCTCGAGCCAGCCCATGGAGTCGGCGGCAAAAGAGAGGACGTCCGGCGCATCGGCGATTTCCGTGTCCGTATCGAAGGCCATCGGGCTAGCCAGGTTCTGGTTGTACTTGTCGAGGAGGTCCCCGTAGCTGCTGCCGCCGGTGTTGACGACGTAGGTCAGGCCGTTGATGCCACCGTCGCGCACCTTGTCGGGCGTACCTGCCGGGGGAACGACTACCGGATTGACGAAGATCTTGGAGGCGAGGCCCGGAACGATCGTCCCGGCAGGGGGAATGGCCGTCTGCTGGACGCCTGCGCCATCCTTGTATGTAAAGAGGCCGGTCTGCGGGAGCAGTGCGCCGGTCGGTCCGGTTTCCGCAAACGAGGTGATGAGACCCCGGGCGATTTCGTCGAGCTGGCTCTGGAAGGTCGGCGCGATCTTGTCGCGAATCTGCATATGCGCCTGGAGCGAGCCCTTGGCGGTCGTATTGCCCGAATCCCCGGCCTTGAGCGCCACGCCGTCGATATAGACGCCGTTGCCGGTCGTCGATGCGTCGAAGGCTGCGGTATACTGGAATGTTACCTTGCGCGGCACCGCCTCGAACAGCGTCGTGCCGTCCGTGGTGTAGAGCACCATGTCGTTGCCGCCGCGGGTATAGGACGTGACCCCGACGATTTCGGAGATCTTCTTGACGAGGCCGTCGCGCTCATCGAGAGAGTCGTTCGGATCCGCGCCGCTGGAGACCGCGTTCTTGACCTGGTTGTTGACGGTCTCGAACTTCGCAAGCAGAGCGTTCAGATCGGTGACATTCTGCTTGATCTGATCGTCCGCATCCTTGCGGATCTGCTGAAGCTTGTCGGAGGCGATGTTAAGGCCGGCCGCGACGTCCCGGGCGCTTGAAATGAAGGCGATGCCGATGCCGGTATCGTTCGCCTTTCCGGCAAATGCATCGAGGCTGTTGCGGAAGGTGGCAATCAGCTTGGCGGGGGAGAGCTCGTTGTCGTTCCCCCCCATCAGGTTCTTGATCTCGGTGAGACCGTCCAGCACCGTCCGCTGGCCGCTGGCGATCGATGAACTTGCGATCGTCTGGCGCAGCAGCGGTTCGCTGAAGGATCGTGTAATGTCGCCGATTATGGCCCCGTTGCCGCCGGTCACGACCATTGCGGATCGGCGGGTGTAATCGGGGTTCTGTGCATTAGCGATGTTCTTCGCCGATACAGCCGACTGCGTGCCGGAGTTGGTGAAGATCGACTGTGCCGTAGACAATGCTGATGCGAGCGACATTTTTTACTAACCTCTTGAGACTTATTCTCTCGATCGTCGGTCCGATTATCTCTTCAGATTGATCAGGACGTCCATCAGGTCGGAACCGGTCTGGAAGACCTTGGAGTTCGCGGTATAGACACGCTGCGATTCGATCATTTCCGTCAGCTCGCTGGCGATATCGACGTTGGAGCTTTCAAGCGCGCCGGAATAGATCTGGCCGAAGGCGCCAGCCTGCGGGAAGCCGATGGTGACGACGCCCGAGTCGTTGGTCGGCAGGTAGACGTTGCCGTTCTGCGGAAGCAGATTGTCGATGCTCGGGACCGTTGCGAGGGCAACCTGGTAGATCGGGCGACGACCGCCATCCTGATAGACCGCCGTGACCAGGCCGTCGCCGCCGATTTCGACGTCGGTGATCGGGCTCGGCGCATTGCCGTCGATGATGCCCTTGCCCGGGGTAAAGGCGGTCGCAAACTGCGTCATATCCGAGAGGTCGATCTCGATCGACTGTGCAGGGGTAGCGCCATCGGTCAAGTCGGTAAAAGTGATGGACTTGTCGGAACCGGTCGCCGGAGGACCAGCAGCATAGGGGGCAGCCTGGAGTTTGTTGGTATTCGGATCGAATGCCAGATTCGCCGTCTCCTGCACCAGATTGGCAGCTGGAACCCCCACGTAAGGGAAGCCGCCATTCGTGGACTGATCCTGACGGTAGACCGTGACTTCCCACTGGTTGTTGGCAGTCTTGGTATAGTAGAAGTCGTAGAGAACTTTCGCGCCGGCATGATCGTAAGCAGTCAGCGAGCTCTTGTTGGTGATGACGCTGCCGGCAACGTTGTCGCTCGGCCTGCTGCCAGCGGGAACGATAGCCGCTCCCTTGTCCAGGTTGGCCGGGAAGCTGCCTGCGGTCGACGGCGAGGACACCATGCCGAAGTCGTTGATGTTGATTTCTTCGAGACCGTTGAAGCCGTTGACGACGGCGGCCGGCGGGTTCGTGCCGTAGGGATAACCCATCAGGTTGAAACCGGCAGTGTTCTTGAGGAAGCCCGTCGCGTCCTTCACGAAGGCACCGGCGCGGGTCAGGTAAGGCGTACCGTTCGGATCGCTGACGATGAAGAAGCCTTCGCCCTGGATGGCGAGGTCCGTCGACGACGTGGTGTACTGAATGCCACCCTGGTCTGCGATGCTGTAGCGGACGTTGGTTTCGACACCGCCGGATGAATACGACCCTTGAGTCGAGGGCAGAACCAGCGTGGAGAACGCCGTGGAAGAACGCTTGTAACCGACGGTGCTCGAATTCGCGATGTTATCGCCGACGGTACCGAGACGGTTTGCCTGAGCGTTCATGCCCGAGACGGCCGTTTTCATCGTGCCGAAAATACTCATAGGAAAATCTCCTTTTTGTCTGATGGAGAGAGTAAGTGGCGGGCCTTGCGTGAAGCTGTCTGCTTACGGTTCCCGCCGAAAATTTGCGGCAAGGCCCTGTTAAGAAATCAGCTCCAGTCGATGCAATAACCAAGGAAACGCTTGGAATCGACCGGATCGAAGCCGAGCTTCTTGCGCAGCTTCTTGCGCAGCTTGCTGATATGGCTTTCGACGACGTTCTCTTCGACTTCCTCGTCGAAGATGCCGTAGATGGCGTTGAAGATCTGGGTCTTGGAAACGCGGCGACCGCGATTGGAGACTAGGTATTCGAGGATGCGGCGCTCGCGGCGCGGCAACGCGAAGACGTCGCCGTCGATTTCCGGATCGCGACCGTCGGAGAATACCCGGATCGAACCGATGTCGGTGAAATTCGAGATCGCCTTCAGCCGGCGACGGATCGCAGCGGCACGCGCCAGGATCTCGCGGGGATGGATGGGCTTGCGCACCACGTCGTCCACGCCGCTGTCGAAGAAGGCGAGGGTCGCCTCCAGGGAGGGCTGATCGCTGACCGCGATCACCGGTGCCATGGACCGGTCCCGGATGGCCCGCGGCAGTTCGAGCGTACGCTCGCCCTGGCCGATCAGGAAGGCTTCGACCGCGGCAATATCCGAGTCAGCCGCCGTACTCACCCATTCGCCAAATTCTTTTGGATCGAACCCCTGGGAAGGAATTCCTTCACGTCCAAAAAGAGATGTGTAACCGTCTTTCACGAGCTCACGCTCATCAACCACTACGATCATTCGTCCGCCTCCGAATCACTTGTGGTGCTTCAATATGTCTATGGGTACGAATCGGCGGAATCCGAGACAAGCTGTGTGAAGTTAACCAAACAAATTAACAGTTGATTAATAACTGCACCGCGATTTGCACTAGATATAGTGGGTGCGCCAAATTCGGACACAAATTTCCGGTGGAAAAATTAACGCCTCATAAAAGAAGGCTTGCATGGCCATTTTTGCCATAAATGCAAACCACTGCAATTTTGCGATTCTTTATTTCGGCGATTCAACTAGTGATTGTCTAACTGGCGCAGAACCGGGAAGCGTTGGAAGTCCACTCTCCGTAGCCTGTGGCGACGAGATTGCTGATCACCCGGCAGACATATTGCTTCTGGGCGGGATTGTTGTTCGGTCCGGCGTGGTATCGTGCCACCGCCATCGTCCAGGTCTCGTGTTTGTCGTGCAGGTTCCGGAGGAACTTTGCGGCGTATTCCACATTGCGTTTCGGATCGAACATCTCTTCCGGCGAGGAGAAATTTTCGCCGTGGAAATGGTGATTGATCTGCATGCAGCCGATATCGATGAGCTTCCTGCCCTGCCGTTTGGCGTCGTAAAAGGTCGTCATCGCCGCCTGCTGCGAGGGAGGAAAATAGGCTTTGCCCTCGACATTCATGGCATAGGCGCTGAGGCTGCCCTTGCGGCCGGTCTCGGTGAGACCGACCGAATAGAGGATGCCTTCCGGTACGCCATATCTCGCCGCAGCAGCCTGTATTTCCCGCTCGCAGACCCCGGAACTCAAAGGCGCGCTGGCCTTCGGTGCGTTGTATGCGGGCGCTCTGACAGGCGTGCGCGGCGCAGCTGGAGCCCTGCTGGGAGGCGTGGCGGGCGCAGCAGCGCCCTGCTGCGCTCCCCAACCTCCGGAACTGAAGAGCGATCCGGCGTCGGCGTCAGAGATAGAGCTGACCAGGACGAGCGCCACCAGGAGCGGTACCAGCCACATTGTCCGATGCCGCGTCATTTGCGTTCCTCGTTCCCTGATCTGCTCCCTGGCGCTCCCCATTCTGCTGCTGGCCGCGGCCGGCAGCCTGGCCCTGACGCCCGCCCTCGGCCATGGCCTGCTGGCCGCTCTGGCCGGGTTGCCCCTGCTGGCTGCTGGCACCGTCGGAATCCACCGTCGGCGCGATGCTGATGGTCACCTGCTCGACCGCGAAGCCCTGGGCACGCAGCGCATCCAGGATGCCGCCGCTGTCTTCGCTGAGCTGGCGATAGGCCGCTCGGGTCTCGACGGTCAGATGAACATTGAGTTCTTCGCCGTGAAGCCGCAGCGTGGCCGTCACCGCGCCGAGATCGTGTGGGTTCAACTGTAGCTTCAGCGTATTCACCACCGTGCCGGTGCTGCTCTGCGCCGCCGCATTCGAGAGTGCCGAACTCGGGCTCATGGCGCCCGCCCAATCGGCATCTCCCGACAGCATCGCCGTGAGATTGGCGCCGTTCGAATTCGGCGCGAGCCCGAGGAAACGGCGTGCGTCGAGCACGGTGATGTTTTCGGCGGCACCGCCCGACGACGATCTGAATTCCGCCGTGCTGCGCTCGCCCCGGCCACCGACTGCCATATCGACGTGCTGGTCGGTACGCGCATTGCTGAAACGGAAGACACGCGTGCCGGGAGCACTTCGGTCCGCGTCCACCGGCGTCGATAGCGGGTCCGCTTCCGCGCCGCCGGCGCCTGCGTGCTTGGCATCCTTCAGGTCAAGGGCATCGACTTCGCGCCCTTCGTCATCCTCACCCTTGGTTCGCTTGTTCTGCTGCCCGGGTGCATTCTTCGATACCATCGCATTGATGGCGCCGGTTGCCTCGCCGCTCGTCAAAAGCGACAGCATGTCAGTGATCTTGGCATCGTCTGCGGCCAGCATAGAGACGTCGGGATCTTCGCCGCGCTCGGCCTCGCCCTCCGCGTCCTTCTCGGATCTTGCGGCGCGCTTGCCCTGAACCTCGTCCGACTTCCGCGCGACGGCTTTCGCGGCCTCGAGGGCCTCGCGAAGCTTCCTTTCGGCGGGGGTCATCTGCTTTTCTTTGGGCTCGTTCACCGACGCCTGCTTCAGGGCAGCGGCGGGATCTTCCGTCTCCTCGACCGGGCGGCGGAGGGATTGCGGCTTGATGTCGATGATCGGCTTTGGTTTGCCCTGTTTCACGTCGCCAGCCATGCGTTCTTCCGCAGAAGACGCGCGGGCGTCCTCATCCGGCACGTCGTCGGCATTAGCCGAAGCCGCATCGCGGTCAAAACCGGAAAGAGCGTCGGAGAAGCCGCCGGCTGAACCGTCGGCACCTTTGCGACCGGCAACGCCCTGCTTCGTAGACGAAGCCGCGTCGGCTGCGCCAGTCTTACCACCACCAAGAATGTCAGTAATCATTTGGAAGCGTTCTCCTCCTTCAGCATTTCGTCGATAGCATTCAATTTCGAACGACCGCTATCGACGAATGTCTGGAAGGCCGGATCGAATTTGGCAGCGGTGCCGGCCATCGGACGTTCCGTGGCGGAGGCAGGCCCAGCGATCTCATTCCTGGGCAACGCGACTGGAGATTTCGCGTCTTCTGTATTGGTCACTTTGATAGCTTTATCTTGTGCGAGGCTGTCGACTGTAGGCCGGCTAACGACTTGCTCCGCCACCACTTTTGCGGCCTGCCGCAAAGCACGGTCACGCGGCGAAAGTGTTTCCTCGGGAACGTCGGTTATCGCCTGAATGGCCTGCCCGATGTCCTTCGTCGGGATATTGGCAAATCCGCCGTAAAGCTTCGCGAGCGCCTCGGGCGTCGGAGTTTTGGCAAGCGCTTCGGCCTTTGCGGAGGCGAGACGCGCGAGATCGTTCTTGCCGGCGATCGCAGCCGAACGCGCGATGCGCAGGAAAATCTCACGGCGCCGGTCGGCGTCCATGAATTCCAGCGCTCCGTCGATATCGTCCTCGGTGATCTCACCGAAATGGCCAACAGCCAACTGTACGAAGAAATCCGCAAACTGGCTGGCGTAAGGCGAATGGATGAAACGCCGCGCGTATTTCCGCGAATAGGAGAGCGCCGGCGCCACCATATTGGCATCGACGGTGATCGCCACCGATCGACGCAGCGCGGCTTCCTCGATGATCGTGCCAGGCGCCGTCAAGCGTGCCCAGTCATAAAAAACCAAGGCGCCCTTCGGATCCTTGGCGACCAAAACGTTTCCGCTGACGAGCGAAAGGTAGGGACCGATCTTCTCGTCCCGGTATTCCTTGGCCATTTCGCTGAGGCTTTTTTCGATCAAAGTTCCGCGGCCGCCGAGGTATTTTCTCAGCCCGTCGGCAACGCGGTTATCGAAATTGCCGGCGACATCGCGCGAGGCGAGAAATTCGAGCGTAGCGGGATTGCCGCCGCTCATGGCGTAGATCAGCGCCGCGTCGACATTGCGCGGATCTTCGAAGATGGACGGGGGGGCCGTCCGCAGGCGCTGGTCGATCGTCCCCAGCATGAAGCGCTGCATTTCCGCCGCCGAATGATCGCCGAGCACGACGGAATCCTGCACGAATTGCAGGGACCGAAGCATCGCATAGGGCGCAAGGTCCGTACGATCCTGAGCCGATGCCGCAGGCGCGAATGCGACCCCTAAAACGAGGCCGGCCGCAATCAAGGACTTTATGCCCACAGCCATCACTATCCCTCGTCCGCCTCGAGCAGGATTTCGATACGCCGGTTTGCGGCTGCGAGCGGATCGTCCGCCACCTGGAGACGCCTGTCGGCGAAGCCGGAAACCTGCTTGATGCGATCTTCCGCCAGGCCGCCATGCACCAGCATGTAATAGGCGCTGTGAGCACGGGACATGGAAAGGCGCCAGTTGTCGTTCTCGGTACCCTTGAACTGACGGCCGTCCGTATGTCCGCGCAGGACGATGCTGCCCTTTCGATCCTTGAGGATCTGGCCGATCTTCTCCATCGCCAGCACCATTTCGCGACGCGGCACAGCCGAACCGATGTTGAACATCGGATCATCCGCCTGGTCGGAGATCGACACCAGCAGACCGCCTTCGGCAGGCGTCACGACGAGACCTTCCGCGAGCTTGCCGGCGATACCGGAAATCTGCTGCTGGATTTCCTTCTTCAGCTCTTCCGCAGCCTTCAGTTCGGCCTGCTCTTCCGCTTTCGCACCGTCTTCCGGCTTTTGTCCGTTGAGGTTGGCAGGCTTCGTCGCCTGCGCATCCGAGGCCGTCTGCGGTTTATCCATCTGCGTCGGGTCGGGACGCGGGATGGGGACGGGAATGGCAACAGCCATCTGGGTCTGCTGCAGTTGCGTGTTGGCTTCCGTAGATTGCGGCGCCTGCTGGTATTGCGGCGCCTGCCCCATCTGGGCGAGCGGATCGTCGCTCGCCGTGGTCTTCACAGCCTGCTCGGGTCCTTCGGCGCGCGACATCTGCATCTGCCTGGTCCAGAAGTCCGGATCGAAGGGGTCGCGGTAGGCCTGGCCGCCGTCGGCACCGGTCGCGGGGCCGGAATCGCTGGCACCGCCCTCGCCCTTGGCGCTGACATTCGCCTGCTGGCCCACTTGCTGAGCGATCTCGGCAAGAACGGAATAGGGGTTTTCGAAGAAATCCGCCTCGGAGTAATTGGGTTCGTCACCTGACGTCGAGGTCATGTCCTCGCCGGTCGCCGCCGCAGAGCCCTGAACGTTGCCCTCCGCCTTGACCTTCGACTTCTCGCCGTTTTCCTGGCCCTCGGCCGCATCGACCGGCTTTTCCAATCCCTTCGAGGCCGGAGTCTCGTCGGAAAGCTTGATCGGGTTGAAATAACTCGCCATCGAGGCTTTCGTCTCCTCGTTGGCGGCATTGACCAGCCACATGACGAGGAAGAACGCCATCATCGCGGTCATGAAGTCGGCATAGGCGATCTTCCAGGCGCCGCCATGGACGCCGTCGTCGTGTGCGCCGCCATGTCGCTTGACGATGACGACCTCGTTCTTGCCGTGGTGATGGTTTTCGCCTTCGCTCATCCCAATACCTTCTTCAGACTCGCCAGCCATGCGGACATCCGGGTCACAAGGGCGCTCTCGCCGATGTCGACCGCAATATCCAAGTCAGGCGCTTCGATGTGGCGCAGGAGTGGGGTGGGCTCTCCAAGCGCAGTTTTCAGTTTTTCGAACAGATGCAGGGGGCCACGGACGGTCAAGGTCCCGACGTCGCCCTCGAGTATTGCGCTGCGGATGATATCCGCCATATCGGAGATCGCCTTGGCGACGAGCGCTTCGTCGAGAAGAGGCGACAGAATCCTTGCCGTCTGATCGCTGACCGCCTGCGCCGTCAATCCGGCAATGCCCTCAAGTCCGGCCGCGATCATCGCAGCCGCTTCGGTTTCATATTTTTCGCGCAGCGCCGCCATCTCTTCCGCATGCGCGGTCAGAAGCGCCTGCCGCTCTTCATCAAAACGCTGTTGAAGCTCCCCGGACGCCGCGTCATGGCCTTTCGCATAAGCGTCGGCGCGTTCGGCTTCGATATCGACAGGCTCCTCGACAACAGTGGGAAATGCCGGATCGTCTTCGAAGCCATCGCCGAAACCATCGGCCAGCAAGGGCAGTGGTGGGGCCTGCGGCTCACTGAAATCCTTCAGGTAGCGGGCGAGCGAGGCACTCATCGAGCGTCCCCCTGCCCTGCCGTCGCCTTTCGTTCGAGGCTCGTCATGAGCCTCCCGAAAGCGCAAATCGTCACCGCTGCAATCATCGTATCATCCCGACAAGGTTGCCATTCGTTTGTCCCCGGCGACACAAGACACTTCGCCGGACTTTAGCGGGACGGTAGGAAGTTAAACTTGCGCGAGGATGAAGGGCAGCGGCCGAGTGATCGGCGCCGCGCAGTCTTAACCCTGCCGGAACAACTGCAGGATGTTTTCGGCGTTGGTGTTGGCGATCTGGAGCGACTGGATGCCGAGCTGCTGCTGAGTCTGCAACGCCTTCAATCGTGTCGATTCTTCGTTCATGTCCGCATCGACCAGTCGGCCGACACCCTTGTCGATCACGTCGGTCAGGGAAGCGACGAAGCTTTCCTGCAGATCGATGCGCTTCTGGATTGAGCCAAGGCTCGAAGCGGCGCTCGTCATCGCCAGAAGCTGTTTGTCGAGGAAACGCTCCATCATATCAAGCACCGCGTCAGTGTTCGGCGCGGAGCCCGGGACCATCGTGTTCATCTTTACGACGAGGTCGTTCAGTTTGTTGATGTCGACCGTGGTGACCGACATCCCAAGTTTTCGGTTATTGAGATTGTTCGCCGCGGTCACAACGAAATAATATTTTGTCGTGCCGTCGTCGTGAGCAGGGGTCGTTACCGCCGGTGCCGTAGCCGGATCGGTCGTCGTCACCTGAGCCCACTTGCCTTCCCCGACCTTCAGATAAAAATTGCCGCCGACAGCATAGATGCTCGTGTCGATTGTATTCGTATCCGCGCCCAACGCCATCAATTGGCTTTCGGCGAGAACCGAGACCGCGTAGGACGCGCTCGTTGAACCCATCGTGCCGTTGGAGGTGATCATGTCGACGGCGACTTCGCTCTCGGCGACGAACTTCACGGACGAGTCCAAGATGCCGAGATTGCCGCCGTTGAGATCGAAAAGGACCGTCTTGGAATCAAGCGTATAATCGACGGTCTTAACCGCGACGTCACCGGAGGCGGTGCGGGTGAACGACGCAACCACCTGTTTGACGACCGGTCTTTCCTGAGCGTTGGTACCGCCGTCGCTGATATAGTCCTGAAGCCAGTTCTCGCCGGAGAAGGTCGCCGAGTCCGAGATGCTCTTCAGCTGTTCCTGGAGCTGGGCGATTTCTTCCTGGATCTTGCCGCGATTGGAGCCGACGCCGTAAGCCGCAACGATTTTGGATTTGATCTCGACAACGGTGTCGATCGCGCTTTCCATTGCCGTGTAGGCTGTGTCCACCTTGGCGGCGCCGAGGCCAAGCGCATCCTGGATGGTCGAGAGCGCATGATTGTCGGAACGCATCGTGGTTGCGATCGACCAGTAGGCGGCATTGTCCGCGGCTGTCTGGACACGCATGCCCGAGGAAACCCGCGCCTGAGTGATTTCCATGTTGCGATCGATCGAGCGCAACGTCTGCAGTGCAGCCATAGCGGCGGGATTGGTCAAGATGCTGGTCATCGGCCGTGCCTCGGTCAATTGGTCTGGAAATCCGGAGTACTTGACCGGAAACGACGAGAGGCATCATGCGTACCGCCACTCAGCATCACAGATGCGGGCGGTCTGTCGTTCTTAACAAATCGTTAAATCGACAGTTATCAAACCCGGTTGAGGATTGGCAAGAAGTTAATGAAGTCTTAACGGCCTATCCGACAACGGTGCAGGTTTCGCGCAAGCCACGCCCCAAAACGCGAAAAACCGCGCCTCTTTCGAGACGCGGTCTTCTTTCCAGAATATTTGCTATCACGTCAGCAGAGCAGGACGAAACCGCTCCTAGCCTAGAGCGCCGCTTACTGACGGAAGAGCGACAGAATATTCTCGGAACTGGTATTGGCGATCGAGAGCGACTGGATCGCGAGTTGCTGCTGGGTTTGTAGGGCCTTGAGCCTGGTCGACTCTTCGCTCATGTCCGCATCCACCAGTCGGCCGATGCCGCTGTCGATGGAGTCGGTCAGCTTGGAGACGAAAGCTTCCTGCATGTCGATGCGCTTGTTGATCGACCCGAGTTTTGCCGTTGCGCTGATGAGCTTTTCGAGCTGACCATCGACGAACGAGTTGAGAGCGGCCATGAGATCGGCGTCATTGGCCTTGGTTCCCATCCCGAGATAGCTGACACCGTTCGAGTTGCGATAGTCATCGAGCTTGGTGATGTCCAGTTCGGAGATGGAGATGTTGGAGGCGTACTTGATGCCTGCGGTTACCGCTGCACTGACCGAGAAATCGTATCCCTTGGTGGTGTAAACCGCGTCGATGTAGGCGCCGCCGACCTTGATGAGGTAGGTTCCGCCGGTGCCGGACGTATAGATGCCGTTGGTGTCGCCCTTCATGTAGACGCCGCCGCCGACATCCTTCCAGAGCGCGTCCGTTGCGTAAAACGCGGCAGTGTTGATCTTGCCGAAGTAATCCTTGTGGTTGGTCGTGCCATCGTCAAAGTCGATCGCCCGGAAGCCATTGAAGGAATTGCCGTCGAGCAGGCCGCCGTGGCCACCGCTCAAGTCGAACAGGACGTTCGTTTCGTTCAGAATGACATCCACCGATTTGACGGCAACGTTGCCATCAGGATCGCGGATGAACGAGCTCACAACCTGTTTGACGACCGGGCTGACCGCGTAGATTACGCCCGTGGTGGGGTTGGAGGCGCCGCCGACTTCGGCCTGCAGCCAGTTTTCACCGGAGAACGAAGCAGAAGAAGTGATGCTCTTCAACTGGTCCTGCAGCTGCGAGATTTCTGCCTGGATCTTCGTCTTGTCGACGCCGGCTTCCGAGGCGGTAACGAGCTTGTTCTTGATTTCCTTTACGACGTCGACAACGCTTTCCATTGCGGAATAGGCGGTATCAACCTTGGCGGCGCCGAGACCGAGGGCGTCCTGAACTGCGGAAAGAGCGCCGTTGTCGGAACGCATGGTGGTCGCGATCGACCAGTAGGCAGCGTTGTCGGAAGCAGTGCCGACGCGCAGACCGGTAGAAACCCGGTCCTGAGTAGTCTGCATCTGGCCGTCGATGTTACGGAGAGTCTGGAGAGCAGCCATAGCTGCGATATTGGTAAGAATGCTGGTCATTTTGGTTTGCCCCTTGAATGGCTAGATGGAAGGGACATTTCCGGGATTACACCGGTGAACGTTGGCTTGGCCTGATGCCTGTTAACCTTTTCTTCGTCTTGGTTAACCCATCGTTTCGATGAGCTCAGTTAAGGTGGAAATGGTTAACAAAGGTTAAATGGAATTTACGAAAGTTAACAAAAACTACCGGGACATAAAAAAAGCCGCGCCCCAAAAGGGCGCGGCTTCTTTGTGCCGAATGACGCGTCTTACTAGCGGAAGAGCGACAGGATGTTCTGCGAGTCGGAGTTGGCAATCGAGAGCGACTGGATCGCCAGCTGCTGCTGGGTCTGCAGGGCCTTGAGCCTGGTCGACTCCTCGTTCATGTCCGCATCCACCAGTCGGCCGACACCCTTGTCGATCGAGTCGGTGAGCTTGGAGACGAAGTCGGACTGCATCTCGAGCCGCTTCGCAACGGCGCCGAGCTTGGCCGCCCCACTGTTCATCGCTTCCAGCTGACCGTCCACGAATGAGGTCAGTGCCGCCATGATATCTTCATCGGTCGCTTTGGTGCCGAGGCCGAGATAGCTGACACCGCTGGAGTCGCGATAGTCTTCGAGCTTGGTGATGTCGAGGTCGGAAACAGAGATGTCCGAAGCGTACTTGATGCCGCCCGTTGCAGTCGCACCAGCCGAGAAGTCGTAACCCTTGGTCGTGTAGACCGCGTCGATGTAAGCGCCGCCGACCTTGATCATGTAGGTGCCGTTGGAGCCCGAAGAGTAGACGCCGTTGGTGTCGCCGCGCATGAAGACGCCGCCGCCGATGTCCTTCCAGACGGAGTTGGTCGCATAATACGACGACGTGTTGATCTTGCCGAAGTATTCCTTCTGGTTGGTCGTGCCGTCGTCGAACTTGATGGCGCGGTAACCGTTGAGGGCGTTGCTGTCGAGCAGACCGCCGTGGCCGCCGCTCAAGTCGAACAGGACGTTGGTTTCGTCGAGAACAACGTTGATGGACTTGACCGTGACATTGCCCTCGGCATCACGGATGAACGAACCGACGAGCTGCTTGGTGAGTTCGCTGGCGGCGTAGATGATGCCGGTGGTGGCGCTCTGCGAGCCGCCGATTTCGGCCTGCAGCCAGTTTTCGCCGGAGAACGAAGCGGAAGAAGCGATGCTCTTCAGCTGGCTCTGCAGCTGGGTGATTTCTTCCTGGACCTTGGACTTGTCGACGCCCGGTTCGGAAGCGGCAACCAGCTTGTTCTTGATTTCGGTGACGACGTCGATCGCCGATTCCATGGCGGAATAGGCAGTGTCGACCTTGGCGGCGCCGAGGCCGAGAGCGTCCTGAACTGCGGAAAGAGCGCCGTTGTCGGAACGCATGGTGGTCGCGATCGACCAGTAGGCAGCGTTGTCGGAAGCAGTGCCGACGCGCAGACCCGACGAAACTCGGCTCTGCGTGGATTCCATATCGGTTGCGATACCGCGCAGCGTCTGCAGAGCAGACATAGCTGCAATGTTGGTAAGAATGCTTGTCATTTTAGGTGCCCCTTGAGTGGCTGATTACGAAAAGGGACATTCCGGATTTCACCGGGAACAGCGGGCAGCATCATGCTTGTTAACCATTTAATTTTCTTGGTTAACTCACCGTTTCGATGCTGTTAGGTAACCGCAATATGGTTAATGAATATTGAAGCTGATCGGGAAATTGAGAAAAGCGATTAGGAAATTAAAAAAGCCGCGCCCGAATTCGGACGCGGCTCTTTTTTAAGTCCATGGCGTGGTCAGCCTCCGCGCCATTTTCCCTGTGTCGATTAACGGAACAGCGACAGGATGTTCTGCGAGTCGGAGTTGGCAATCGAGAGCGACTGGATCGCCAGCTGCTGCTGGGTCTGCAGGGCCTTGAGCCTGGTCGACTCTTCGTTCATGTCCGCATCCACCAGTCGGCCGACACCCTTGTCGAAGGAGTCCGTCAGCTTGGAGATGAAGTCCGTCTGCATGTCGAGGCGCTTCGATACGGCGCCGAGCTTGGAGGCAGCGCTGTTCATCGATTCCAGCTGACCGTCGACGAACGAGGTCAGTGCAGCCATGAGGTCTTCATCGCTGGCTCTGGTTCCGAGGCCGAGATAGCTGACACCGCTGGAGTCGCGATAGTCTTCGAGCTTGGTGATGTCGAGGTCGGAAACCGAGATGTCCGTCCCGTACTTGATGCCGGCCGTTGCAGTCGCACCAGCCGAGAAGTCGTAACCCTTGGTCGTGTAGACTGCGTCGATGTAAGCGCCGCCGATCTTGATCATGTAGGTGCCGTTGGAGCCCGAAGAGTAGACGCCGTTGGTATCGCCCTTCATGAAGACGCCGCCGCCGATGTCCTTCCAGACAGCGTTGGTTGCATAATACGCCGACGTGTTGATCTTGCCGAAGTATTCCTTCTGGTTCGTCGTGCCGTCGTCGAACTTGATGGCGCGGAAACCGTTGAGGGCGTTGCTGTCGAGAAGACCGCCGTGGCCGCCGCTCAAGTCGAACAGGACGTTCTGTTCGTCGAGGAGGACGTTGATGGTCTTGACCGCGACATTGCCGTCGGCATCACGGATGAACGAACCGACGAGCTGCTTGGTGATCTCGCTGGAGGCGTAGATGATGCCGGTGGTGGCGCTCTGCGAGCCGCCGATTTCGGCCTGGAGCCAGTTTTCGCCGGAGAACGAAGCGGAGGAAGCGATGCTCTTCAGCTGGCTCTGCAGCTGGGTGATTTCTTCCTGGACCTTGGACTTGTCGACGCCCGGTTCGGAAGCGGCAACCAGCTTGTTCTTGATTTCGGTGACGACGTCGATCGCCGATTCCATGGCGGCATAGGCAGTGTCGACCTTGGCAGCGCCGAGGCCGAGAGCGTCCTGAACCGTCGAGAGCGAACCCTTGTCGGAACGCATGGTGGTCGCGATCGACCAATAGGCAGCGTTGTCGGAAGCAGAACCGACGCGCAGACCGGAAGAAACGCGGCTCTGCGTGGATTCCATGTCGTTGCTGATGCCGCGCAGCGTCTGCAGAGCAGACATGGCTGCAACGTTGGTGAGAATGCTAGTCATATTGATTGCCCCTTGAATGGCTAATTGTAGGAAGGGACATTCCGGACATCACCGGGAACAGCGGTCAGCATCATGCTTGTTAACCATTTAATTTTCTTGGTTAACTCACCGTTTCGATGACCAAAGAATGAAGCAATATGATTAAGGAACATTGAAGTGATCCAGAGAATAAAAAGGGCCGCGTCCGAATTCGGACGCGGCCCTTTTTGAAGGTCGATGGCGCGGTCAGCCGCCGCGCCATTTTCCCTGTGTCGATTAACGGAACAGCGACAGGATGTTCTGCGAGTCGGAGTTGGCAATCGAGAGCGACTGGATCGCCAGCTGCTGCTGGGTCTGCAGTGCCTTGAGCTTGGTCGACTCTTCGTTCATGTCGGCATCCACCAGTCGGCCGACACCCTTGTCGATCGAGTCAGTGAGCTTGGAGACGAAGTCCGACTGCATGTCGATGCGCTTCGATACGGCACCGAGCTTGGCCGCAGCACTGCCCATCGCTTCCAGCTGGCCATCAACGAACGAGGTCAGTGCCTGCATGAGATCCTCATCGCTGGCTTTGGTACCCAGACCGAGGTAGCTGACACCGCTGGAGTCGCGGTAGTCTTCGAGCTTGGTGATGTCGAGGTCGGAAACCGAGATGTCCGCTCCGTACTTGATGCCGGCAGTTGCAGTCGCACCAGCCGAGAAGTCGTAACCCTTGGTCGTGTAGACTGCGTCGATGTAAGCGCCGCCAACCTTGATCATGTAGGTGCCGTTGGAGCCCGAAGAGTAGACGCCGTTGGTATCGCCCTTCATGAAGACGCCGCCGCCGATGTCCTTCCAGACAGCGTTGGTTGCGTAGATCGCCGAGGTGTTGATCTTGCCGAAGTATTCCTTCTGGTTCGTCGTGCCGTCGTCGAACTCGATGGCGCGGAAACCGTTGAGGGCGTTCTGGTCGAGAAGACCGCCGCGGCCGCCGCTCAAGTCGAACAGGACGTTCTGTTCGTCGAGGACGACGTTGATGGACTTGACCGAGACGTTGCCTTCGCTGTCACGAACGAACGAACCGATGAGCTGCTTGGTGATCTCGGTGCCGGCCTGAATGATGCCGGTGGTGGCGTTCTGAGTGCCGCCGATTTCGGCCTGGAGCCAGTTTTCGCCGGAGAACGAAGCGGAGGAAGCGATGCTCTTCAGCTGGCTCTGCAGCTGGGTGATTTCTTCCTGGACCTTGGACTTGTCGACGCCCGGTTCGGAAGCGGCAACCAGCTTGTTCTTGATTTCGGTGACGACGTCGATCGCCGATTCCATGGCGGCATAGGCAGTGTCGACCTTGGCAGCGCCGAGGCCGAGAGCGTCCTGAACCGTCGAGAGCGAACCCTTGTCGGAACGCATGGTGGTCGCGATCGACCAATAGGCAGCGTTGTCGGAAGCAGAACCGACGCGCAGACCGGAAGAAACGCGGCTCTGCGTGGATTCCATGTCGTTGCTGATGCCGCGCAGCGTCTGGAGCGCGGCCATCGCCGACACGTTAGTGAGAATGCTAGCCATAGTTGATTGTCCCTTTGAACGAAATACATGGAGGGGGACATACCGGACTGTATATTTTACCGGCACTTCGGTCCGGCATCATGCCAACTCGGTCTCTTCAATCTGAAGGAACACCAAACCCGTCGTGTGAGCCAAATCTCGCAGCAAATCCTTGCTAAGTTCTTTAAACAGCACGACGACCTGAAAACCGTTCGACCAGTATCATTAACAAACGGTGTACGAAGCGCCCTGACTCCGGGAGGTCGGCTTCATGCAAGCTTGGCTTGCCACGATGCGCGGTGAAGCCGATTTGCCGGGACGCCGGCACAACTTTACTGGAGCGGGAAGCCTTGAAACCCCTGAAGATACAACGGCAATACGTCGCAGCACAAAATCACTTCGACAAAAAAGAATATCACGATGTATTGGGCATCCTGAACAAGCTGCTGGATGTTCACAAGGATCCGAGGCACTACGCACTCCTGGGCGCGACTCTGTTGAAGCTCAAGATGAAGACCGAGGCCGCCCAGGCTTTCCAAATTGCCGGCGAGATGGAATCTCCGCATAAGCTCAAGTACACGCGCGAAGCCATGCGGCTTCATTTCTCCAATAACGACGACATCAACGTCCTGCGCCTCGGTGCGCGCATTCTCAAAGAGGCGATTGCCGATCCGGACATGGCGGTCCTGATGTCCGGCGCTCTGATGCGCCAGGAACTGGAGGGCGCCGAAGCATTTCGCAACACGCTCGCGCGAAGCGACGAGCCGACACACCGCCAGCTTGCGGCACGCTCGATCCGGCTCCAGGATCGGAGCGACGACGAGAACAAGTGCATCCTGGAGATCTTCGAGAAAGATCCCGAGGATCGGATCGTGCGCAATTTCTATCTCTCAGCCATGAGAGACGCCCTCGATTACGATATCATCCGCAAATACGAGCCTATCCAATTCGAGGAAATCGCCAGAGGCGAATTCGAAGCGATCGCCGACGAGGTGTCGCTCTTCAATCTGCGCTGGTGCGACGATGAAAAGACGAACGCCATCGCTGGCTCCCGGATGGGCGAGAGAAAGCCCAAAAACGCCGCTTCGAAAAGGCACAACATGCCGCACCGCTGGGGCAGCAAGCTGCGCATAGGCTATCTTTCGGCCGACCTTTGGACGGAACACGCCGTCATGAAGGCGCTTCGCGGCATATTGGAATCGCACGACAAGAGCCGTTTCGACATCACGCTCTTCTGCAACGCTCCTGCCGAACGGCTGCGCAACGACAACAACGCCATCCGCGAGGAATGGGGTAGAGTTGTCCGGATCCGGGGCATGACGGATGACGAGGCGGCCGAGGCGATCAAGGCCGAGAACATCGACATCCTGGTCGACCTGCAGGGGCATACCGCGGAAAACCGGGTATTCGTGATGAACCGCCAGACCGCACCGGTGCATGCGACCTGGCTCGGCTATCCGGGCACCGTGGTCAACGTCGACATCGACTACCTCATCGCGGACAAAACGGTGGTGCCGGAAAGCTCCTTCCAGCACTACTACGAGAAGGTCTGCTGGATGCCCGAGACGTTCTTCCCGAACGAAGCGGTCCACCGCCCGATGCCGCAGCCGATCGATCGGGCGCTCTGCGACATGCCGCAGGACGCCTTCATCTTCTCGTGCTTCCACAGTCACTGGAAATTCACGCCCGCAACCATCGACCTCTGGGTCCGCGTCCTCAAGGAAACGCCGGAAAGCTATCTCTTCCTGATCTGCCGCGAACGGTTCGGTGCTCGAAAGAACCTGATCAAGGCCTTTGCGGAAGCTGGCATCCCCGAGAGCCGCCTGATGTTCGGCGATCGCGTCAACAACTATGCGGCCTATATCAACCGTATCGGCCTGACCGATCTCGGTCTCGACACCTATCCGTATAACGGCCATACCACGACCTCCGAAAAGCTCTGGGCCGGGCTGCCGATGCTGACCCACAAGGGTAAGAACTTCGCATCACGCGTCAGCGAAAGCCTGCTGAATGCACTGGGCCTGCCGGAAATGGTCGCCGATGATCGGGATGACTTCGTTCGCCGGGCGGTCCATTATTACAACAACCGCGAGGAGCTCGCCGAGGTGCGCAAACGGCTGGAGGCAAACCGCTTCACGCATCCGCTTTTCGATGCGGATCGTTATTGCCGGCATCTCGAGACCGCCTACACGATGATGGCGGACCGGGCGAAGGCCAAGATCAAGCCCGACCACTTCAGTGTCCCGGCCCTCCCCCCGCGGGAAGGCCCGTTCAGCTTCCGCAAAAGCTGATATCCGAACCGAAAAGAAACGGCGGGAAATTTCCCGCCGTTTCCATTTCAGCAGGTCTGCGTTTAATTGAAAGAACGAACCAGACTGCCGACCAGCAGGTTCCAGCCGTCGATCAGGACAAAGAAAAGGATCTTGAAGGGCAGCGAGATCGATGTCGGCGGCAGCATCATCATCCCCATTGCCATGGTGATTGCAGCGACGATCATGTCGATGACCAGGAACGGCAGGATGATCAGGAAGCCGATTTCGAAACCGCGCCGTATTTCCGAGAGCATGAAGGCAGGGATCAGGACGCGGTAGTCGACCGCCTGCGGCGTGCCGACGGACTGATTTCGCTCCCGGGCAATTTCGACGAAGAGTTCCAGGTCCTTGTCGCGCGTATTGGCTGACATGAACACCCTGAACGGCTCCGCGATCCGCTGAACCGCCTCCGCCTCGGTGACCCGGTTCTGAAGAAGCGGCTGGACACCCTCGTTCCACGCCCTGTCGAAGGTGGGCGACATGACATAAAACGTCATGAACAGCGCCATCGAGACCAGTATCATGTTCGACGGCGCGGTCGACAGGCCCATGCCCGAGCGCAGGATCGAGAAGGCGATCACGATCCGCGGAAAGCTCGTGACCATGATCAGGATGCCGGGGGCGACGGAAAGAACCGTCAACAGCCCGAAAGTCCGGATGATCCACGCGGCTGCAGAACCATCGACCGGCAGATTGAGAAGATCCGCCGGCGATTGCTGGGCGAGCGCGAGCCCGGGTGCCGCCATCAGAGCGACGAACAGGTAGATCAGCCGAATCATGCGATCACGAAGGTCCTTTGCGTCATCTTCGATAGTCACCCTGACCAATGCAGGTCAACACCTGCGGGCCGCGTGCGGGGACTCGTACACAGAAAGGAGACCGCCCTGGTCGAACCACGATGCCTGGGCTGCCAACGCGACCATCATTCAGCTTGGCGCAAGTCTGGTCGCATAGCCTCAATCCAGGAATAGCTAATGGACGTGCAGAGCCTGGAAAAGTCCCATTCCGGCTCTGACGTCGATCGGAAGCGCCTCGGAACCCTGCCGCTGAGCGTCCCTTGCTTGCGGCGGACCCGCTGCGTGTTCGAACAAATCAGGTCGAGGAAATTCGGTGTCTTCCATCAAACTCAGCATATGCATCCCCACCTACAACCGTGAGAAACACCTGCACGATTGTCTGGAACGGTGCCATCGCGATTTCCGCTTCGATTTCCCCTATGAAATCGTCATTTCCGACAACGCCTCGACGGACAATACCGGCGCGGTCGCCAAGGAATTCATCGAGCGGGGAATGCCGATCCGCTACGTCAGGGGCGCAGAGAATGTGGGGATGATTCCCAACATGAGCAGCTCCCTGCGGCTGGGGCGCGGCGAATACCTCCTCTACCTCGCCGACGACGATCGCCTGATCCCCCAGGAAGTTGCCAATATCGTTGCTTACCTCGACGAAAATCCGAACATCACCGTCTGCCATGCGCCGTGGGCGATGTATGACGGCATCAACGAGGTCGAGGGCGGACTGTTCTACACGGTCAACGAAGACAAGGTTTTCCCGCAGAAAAGCTTCGCCGAAGTTTTCAACTATATGTTCCGGGGCCACATCTTCCCTGAAATTGGCATCTACCGCGCCAGCGCTTTCCGGTCTTCATGGGTTCCCAGGGATATCTGCTTCTACCCCTTCCCCATGCTTGCCCACTTCCTGGACCAGGGCGACATCGCCTTCCGCAGGACGCCCTTCTATCGTCAGGTCATCGCATCCAACGTCGAACGCGATCGCGTCCAGGGGGGCGCTCAGATCGCGGCAACCGGATGGGACCAGTACCGCGGCGGCCTGGAATACTTCCTCTACTTCGCATCCAAACGAGGCAAGGTCGGCACCTCGCCCGACGAACGCGCGACCCAGGAGCATCTCTGCAGAAACTTCACGCTGCAGCGAATGGCCGTCTCGATGCGACTGCTCGTCGGCATGCGCGAATACGTCAAGGCGTACGAAGTCTATACGAGGATGGTCTTCGGGGGATTCGACGAGCATCCGGAAGTCATGTCCTTCAAGGAAGGCGGATTGCTCGCAACGGCGCTGCAGACCCTTTCCTGGCAGTTGGGGGTGACCGCGGGCATTGAGAACCTCGTCATCTCCGGATATCCGGACATCGTAACCCTCAAGGAACGGCTCCAAAGGGTGAGGCTCCCTTCGCGACTGGAGATCATCGACGAGCCGGTGGAACCTACACCCGCGCAACTCGAGAACACGGCGATCCTGGTGCATCTGCCGGAAGAGCGGGCCCGTTTCGTCGAGATGGGTTATCTGCCCAACCTCGTGTTCGCCCAGGACGATCTGATCAGGACCATTTTGCTTTAGCGCACGAAGGCGTTTAGCCCGATCGCCGGAGAAGCCCCATTCGCATGGTTTGCTGACGGTCGTCGTTCAACGGATAGGCCGTCAGTTACGGAGAGACGGAATTGAAAGCTGTAATTCTCGCCGGTGGGTTGGGAACCCGCATCTCTGAGGAGACGCATCTCAAGCCCAAGCCGATGATCGAAATCGGCGGACGGCCGATCCTCTGGCACATCATGAAGCTCTACTCCGCCCATGGCGTGAACGAGTTCATCATCTGCTGCGGATACAAGGGCTACGTCATCAAGGAGTATTTCGCGAACTACTTCCTGCACATGTCGGACGTCACCTTCGACATGGCCTATAACGAAAAGCAGGTTCATCGCCGCAGCGCCGAGCCTTGGAAAGTCACGCTGATCGATACCGGCGAAGCGACGATGACCGGCGGTCGCCTGAAACGCGTCTCCGAATATCTGCGCAACGAGGAAAGCTTCTGCTTCACCTATGGCGACGGCTTGAGCGACGTGAATATCACCGAGCTCGTCAAGTTCCATCGGTCGCACGGCAGGAATGCGACGGTTACCGCGGTGCATCCGCCCGGTCGCTACGGCGCGCTCGAACGTTCCGGCAACCAGGTCACCGGCTTCGTGGAAAAACCGCGCGGCGACGGCGGGATGATCAACGGCGGCTTTTTCGTGCTTTCGCCGAAATGCATCGACCTCATCGAGGGCGACAACATTCCGTGGGAATCCGCGCCGATGGCGAACCTTGCCACGATGGGCGAACTGATGGCCTACGAGCACGAAGGTTTCTGGCAGCCGATGGACACGCTGCGTGAAAAGAACCTTCTCGAAGACCTCTGGGCCTCCGGAAAAGCGCCATGGAAAATCTGGCCGTGACCGGCGGGGCTCGTCCGGACCGCGGTTTCTGGGCGGGTAAACGCGTTGTTCTGACAGGGCATACCGGCTTCAAGGGAGCATGGCTTTCGATTTGGCTCGGACGTCTCGGCGCCGAGGTCACCGGCATTGCCCTACCGCCCGAAACGCAGCCCAGCCTCTTTGCGCTCGCGCGGCCTGACCTCAAGGAAGGTCATTTCCAGGATATCCGCGACGCCGCCAGGCTTGCCGAACTGGTGCGCTCCGCCTCGCCCGAGATCGTGATGCACCTCGGTGCCCAGGCCCTGGTGCGCCCGAGCTACCAGGATCCGCTCGGCACCTTTGCGACCAATGTGCTCGGGACGGCCAACCTGCTCGAGGCGGTCCGTTCGGTTCCGTCGACGCGCGTGATCGTCGCGATCACCACCGATAAGGTCTACCGCAATCTCGAACATGCCTTCCCTTACCGGGAGACAGACCATCTCGGCGGGCATGATCCCTACAGTGCCAGCAAGGCGGCGTCCGAGATCGTCATTGCGAGTTATCGCGATTCGTTTCTGCGCGAAAAAGGCGTGGCGGTCGCCAGCGCCCGGGCCGGCAATGTGATCGGCGGCGGCGACTGGTCGGCCGACCGTCTGCTGCCGGATGCGGTCCGCGCCTGGCAGTCCGGCAATACTCTCAGTGTCCGGCGGCCGGAGGCAAAGCGCCCCTGGCAGCACGTGCTCGAACCGCTCTCGGCCTATCTCGTGCTTGCCGAACGGCTGTGGAGCGATCCCGCGATTGGGGATGCCTTCAATTTCGGCCCGATCAGCCACGAGGCCGCGCCGGTGCGCCAGGTGATCGAGATCGCCCGCACATCCTTCGGCCGCGGCGAAGTGCAATATGGCGACGGCACTGAAGGACCGCACGAAGCGGGCTGGCTTGCCTTGGAAACGGCCAAGGCGCGGCATATGCTCGACATCGAACCGCGCTGGTCGTTGGCGGAGGCTGTCGACCGGACGATGAAATGGTATCGTGCGCAAAATGACGACGCCGACGCACGCGCCCTCTGCGAAGCCGAGATCGCCGAATACGAGGCACGCCCTTGAGCCGCTTCACCGTCACCGATCTGCCGCTTACCGGCCTGAAGCTCGTCGAACGCCAGAACCTCGGTGATTCGCGCGGCTTCCTGTCGCGCATGTTCTGCGACGACGAGCTGGCGCCGGCAGGCTGGGCAAAGCCGATCGCCCAGATCAACCTGACGGTGACGGCGCGCCAGGGCACGGTGCGCGGCATGCATTTTCAGCATCCGCCGCATGCGGAGATGAAACTGGTCAATTGCCTGCGCGGCGCGGTCTTGGATGTCGCGGTGGATCTCAGATCCGGTTCCCCGACCTTCCTGAAGTGGCATGCCCAGGAGCTTTCGGCCGAGAACCGCCGCTCGCTGCTGATCCCGGAAGGGTTCGCGCATGGTTTCCAGGCGCTGACCGACGATTGCGAACTCCTCTATTTCCATTCGATGCCCTACGCATCCGGTTCGGAAGGTGCGCTGAACGCGCAGGATCCGGTTCTCGACATAAGCTGGCCGCTGGAGATCACCGAAATGTCGGATCGGGATCGCGGTCATTCCTTCCTGACATCACAATTCACGGGACTGACGCCATGAACTGCCGCCACTGCGGTACCGCACTCCGCTGCGATTTCCTGGACCTCGGCTTCGCGCCGCCGTCCAATGCGTATCTGACGGCCGAGGACCTCTCCAGGCCGGAAGTCTATTTTCCCTTGAGGCTGCAGGTCTGCGAGGAATGCTGGCTGGTTCAGACCGAGGACTATGCCTCGGCCGAATCGCTCTTCAGTGCCGAATATGCGTATTTCTCCAGCGCATCGACGAGCTGGCTCGCCCATGCAGCCCGTTATGTCGAGATGATCACCTCTCGTCTCGGTCTCGGCCGGAACAGCATGGTCATCGAGGTCGCATCAAACGACGGTTATCTTCTCAAAAACTTCGTCAAGGCCGGCATACCCTGCCTCGGCGTGGAGCCGACGGCGAGCACTGCCGAAGCTGCCGAGGCGCTCGGCATTCCGGTTCGCCGGGAGTTCTTTGGGGAGGCGCTGGGCAAACAATTGGCCGGCGAAGGCAAGGCTGCCGATCTCATCCTCGGCAACAATGTCTATGCCCATGTGCCCGATATCAACGATTTCACACGCGGCCTGAAGGCGGTGCTGAAGGCCGGCGGCACGGTGACGCTCGAATTTCCGCATGTGATGCGGCTCATCGAACACAACCAGTTCGACACGGTCTATCACGAGCACTTCTCCTATCTTTCTCTTTTCACGGTCGGAAAGATCTTCGAAGCGGCGGGCCTGCGCGTCTTCGACGTCGAGGAATTGCCGACCCATGGCGGCAGTCTGCGCGTCTATGGTTGCCATCAAGGCGATTCGCGGCAGACGACCGAAGCAGTCACGGCGCTGCTCGGCGAAGAACAGCGCCGCGGCCTTCAGGTGACGGCGACCTATGCCGACTTCCAGGCCAAGGCCGAGAAGGTCAAGAACGACGTGCTCGCCTTCCTGCTGGACGCAAAGCGCGAGGGTAAGTCGGTGGCGGCCTATGGCGCCGCGGCCAAGGGCAACACGCTTCTGAATTTTGCCGGCGTCAAGCCGGACCTGCTGCCCTATGTCTGCGATGCCGCAGCGGCCAAGCAGAACAAGTTCATGCCGGGCAGCCATATCCCCATCCTGCATCCGGACGAGATCGTCGCGCGCCGGCCGGACTATGTGATGATCCTGCCCTGGAACATCGCGACCGAGGTCCGTCAGCAGCTGGCTTCGCTTGCCGATCAGGGCACCAGGTTCGTAACCGCCGTGCCGGAATTGAAGATCATATGACACCACTCGTCCTGCTCACCGGGGGAACAGGTTTTGTCGGCCGGCAGGTGTTGCGGGCGCTGACCGAATCCGGTGCGCGCGTCCGGGTAGTTTTACGAGAAGGATCGGCGGAAAGCCGGCTTGGCGATCTCTCCGCCGTCGAGAGCATCGTGCGGACGCCGGACCTTTTCCGCGAGCCGGTGGAGTGGTGGGCCAAAACGCTCGAAGGCGTCGATACGGTCGCGCATGTCGCCTGGTATGCCGAACCCGGCAAATATCTGCAGTCGCCGGAAAACATCGTCTGCCTCGAAGGCACGTTACGGATGGCACAGGGCGCAGCGCTTTCCGGCGTCAAACGGTTCGTTGGCGTGGGCACGTGTTTCGAATACGACCTCTCGCTGGGCATGCTCGCCACCGACACGCCGCTGCGTCCGATCAGCCCCTATGCCGGTGCCAAGGCCGCGGTGTTTCTGGCCCTGTCGCAATGGCTGCCGCTGCACCGGATCAGCTTTGCCTGGTGCCGGCTCTTTTATCTTTTCGGCGAGGGCGAGGACGAGCGACGGCTGTTTCCCTACCTTCGCGCCCAGCTTGCCGCGGGCAAACCGGTGGATTTGACCAGCGGCAACCAGATTCGCGACTTCCTGGACGTTCGGGAAGCAGGAAGGCAGATCGCCGATATCGGACTTGGCGACAAAACGGGAGCCACCAATATCTGCTCCGGAATTCCGGTCACGGTGCGGCAGATAGCCGAGCGGTTGGCCGACGAGTATGGTCGCCGCGATCTCCTGCGATTCGGCGTCCGTCCCGACAATCTGGTGGATCCTCCCTGCGTTGTGGGATTAACGAGGTGATGACATGACGACGAAAGATACCCTGCTGCTTTACGAACAGCCGCAGTTGCCGACCTTCCAGAACCGCGTTTATCCCACGGCAGCAGAAGCCAAAGGCTGCGCCAAGGGCGATATCCGCCTGGTGCAGGACATGAAGACGGGCCTCATCTACAACGATGCGTTCGACCCGAAGCTCATGGACTACGACGGCAATTACAATAACGAACAGGGTGTCAGCAGGCACTTTCACCAGCATCTGGAAATGGTGGCGAGCATCGTCGAGCGGACGATGGGCCGTGAGAACCTGGTCGAGGTCGGCTGCGGCAAGGGCCTCTTCCTCGAAATGCTGCTTGAAAAAGGTTTCGACCTTACCGGGTTCGACCCCACCTACGAGGGCACGAACCCGCGCGTGAAGCGGCATTATTTCGAGGCCGGCGTCGATGTCCAAGGCGAGGGACTGATCCTTCGCCACGTGCTGGAGCATATCCAGGACCCGTATGATTTCCTCGTCGAGCTCTGCAAGGCGAACGGTGGCAAGGGCCGCATCTATATCGAAGTGCCCTGCTTCGACTGGATCATGGAACATCGCGCCTGGTTCGACGTGTTCTACGAGCACGTCAATTATTTCCGCCTGTCCGATTTCCATCGGATCTTTGGCAATGTCATCGAAAGCGGTCGAGTTTTCGGCGGCCAGTATCTTTATGTTGTGGCCGAACTGGACTCGTTGCGGCCGCCGGTGCGTGAAGAAACCGATCGCGTCGCGTTTCCCGCCGACTTCACCCGCACGCTGGGGGACCGAATTGCAGCCGGCGACAGTTCGGCGATCTGGGGCGGCGCGTCGAAGGGGGTGACCTTCTCGCTGCTGAAATCCCGTCAGGGGCAGCCGGTCGACATGGTCATCGACATCAATCCCGCCAAGCAGGGAAAATTCCTGCCGGCAACCGGCCTGATGGTGCAATCGCCGGAGCACGCGCTGGCGAAACTTCCCCACGGCTCGACCATCTACGTCATGAACTCCAATTATCTCGAGGAAATTCGAATGCTGTCTCACAACGCTTACACCTATGTGGGGATCGACAATGAGTGATTTCACCAAGGAAGTTGAAGCCCGCGTCGCGGCCGTCCCCGGAAACAAGGAGCTGAACGACAGCGCCGCGCAGTTCATGCGCACGTCGATCGCCTCGCAATATTCCTACAACTATTTCTGGCTCGGCCGACCGATCATCCAGTATCCGCAGGATATGGTCGCCATGCAGGAGCTGATCTGGACGGTAAAGCCCGACCTGATCATCGAAACCGGCATCGCCCATGGCGGCTCCCTTATCCTCAGTGCCTCGATGCTGGCTTTGCTGGAACTGTCGGAAGCCGCGGAAAAGGGCGAGGTCGTCGATCCGGCCAAGCCGAAGCGCAAGGTTCTCGGCATCGACATCGACATCCGCCCCCATAACAAGCAGGCGATCGAGGCCCACCCGATGGCGTCGCGGATCGAAATGATCCAGGGCTCCAGCATCGCGCCCGAGATCATGGACCAGGTCCGCAAAGTCGCTGCCGGTTATTCGCGTATCCTGATCAGCCTCGACAGCAACCACACGCACGAGCACGTTCTCGAGGAACTCAAGCTCTATGCCCCGCTCACCAGCGTCGGCAGCTATTGCGTCGTGTTCGACACCGTCGTCGAGGATCTGCCGAAGGAACTGGCCGGCGATCGTCCCTGGGGACCGGGCGACAATCCGAAAACGGCCGTCTTCGAATATCTGAAGACCCATCCGGAATTCGAGATCGACAAATCGGTCGAGAACAAGCTGCTGATCACCGTCGCTCCGGACGGCTTCCTGAAGCGCCTGCGCTGAACGAACAGACCCTCCTTCCGGCAACACCGGAAGGAGGGTCCCCACTGGACAGAGACTCGAGCAAACAAAAAAGCGGCCGTTTGGGCCGCTTTTTTTCGTGCATTGTCTTTGTAACCCGCCACTACTCGATCACGAAGGAGCGGAACATCACCTTGGCGACCTTGCCCTGCGAGCGAAGATCGACACGTTCCTTGATATCGTCCTTGAGATACTGGAAGCCGCGCGGACCCTCGATCTGCTGCAGCGAAACGGTGCGCATGTAGGCGAGAATATCCTGGTGGATATTTTCCGCGAGTGCCAGTTCCGGCGGCCCCGTGAACGCAAGCGCGACTTCGAGCCGGATCCAGTTTTCGGACGGATAGGCGAGATTGGTGGTGATCGGCTCGAGGAGAACGACGCCGTTGGCCTCGGTGGAAATATGGGGAAGCCCCTCTTCCTTCTCGCCGGCCTTGCCGTGTTCGCCGCCGGCTGCCGCCGTCTCGTGCTTCTGCGCGGCGTTCGGATCTTTCGGCGCGATCATGCCGCCGACGACCCAGCCGCCACCGGCGCCGATCACGGTCAGGATCGCGACGCCCGCGATGACCATGATGGTGCCGTTCTTCTTTTTCTTAGCGTCGGCCGCCTGTGCTTCATCCGCCATGGTCTTCAAACCTTCACATCAAGAGACCTTCGCCCAGGTCCATCAGAAGGGCGAGAACATATCGACGACCTGCTGACCGACCGGCGGCTGCTGGACTTCCGTCAGGCGGCCACGGCCACCGTAGGAGATGCGGGCCTCGGCGATCTTGTCATAGGAGATCATATTGGTGGAATCGACATCCTGCGGCCGGACGATACCGGCAACGTTCAGAATGCGGATTTCGTGGTTGACGCGTACTTCCTGCGAGCCGCTGATCAGAAGATTGCCGTTTTCGAGAATGCCGGTCACGACGGCAGCCACGAGCAGCTTCAGGCTTTCGGCACGCTTGGTCGTTCCCTTGCCCTGCGAATCCGTGCTCGAATCGGTACCGAGATCGCCGGTCGTGCCCGCCTTCGGAGTCCAGCCGAACAGGTTGCTGAGGTTGGCACCCCAGGTCAGGCTGGTCGAATTCGTGCGGTTGCGTTCCGTCTCGTTGTCGAACGACGCCTTGTCGTTGATCTTGATATCGACCGTCAGGATGTCGCCTACATTCAAAGCGCGCGAATCCTTGAAAAGCGCGGCCTGATTGTCGCTCCAGAGCGAATAGCCGCTGGCCATCTGCCGCGGCTGCTTCGGATAGGACGACATCTGCGGCGCCTGCGCATATTGCAGGCCGCTGCCGATCGGGCTCATGGCCGGCGCATTGCCGATCTCCTTGATCGTCTGGCTCGAACAACCAGCCAGGAACAGAACGGCCATGATGGCGGGAATGCGTTTCGTCATGAGGGCACTTTCGGAACATTGGGAGCGCGTGCTTTCGACGTATTGGGGTCGGAAGCGCTTGAGATGATCGTGGAGATCATGCCGGCCTTCTGCGGGTCCATTTCCGCGAGGAAAAGGGCCGACTGGCGGGCCGGAAGCTGCATGATGATCGCGGCTGCGACCTCCATGTTCATTTCTCCGAGCTGCGGTGCTGCCGCATCCGGTTTCATGGTCTTGAAGATATCGACCAGGCCGGCCTGCGCGCGCGCCAGGAAGTCGTTGCGGCGCTTCAGCCAGTCCTGATATTCGGCGGTACGATCCTGGAGGGCCTTGATGCGGTCGTCGACCTCGGCCTGCAGCTTCTCAAGCTCCTGCTTCTGCAGGAGGTAACGCTGGTCCCGCGCGGCATCGGCGATATTGGTGCAGAATTTCTGGATCTCGTCGCTGGTCGACGCTTCGGTGACCGGCCCCGGCTGCTGTGCTCCGACCTGGGAAACCAGCATCAGGACAGCGGCAGCGGCGAGGACGCGGCGCGCCAGCGTCTTGGATACGGAAATGGTGAATAGCGTCTCGGTCATTGCAGGACGAGCTCCGCTTGAAGGGCGCCGGCGGACTTGATGCCTTGCAGGATGGCTATGATGCCGTCCGGCTTGACGCCGATGCTGTTGAGACCGGCGACCAAGGTCCGCAGATCCGGACCGTTGAGGAGCGCGACCTGGCCGCCGTCCTTCATCGCCATGATATCCGTCTGGGGCTGAACCGCCGTCTCGCCACGCGAGAAAGGTTCGGGCTGAATCACCTGCGGGGTCTCCGTGACCTGCACCGTCAGTGTCCCGTAGCTCACGGCAACGCGCGAAATCTTCACATCCGCGCCGATGACGATCGTGCCGGTCCGTTCATTGACGACGACCTTGGCCGGCGTATCGGTTTCGACCACGAGGTTCTCGATCTCGGCCATCAGCCGCGTCAGATCGGCGGACTTCGGCTTTTGAACGATCACTTCCTGGCTGTCGCGGGGTTCTGCGATCGGGCCGCCGTACCGGCGGGCCGCGAAGCTGTTGACGATGTCGGAGACGCGCACCGCGGTCGAGAAGTCCGGATTGCGGAGCTGCAGGACGAGGTTCACCGAGTCCTTGAACTTCGAGGGCAATTCACGCTCGACGATCGCGCCGTTCGGAACGCGGGCCGCCGTCGTCACGCCTTCGGTCAATGTGGCCGCCTGGCCCTGGGCCGAGAAGCCGGACACGACCAGTGCTCCCTGCGCCACAGCGTAGATCTGGCCGTCGGCGCCGGAAAGCGAGGTCATGACCAGCGTGCCGCCGCGCAGAGAGGTCGCGTCGCCGAGCGAGCTGACCGTGACGTCGATGCGGCTGCCGGGGCTGGCAAAGGGAGGCAGGTTTGCCGTGACCATGACGGCCGCGACGTTCTTGGCGTTGGACTGGCTGCCCTGGGTCGAAATGCCGAGGTTCTGCAGCATCGCCTTCATCGACTGGTCGGTGAAGGGAGACGAGCGCAGGCTGTCGCCCGAGCCCTGAAGACCGACGACCAGGCCGTAGCCGATCAGCTGGTTGTCGCGGCCGGCCTGCAGGGACGCGATGTCCTTGATACGGGCGGTGACGACATAGGGTCCGTCGGCGGACGCCGGCGCGCCGCCCAGGAGGGAGCCGATCACGGCAAGCGTGAGGAAGAGACGGGTTCTCATTTCGCCATCACCTGGATCGTCCCATCAGCCATGACGGTACCGCTGACCGTGACACCCGAATCGATGTTGCGCACACGAATGACATCCCCGACAGCCGCATTCTCAAGCGGCGCGCCGGAAGCCGAAATCGTCATGGCGCCGATGGTGAAGGTCAGGCGGACCGACTTGCCGCGAGTGACCGCGAAGGCTTCGCGAAGTGCCGAAACCGGAACGGTGCGCCCAGCCAACAGCGTGCGCTTTGCCACCATGCCCACGACCTCCTCGGTCCTGCGGGCATAGTCGCCGCCCAGATTCGGATTGGTGACCTGCACCTCCTCGACCCTGCCCTCGGTGATCTCTTCGCCGGGATAAATGGTCTGGACCGGCACAACGGCCGTCCCCATACCGGCGAGGACCGGCGAGCCGGTTGCGGCAAGAAGAGCTGTCAGGAGCCGCAAGCCAAGCCTGGCGCCAATCGCATTTTTCCGGCGAAACTTCATGTCTGCCCGTCTCCTGGTTATTATTTCAGGTTCTTGCTGACGATCGTAGCCATCTCATCGGCGGTGGTGATGACCTTGGAGTTCATTTCGTAGGCGCGCTGCGCGGAGATCAGGTCGGTGATCTCCCGGACGGCGTCGACGTTCGAACTCTCCAGATAACCCTGCTTCAGATAACCGAAGCCAGGATCCTCGGGGGCTGCCACGATCGGTTCGCCGGATGCGGCGGTCTGCGCAAACAGGTTGTCGCCGAGCGGCTGCAGGCCGGCCTCGTTGACGAAATTGGCGGTGGTGAGCTGGCCGATCTCGGTGAAATCCGGAGAATTGCCGATGCGGACCATGACCTGACCCGTACGGGTGATCTTGGTTTCGCTGACGTCTGCCGGGAAAGTGATGTTCGGCACGACCGCATAACCGTCGATCGTGACCAGCTGGCCGTCGGCATTCTTGTTGAAGGCGCCGGCGCGGCTGTAGAGCGTCTGGCCGTCCGGGGTCTGGATCTGATACCAGCCGCGGCCGACGATCGCCACGTCGAGATCGTTCTCGGTGTGGGTCAGCTCACCCTGGGTGTGGATGTTGCGGACAGCCGAGGTCTGCACGCCGAGACCGATGTTCGCGCCTTCCGGCACGATCGCCTGGTTGGCGCGGTTCGGCACGCCCTGGGCGCGCTCGCTTTGATAGAGAAGATCGGAAAACTCAGCGCGGGCGCGCTTGTAACCGGTTGTGTTGATGTTCGCGATATTGTTCGCGATGACTTCGAGATTGGTCTGCTGGGCATCCATGCCCGTTGCTGCGACGGAAAGCGCTCTCATGTCTTCGTCCTCAAACTCTAGATCTGCATTTTCGTGACTTCGAGATAGGCGGAGACGATCTTGTCGCGCAGCGCCATGGCGGTCTGGAGCGACTGCTGCGCTTCAAGAACCGCATCTACGACTTCACGGGTATTGGCCTTGCCCTGGATGGCCTTGAAGGACATCGATTCCGCGCCCTTCAGGCTGTTCATCGTGTCCGTCGCCATGTTGGCCATGATGCTGCCGAAATCCATGCCGGTGTTCTGGCCCGGCGTCGTCGCGATGCCGCCGGCGAGCGTGGAGCTGCTTGCGGAACCGACCTCGTCGAGGCCGTTGGTCAGCGAGAGGGAGCTAAGGTTTTGAATCTTGTCGATCATTGTCCGGCCTTCAGAAGGTCAATCGTCGCTGCGATCAGTTCGCGCGTCTGCTTGATGGTCTGGATGTTTGCGTCATAGGAACGATTGGCTTCGCGCATGTCGCCCATCTCGATCAGCATGTTGACGTTGGGCATCTTGACCATGCCCTTGGCATCGGCGGCCGGGTGGTCCGGATCATATTCCTCGATGAACTTGGAGCTGTCGTTGCCGAGCTTCTTGATCTCGACCACGTCCACGCCGCTTGCCTTGTCCAACTCCGAGCCGAAGGTGATTGTCTTGCGGCGGTAAGGGTCGGCACCGGGCGTGTCGCCGGTGGAGCGGGCGTTGGCGATGTTTTCGGAAACGATGCGCAGACGTGTCGACTGCGCCTCCATTCCCGATCCAGCGATCTTCAGGGAGGCTGAAAGCGGATCCATTTGCTTACCTCTTAACTAACGTCAGCATCATGCTGTGAAACGATTTCACTAGTCCTGTGCTCAATTCGTATTGGCGTTTGATTTCACCCGTCTTCGTCAGCTCATCGGCAAGCGAGACGGTATTTCCGGATTCCTGGACGCCGATTTCCTCGTTCAGTTCCGATGCCTTGATGTCGATCTCATCGCTGAGGTCGTTGCTGGCGAAATGACCCGGATTGGTGCGGGCCATCGGAACATGCGTGCGGTCCAGCACCGAATCGAAAGGCGTGATGTCCTTCGCCTTGAACTTCGGCGTGTTGGCATTCGCGATGTTGCCCGCAACGACTTCCTGGCGCACCGAAAGCCAATCGGCCTGACGGGATGCCATTTCGAACAATTGAATCGGTTGCATAGGCTTGTCTCCATCTTCTGTCCGGAAACTATGCCAGTAACCTTGCGTCGGACTTACGGGCGAGCACTCCCGCCCGTGTCCTGATAAACTTCTCCGCTGGAAGTAATGATCACCCACTTGCCGCCACGTTGTTCGAGCGTGGCGAGCTTGCTGTTGTCGGGCAGAACCGAGCCGACCCGGACCATGTACATGCCGGAGCCGTCCTCGATGAGCGCGCGGCCGTTGGCGACGTGAAGCAGCCGGAAATTACCCCGGCCCGGAAAGGGCTGCTCTTCCTGCAGATTGCCGTCCTTGCGCGTTTCGCCGAGGGCCGACGTGGTGGCCGTGGTCAACGCATCCATCGGCTCGACAGGCTTCGGCCAATCGTCCTTGGAACTGTCGGTCATGGCGAGAGGCGATACGGTGACGACCGAACGGGCGGCGCCCGGGGGCAGATCGCGCGTGCGGCCCAGCGCTTCCGTCCGGATGCCGAACTTGTCGGCATTCAGGAAGACGTACCAGGGAAAGAAGGCGGAGGCTGCGGCGAGCGTGATGCCCGTTGCGACCAGGATCTTGTCGCCCAATCGCGAGCGAGCCTCTTCCGATTGAGCTGCCGCTTCCTGGTTGTTCTTTTCGCTCATCGAATAATCACCTTCTGGCTATTGCCGACTGCGGATTGCCCTGCCCTGCCGCCGCGCGCAGCGCATTGGCCAGATCCGCGTAAGCGTCGAGCGCCGGCTTTTCTCCCGGCGTCTGCTTCAAGACTTCATAGATGACCGGAACCTGCTTGATCGCCATGTCGAGATCCGGATCGCTGCCGGCGCGATAACCGCCGATCAGGCGCAGGTCGCGGGTCTCCTCGTAGCGGTGCACCAGCGATTTCAGGCGCGACACCAGCTTTTCCTGATCCTCGGTCCAGGCCTTGCGGGCAAGACGCGAGATCGAGGAGAGCGGGTTGATCGGCGGGTAACGGCCCTCATCGGCAAGCGAACGCTCGAGAACGATGTGACCGTCGAGAATGCCGCGGGTCGAGTCGGCGATCGGGTCGTTGTGGTTGTCGCCATCGACGAGGATCGAGATGATCGCGGTGATCGTACCTGTACCCTCGACGCCCGGGCCGGCGCGTTCAAGCAGGCGCGGCAGCTCGGTGAAGACAGACGCCGGATAACCGCGGGCGATCGGCGGTTCGCCGGCCGCAACGGCGACTTCGCGGATGGCGTGGGCAAAACGGGTGACGCTATCGGCGATGAACAGGACGTTGTCGCCCTGGTCGCGGAAATGCTCGGCTATGGTGATCGCCACCAGCGGGGCCATCTTGCGCAGCATCGGGCTTTCGTCGCTGGTCGCGACGACGGCGATCGATTTCGACATGTGCTCGCCGAGCGTATCCTCGATGAATTCGCGCACTTCGCGGCCGCGCTCTCCGACCAGTGCGATCACCACCTTGTCGAAGGAGTCGGCTCTGGCGAGCATCGAGAGAAGCGTCGATTTGCCGACGCCCGAGCCAGCGAAAATGCCGAGACGCTGGCCAAGGCAGAGCGGCGAGAAGATGTCGATTGCCCGGACCCCGGTCCTGAAACCCTTTTCGACGCGGCTGCGCGTCATCGAAGGCGGTGCGGTATTGGCGATCGAACGCGGATGAAGGCCGCGCCCAACCGGACCCTTGCCGTCGATCGGCTCTCCGAGCGAATTGATCGTGCGTCCACACCAGCTATTGTCGGGCGCGACACGGAAGGCGCCCTTGCGGATCACCGTATCGCCGATGCCGATCGGCTCGCCGGGTTCGATCGGGCAGACGTAGATAATGTCCGGCTCGACGCGAACCACTTCGCCGAGATGGATGCCGGTCGCGCTGCGATGGGCGACGAATTCGCCAAGCCGCACGTGTTTCGACAAGCCCGCGACGGTATAATGTCCCGCAGCGATGGTCCTGACATGACCACCGTGGGCGACCGAGAAGGCCGGGTCGGAATAACGTGCCGAAAGGCCGGCAAGCTGGGCCAGCTTGCCGCCGTTGACTGCATCGAGGATAGCCGCTTCCATCATGGTGGGCCCTCTTTCCTATCGTTTAAGCGTTGGAGCCGCCGAGTGTCTTGATCGCATCGTCCAGCGAGGTCTCGCTGTCGCGCATCAGCGACGAGATGCTTTCAAAAGCGCGATTGACCTGGATCAGCTGGGTCATTTCGCGGATGCCGTTGACGTTCGCCCCTTCGAGGTAACCCTGGACGACGGAGTTATCGATGCCCTCGAGCACCGGCTGCGGGGTATCGACGGTGATGACGCCGGAGTTGTCGTGGCGGACGAAGCCCTTCGTGACGTCAGCCGTGAACAGACCGAGGCTGGCGACCGGCTGTTCGTTCTGCCGGATGATGCCGTCGGAGCCGACAGTCGGAGGGCCTCCGTCGCGGTTGAGCTGGATCGGGGCACCACCGGCATCGAGAACCGCATAACCGCGGATCGAACGGAGCTGGCCGAGCTCATCCATCGTGAAACGGCCGTCGCGGGTCAGCACCTGGCCGCCCGGCGTATCGATCGCAAACCAGGCATTGCCCTTGATCGCGAAATCGAGCGGGTTGCCCGTGCGCTGCATTTCGCCGGTCCGGGTCGACAGATAGTCGTTGCCCTGGGTGACGAACGCGACCTTTGCACCGATATCGTTCTGTGTCTTGCTCAAGACCTCGTCGAACTTGACCTCCGTGGAACGGAAGCCGACGGTGTTCATGTTGGCCATATTGTCGGCGATCGTGTTCAAGCGACGCTCGAGCGCGATCTGGGAAGAGATGCCGACGTAAAGTCCGGACTGCATATCATTTGCCTCCGAGTTTCAGGTTATTGATCGAGATCAGAAGATCCGTGGAAATTCCGCTCGAGGATGGGGAATTGAAGACGGCGAGCGGATCGTAGCTCTCGGTGGGATTGCTGATCTCCCACATCGCCGTGAACCGCTCGAGAAATTTGTTGACCTTGGCCGGGTCCTGGAAATCCGCGATCTTGACCGTGTCTTCGATGTATTTGGCCTGGCGGTCGAGGTCGGCGCCGATCATCTCAGCCGACATGCCAAGCGCGGTGCGCATGACTTCCGAAAGCGCATCGTCGGCAAGAACTTCCATGCCGGATTTGATCGTTGGGGCGGTGCGCTCAAAATAGAGCGCCAGCCGGACGCCCATGTTGTCGACGCCCGCATCCTCTTCCAGCGTCTGGCGCTGGAACTTGTCGACGACGCCCTTCTGGGCCCTGTCGAAGGAGGTGGCGGTGGTGCCGAAGGCGGCAAAATTCAGGGATTCGGCGAGCTGCGAATAGCGACTGTCGGAGAGCTGGTTGGCAAAATCTGCCTTGTTGTCGGTGCCCTCCGTCAGGACCTTGCGGATGAAGGCCTTGGCATAAGCCATGTCCTCGAGACCGTGAGCCTTCAGCGCGTAATTATAGATGCGCGTATCGGCCATGAAGTCGTCGATGGTTTTGATGCTGCCGATCTTGGAGAGGTAATATTCGCTCTCGCGCGCAACTTCCGGCTTTTCGGCGACGCGTTCCAGCGACTTCGACATGTCGCGGCTGATCATTGCGTAGCTGGTATAGGTCGTGATCACGATAGCTCTACCTAAGTCCGCGGAAGCGGCGGACGTCGCTGCGGAGCGGGCAATCCGGTCCGATCGTCGGCAGAACTAGGCTCGAAGACTTGTGCGAAGCTGTTCCGGACCTGCTTTCGTTGACGTCTCCACAGCCAGCCTCACGCAAGCCAGACGTCTTATCCCCAAGACAAACGAAAACGATCGGGCACAGGTACGCGATGAATATTATTATCGGCTTTGTCATCACCGTTGGCTGTATTCTCGGTGGCTTCATGGCCATGGGTGGCCACATCGACGTCCTCATCCAGCCCTATGAGCTTCTGATCATCGGCGGCGCCGGTCTCGGCGGCTTCATCATGGCCAACCCGATGAAGGTCGTGAAGGATAGCGGCAAGGCGCTCGGAGAGGCCTTCAAGAACACCGTACCGAAAGAGCGGAACTATCTGGACGTTCTCGGCGTGCTTTATTCGCTGATGCGCGACCTCAGAACCAAGTCGCGCAACGAAATCGAGGCGCATATCGACAATCCGGAGGAATCGCCGATCTTCCAGACCGCTCCGACGGTCCTGAAGAACAAGGAACTGACCGCCTTCATCTGCGACTACGTGCGCCTGATCATCATCGGCAATGCCCGCTCCCACGAGATCGAGGCGCTGATGGATGAAGAAATCAACACCATGTTCTCCGACAAGATGAAGCCCTATCACGCGATCACCGCGATGGGTGACTCGTTCCCGGCCATCGGTATCGTCGCCGCCGTTCTTGGGGTTATCAAGGCGATGAGCAAGATCAACGAGTCGCCGGAAGTTCTCGGCGGCCTCATCGGTGCGGCTCTCGTCGGCACCATGCTCGGCATCTTCCTGTCCTATTCGGTCTGCAACCCGCTGACCTCCCAGATCAAGATCGTCCGCACCAAGCAGCATCGCCTGTACATCATCGTCAAGCAGACCCTGCTTGCCTACATGAACGGCTCCGTGCCGCAGGTCGCGCTCGAATACGGACGTAAGACGATTTCCAACAAAGAACGGCCCTCGATCGACTCGGTCGAGCAGGAAATGATGAATCCTGGTGGAGAAAAGGCGGCATGATGACGTCGAACCAAGCAAACCAATCACCGGCGTCGGGCATGGACCTGGCGCTCCTGGCAAAACTGACCGGAGGCCTCGGCGACAAGAAGACCGTCGAGAAGATCAGCAGCGAATTCGCGCAGCTCTATGCAGAATTCCTGCCGGACGTCTTTCACAGCGAAACCGGCATCCGGATCGGCGTCTCCTACGTGAGCTGCACGTCCGGCTTGATGACCGATCTCATCGCCGATCTCGGCGATGGGTTTGCCCTTTCCGACGGATCCCTGCGCAACTGGTCGCCGAACTTCGTGCTCGGCTGCGGCAACAGTTTCGTGATTGCGCTCATGGAACTGATGCTGGGCTCGGCGCTCGAGACCATCGTACAGCCGATCGAACGTCCCCTCTCCGATATCGAACTCGACCTCGCCGTGGTGGTCTTCGAGCGGATCGCCAATGTGCTGCGCTCCGGCGTCAACGCCCAGGGGAGCTTCGAAGCGGCCCTTGAACGGCCTCACAACGCCGAAGACCGCCCAAAGCCGGACGATCTGGCACGCCCGGAATTCGGCGTCTCGATCCGCATGGCGTTCGAGCTCGGTTCGGTCACCTCCGAATTCGCTCTCGTCATCCCTCAGCGTGCTTTCCTGAAGACCAAGGTCACCGCGCCGAAGGCGAAGGCTCAGGCTTCCAAGGCCAAGCAGGAATGGACGGACCGCATGAACGACCAGGTCCGCCGTTCGCATGTCACCCTCGAAGCCCGTATCCGCCTGCAGAAGCTGACCCTCGGTACGATCTCGCGGCTCGCAGCCGGCGACGTGATCGCTTTCCAGGACAAGCGCGATGTCCAGGTTCAGGTCAGTGCAAACGGCCGGGATATGTATTCGTGCGAATTCGGGCGGTCCGGCGAGCGGTATACAGTCCGCGTAAAGGATAACATCAGCACGGACGACGAGATTCTCCAACACCTGATAGGCTAGACCCGCGGCCAGCCTGTTGCCGGCTTTTTCGCCAAGGCAGGCTGACGCAAGTTTCAACAGGAATAATCACCGCATGGCTACGAAGAAGACACCTCTCACCGACGACGACTCGCTGATGCCGATCGGCAATGATGCCGATCTGGATCAGGCCATCGACGATTTGCGCGGCGTCTTGAAGACGGATGCCGATGGCGGCGCGCCTGATTTCGATGCCGATTTCGGCTCGTCCGCAACCTCCGATTTTTCTGCCGACGCCCCGTCCTTCGGCGGCGGCTTCGAAGCACAGGCTGATACATTCGGCAGCGGCTTCGGTGGTGGTGCCTCGGATTTTGGCGGCGCAAAAAGCTTCGGCGGCAACGATTTCGGCAGCTCGACATCCAGCAGCGCCGCCTACCAGGAACCGGGCAGCGCGCTCAACGCCAATCTCGACCTGATCATGGATATCCCGATCGACGTCGAGATCGTGCTCGGTACGAGCCGCATGCAGGTGTCGGGCCTGATGACCCTCGAAGAGGGTGCGACGATCGCACTCGACAAGAAGATCGGCGAGCCGGTTGAAATCGTGGTCAACGGACGCCGCATCGGCAAGGGTGAGATCACCGTGCTGGAAAATGATGACACGCGTTTCGGTGTGCGACTGACGGAAGTACTGAGCACGAGAAGAACCTGATCCCTGTTTGGGACAGAGAAGGAAGACCATGATGGACTTTGACGATTTCGGTGGCAGCGCCCTCTCGACGAAACCGTTATCCAAGGCCGAAAAGGCCGCGGCAGTGCTCTTGGCTATGGGCAAGGGCGTCGCTGGCAAACTTCTCAAGTATTTCACCCAGGCCGAGCTGCAGAATATCATTGCCTGTGCCCAGAGCCTGCGCGCCATCCCCCCCGACGAACTCCTCGAACTCGTCAACGAGTTTGAGGACCTGTTCACCGAGGGCACCGGTCTCATGGATAATGCCGCCGCGATCGAGGGAATTCTCGAAGCGGGCCTGACACCCGAAGAAGTCGACGGGCTGCTCGGCCGCCGCACCGCGTTCGACGACTACCAGGCCAATATCTGGGACCGCCTGCAGGATGCCGATCCGGCATTCGTGGGCAAATTCCTGTCGCGCGAACATCCTCAGACGGTCGCCTACATTCTTTCGCAGATGCCATCGATCTTTGGCGCCAAGGTCCTTCTCCAGCTTCCCGACAGCCGCCGCGCCGATATCATGAACCGCGCCGTCAACATGAAGGAAGTCAGCCCCAAGGCCGCGCAGATCATCGAGAACCGGGTGATGGAACTGATCGCGGCAATCGAAGCCGAACGCAACTCGAATGGCTCGAACAAGGTCGCCGAGCTGATGAACGAACTCGATAAGAGCCAAGTCGATACCCTGCTCAACTCCCTCGAGACGATCAGCAAGGACTCCGTCAACAAGGTTCGCCCGAAGATCTTCCTCTTCGAAGACCTGCTCTACATGCCGCAGCGCAGCCGCGTCATGCTGCTCAACGACGTCGCCGGCGACATTCTCACGATGGCGCTGCGCGGTGCGACCAACGAGATCAAGGAATGTGTTCTCGCGGCCATCAGCCCGCGCCAGCGCCGCATGATCGAAAGCGATCTCGCGGTTCAGAACATGAACCTCAATCCGCGCGAAGTGGCGATCGCCCGTCGCGCGATCGCACAGGAAGCGATCCGGCTCGCCAATTCGGGCCAGATCATGCTCAAGGAAGAAAAGAAGGAAGGCGACAAGCCGGCCGAGGCCGCCTGACCTGCCGACTGAGGCACCACGAAGGAAGCGGAGCGGGATATTTCCCGCTCCGCTTTCGTTTGACCAACCTTTCGCCGATATTTTCCGGCCACCCACAGTCTTTTTCTTGACTCGATTAGCGGCTAGCAGGCGATGCGGTAACATCGCGGGCGGCGGCGGCCGATTCGTTTGAGCCACGTCCTCGCAACCGGAAGACCGATTGGTTCAAAGCCGTGTCCGACGACGATAAAGACAGTAAAACAGAAAACCCGACCGCCAAACGAATGTCGGAAGCGGCAGACAAGGGTAACGTCCCGGTCTCCCGAGAGGTGCCGCTTTTCGCCTCCATGCTGGCATTCTATGTCTTTCTCGTCTTCTTCCTGCCCTCGAACATCGCAAAAATGGCCGAGACGCTGAAGGACCTTTTCGAACAGCCGGATCAGTGGCGGCTCGAAAATTCCACGGACGTCGTCTCGCTCAGCGTCCATCTCGGCTGGGCGATCGCGGCGTTCCTCACTCCGGTTATGCTGCTCTTCATCATTTTCGGGCTTGGCTCGTCGTTCGCACAGAACATGCCGTCGCTGGTCCTCGAGCGCGTGCGGCCGCAGATTTCCCGCGTTTCACCCACCAAGGGTTTCGGGCGGATTTACAGCGTTCCGGGTTTCGTCGAGTTCGGAAAGTCGATCTTCAAGATCCTGATCGTGGCCGTGATCATGTATTTCGCATTGCGCGGCGAATATCTCTCCTCGCTGGACGCGATGTTCTCTGATCCGCAGGTCATCCTCGTAAAACTGGATTCAGTCATCCGCCAAATGGTGATCGTGGTCGTCCTGTCGGCGGGAATACTTGCCGTGGTCGACGTGCTGTGGACGCGCTATCACTGGTACAACGAACTCAAGATGACCAAGCAGGAGGTCAAGGACGAATACAAGCAGGCTCAGGGCGACCCGATCGTCAAGCAGCGCCAGAAATCGGTCGCACGAGACCGTGCCCGCCGGCGGATGATCAACAACGTGCCGCGCGCCACTCTCGTGATCGCCAACCCGACTCACTTTGCAGTAGCGCTGCGTTACGTGCGCGAGGAGAACGACGCCCCGGTCGTCGTCGCCAAGGGCCAAGACCTGATTGCCCTCAAGATTCGCGAAATCGCCGAGCAAAACGATATCCCCATTTTCGAGGATCCGCCCCTGGCGCGCTCCATGTTTGCGCAAGTCTCGGCGGATAGTGTCATTCCGCCAGTCTTCTACAAGGCTGTGGCAGAACTCGTGCACCGGGTCTACGCTTCCCGGTCGCTCAAAAAACGGACACGCTGAGCGTCATGAAGAAATGCACCTACTCCACCGAACGGGAAGAAATCGTTGCACAAGCAATCAGCCCGGTGGCTTCGGAACTTCGCCTGCTCGATGCCGGCGATCTCATCTCACTTCTACGTCTAGAGTGCCACAGCAGCCTTGCCGATCTCGTGTCTTCAGCAGCCGAGCTCTATTTCCACCCCGGGACCGTCAGTTTCGGCGCCGGCGGCGACTACAAGCTCGAATGGAACGGCAAGCCGGAAGTCGTCCTCGACCTCGAAATCAAGCCGCGCGGTGTTTCGGTCTATGCGCGCCTGACGCTGGCCGACCAGCTGGCAGCCCTCGAAATCGACCACATTGCGTTCCAGGCCCCCTTCGAGGATCCCCACGACAACACAGCTTTCCTGGCAAAGAGCCTCCAGGACGCCAAGTTCGTGAAGACCAGCAACTCGCAGATATGAACTGCCCCACCCCAAAACGGAAAACCGGGCTCTTCTCCGAACGGATCAGTGGATGTAACCGAGCCTGATCGCCTTGGCGATCGCCTGGATACGGTTGACCGAATCGAGCTTGATGGTGGCAGAGCCGAGATAGGCGTTGACGGTGTGGACGGAGAGGCCGAGCTTCTCGGCAATTTCTTCGCTGATACGGCCGTCGCCGGCCAGCTGAAGGCAGGCAATCTCGCGTTCGCTCAGGGATTCCGCGGGAACGCTGCGGCGTTCGTCAAGCGCCAGGAGGTCCATAACCACCTGGCAGCTCCTGACATGCTGGTCGATGATCACATCGCTCACCAAATCCATCGATGTCCCGAAGAAAGCGACGTAGCCGTTGCCGAGGGCACCGAGGCGCACGGGAAAGGCGATCCCCGAAAAAGGAACGACGCTGGAATCCAGGCGGTGCGTCAATGGCGAAAATTCGCCCGCATCGGCAAAACTGGTATTTTCCGATCCGTTCCAGATCAGCGGCAGAAGCGAGGTCTCGATATGGTCCAGCAGCGCCTCGCCATAAACACCGATGAGCTGGTTGCTGCTCTCGAGCGCGCCGGCTCCCCAGTTTTCGAGCTCGCATACAAGCTTGCGCTTGTTGGGCAACCCAGCGCCGGCGATCCGGAAAACCGCAAAATTCCGCGCCTTCAGGTTCTTCTGCATGGCGACGAGTTTCGGAAAGATGTCCGAGCGGCTCGATGCGCGCTGGAGGCGCAGATACTGGATGCTTCCAGGTCCGTCTGCCGTGCCGCTGCGCGAATAACCCATTGAAATTATTTTCCTAAACTAAGTTGTTGCGAACGGCGTAGGCAATCGCCTCGGAGCGAGTCTTGGTTGCCGTCTTGCGCATCACGCTGGTAATGTAGTTGTTGATCGTATTGCGGGATATGCCGAGGATCACGGCGATCTCGTCACTGGTCTTGCCCTCCGCAATCCAGAAGAGACATTCCAGCTCGCGTTCCGTCAGTTCGAAATCACGCTCCGTCCTGGCGTCGGCATTTTCTCCAAAACTGGCGCCGTAGGCGGCGAACAAGCCCACCTCCCTCAATCGTTCCTGCGACAGGATGATGCCGTCGAGGAACAGCAGCATCAGCGAGAACCGCGTCCTGCCGACGCAAAAGGTCAGCGCGCAATACTGCCGGCTGATGTCGTCCGGCGGCACGATGTCGTCAGGCAACAAGGCAAAGCTGGGGGTCAGCAGCGAGAGGCATTTTTCCAGTTCTGTGGAACGCGCATAACCGCTTGCTAGCTCCGAGCCCAAGCGCCGTACGAGATCAAAGGGCCAGTTGGAGGTAACGATGAAATCGAGGCCCTGTTCCTGGATGAGGTCGTAGCGGGCCAGCAGAAAATGAGAAGCGCCGACGTAATCCGCGAGCAGGCGCATGACCGCCTGAATGTTGTTGGAGCCCGCCAAAACCGAAAGACGGCGTACCAATTGCTCACGCGAGAGTCCTCTGGAGCCGGCAGACTCCGCATAGGAGCGCCCCTCCGTCATCTTTTCTACCCCCGACAACTCCATTCGGTACCTGCTCCCCGCCACGTGGCGCATTCATCATGAATGCCCGCATCGCGGCATGTTGCGATTCCCATACAACCCCTCCAGCGCCGAAACGATCCCGGATTTAGCAAATACATCAAGAATAATGGTGGTCGCCGCCTTCCCTCGTCGTAGACACCGAGAGTTTCAGCAGTTCCACCTCTTTGGGACCTCTGGAAGTGATTGTACGAATCAAGGCCATTGTAGGAGACGCGTTGCGAATTACCATCGCCTCGACATCGGATTTCCCCAGTTGCGCCATATTCATGCTGATTCGCCATATAGATAAATGCGCCAAGTGTGCGGCGGGGCTGAAAAGAAATGGGCCGGACAAGGTCCGGCCCATAGCGATCATATTTTCGTGATACCCCGTCAGGCTGCCTTTTCGAGTGCCCACTTGCGGAGAATCTTGGCGGCGCGCTCTTCGGAGATTTCGACCATCCGGGCCAGGCGCTTTTCGGGACCTTCCTTGACGCGGCGGTTGAAGCCCTCGTCGTCGCCACCGCCCAGCATGTCGTTCGAGCTGTCGAAGCCGAAGTCGGAGCCGAAACCGTCCATGAGTGCCGGGCTGCCCGTCGTTGGCGAGAAGTCCGGAAGTTCCAGACCTGCGCCGTCCGCTGCTTCGCCGGCGACGCTGTTGCCACTGACGGTGCGGATGAGCGGGCGAAGACCGAGCCAGACCACCAGGAAAGCTACCAGGACGAAGGCGAGCGAGTTGATGATGCCTGCGACGTTCCGGCTCAGCATGTCCATCACGCCCGGTCCGCTGGAGGCTTCGCTGAGCAGCTGGTTTTCCAGGAAGTCCATAGCCGTCAACGTGACGATGTCGCCGCGGTTGGCATTGATGCCGGCTGCGGATGCCACGATCTTCTGCATCTCTGCGAGATAGGCATCGACCTTTGCCTGGTCAGCCGGCTCGCCGACCATTTTCGCGATACGACCCTTGTTGACGACGACGGCAACCGAAACCTTCTCGATCTGGTAGCTGTTGCGCGTCGTGGCGACGGTCTTCTGGTTGATTTCGTAGTTGGTCTGCTCTTCCTTTTTATCGGACTGATCAGACGATTTCGGACCGTTCGCACCACCCGGAGGCGGAGCGGCCTGCGGCACGTTCTGCTCGACGGTCGTGGCGTTGTCGTCCTGGGTCTGCTGCGATTTCGACGCTTCCTTGGTGGTGCGGACCGAACGTTCGACGCGGGAGTTCGGATCGAACACCGTCTCGTTGATCTGCTGGCTGTCCGTGTTCAGGGCCGCCGTGACGCTGGAACGGAAATTGTCCATGCCGAGGAAAGGCGCCAGCGCCTTGTCGATATTGTTTTCGATTTCCTGCTGAACGTTCTGGACGATGCTCAGCGACTTGTTCATTTCGCTGCCGCCGTATTCGTCGCCTGAGGCGAGCAGCTGACCAGCGGAATCCAGAATGGTCACGTCGTCGACGTCGAGGCCGGGAACTGCGGAGGCGACAAGGTGGCGAATGGACGAAGCAGCCTTGCGCCCCGTCGTCGAACTGGCCCGGATCATCACCGATGCCGTCGGTTTCTGCTCACCCCTGCGGAAGTTGCCGACATCCGGCATGACGATATGAACGCGGGCGGCGTTGACGCCGTTGATCTGCTGGATCGACCGGCCGATCTCACCTTCAAGGGCGCGAACGCGGGTGACTTCCTGCATGAAGGAGGTCAGCCCGAGCGAACCGACATTGTCGAAGAGTTCGTAACCGGCGTTGGTGCTGTTCGGCAGGCCCCGCTCGGCCAGCAGAAGCCGCGCCTTGCTGGTCGAGCCGGCAGGAACCTGAAGGCTCGTACCGTCCGTACCGACCTGGAAGGACATGTTGGCCTCGGCCAGCGCGATGCTTACCTGGTTGAGGTCGGCCGTATCAAGACCGACATAGAGCGTCTCGTAGGCCGGCTTGTTAACGAAGAGGGCCGCAGCAATGACGATCGCAATTGAAACGACGCCGACAGCGCCTAAAGCAATAAGTCGCGTCTGGCCTAAACCGGCCAGATTTTTAAAGACTTGTGATAATTGAGCCAACAGATTCATTCTGTTCCCACATCGCCAACTAGGTATTCGAGCCTATGCTCAATCGCACCCTAAGAAGCGAAGCTTGTGCGAGCGTTTCGCGGGCGCATGGTTTTGGCGATTGTGGATGGGATTGTGAGACTGGCGGGGGCCTGGGCCGTCATGGCCGAAGCATGCATGTCAGGGCTGGCGATCAGAAAAAATCGAAATCGCCGGCTGCCTTGCTCAATGGCTGGGAATGGCCGTGGCGCATGCCGTTGGTGAGCGCCTTCTGCATGTCGGCGAGTTTGACGAGATTGAGGGCGGTCGAGACATCGACCATCCAGTCGCTCGGAATGCCGCCGGTGATCGTGTCGACGAATTCTGCAAGGCCGCGCGTCTTCTGGACGGCCAGGTCGATGCCCTGCAGGACTTTCAAGCTGTCCGGCGACTGCAGGATCGTTTCGCCGCCGAGCTCCAGAAGCTGCGGCTCGACCCGTTCGATCAGGTATGCGACGTCATGAAGCTCCGAGACCAGACGCATCAGGACTTCTGGAAGAGATTCCTCAAAGGGAGCGATTGGCGTCTTGACGATGTCGTTCATGGCTTCTTTCGCCCCGAGAAATGACTTCTTTAAAAGAACTCGATCGAGCTCTCGACCGGCTTCGGCGGCGTGCGTACCGGACGCTCCTCCATAGCCACCGTCCGTTGCGTTTCGGCGCCGGTCAGGGGATACTGACGAGCTCGGCCGCTCACGGGCCAGAACTCCAGCTTGCGCCCATGTTCCCCGCCCGTTGAGGAACCGACCACCGGAATGCCTTCGTCCTTTAGAAATTGCATCGCGAATGCGGCATTCTGTTCGCCGACATTCGAAAAGCTGGCAATCGTCTTGGCGCCGCCGAAAATCTTCGCTTCCAACCGGTCTCGCCGGGCACCCTGCTTCAAAAGTCCGTTGATCAGCAACTCCATCAGATGCACGCCATAACGCGTTGCATCGCCGCCCGAGGTCATGGAGCCGCCGGATCCCGGAAGCAGGAAGTGGTTCATGCCGCCGATACCGGCGACAGGATCGCGAAGACAAGCAGCCACGCATGAGCCCAAGATCGTCGAGAGAACAGCATTCGGGTCGTTCAGGACCTTAAATTCCCCTTGGATGATATGGACACGCCTGACTGCAGCGGCGTCATTCATTTCAATGCTCCAAACACCGCTTCGATAGCGGCCTTCATCTTTTCGATCGTGAACGGCTTGGCGAGAACGTTGTTGGCGCCGAGCGATGCAGCCTTTTGAACCAGAGCGCGGTCGCCCTGCGCCGTCAGGATGATGAATGCGGCCTTCTTGGTGTTCGGATTGGCGCGAACGGCCTGAAGGAAACCGATACCGTCCATTTTCGGCATGTTGAAATCCGAGATGACAAGATGGTGCGGCTGCTCGGCCATGATCTTCATGCCCTGCTCGCCATCGCCGGCAGACGTGATCTGTTTGAAGCCGAGCTGTGTCAGGGCGTCGCTGAGCAGCAGGCGGCTGGTGACCTGATCATCAACGATCAGAACTTTGATTTTTTCAGCGATAGACATTTATTCGGTACCTTCTTTTCGGGCGGCAGTTAACTTCAACACTTCTTCACCAATGGCGCCTAGCGGCAGCTGCTGCTCGACGGCCCCCATTTCATGGGCAACCCTCGGCATGCCGTAGACCACACACGTCTTTTCGTTCTGCCCGATCGTGCGTGCGCCCGCGCTACGCATTCTGAGCAAACCTGCAGCTCCGTCGCGGCCCATGCCTGTCAGGATAACCCCGACCGCATTGCGACCCGCCAGATCGGCGACCGAGTCGAAAAGGACGTCCACCGAGGGCCTGTGACCGTTTACCGGCTCCCTTTCGATCAGCCGGCAACATGGCGCCGACGGATTGACCACCTGCAAGTGCCGTTCGCCACCAGGCGCGAGGTAGATCTTGCCGATCTCCAGCCGCGCGCCATCGGTGGCTTCCTGCACCACAGGAGCGCAGATACGATTAAGCCGTTCAGCAAAACTTTTGGTAAACGTGGAGGGCATATGTTGAGTAATTACAGTCGGTGGGCAGTTTTGCGGGAACTTTTGCAGTACCGCGATGAGGGCTTCGACGCCTCCGGTTGACGATCCTATAGCTACAACCTTCCTGCCGACACGATATTCCGCGGCGGGAGAGGCTGCGATGACTGGCGCAGGTCCGTTCCGGCGTGGTCCTGACCGGGCTGCAGCCTTCACCTTTTCAGCAAGATCCATGAAAGGGCGAACGTCGCCGGGAGCCGGCTTGCCGACACAGTCAAAGGCGCCGATTTCGAGAGCGGCGAGCGTCGCGTTGGCACCCTGATGGGTCATGGCCGAAACCATGATGACCGGCATCGGACGCAGGCGCATGATCTTTTCGAGGAATTCCAGCCCGTTCATATTGGGCATCTCGATATCGAGGGTGACGACATCGGGATTGAGCTGCTTGATCGCGACGCGCGCTTCCAGCGCATCGCCGGCCTGGCCGACGACGTTGACTTCCGGATCGGAATTCAGGATGGCCGTAATCAGGCCACGCATGGTCGGGGAATCGTCGACGACCAGGACCCGTGCCGGAGCGCTCATGCCTTCCTCCCTGCGCTCTTACCGGTATAACGATAGGTCGTGATACCGATATTATCGAACAGGTTTTTCGCGTCGCCGGAGACGCGCTCGGAATGGCCGATATAAAGATGTCCGCCTTCAGGCAGGAGCGAGGCAAAGCGGGACCAGATTTTCATCTGCGTCGGCTCGTCGAAATAGATGACGACGTTGCGGCAGAAGATGACATCGAAATTGCCCTTGAAGGGCCATTGCGCCATCAGGTTCAGCTCGTTGAAGGTGATCAGCTTCTTGACGCGTTCGTCGATCTGGAACCTGCGGCGTCCGCCGGCATCGACCTCCCGGAACCACTGCTTGCGCATGGCGGGCGTCATGGTCTCAAGCGCATTCTCGTCGTAGACGCCGGCGCGGGCCGCAGCCAGGATCTTCGGATCGATATCGGTCGCCAAGATGCGAAAGTCCAGATCAGCCGCGTTGGGAAGCAGCGACAGTACGGTCAGCGCAATCGAATATGGCTCCTGCCCGTCCGAACAGGCGGCCGACCAGATGCGCACGCGACCGCCGCTCTTGGCGCGGTTGATCAGACCCGGCAGAACCTCGTCGCGCAGGTGCTCGAAGTGATGGTTCTCGCGGAAGAAACGGGTGAAGTTGGTTGTCAGATGCGACAGCATTTCGCGGCGGGCGGCGGCGCCTTCGGGCGACGCCACCAGAACGCAATAGTCCTTGAACCCGCGCAGCCCCAAAGCCCGGATATGCTTGGAAAGGCGGGAATAGACGAGCGAGGCCTTGGAATCGTTGAGGTAGATCCCGGCATCCGAGTAGATCATCGCCGAGATGTCGGTGAGGTCACGACGCGTCAGCGGATATTCTCCGCTTGCGAGGACTTCATCAGGTGACTGTCGGCTTTCGATGGCGCCCAAGGGCTTCATGCAACTTCGCTTTCCATGTCGGGGAAGAGGGCGTCCAACTCGATCATGCAGATCATCCGCTTATCGATGGCGAGAATCCCCCGGGCGTATTGTCTCTCCAGATCGGAAGAGACTTCCGGTACTGGCTGGATATTCTCGTCGTTAATCGTAAGGATATCGGAAACGGCTTCGACGAGCAGACCAACAACTTTGGTCTTCATCTGCGCCACGATGATCACATGGCGTGCCGTCGGCTCGGCATCCTTCATGCCAAGCCGGGCTGAAAGGTCGACGATCGGCAGAACCGCGCCGCGCAGATTGATGACACCCATGACGTAGGCGGGCGCATGCGGCAGCGGCGTTGCCTGCGTCCATCCGCGAATTTCGCGGACAGACATGATGTTCACGCAAAATTCCTGATCGCTGATGCGAAAAGCGATCAGCTCCTTGCTTCCCTGGACCAGATTTTTCACGGCATACGACATGTGAACTCAACCCGTGGCGGCTAACGACATTTCAGGTTTCATGGACTGGCCTCGCGACGCTGCGACCACCGCATCGACATCGAGGATGAGTGCGACGCGGCCATCACCGAGAATGGTAGCTGCGGCGATGCCGGGGACGTGGGTGTAGTTCGCCTCGAGCGACTTGATGACGACCTGGCGCTGGCCCTGGATGGCATCGACCATCAGTGCGCGCTGTCCGCCACCTTCCGATTCCACCAGCAGCGCGACACCTTCGACCGGATTGGCCTGGGTGGCGCGGTAGTTGAGGACCCGACCCACATCGACCAGCGGGCAGAACGAGTTGCGGATCGAGATAAGTCGTTGATTGGCGCCGAAGGAATGGATGGCGGCAGCCTCGGGCTGCAGCGTCTCGACGATGGCGGTGAGCGGCACCACCAGCGTCTGGCCGGCGACCGTGACCACCATGCCGTCCAGGACGGCGAGCGTCAGCGGCAGGCTCATGGTGAAGGTCGAGCCGTAGCCCGGCCGCGACGAGATCGAGATACGGCCGCCGAGCGCCTGGATCGACCGCTTGACCACGTCCATGCCGACGCCGCGGCCGGAAATGTCGGAGATCTTGTCGGCGGTGGAGAAGCCCGCCATGAAGATCAGGTTGTCGATCTCGTCGTCCGACAAGTTGGCGTCGGCCGCGATGATGTCGTTGTCGATCGCCTTCTGGCGAACGCGCTCGCGGTTGATGCCGGCGCCGTCGTCGGCGAGCTCGATCAGGATGCGGCCCGAACGATGTTTCGCGGTCAGCTTGATCGTGCCTTCCGGGTCCTTGCCGGCGGCTTCGCGCTTTTCGGGCGACTCGATGCCGTGGTCGACGGCATTGCGGATCATGTGGGTCAGCGGTTCGGCGATCTTGTCGATGACCGTCTTGTCGACTTCGGTGTTTTCACCTTCGGTGACCAGGCGGATCGACTTGCCGACCATGTCGGCTACTTCGCGAACGATACGCGACATGCGCTGGAAGACCGGCTTCACCGGCTGCGCGCGGATCGCCATGACCGAGTCCTGGATCTCGCGGGTGAGCTGCTGCAGCTCTTCGAGGCCCATGTTGACGGCCGAAGTACCGGTCGCGTCGTTCTCGACGACGCTCTGGGAGAGCATCGCCTGGTTGATGACGAGTTCGCCGACGAGGTTGATGAGGCGGTCGACGCGGTCGAGATCGACGCGGATCGTCTGGCCCGCGCCAGCAGCGGCGGCTGCGGCATTGTTCTGGGCGGCGGCACTGGCGGCGGCCGACTCCTTCTTCTCGGCGACACGGGCGGCCCTGGAGACGTTGCTCGCGGTCTCGGCAGCGGACAGGGCCGCGGCAACGGTTTCTTCCGAAGCACCGCGTTCGCTGGTCCTTTCGTCTTCGCCGGACGAAGAGTCATCGAGGATCGAGAGATCGAATGGAACCGGGACCATCGGCAGTTCCTCGTTGGAAGATGCCTCTTCGGCAAACTTCACTTCGAGATCGCAATCCCATTCCGCGAATTCGAAAACGGCGCGGATGTCGTCTTCGCTCCGGGTGGTCCGGATCGATATCTTCCAGCTGAAGTAGGACGCTTCCGGGTCCATCTTGTCGAGGGTCGGCAGAGCATCCGTGTCGCAATTGATGCTCATCTCTCCCAGACGGGACAGGTCGCGCAGCAGGAGCGCCGCCTCGTTGCCCTTGGAATAGAGTTCGCGGCGCGGCTTGAAGATCACCTCGTAGAGCGAACCTTCGACTACCGGCTCATCGTCCTCGCCGAAACCGTCGAACGAGAAGGGGATCGGCTGGAAGCCGCTGTCGTCGCTCGGCTTGGGAAGTTCCGCTTTCGCCGCAGGAGCCGCGGCGGGAGCAGCCTTTGCGGCCGGTTTCGGGGCGTCATGGCCGGAGGAGGACGGCAACTCGCCATGGGCAAGCGCCTCGAGTTCCTTGACGAGGCTGCGGCTTCTCGACTCATCGACGCCGCCGCCGTCACGCGACGCGGTGACGAGGTCGGCGAGAACGTCGGCCGATTTCAGCATGACCTTCAGGACGTCCTGCGTCGGCTCCAGCTTGTTGGAGCGCACGCAATCGAGCGTCGTCTCGAAGACGTGGGCGAAGGAGACCAGGTCGTCCAGACCGAAGGCACCGGCGCCCCCCTTGATGGAATGAACGGCACGGAAAACGGCGTTCACCGTTTCGGGGTCGCGATCCCCGTCGTTCAGCTTGAGAAGACCCGACTCCAGTTCAGCGAGCTGCTCTTCGCATTCCTGAAAGAAGATCTCTTTGATTTCGTTCATATCCATCGGGGGAATTCCTGGCTCAGGCGGTTACACGCTCGATCGCATCAATCAGTTTGGCAGGATCGAAAGGCTTGACGATCCAGCCCGTCGCGCCGGCCTGCCGGGCCCGGTTCTTCTTCTCGGCATCGCTTTCCGTCGTCAGGACGAGGATCGGGACGGCGCGAAATTTTTCGTTGCGGCGAACGCCTTCGATGAAACCGAAGCCGTCGAGGCGCGGCATGTTGATATCCGTGACGATGACGTCCGGATTGCAGCCCTCGAGGACTTCGAGGCCTTCAACGCCGTCTTCCGCCTGAATTGTTTCAAAACCTGCGTTATTAAGGGTCACCAGAAGCATGTTCCGGATCGTCCGTGAGTCATCCACGGTCAGTACTTTTTTCTTCATTGCTAGATCTCCTTAGCAACCAAATTCTGGTTATTGATGCCGATGAGTTGCATCGTCTTCTGAAATGCATCCGAAGCCTTCTCCACGAGGAGGGACTTCTTGTCTTCTTCCCAAGCCTTGACGCCGGCGAGCAGAACCTGGGCGCACTGGACACCGACGCGCTCGACGCCCGACGCATCGATCCTGAGATCGCTGCCGCGCATGGAGACCAGCTTGCCATGCAGGTTCGAGGCCTCGTTGAGGTCCAGCACCGCGGCCAGCTTCAAACTTGCAGGTCCAGCCTTCTTTGCTGCCATCAGCTTATTCCTTGTCGTTTCTGAAAGATGTATTCGCCGTCATCCGCACGCTCGGAGGCCATCGGCGCGATCGGGACGAGAGTCGGCTGGGGTCTTGGCGCCGCCGGACGGCGCGCATCCGCATAGCGGTTCTGTCGTTCGATCCGGAACTCGCGGACCGTCCGTCCGAGTTCCAGGATGACGGTATGGAGTTCGTCGGCGCCTTCGCCAGCGCGGGACGCGAGGCTTGCATTCGAGGCGACGTGTTCGCTGACCGAACCGATCTCGAGGGTCAATCGGTCGAGACCAACGGCCTGCTCGCCGGTGTCGCGGGCGATGCCGGCGATCGCGTCGTTGATGTCGGACACCTGGCGGACGATGCCGCCGATCGCCTCCTGGGTGCGGTGAACCATCTCGACACCCGCATCCACCTGCGACTTGGTGCCGTTGACGAGCGTCTTGATCTCGCGGGCCGCATCGGCGGAGCGCTGGGCAAGCGCACGCACTTCCTGGGCGACAACCGCAAACCCGCGGCCCGTCTCGCCGGCGCGGGCCGCTTCGATGCCGGCGTTCAGCGCCAGCAGGTTCGTCTGGAACGCGATGTCGTCGATGACGCCGATGATCTCGCCGATCTTTTCGGCCGAGGATTCGATATCCGCCATGGCGTTGATCGCCCGGCCGACGACTTCGCCGCTTGCCTCGACCGAACGGCGCGTCTCGGCGGCGGCTTTTTCTGCGGCAGCCGTCTCGGCGGCACTTCCCTTGACCCTGGCGGTGACGTCGAGCAGCACGCGTGCCGCCTCCCTGAGGCGGGCCGACTGTTCTTCGGAAGCGGAGGCGAACGAGCGGGCGCCTTCGGCAAGCGATTGGGTGAGCGCACCAGCCTTCTGGCCGTGTCCGTCGGCGGTCTCGACCGAGGAGCGCATGCCGGCAACCGCCTGGTTGAGAAGATCCGCGAGTTCGCGATAGACATCCGGCACATCGGCCGGCAGAGAGGCGGTCAGATCGCGGTCGGCAAGCGCTGCGATGACGTCGGTGAATGTTTCGATCGCCTGCGCATGATCGGCTTCGCGCTGTTCGGCGAGCGCGCGCTGGTGCTTCTGGCGCTGTTCGTTGAAGCGGAGCGAGACGGCAATCTCGACATCGACCATCACCAGGCGGGTAATCGCGCCGACGAGGTCGAGCAGCTCCTGCTCACGCTTGCGGCCGCCCGGCAGCAGCGATTTCGGAGCGAGATCGACGATCGCGCCGGCGATCAGGTGTTCGAGCATCACGGCGTGACCGGCGACGTGCCAGCGCGGATCGAGGCCCATGCGGCTCTCGGCGTCGGAGAGAACCTTCACCCGCTCGGCGTAGAGCGCATCGAAGCGGGCATCGGTCAGCACGCCCCAATGGGAGGCCTGCAGGTCGTGCAGCCGTTCGATCTGCTGCTCGCTTTCGAAATTGCGAGCGGCTTCCGGAAAGGATTGAAAGCGGTGAAAAAGGTCGCGCAGGCCGGTCTTCAGATGCCGGTCGAGCTGCGGGCGGCAGCGGCGCAGCAGATCGCGCAGTTCGCCGTCGAGGCCGGCAAATGCCAGTCTCTCGCCCAGGCTGCCTGCCTGGCCACGTCGCGCCTGATCCGATGGCATTTCCTGCACCAAAGCCGTCCCCAAATTAATCAAGCCAATCCTCGGAGAGGATCGGCGGCATGCGAGCTGCTGTCGCCAGCGCCTGATAAACGGGAATGCTCGCCAAACCGGATCAATATCCGTCGGGCATGGGCAACGCGGTCACCACGGCTTTGCTGGATTTTCATGAGCGGATACCGGATTGGACCGGTACGGCTTTGCGGCTTCATGCCTGGTGGGAGACCGCAGTCATCCCATTTCGCCGTGGTTTCTAATATGTATGGTTAATTCCTTGCCTGAAGGTTAATGGAAGGTGCAAGGATGCCTGATTTGCTTCAACCGGGCGCATATTACCCGCTATCAGGGCATTCGCTTCGGCACTACGCGGTGGTTACGGTTTTTCTCAAATCGCCGCTTGAATGTCGGCCAACCCGCCTTGTCTCCCATATCGGCGAGCGGCCGCAACGGATAAGCTTTTAACTCAAAGCGCCATGCCACCCTTGCCGGAGAACTTCCTGCTGATATGCAGCGAGCCGGAAAGACCGAAACGCCATGGCAGGTCGACAGCCTGGGAGATGCCGATCCGCCGCCCGGTGACGATCAATGGCGGCGTTTGCGGCAAAGTGAGATCGAACGGAGGCGCGAACAGCGGCAGGCCGTTGTGCTCAATGGTGATGTCGAGCGCCTGGCAGAGTCGGCCCGGACCGGAACACAGGAGTAGCGGATCGGCAAGGCGGCGCCTCTTCTCCATCTCCTCAAGGCCTCTGACCGGCTGCAGCGCCCTGATCAGCACGGCGCTGCCGGGCCGGCAGACGAAATTCAGGCACCAGTGAATGCCGTAGGAACGGTAGACATAGGCATGCCCGGGCGGGCCGAACATCACCGCGTTCCTCTGCGTGGGCCCGCGAAAACTGTGGGATGCCGGGTCGTCCGGCTCATAGGCTTCCGTCTCGACGATCACGCCGCCCGCGCCGCAGACATCGAGTTCGACGCCGATCAGGTCACGAGCCACCTCCACGGAGCCTCTATCGAAAAACTGCTGGTTCATAAAAATGCCCGTCTCGCTGCCGGTTGCATCCATAGACGGCGAAGCAGGGCTTGTCTTCCCCGCCGACGACGCGACATCCTGGAAGGCCCGAAGCGTTGCGCAGACGTTGTCGTGGGGATGCAACAGGCCCCTCACTTGCTGTTTGCCAAGTCAGCACGGATTTGTGGACGCACATTTTTGTGCATTGCCATGAAAACGCTCCGGGTGTCGTATTAGGTTTAGAAACATCTTGATTCTCAATAGATTGCCGCAGCGTTTTCAATCTTTGCGGCAGTCGAGCAGTAGCGCAACCCTGACTGGAGTAGCCTATGCCGAGTGAATCCTTGTTCGATGCCTTCACCAGGAACTACGAAGCCCGGCGCGAGACAGACATGTCTGTCGCCGAGTATCTGGCGCTTTGTAAGAAAGATCCGATGGCCTATGCCAACGCCGCCGAGCGGCTGCTGGCGGCGATCGGCGAGCCGCAGATGGTCGACACGGCCAAGGATGCCAGGCTCGGCCGGATCTTCATGAACCGCACCATCCGGGCCTATCCGGCTTTTTCCGGTTTCTTCGGCATGGAAGAGACGATCGAGCGGATCGTTTCCTTCTTCCGGCATGCGGCGCAGGGCCTCGAGGAGCGAAAGCAGATCCTCTACCTGCTCGGTCCGGTCGGTGGCGGCAAGTCGTCGCTCGCCGAGCGGCTGAAGCTGCTGATGGAGGCCAATCCGATCTACGTCCTGAAGGCCGGCGACGATATCAGCCCGGTCTTCGAAAGCCCGCTCAACCTCTTCGATCCGGTGGCGATGGGGCCGATGCTGCTCGAGCAGTACGGCGTTCCGACCCGGCGCCTCAGCGGGCTGATGAGCCCCTGGTGCCTGAAGCGGCTCGATGAATTCGGAGGCGACATAACCCGCTTCCGGGTGGTGAGGCTGCAGCCATCGCGGCTGCGCCAGATCGGCATCGCCAAGACCGAACCGGGCGACGAGAACAATCAGGACGTCTCGTCGCTGGTCGGCAAGGTCGACATCCGCAAGCTCGAAAACTATTCCCAGAACGACTCGGACGCCTACAGCTATTCCGGCGGGCTCAACCGGGCCAATCAGGGCGTGCTCGAATTCGTCGAGATGTTCAAGGCGCCGATCAAGATGCTGCATCCGCTGCTGACGGCGACGCAGGAAGGCAATTACATGGGCACCGAGAATATCGGCGCCATTCCCTTCTCCGGCGTCATCCTTGCCCATTCGAACGAGGCGGAATGGCAGAGCTTCAAGGCCAACAAGAACAATGAGGCCTTCATCGACCGCATCTGCGTCATCAAGGTTCCTTATTGCCTGCGGGTGACCGAAGAACAGCATATCTATGAGAAGCTGATCGAAGGCTCGGAGCTTGCGGACGCCTCCTGCGCGCCGGCAACGCTTGAGATGCTGGCCCGGTTTTCCGTACTCTCGCGGCTGCGCAAGCACGAGAACTCGACCTTTTTCTCCAAGATGCGTGCCTATGACGGCGAAAGCCTCAAGGAAACCGATCCGCGCGCCCGCAGCGTCCAGGAATATCGGGACGCGGCCGGCGTCGATGAAGGCATGGACGGAATATCGACACGTTTTGCCTTCAAGGTACTCGCCTCGACCTTCAACCACGACACGACGGATATCGGCGCCGATCCGGTCCACCTTATGTACGTGCTGGAACAGGCTATCCGCCGCGAACAGTTTCAGGAGGAAACCGAAAAGCGGTATATCGAGTTCATCAAGGCAGACCTTGCCCCGCGGTATGCGGAGTTCATCGGCAACGAGATCCAGAAGGCCTACCTGGAATCCTATTCCGATTACGGTCAGAATCTTTTCGATCGCTACGTCGACTATGCCGACGCCTGGATCGAGGACGTCGACTTCAAGGATCCCGACACCGGGCAGCTTCTCGATCGCGAACTCCTGAACCAGGAACTGACCAAGATCGAAAAACCAGCGGGCATCGCCAATCCGAAGGATTTCCGCAACGAGATCGTCAAGTTCTGCCTTCGCTCGCGCGCCAATAACGGCGGCAAGAACCCGTCCTGGGCGAGCTACGAGAAGATTCGGGAAGTGATCGAGAAAAGAATGTTCTCCCAGGTGGAGGATCTTCTGCCGGTCATCTCCTTCGGATCGAAGAAGGACGGCGAAACAGAAAAGAAACACAGCGAGTTCGTGTCGCGCATGACGGGGCGCGGCTACACCGAGAGACAGGTTCGCCGTCTGGTGGAGTGGTACATGCGGGTTAAACAGGCAGGTTAGCGTCTGTACTCAATTAGGATTTGGAACGCAGCATGCAGGAAAACCGTTCAGTTCCTTAGACACACAAAGGTGGATTCCATCTCCATCATTGTGTGTGACGACAGGCCGTAGGATTGTGGCATACTGGGTTGTGCGGCATCCGAAACCTAGTTGAGTACAGACCCTAATGCTCATGCAGGAGCCAACATGCACATCATCGACCGGCGGCTGAACCCGCGCGGTAAAAGTTTGGAAAATCGGCAGCGGTTTCTGCGGCGCGCAAAGGACGCCGTGCAGCAAGCAGTCAGGCGATCCCTGCAAAGCCGCAGTATCCGCGATGTCCTGGATGGCGGCGAAATCAGCATCCCGATCGGCGGCATGGGCGAGCCGAGCTTTCGCCGGGCCGAAGGCGGGATTACGGACCATGTCCTCCCCGGCAACCGGGCCTTTGTCGAAGGCGATATCATTCCCCGCCCCCCCGGCCAGGGTGCCGGCAGGCCCAAGGAGGCCGGCCAGGGCGACGGTGAAGACGGTTTCCGCTTCGTGCTGACGCGCGAGGAATTCCTCTCGGTGTTTCTGGATGACCTCGAACTGCCCGAACTCGCCAAGCGGCGGCTCAGCGAAACCGAAGAAATGAGCCCCGTTCGAGCCGGCTACTCCATCTCGGGTTCCCCTTCCAATCTCTCCATAGACCGGACGACGCGGCTCGCCATGATGCGGCGCATCGCTCTCAAGCGCCCCAAGCCCGCCGAGATCGAGGCGCTGCAACGCCAGATCGAGGAAAGCGAGGATGACGAGACCCGCCTTGCACTGGAGGCAGAACTCAAGTCGCTGACCGACAGGATCCGGCGCATTCCCTATGTCGACCCGCTCGACGTGCGCTACCGCCGCTTCGACAACGAACCGAAGCCGGTTGCGAAGGCGGTGATGTTCTGCCTGATGGACGTCTCCGGATCGATGTCGGAGCACATGAAGGATCTGGCCAAGCGCTTCTACCTGCTGCTCTATCTGTTTCTTTCGCAGCGTTACGAGAAGGTGGAAATCGTCTTCATCCGCCATACCGAGAAGGCCGAGGAGGTCGACGAGGAGACCTTCTTCTACGGCCAGGCGACCGGCGGCACGCTGGTATCGAGCGCCCTTGCGGCGATGCGCTCCATCATCGCCGCACGCTTCGATCCCACCGAATGGAACATCTACGCTGCGCAGGCTTCGGACGGCGACAACTCCTATCGGGACGAAGGTCCGGCCGGACATCTGCTGAGACACGAGATCCTGCCGCTCTGCCAGTATTTCGCCTATATCGAAGTCGACGAGGAGGGCGGGGATTCGCTCGCCTCCAATTCGCCCCTCTGGCGCCTTTATGAAAGCATCCGATCCAGTTCGGCAACTCTTGCGATGCGCAAGGTCTGCCGCAAGAACGAGATCTTTCCAGTCTTCCACGACCTCTTCCAGAAGCGTTCGACACAGACGAAGGCGGTGCCATGACCCAGGCGGCTATGCAGAAGGATCGACTGCTCTTCGATGGCGCGGACTGGGATTTCACGACGCTCCAGCGCATCCACGATGCCTGCGAGGAGATCGCGATCGGCGAACTCGGGCTCGATGTCTACCCGAACCAGATCGAGGTGATCACCGCCGAACAGATGCTGGACGCCTATTCATCGACCGGCATGCCGCTGTTTTACCGGCACTGGTCGTTCGGGAAACATTTCGCCCATCACGAGGCCTTCTACCGCCGCGGCATGCGGGATCTCGCCTATGAGATCGTCATCAATTCGTCGCCCTGCATCTCCTACCTGATGGAGGAGAACACCGCGACGATGCAGACCCTGGTGATCGCCCATGCGGCCTTCGGCCATAACCATTTTTTCAAGAACAACTATCTCTTCAAGCTCTGGACGGATGCCGAGGGCATTCTCGACTATCTCGATTTCGCCAAGGGCTACATCGCCCGCTGCGAAGAACGTTACGGCGAAACGGCGGTCGAACGGACCCTCGATGCCGCCCATGCGCTGATGTCGCATGGCGTGCACCGTTATGCGGGCAAGACGCGGCTCGACCTGCGCCAGGAGGAAAAACGCCAGCTGGAACGGCGCGCCCATGAAGAGCAGATGTTCAACGACCTCTGGCGCACGGTGCCAACGGGCCGTAAGCGCGATGCGGCCGACGTCGATTTCGAAAGACGGCGCGCGGCGCTCGGCCTGCCGCAGGACAATCTGCTCTATTTCCTCGAAAAGTCGTCGCCCCGGCTACAGCCGTGGCAAAGGGAAATCCTCCGCATCGTCCGCCACGTGGCCCAATATTTCCACCCGCAACGCCAGACCAAGGTGATGAACGAAGGGACCGCGACCTACGTCCATTACCAGATCATGGAAAGGCTGCACGACCGCGGGCAGATCAGCGACGGGAACTATTTCGAATTCCTGAAATCCCACACCAATGTCGTGTTCCAGCCGACCTATGACGACCGGCGTTTCTCCGGCTTCAACCCCTATGCCATCGGCTTTGCGATGATGCAGGATATCGAGCGGATCGTGACGAAGCCGACCGATGAGGACCGCGAATGGTTCCCGGATATCGCCGGCCGCGGAGATCCGATGCAGGTCCTGCGCGGCATCTGGGCGGACTACCGCGACGAGAGCTTCATCAGCCAGTTCCTGAGCCCGCACCTGATCCGCAAGTGGCGCCTTTTCCAGCTCTACGACGATCCGCAGATGAGCGAAGGGATACTGGTTTCGGCGATCCACGACGAGCGGGGCTACAAACGCGTTCGCCGCCAGCTGGCGCGCGAATACGATATCGGCTGGACCGATCCGAGGATCGACATCATCGATGTCGATCTCGCCGGGGACCGTCGCCTTCTCCTGCAACACCGGGCGCCGAACGACTGGGTTCTCGAAGACAGCGAAACCCGGCAGGTTCTGCAGCATCTGGCGGATCTGTGGGGCTACGACGTCATGCTGCAGGAAATCGACAGCAGCGAGACGGTGGTGAAGGAACATTCCGCCCATCCCCGCGAAATCCTTCAGAAGGGTGACCTTTTCGCCTGACGACGGTGCATGAGCAAGTCTCTGCCCATCCGACGGCCCCTAGCCCGGCACCACGCTATCGGCGTTGCCCTGCCGCCTATCAATTTTGATTGAAGGAAAGGCCGGAGCTCCTGCCGGTGGCCAATCGTGATTGGACATCAAAAGCGGTCTGGATCAAATTACAGATTGGGCGACGGGCATCTATTTTGTTCAAATAGGAGGCCGTAATGGAGCAACGTGCAGTCGACCAGCTGAGGACTATCGCCAGGATAAATCGCAGCTATCCCGACTTCCAGATGTCCAGCAGCGAGCGGCTCGAGCGGTGGGCCGAGATTCTTGAGCTCAACCCCGATCGATCCCTTTCGACATTTCGGGAAACCGAATATCAGCCGGATGAAATAAGGGCCGCCATGCGTGGCGACGGGACGGCGATTGCCGTCGCCTTCGGCGATCCGATCCTGCGCGCAGCGGGGATGCGCGACGACACCTATGGGGAAGCCAGACGGTTTTTTGAATTGTCCGACCGACAGCTCCACAAACTGGTCTGCTTCTGCCACTTCGGAGCCCATGTGAGCGCAAGTACAGTCGCCCATCAGGTGCGTTCGATAGCCACCCGCAGATCCAGTGGCACCCTTGCATACCTGGCTTCCTTCTTCAGAAGGTAGCCCGTATCGGCTTGTGGAACGCAATCGGCGTTCCTGCCGGAAGCAGTTGCCCGACGTCTCGGCGTTGCCGCTTGCCATTGCGGGAGGCGGCCGTTGAACTGAGCCGTGTTCTGGAGGTCGAGGCCAGGCTAAGCCCCTCCTTCGGCAGAGTGCATACGCCGGCGATTTCGGATGGCTTCGATCAAGCGTCTTTATGCACGGTCGCGGGACAGCATGTCTCGACGCCGGTGGTGACCTCGCGGGCACTATGGTATCTGGACGAAAGAATCTCTATACGGAGTTCCGGGTTTTCCGGAGATAGGCCGCGTGGCGAATTTTAGTATGGATTTGTGTATCGTTGCCGGCAGAAGGCCGGGCTTGCTTGAGCAGACATTGGAAAGTTTCTCAAAGCGCTGCTTTGCTCATTTTTCCTTCTCGAATGTCCTCGTGAACATAGATCCGATCTTCGGCACGGAAGAGGACGAAGCCGAGTGCCTGCGCGTGGTCGGCAACTATCTGCCGTCGGCCTCCTTCTTCAGACCGAGCGAGCCGGGTTTTGGCGCCGCGGTCCAGCGTCTGTGGACCAACACGCATTCCGACTATGTGTTCCACCTCGAGGATGACTGGGTCGCGCTGACCGACCTCGGCGAAGAAATTTTCGGCCCGTTTTCAGATCCGGGCGTGATGCAGGTTTCCTTTCACACGGCCGACCAGAACTGGAATATCGCAAAGGACGGCCATCTTCACGAGAGGAACGAATATGCGCGGTTCCTGGGCGTCAAAATCCCGCTGTTCAAGACTTTTCCGAAATTCACCACCTCCCCTTCCATTCTTCGGGGCGCGTTCGCCCGGCAGGCTTCAAGCCTGATGGACCCTTCTCGGGATCCGGAAAAACAATTCTATTCCGGCGTCAACGCAGAGCTTGAACGGTTAGCGGCGCCGCACAGGAACTACATATTCTCTCCCCAGCAGAAACCGGTTATCCGTGACACGGGACGAGAGTGGAGAGACAATCGCAAAATCAAGAAAGTCATCGAGAATACGACCTCCTATTGGGTCGAGGAATAGTCGCCCGGCATGTCCGCAACGGTCACCGGGCATGCCTTGAAAAGTGGCAAGCGCGCTGAAGAAATGGCCCTCGCCGGCCTGCTGATAGAAGCGCCTTGCCGCGTAAGGCAGCACCGTCCGGTTTCAGCATTCGGTAACGCTCTGAATGTACATTAGGCATCGATCAATTTACGCGAGTAACTGGACGCCTGCCAATGAACCATTGCTCCGCCATCGAACCTGATCTGCAAACGCCTCACCGCGAACTTCTGGAAGACCTGTTCGAGGACGCTCCAGGACCTACGATCATCAAGGATGGAGAGTCGCGTTTCCTGTTCCTCAACAGCAAGGCATGCGAGATGTTCGGCGTGAATCTCGAAGACGTGCTTGGCCACACGGACCACGACTTCCTGCCTGCGGACGAAGCCGATCGAATCCAGAAGGTGGATGCGGGAGTGCTGGCCACCGGCGAGGAACGGCGGTTCGAGGAAGAGCTCACCGGGCCGGATGGTTCGACCCGGACGCTTTTCACGCACAAACGGCGGTCTTTCGTACCAGTGCCCGGCGGAAAGAAACCGGTTGTCGTTGTCGTCATTTCCGACATCACCAAACTCCGTCACGCAGAACAGGTCCTGCGGGCCAGTGAGGAACACTATCGCTCGCTCGTTGAACTGCATCCCCAAACACCGTGGTTGGCCGACGCAGAAGGAAACGTCATCGAAGTCGGTCCGGGTTGGCAGAATGCCTCCGGACGGGAGGTCGGCGAAGCGCTGGGACGCGGGTGGGAGAAGACCCTGCACCCGGCGGACCTGCCTGAAGTGATTGCCAAATGGGAATCCGCGGTGAAGACCGGCGTGCCGTTCGACATGATCTACAGGATCGGGACAACGAAAGGGCGGTATCGGTGGTATCGGAACCGGGCTGCTCCCCGGCTCGACGGCGACGGTAGAGTCATCCGCTGGTATGGCCTCCTCGAGGACGTGCACGACCGCCAGCTTGCCCTCAAAGCCCTTCAGTCCAGCGAGCGCAGATTGCGCCAGCATCGGGACGAACTCGAAAAGATCGTTCTGGCGAGGACCGCGGAAGTGCAGGAGAAGAACGTCGAACTGGATCGCCTTCTCCAGCATGAACGGGGCATCAATGCGCTGCAGCGCCGCTTCGTGGGGATGATCTCGCACGAGTTCAGGACACCTCTGGCCGTGATCGACGGAGCGGCTCAGCGGCTCACGCGCACGAAGGCGGCTGCAACTCCCCAGTTCCTGGAAGGCAAGGCTCTGCAGATCAAGGGCGCCGTCGCCCGCATGGTCGAGCTGATGGAAAGCATCCTCGCCGCCGGGCGGCTGGAGACAGGGACCATTGCGATCAACAAGGAAGCCGGTTCGCTCAGTGCGATTCTGCGCCATTGCATCGCAAACCGGGCGGAGATCAGCAAGAGCCACACGATCAGCCACGATCTCGAAGCGCTTCCAGGCCTGCAGATGATCGACGGGGCCGCAATAGAGCGGGTCTTTTCCAATCTGTTGTCAAACGCGGTGAAATATTCGCCCGCTGGTTCCAGAATCCGTGTCAGCGGATGGAAGGACGGCCAGCGGGTTCTGGTCAGCGTCAGCGATTCCGGCATCGGCATGGATGCAGACGACCTGCCGAAGCTGTTCGAGCCCTACTTTCGCGCCCGCAGCGCCACCGGCATCGCGGGAACGGGGATCGGTCTCAATATCGTCAAGGAAATTGTGGAGCTGCATGGCGGCTCGATCTCTGTCCAGAGCCTTCTGGGCAAGGGTACGACCTTCACGGTCGAGCTGCCATTCGACGAGGTCAGACAACAGCATTCGGCTTAGGCCGGCACTGTCACAAGAAGAACAACCTCAGGCGGCGATCGATGACGCTAACCAGGACGCAAGCTCGTCTCGTCCCATGGGTCTGCCCACCAGAAAGCCTTGCAGCTGATCGCAACCGGCAATTCGGAGGACGTCCGCTTGATCGGCGGATTCTATGCCTTCGGCCGTGACAGGAATCCCGAGGGCCTGGGCCAAGGAGATCGTGGCCGTCAGGACGTTCCGGCCGGTGCTGCCGTCATCTATGGCTTGAACGAGAGACCGGTCGATCTTCATCCGGTCGAAGCCGAACTCACGAAGCGTGCCGATACTGGCATAACCGGCGCCAAAATCATCGAGAGCAAAACGGATGCCTGCCAATTTCAGGGCGGTGATGGAGCGTCGTGCCTGTTCAGGATTGGACATCAGCACCGCTTCGGTGATCTCCAGCGTCAGTCGCGATGGATCAAAACCTTCCTCTTTCAAGACAGCGAGCACATCCCCGGCAAAATTGGGGTTGCATAGCTGGATCGGAGAAACATTGACCGACAGGGAGAGCGGAGACCATGCCCGGGATGCCACGATGGACTTCCGAAGCATCTGGAGGCCGAGGATATCGATCAATCCGCATTTCTCCGCCAGAGGTATGAACGCGTCCGGGCCGATTGCTCCTTCGGCGCGTCTCCACCTTGCCAGCGCCTCCACGCCCGTGATCTCGCCCGAGGCCGCCGAAGCCAGCGGCTGGAAAACCGGCTGGATCTCGTCGTTCTGGAGGGCGCGCCGAAGGTCGCTTTCCAAGCCCGCGATCTTCTCGCGCTGGCGGTCAAGATCCGGATGATAGGTGACGGCGCATCCCCTGCCCATTTCCTTCGCTTCATAAAGGGCCATATCCGCCCGGCGAAGAAGTTCGTGCGCATTCCCTGCGTCGTCACGGCAGCCGACGCCGATGCTTGCGCCAATTTCGATCGTGCGGCCTTCGATGAGAAACGGCCTTTTGAGACGTTCGAGAACTTGATTGTCAAATTCGGCGAGGTTCGCGGAGCCGCGCTGAACCAGAGCGAATTCATCACCGCCCAACCGGGCGACACCGAATACGTCTCCGTGGATGTCGCGCAGGGCTTCCGCCACCAGCCTGATCAGCTGATCTCCAATCGCATGCCCCCAGGCATCGTTGACTGCCTTGAAACCGTCGAGATCGATAAGGTGCAAGACCAGCACCTGGCTCTTGTCGGCCTGCATCAACCGGTCCAGTCCTTCGATCAGGCCGAGCCTATTCAAGAGACCGCTGAGGCTGTCATGCGTGGCTTCGTGCTGAGCGCGATCCGCCAAGCTCTTCAACCGCCGTGTTTCTGACAGGCCTGCAAACAGGACACCAACCAGATAAACGCCGAGGATTGCGACCGCCGCGGCGATAAAAGGGCGCGCCTCGTCAAAAATCGTGTTTCCCGGAGCGGCACTTGGCCAAGCCAAACGCGCGACTTCAATTCCATCCACATCCATGAGCGGCGAATTCAGAAGATCGCCCGCCGGACGGTCGGTTATGTGGAGCTCCGGGAGCTGATGTTCCTTGGCCATCTGGGCCACGACTTCAGACGTCAGGGTCTTGAAGAAGCTGAGAACATAGAAGGTTTGATCCTGTACCTGCGACCCGAACGGCTGGACCGCTTCCGAAGCCACCGCAATGATATCATCGCCGTTTCTAAAAAAATTGACGATGGGGTCGATGCCAGGCCGAGCGGCAGCTTCCGTCTGCCCCGTAAACTTGGAGCCGAGATATTCGGTCGGGTCTATTATATCGGCCTTGAGATAGGCGATGCTCTTGCCGCCTGCTGGCGCGGTCAGCACTATCCCGTCATAGAGCGCGTAGTCCTCGCTGGTCTTGCCCCAATTCTCATAGACCCAACCCTCGCGATCCCCTTGGGTTATCGCCTTGTAGGCGTCATCCCAGACGGCATTGTCCCGCACGGTCGCGGCAAGTTTTTCCTTGAACGAGGAGACCGCCGCCTCTGCCGCCAGAATGGCTCTGTTGTCGTCCAGCGCGTTGGCGGAACTGCGCATGCGATCGACCACGTGAGCACCTATCCCACCCAGGATCATGGCAACAAGAAGGAGCAGCGAGGTGGCGATGAAAACGGAGTAGCCTTCACGGCTTTCCTTCGGTCGGCGTGCGAGCATGGCGGATCCCTGCGTTATTGTTTTGCCCAAGGCTGCAGAAGACGTCATGTCCGCATTGCGCTGCTCGCATCCACTAGCATATGCGAATATTAAAAATCGCTAAAGCACGTAGTCAACGACTCGTTAATATGTCGGCAGGGACCTCCAAACCCAGAGCAGCAAAATGGAGCAGGGCCGCGCGGAGTGCATTATTTCGTGGCGTTAAACCGGGCTTTTAGCTCGGAAATCGGGCAGGCTGGTGCTTCCGCCGAGCGGGCGGGCTTTCTAGAGTCTTCGCAGGAATTCTTCGGTAGTTGCGAGGTGGAGCTGAACCGAGAAGCGGTCTCCCAGAAGTTCGAGCGACGCGTCATGTGTGTCATCCGCTCCGCTGCAGACGGCGTCCTTCAGCACGATCACATGGTATCCGAGATCGATGGCGCCAAGCGCTGTGGACAGGACGCAAACGTCGGTCTCACCGCCGGTCAGGACCACGGTTTCGATACCCTCCTTCAAGAGCATTCCATGCAGCCTTCCGCTGACCCAGGGAGAATAGGTCATCTTGTCGAATATGCGTGCAGGAGGGACAAGCGCTTTCAAGGAAGGGATCAGATCGACGAGGCCTGGATCGAGATGCTCGCGCGTCATCACCCGCCACTTTTCGTAGTACACCCGCCACATCCCCTCCATCGCTTCGGGCCGCGACGGCGTGACGAACCTCGTAAAGATCGTCTTCTCCGGGTGGCGGCCGGAAATCTCCTCGATCGATGGCGATACCTGGCGCATCCAGGGGACGTGCCAAGGAGTATCTTCAGCGAAGATCCGCTGCATGTCGATGCAAAGATGAATCCAGTTGCCAGCCATGTCATGCTCCGCGCTGCTCCTGAACGCCCCATCGGGAACGTGGTTCCAGCCGGGACCGGCAGAAGGCCGGATGCAACTAACGGAACCCGATATGAGGACGCCCCTCGATCGAACACGAGGGCGGCGTCACGCTCTCACGACGGGTTGGACGCCTTGACGAAATCGATGAAGGCCCGCAGCGGCGCCGGTACGAGCCGTCGGCCGGGGTAATAGAGAAACGGGCCGGAAAATTGCGGCCACCAGGGCTCGAGCACAGGTTCGAGAGAGCCACTGTCGAGATGGGGCCGCAACCAGTCCTCGAACAGCAACATGATGCCGGTGCCGGCAATCGCTGCTTCGACGGCAAGATCGGTTGCCGCACCTACCTGCACGATCAGCGGCCCTGTCGGATCGATCCGCACCACCTCGCCATCCCGCTCGAATTCCCAGAGCATCATCGCCCCGCTTGTGAAACGCCCGCGAATGCAGGCGTGGCCAAGCAGGTCGCGCGGATGATCGGGACGGCCATGGCGATCGAGGTATGCGGGGGATGCCGCGGCCGCGAAGCGCTGCAAGCGCGGACCGATCGGCACCGCGATCATGTCCTGCTCCAGCCGCTCGTCATAACGGATGCCGGCGTCGCATCCCGCAGCCAGCACGTCGACGAAGCTGTCATCGGCGACGATTTCGAGCCGGATGTCGGGATAGGTCGCGAGGAACCGCGGGACGATCGCCGGGAGCACCAACCGCGCGGCGCTGACCGGTACATTGAGACGGAGAACGCCCGCAGGTTTGTCGCGAAACCTGTTGACCACGTCGAGTGCCGCGTCCACCTCCGCGAGCGCTGGGGTCAACCGAGCCAGCAGACCGGCGCCTGCTTCCGTCGGCACCACGCTGCGTGTCGTCCGATTGAGAAGCCTGACCCCGAGTTGCGCCTCGACACGCCGTACCGCCTCGCTCAATCCTGATGCGCTGCCGCCTGTGGTCCGCGCACCCTCGCGGAACCCGCCGGCGCGCGCCACTGCCACAAAGGCATTCAGATCACTCAGATCGATCTTCATTGTTCGAAATTCCGCACAGCCTGTGCCGACTGTACCCAATTTTCGTGCGGTCTCTCAAGTTCTATATCCACGTCATCTTGAAAAGGAGATATCCCATGTCGAACATAGACCAAGCGGGTACATTTATTCTCGGCGACCGCAACGTGAGACGGCTCGGCTACGGCGCCATGCAGCTTGCGGGCAAGGGTGTGTTCGGCCCGCCGAAGGACCGCGATGCGGCAATCGCAGTCCTGCGCGAGGCGGTCGAGGCTGGCGTCAATCACATCGACACCAGCGACTTTTACGGTCCGCACGTAACCAACCAGATCATCCGAGAAGCGCTTCATCCGTACCCCGACGACCTGATGATCGTGACCAAGATCGGCGCCATGCGCGGGACCGACGGTTCATGGAACCCGGCGTTCTCCGCCGAGCAGCTGACACAGGCCGTCCACGACAACCTGCGCAATCTTGGTCTCGACACCATGGACGTCGTCAATTTGCGTATCATGTTCGATGTTCACGGCCCGGCCGAAGGCTCGATCGAAGAACCCCTGACGGTTCTGGCGGAGCTGCAGCGCAAGGGCCTGGTCCGCCACATCGGGCTCAGCAACGTCACGCCGGCACAGGTTGCCGAAGGTCAGGGCATCGCCAAGATCATCTGCGTACAGAACCAGTACAATCTCGCTCATCGGCAAGACGATGCCATGATCGACGATCTTGCCCGTGATGGCATCGCCTATGTGCCGTTCTTCCCGCTCGGCGGCTTCAGCCCGCTGCAATCGTCGGTCCTCTCGGACGTCGCCCAGCGCCTGGACGCCACGCCGATGCAGGTCGCACTTGCCTGGCTGCTGCGTCGCGCACCGAACGTTCTCCTCATTCCGGGAACCTCGTCCGTCGGCCACCTGCGTGAAAACCTCGCCGCAGCGGAACTGCAGCTGTCGGACGCCGTGATGGCCGAGCTGGAGGGTGTCGCCGACATCCGCTCCGCCTGAGCACTCCCAGCTCGGTCCCCACCGTGCGTCGAAAAATCGACGCACGGCATTTGCCTTTACGCGCGCTTTCGCTAAAAGTGAAAGAAAAGCGAACGGAGGGGTGAGGTGTTCATCACGGACCGCCAGACGAAGATCGTCGAACTTGCGAAGTCGGCGGGGCGAGTGCTCGTCGACGACCTGGCGACGACGTTCTCGGTAACCTCGCAAACGATCCGCAAGGATCTGAATGATCTGTGCGACAAGCAAATTCTCACGCGGATCCATGGCGGCGCCACTCTTCCCCGCAGCAACGAGAATGTCCGGTATGACGCACGCCGGCAGATCGCCGCTGCGGAAAAACAGGCGATCGGCGTCGCCGCCGCCAACCTCATTCCGGACAACGCCTCGCTTCTCATCAACATCGGCACCACCACCGAAGCAGTCAGCGAGGCGCTGGTCAATCACCGGGAACTCATGGTGATTACCAATAATATAAACGTTGCCAATCGGTTACGACTTCTCGATGAAATCGAGGTGGTCATTGCCGGTGGCGTCGTTCGTCAATCGGACGGTGGCATCGTGGGTGAAGCCGCGGTCGATTTCATCCGCCAGTTCAAGGTCGACTACGCGATCATCGGCGTTTCGGCGATCGACCCGGATGGGGCTCTTCTCGATTATGACTTTCGCGAAGTGAAAGTTGCCCAGGCGATCATCGCCAATGCCAGGCACGTGATCCTAGTCGCCGACTCGACAAAATTCGAGCGCACCGCTCCCGTGCGTATCGGCCAAATCTCCCAGGTCCAGACCTTTATCACCGACCGCTGCGCGTCTCCTTCGATCCGGGAAATCTGTCTGCAGAACGGCGTTGCGCTGGTGGAGACTTCTGAGACGAACGCTGAAGTTCATTAGCCCTTCAGTTTCGTTTGACATTCGGAATATTTTCGATTTAATCCATTTTAAGTTCACAATGCCTAGTGGCTTGCTGCCGTTTCGGATCAGCGAGGGAAATGATGGGTCAAAAAATCCACGATATCTTCGTGATCGGCGGCGGCATCAACGGCTGCGGCATCGCACGCGATGCGGCCGGACGGGGTTATTCGGTCGCACTCGCGGAGATGGACGATTTTGCCTCGGGCACCTCCTCCGGTGCCACCAAACTCATCCACGGCGGCCTGCGTTATCTCGAGCACTACGAATTCAGGCTCGTGCGGGAATCGCTGATGGAGCGCGAAACCCTCTGGGCCATGGCACCTCACATCATCTGGCCGATGCGTTTCGTCCTGCCCTACCACAAGGGAGGGGTTCGCCCCGCATGGCTGATCCGCCTCGGCCTGTTTCTCTACGATCATCTCGGCGGCCGAAAGCTGCTCCCGCCGACCGCAGTGCTCGACATGCGCACCGACCCGGCAGGGAACCCTCTGAAGCCGCTTTTTACCAAGGCGTTCGAATATTCCGACGGCTGGGTCGACGACGCGCGGATGGTCGTGCTGAACGCTCGGGATGCCGCCGATCGCGGCGCCCTGATCCTGCCGCGTACCCGGGTGGTTGCCGCCCGCCGGGAGAACGGTGTTTGGACGATCGGCACGTGCGATACCCGCACCGGCAAGACCGAGACCTATCAGGCCCGCATGCTTGTGAATGCCGCCGGGCCCTGGGTGGATCAGGTGATCCGCGAGGCGTTCGGCAACAATGACGCCCGCCATGTGCGCCTCGTCCAGGGCAGCCATATCGTCGTGAAGAGGAAATTCGAAGGATCCCGCGCCTATTTCTTTCAGAACCGGGACAATCGCATCATTTTCGCAATTCCTTACGAGAACGACTTCACGCTTATCGGCACGACCGACCGGGACTATTCCGGCAATCCGAAAGATGTGAAAATCTCCGAGGAGGAGACGACCTATCTCTGCAATGCCGCGAGCGAGTATTTTCGGGAGCCGGTGCGACCGGCCGACATCGTCTGGACCTATTCGGCGGTTCGCCCGCTTTTTGACGACGGCGCTTCAAAGGCGCAGGAAGCAACGCGCGATTATGTGCTGAAGGTCGACGTCACTCAGGGCGCACCGCTGCTCAACGTCTTCGGCGGAAAGCTGACTACCTATCGCCGTCTTTCGGAACATGCGCTGGAGAAGATCGCCGAAGCGATCGGAGCAAAAGGCCATTCCTGGACGGCGAAGAGCCATCTGCCCGGCGGCGATTTTCCTGCGCAGGGTTACGAGGAAGAAGTGGTAAAGCTGAAAGCCCGCTATCCGTTTCTGGAAGAACGGCATGCGCGGCGCCTGGTGCGCCGGTACGGAACCCGCGCAGCGATGATCCTCGACGGCGCCACCAGGATGCAGGACCTCGGCCACCATTTCGGCGGCGATCTCTACGAGGCCGAAGTGAAATATCTTGTCGACCGTGAATGGGCCATGAGCGCGGAGGACGTGTTGTGGCGCAGAACAAAGGACGGTCTGCGGTTGAGTGAGACGGAAAGACAATATCTGGAGGAGTACATGGCCGCTATACCGGCAAAAATGGCCGGATAAGCGACATGTGTTCCCGATGTGAGGAGGCACGGGAACTCGAATGCTGGAAATGCGCAACGTCGCCAAGATGGTGGGGGGTGAGTATCATATTCATCCGACCAATCTTGCATTCGATCGCGGCTCGCTGAACGTATTGCTCGGCCCGACGCTCTCGGGCAAGACGTCGATCATGCGACTGATGGCCGGACTTGATCGTCCTACCAGCGGCTCCGTGTATTTCGACGGCGCCGACGTCACCGGCGTCGCGGTGCAAAAACGCAACGTCGCGATGGTCTACCAGCAGTTCATCAACTACCCCGCCCTGACCGTCTACGAAAACATCGCTTCGCCGATGCGGATTGCAGGCAAGGATGCGAAGACCATCGACCGGGAAGTCCGCCGTGCTGCGGACTTGTTGAGATTGACGCCTTATCTCGATCGGACGCCTCTCAACCTTTCCGGCGGGCAGCAGCAGCGTACGGCGCTCGCCCGCGCACTCGTCAAGAATGCGAGCCTGGTGCTGATGGACGAGCCGCTCGCCAATCTCGACTACAAGCTTCGCGAGGAACTGCGCGAGGAATTGCCGAAGATCTTCGCGCAATCCGGCGCCATTTTCGTTTATGCGACGACCGAACCATCCGAAGCCTTGTTGCTCGGCGGCAATACGGCAACGCTCTCCGAAGGACGGATCACGCAATTCGGGCCGACGATCGAGGTCTACCGTCGTCCGGCGGACCTGGTGACCGCCAAGACATTTGCCGATCCCCCGCTCAACTTCATCGACGTGGTCAAGTCCGGCGGCTCGTTCCGATACCAGCAAGCAGACAATCTCGCGGTGCCGCCGCATCTGTCCGGCGTGCCGGACGGTCCGGTGACCATCGCCTTCCACCCCCATCACCTGGGGCTCGCGGCACAGACCGACAATGCTGCAAGGGTCAAGGCCCAGACGCAGATTTCGGAAATCACCGGCTCCGAAAGCTTCGTGCACATGCACTACAACGGCGTGCGCTGGGTCATGCTGGCCCCCGGCATCCACGACATCGATCCGGATACCGAAATCGAGCTTTTCCTGGATACCCGCCATCTGATGGCTTTTGGAACAGACGGCCGCGCCATCGCGGCGGCGGCTTGAGGACGGCGAACATGGCACGCATCACGCTCGATCACATCCGCCACGCCTACGGTCCCAACCCGAAATCCGACGCCGCCTATGCGCTGCGTGAGGTGGACCACGAATGGGCCGATGGCGGCGCCTATGCCTTGCTCGGCCCTTCCGGCTGCGGCAAGACCACGTTGCTGAACATCATTTCTGGCCTGTTGCAGCCGTCCCACGGGCGTATCCTCTTCGATGGAAAAGATGTCACCAATCTTTCCACGCAGGAACGCAACATTGCCCAGGTTTTCCAGTTTCCGGTCATCTACGACACGATGACGGTCTACGACAATCTGGCATTTCCCTTGCGCAACAGAGGCATCGCGGAACCGGATGTCGATCGCCGCGTCCGCGAGATGCTGGAGATCATCGACCTCTCCGATTGGTCGAACCGCAAGGCCCAGCGCCTCACGGCCGATCAGAAGCAGAAGATCTCGCTCGGGCGAGGCCTCGTCCGCAATGACGTCAATGCGATCCTCTTCGATGAGCCCCTGACGGTCATCGATCCGCATATGAAATGGGTGCTCCGCTCGCAGCTGAAGCGCTTCCACAAGCAATTCGGCTTCACCATGGTCTACGTAACCCATGACCAGACGGAGGCGCTCACCTTCGCCGACAAGGTGGTCGTCATGTACGATGGGGAGATCGTCCAGATCGGAACGCCGGCCGAACTCTTCGAGAGGCCCAGCCATACATTCGTCGGTTATTTCATCGGCTCCCCCGGGATGAACGTGATACCCGCCGAGATCCATGGGAGTACGATCAAGCTCGGAGCCGAGACGATCGCCCTCGATTATGCGCCGAAACTCGATGCGGGTGGCCGGATCGAACTGGGCATCCGGCCGGAATTCATCCGCATCGGCCGGGAGGGCATGCCTGTCACGGTGACGCGCATCGAAGACATCGGCCGGCGCAGGATCGTTCGCGCAAGTCTTGGGGGGCAATCGATTGCGATCGTCGTTTCCGAGGATGCGGAGGTTCCGGCAGAGCCTCGCGTCACCTTCGACCCCGTTGCGCTGAATATCTATGCCAATTCGTGGCGCGTTGGCAGGGAGGCCTGAACCATGGAAAAGACGTGGAACAACAAAGCCTGGTTTCTGGTGCTTCCCGTGCTCCTGCTGGTTGCCTTCTCGGCAGCCATTCCGCTGATGACCGTGGTGAACTATTCGGTCCAGGATACGTTCGGCAACAACGCCTTCTTCTGGGCGGGCACCGACTGGTTCGACGATATCCTGCATTCGGCCCGCTTCTGGGAAGCCCTGCAGCGCAATCTGCTTTTCTCCTTCATCATCCTTGCGATCGAGATTCCGCTCGGCATCTTCATCGCGCTGAACATGCCCAAGAAGGGCATCGGCGTGCCGGTCTGCCTGGTGCTGATGGCCCTTCCGCTTCTTATCCCGTGGAATGTCGTCGGCACGATCTGGCAGGTCTTCGGGCGTGTCGATATCGGCCTGCTCGGCCACACGCTGGCGGCGCTCGGCATCGACTACAACTATGTGCGCGATCCTCTGGACGCCTGGATCACCGTCGTTGTCATGGATGTCTGGCACTGGACGAGCCTCGTCGTGCTCCTGTGCTACGCTGGCCTCGTCTCCATTCCGGACGCCTATTATCAGGCGGCGAAGATCGATGGGGCATCCAGGTGGTCGGTGTTCCGCTACATCCAGCTTCCGAAGATGAAGCGGGTGCTGCTTATCGCCGTCCTGCTGCGCTTCATGGATAGTTTCATGATCTATACCGAGCCTTTCGTGGTCACCGGCGGGGGGCCTGGAAATTCCACGACCTTCCTGTCGATCGATCTCGTCAAGACAGCGGTCGGCCAGTTCGACCTCGGTCCGGCCGCCGCCATGTCGATCGTCTACTTCCTGATCATCCTGCTGCTGTCATGGATCTTCTACACCGTGATGACCAGCAGCGATGCAGACAATTGAAGGAGGGAGGAAAACCATGGCAAGGACAATCAAATACAAGCCTGCAGGCAATCTCTCCTGGCTGGTCTCGACGATCTACATCATCTTCCTGCTGCTGCCGATCTACTGGCTCGTCAACATGAGCTTCAAGGAGAATTCCGAGATCACCGGAGCCTTCTCGCTCTGGCCGCAGAACCCGACGCTCAGGAACTACATGGTCATCTTCACGGACCCTTCCTGGTACAACGGCTATATCAATTCGATCATCTATGTGGCCTTAAACACCACGATCTCGGTTCTGGCGGCATTGCCGGCTGCCTATGCCTTCTCGCGCTATCGGTTCCTCGGCGACAAACATCTGTTCTTCTGGCTGCTCACCAACCGGATGGCACCGCCCGCCGTCTTCGCCCTGCCCTTCTTCCAGCTCTATTCCGCCTTCGGTCTCATCGACACGCATATCGCGGTCGCCCTCGCCCATTGCCTGTTCAACGTGCCGCTTGCTGTCTGGATCCTGGAGGGCTTCATGTCGGGCGTACCGAAGGAAATCGACGAAACCGCCTATATCGACGGCTATTCCTTCCCGCGGTTCTTCGTGAAGATCTTCATGCCGCTGATCGCTTCGGGCATCGGCGTCGCCGCCTTCTTCTGCTTCATGTTTTCCTGGGTGGAATTGCTGCTTGCCCGGACGCTGACGACCACGGCCGCCAAGCCCATTTCCGCTATCATGACGCGCACCGTTTCGGCGTCGGGCATGGACTGGGGCGTGCTGGCAGCCGCCGGCGTGCTGACCATCGTTCCCGGCGCACTCGTCATCTATTTCGTTCGAAACTACATCGCCAAGGGCTTTGCCCTCGGCCGGGTCTGACAAGGAGGAACCACGCATGAGCTTTTCATGGATGGCCTGGACACTGCCGACGGCCCTGTTCTTTCTGACGATCCTCGCCCTGCTCATCGGCATGAGCATCTGGGAATATTTCGCGCCCGGCGGTGCACCGAGGGTCGGCATCCTGCGCTTCGAAACGACGCGCGGAGACCGGCTCTTCATCTCGCTGCTCGGCGCGGCATTCATTCATCTCGCATGGTTGGGGCTTATCGGCCCCAACCTGTGGTGGGCTCTTGCCCTGGCAGTGGTCTACGCAATCGGCGTCTTCCGCTTCGTCTGAAAGGCAAGCTGAAAAAGTGGCGGGAGAACCGCCACTCGGTACGAAATTGCAATCGCAAAACTCTGGGAGGATAAAATGCGACGGCATCTTATGACAACGACGGCAGCGGTGCTGCTGGCTCTGACCGGTTCCGCCTATGCCGGCACCGAGGAGGCAAAGCAATTCCTCGACAAGGAAGTCGGCGAACTCTCGACGCTTTCCCGCGCCGAGCAGGAAAAGGAGATGCAATGGTTCGTCGATGCGGCAAAACCGCTTGCCGGCCTGGATATCAAGGTCGTCTCCGAAACAATCACCACGCATGAATACGAATCGAAGGTGCTGGCTCCGGCCTTCACCGCAATCACCGGCATCAAGGTCACCCATGACCTGATCGGCGAAGGCGACGTGGTTGAAAAACTGCAGACCCAGATGCAATCCGGCGAGAACATCTATGACGGTTATGTCAACGATTCCGACCTGATCGGCACCCATTGGCGTTACCAGCAGGCCCGCTCGCTGACCGACTGGATGGCGGGTGAAGGCAAGGACGTCACCAACCCCGGCCTCGATCTTCAGGATTTCATCGGCCTGAAGTTCACAACTGCACCGGACAAGAAGCTCTACCAGCTGCCGGACCAGCAGTTCGCCAACCTCTACTGGTTCCGCTACGACTGGTTCAACGACGCCAAGAACAAGGCCGACTTCAAGGCCAAGTATGGCTACGAACTCGGCGTGCCGGTCAACTGGTCGGCCTATGAGGATATTGCCGAGTTCTTCACCGGCCGCGACGTGGGCGGCAAGAAGGTCTATGGTCACATGGACTACGGCAAGAAGGACCCATCGCTCGGCTGGCGCTTCACCGACGCTTGGCTCTCCATGGCCGGCAACGGCGACAAGGGCCTTCCGAACGGCCTGCCGGTCGACGAATGGGGGATCAAGGTCAACGAAAAGTCGCAGCCGGTCGGCTCCTGCGTCGCACGCGGCGGCGATACCAACGGCCCGGCGGCTGTCTACTCCATCCAGAAATATCTCGACTGGATGAAGGCCTATGCGCCGGCCGCCGCCCAGGGCATGACCTTCTCGGAGTCCGGACCCGTACCGGCTCAGGGCGAAATCGCCCAGCAGATGTTCATGTACACCGCTTTCACCGCCGACATGGTGAAGGCCGGCCTGCCTGTCATGAACCAGGACGGTACGCCGAAATGGCGTTTTGCTCCGTCTCCGCACGGGGTCTACTGGAAGGACGGCATGAAGCTCGGCTATCAGGACGTCGGCTCCTGGACGCTGATGAAGTCCACGCCCACCAACCGCGCCAAGGCGGCCTGGCTCTATGCCCAGTTCGTCACCTCGAAGACGGTGGACGTCAAGAAGAGCCATGTCGGCCTCACCTTGATCCGCGAGAGCACCATCCGGCACAAGAGCTTCACGGACCGCGCGCCGAAGCTCGGCGGCCTGATCGAGTTCTATCGTTCACCGGCCCGCGTCCAGTGGTCGCCGACCGGCACGAACGTGCCTGACTACCCGAAGCTCGCGCAGCTCTGGTGGCAGGCGATCGGCGACGCGTCCTCGGGCGCCAAGACGGCCCAGGCCGCCATGGACTCCCTTTGCGCCGAGCAGGAAAAGGTCCTGCAGCGCCTGGAACGCGCCAAGGTCCAGGGTGACATGGGTCCGAAGCTCGCCGAGGAACACGACCTCGCATACTGGAACAAGGAGGCGGTCGCCAAGGGCAACCTCGCTCCCCAGCTCAAGGTCGCCAACGAGAAGGAAAAGCCCGTCACCGTCAACTACGACGAGCTCGTAAAGAGCTGGGCTGACACCAAGAAGTAAAGCCGGTTCGCCGGGCGCTCAACGCGCCCGGCGGCCACCGACTGCAAGGTCCCTGTCGCCGGGGCCGCTTGAACCTGGATGGATGGCCTGCCGCAGCTCAGCTGCCCAACTGTTCCTTCCGGAACGCAGCCGACACCGTCTCCGCGGCCAGCTTCGCCGTGCTCGCGTCGGTCCGGTAGTTGCTTACCGAAATCCGCATGACATCGATCCCTCTCCACCTGGCTCCGGTCACGAAGATCGTTCCCTCGCGCTGTAGCCGCGCAATGGTCCTTCTCGTCACCTCGTCGGCATCGGCGGTCGAGAGATCCGAGCCGAAGCGGCAGATCACCTGATTGAGGTCGACGTCGTTCAGGATCTCGATCCCCGGCTCGCACGACAGATGTTCGGCAATGATCCGCGCGGCGGAACAGCAACCTTCGACGAGACGGGCGATGCCGTTTCGGCCGAGGTGCTTCATCATTGCCCAGGTCGCGAAGCCGCGTGCTCGCCTCGAAAGCTCCGGCACGTAGTGTGACGGGTCCCGCTCCCCTTCCGCCGCGATGGGGAGGTAGCTGGCAGCGATCGTCATGGCGCGCCGGTGGGCGACTTCGTCCCTTACAATCGCATAGCCGCTGTCATAGGGGGTCTGAAGCCACTTATGGCCATCGGTGGCCCAGCTATCCGCCAACTCCACTCCAGGACAAAGATGCCGGGTCGAAGGAGAAGCCTTGGCCCATAGGCCAAATGCACCATCCACATGTATCCAGGCATCCCTGCCCTTAGCGACCGGGATAAGTTCGGCGAACGGATCAAAGGCCCCTGTGTTGATTTGTCCCGCCTGAAGGATGGCGATCGTTGGACCAGCCGCCTTGTTGACCGCCTCTTCGAAATGCCGGGCAAGAATACGCCCCTGCCTGTCTGTTGCTACCCGGACGACGCGGTCATGCCCAAGCCCCAGAAACTGCAAGGCTGAGAAAACAGTGGTGTGGGCATCGTCACCAACGACAACAGTGATCGGCGGCGCACCGAATAGCCCGTCTGCGTCGGCGTCCCAGCCGGCCCGGCGAAGCACCTCGCCTCTCGCGGCGGCCAGGCAGCTGAAATTAGCCACCGTCGCTCCCGTGACGAAACCCACGGAGCATTGAGCAGGCAGGCCCAGAACCTCAAGGAGCCAGGTGGCTGCCACCTTTTCGAAAGACGCGGCGGCAGGGGACGCGGTGTGATTACCCGCATTCTGTCCCCAGGCGCTTGTCAGGAAGTCTGCCGCCACGCCCATCGGATGCGAGCCGCCGATCACCCAGCCGAAAAAACGCGGGCCGGTCATTCGGTGGAGGCCCGGCTCGGCCTTTTCCACGAGATGAAGAAGGACGTCCTCCATCGCAAGCGTCTCCTCCTGGAGATCTTCGACGAGCGTCGCCAGACATTCCTGGTATTGCAGTTGTGGCCGGTGGAGCTGAGGATCTGCCTGGCGGAACCCGGCGGCCAAATGCGCCGCCTGCGCGAAAAGTGCGTCTATGCCCTCAGCCATGGACCCTACCTCCGTGTCGTCGGGACTGGGCAGCTATCTGCGCCAAGCTACCACACGATGCGCAATTCCCCTAACCTCGCAGTCCCGTCATTGATTGATGGGGCGATAAATGGCCCTTCAGGCTGAAAGGCAGCTGGTGCGTGTGGCGGGAAAATGGAGCGGGTGAAGGGAATCGAACCCTCGTATTCAGCTTGGGAAGCTGCTGCTCTACCATTGAGCTACACCCGCGTCGGTCTGCAGATTTCCAACAGACGGCATCGACTGTCAAGCCGGAGGTGGTGTCAGACGCGAAAATGCTTCGACAGCTTCAGGCCTTGTGCCTGATAGTTCGAGCCGAGGCCTGCGCCGTACATGCCTTCGGGTTTTTCCAGCATGTGTTCGTAGACCAGGCGGCCGACGATCTGGCCGTCTTCGAGGATGAAGGGAACTTCGTGGCTGCGCACCTCGAGCACCGCGCGGCTGCCGCGTCCGCCCGCCGCTTCGTGGCCGAAGCCCGGATCGAAGAAACCGGCATAGTGGACGCGGAATTCGCCGACCAGCGGATCGAAGGGCGTCATCTCGGCGGCATAGAGCGGCGGGACATGCACCGCCTCGCGCGAGACGAGGATATAGAACTCGTCGGGATCGAGGATAAGCTCGTTGCGGCCGCGGCTGTAAAGCGGCTCCCAGAAATCGAAGATGTCGTGCTGCGCCTTCTTGTCGACATCGACGACGGCCGTGTGGTGTTTGCCGCGATAGCCGATCAGGCCGACGCTGTCGCCGGAAAGATCGATCGACAGGGCGATGCCGCCGCCCGAGACATTCGGCTTGGCGGACGCGACCAGGGTTTCGTCGTTGTGGAGTTGCAGAAGGGCCGGCTCGCCAAGCAGCGCGTTGCCGACGCGGAAACGGATCTGCGACAGGCGCGAACCGCGGCGCACCACGATCGGGAAAGTACGCGGCGAGATTTCAAGGTAGAGCGGGCCGGAATAGCCGGCCGGGATCTTGTCGAATTCCTGCGCGTAGTCGGTGATCACGCGGGTAAAGATGTCGAGCCGGCCGGTGGAGCTTTTCGGATTGGCGGAGGCAGACATATTGGCCGGCAGGTCGAGCCGTTCCATCAGCGGCACGATATAGACGCAGCCGGTTTCCAGCACCGCGGCTTCGGAGAGGTCGATCACGTGCAGCTTGAGGCGATCGAGCTTGTCGGAGACGAGGCTCGTCGGGCCCGGCATGAAGCTCGCGCGGACGCGGAATGCCTTGGCGCCGAGGCGCAGGTCGAGGCTGGCGGGCTGAACCTGATCCAGGTCGAGCTCCCGCTCGGAGATCAGCCGTCCACTGTCGAAAAGCGCCGCGATCGCGCGGTCCGCCAAGATTCCTGTTTCGCGAGCCATCATGTCTCTCTCAAGTTTTCGACGCGACAAAACCAAATGCGAGCCATTGACGCAAGCGGGGCGCGGCGCTATGCCAATCTTATCCCGTGGTGATTTGGCCGGTCGGCTTGCAGCCACGTTAAATAAGTGGCTAAAAAGACCGGGTGCGAAACCGGTCTGCTTATGCGACCGGTTTTTTTGTTCTGAAAGAGGACACGCATGACTAACAAATGGCGCCCGGCAACCCAGCTCGTACACGGCGGCACGTTGCGTTCGCAATATGGCGAAACCTCGGAAGCGATCTTCCTGACCCAGGGTTTCGTCTATGACACGTCGGAAGCGGCCGAAGCCCGCTTCAAGGGCGAGACAGACGGCTTCATCTACGCGCGTTACGGCAGCCCCACCAACGACATGTTCGAAAAGCGCATGTGCATGCTGGAAGGCGCCGAAGACGCACGCGCCACCGCCTCGGGCATGGCCGCCGTCACCGCCGCGATCCTCTGCCAGCTGAAGGCCGGCGACCATATCGTCGCGGCCCGCGCCCTGTTCGGCTCCTGCCGCTGGGTGGTCGAGACGCTCGCTCCGAAATACGGCATCGAATGCACCCTGGTCGACGGCCGCTTCCTGGAGAATTGGGAAAAGGCGATCACGCCGAAGACCAAGGTGTTCTTCCTGGAAAGCCCGACCAACCCGACGCTCGAAGTGGTCGATATTGCCGGCGTCGCCAAGCTCGCCAACCAGATCGGCGCCAAGGTCGTCGTCGACAACGTGTTTGCGACCCCGCTCTACCAGAAGCCGCTGGAACTCGGCGCGCATATCGTCGTCTACTCCGCCACCAAGCACATCGACGGCCAGGGCCGCTGCCTCGGTGGCGTCGTGCTGTCCGACAAGGCCTGGATCGACGAGAACCTGCATGACTATTTCCGCCATACCGGTCCGGCGATGTCGCCGTTCAATGCGTGGACGCTGCTGAAGGGCATCGAGACCCTGCCGTTGCGCGTCAAGCAGCAGACGGAAAGCGCTTCGAAGATCGCCGATTTCCTCGCCGAGCAGAAGCAGGTCGCAAAGGTCATCTATCCGGGCCGCAAGGACCATCCGCAGGCCGATATCATCGCCAGGCAGATGAAGGCCGGCTCGACGCTCGTCTGCTTCGAGTTGAAGGGCGGCAAGGAAGCGGCCTTCAAGCTGCAGAACGCGCTGGAAATCGTCAAGATTTCCAACAATCTCGGCGATTCCAAGAGCCTGATCACCCATCCGGCGACAACGACGCACAAGAACCTCACGGACGAGGCCCGGGCCGAACTCGGCATCTCGCCCGGCACCGTGCGCCTGTCGGCCGGTATCGAGGATACCGACGACCTGATCGAGGATTTCGCCCGGGCGCTTTCCAAGGCCGGCGTGTAAGCGTTCGCTTTTCAAGATCGTGGCCGGGGTGGTGGATCGACCAGAAATTCACCATCCCGGTTATCCTTAACTTCAACAAATGCTCACACTCGGTTGTTCAAACCGCGAGATTTCTTGACGTTGCGGCGCCTCTGTACAATATCGAACCAAGTTAGATTTGTTGAGGTGTCGCATGTATCGCGCCCGGACAAGAGATATCGATGTCGCCGTCGAACCCTACTATCTGGAGGAGCAATCCAATCCGGAAGAGAGCCGCTATGTCTGGGGCTATCGCATCGTCATCGAAAACCATTCGACGCTCACCGTGCAGCTGGTGCATCGCTACTGGCACATCACCGACCAGAACGGCATCGTCGACGAAGTCGACGGGCCGGGGGTCGTCGGCGAGCAGCCGCGGCTGAAGCCGGGCGACAGCTACGAATATTCCTCGGGCTGTCCTCTCGACACACCATCCGGCCTGATGTTCGGCCATTACGACATGCAGACCGACGAAGGCGAGACCTTCGAGGTGACGATCCCGGCTTTCTCCCTGGATTCACCGGGCCTGATGCGCGTCCTCAACTAAACCGCGCTACCGACGACAACCTGCAGGTTATGGGTGGCGTCGGTTTTTCTATTTGTTACCCCTCCCCTCCTGCGGCATCTTGACGTGGTCAACCGGTCTTTGGGAGGAGAACTTGATGACACGATCGCTTCAGCGGGCCTTTCTGCTGGCGCCCTGCGCCTTTCTGGCGCTTGCGGCCTTTACCCCGGCACTCGCACAGAACAAGAGCAGTTTCATCGATCAGAAGGACAGGCCGGATTTCACTTCCGCCACCGTGTCACCGCAGATCGCCTGCGGCATGCTGAACGGTCAATCCTTTGCCGAGGTCACGACGCTGAAGGCCGCGCATGTGGCCGGCATGGGAACGGTCCCCGGCCATTGCCAGGTAACCGGCTATATCCGGCCACAGGTTCGGTTCGAGATCACCCTGCCGGACAACTGGAACCGGCGGCTCTATATGTTCGGCAATGGCGGCTACGCGGGCGAGGACCTTGCGGCACCTTCACGGGTCGCCACCCGCAATGCGGCGCTTTCGAAAGGCTTCCTCACCGTCCAGCAGAATACCGGTCACGATGCGGTCACCTACAAGCTCGGGGATTTTGCACAAGACCTTGGCCTCTTGATCGACTACGGTTCACGCGCGGTGCATGTGACCGTCGACACCGCCAAGGCGATTGCCGCGCGTTATTACGACCGGCATCCCTCCTTCTCCTACTGGGATGGCTGCTCGACCGGCGGACGCCAGGGCCTGATGGCGGCGCAGCGTTATCCGGGCGATTTCGACGGCATCCTTGCCGGAGCTCCGGTTCTCGATCTCACCAATACGCAAATCTGGGGCGTCTGGAATGCGCGGGCTCTGCTCAAGGCGCCGATCAGCCGGGCTCAGCTTCCGGTGTTCGCCAAGGCGGTGATGGACAAATGCGATGCGATCGACGGTGCCAAGGACGCGCTGATCGCCGATCCCCGTCAATGCAATTTCGATCCGGCCAAGGACCTGAAGACATGTGAGGCAGGCGGTGCCGACTGCTTTACGTCGGCGCAGGTGGAAACGCTGAAGTCGCTCGCCGGCGGGGTGAAGATCAAGGGGGAGACGATTTTCCCCGGCGTACAGTTCGGCACCGAGGGTGTCGATCCGACCGGTGTGAGCGGCTGGGACATGTGGATGGTATCCGAGCAGGGACCGAGCCGGCAGCTGGCCTATGGCGAGACCTTCGTCAAGAACATGGCGATGCTGCCCGCCTCCGGAAAGGCGATCGACTGGAAGACGTTCGACTTCGATAGCGAATATCCGAAGATCGGCGCGATCCGCGAGATCGTCGACGCCACCAACCCGGATCTCAGCGAATTCCAAAAGCGTGGCGGGCGGATGATCACCTATTTCGGCTGGTCCGACCCGGCGCTCAACCCGATGATGGGCGTCAACTATTATGAAGCCGTCCGCAAACAGATGGGCGCCGAGCGGACGGCGGATTTCTACCGCCTGTTCATGGTGCCCGGCATGTTCCACTGCACCGCGGGTTACGGCACGGATGTCTTCGATGCCTTCACGCCGCTGATGGACTGGGTGGAGAACGGCAAGGCGCCGACGGTGATCCAGGCGAAGCAGATCAAGGAGGGTAAGCCGGTGATGACGCGTCCGCTCTGCCCCTATCCCCAATCAGCCAGATATTCCGGCAGCGGCGACCTGAAAGACGGCGCGAACTTCGAATGCAAGATGCCTTGACGTGAAAACGGCGGGAGGAAACTCCCGCCGTTCGACAATCAGGCTGCGGCGAATTCATCCGCCTTGTAGCGATAGGTGGTCGAGCAGAACTCGCAGGTGACGGCGATCTCCCCGTCTTCCTCGCTCGCCTCGATCTCCTCGGCGGAGAACCCCGAGAGAACGCCCTTGATCTTGTCGCGCGAGCAGCTGCAGCGATCGAACACCGGGTGCGGCGCATAGACCCGCACGCCGCGCTCATGGAACAGGCGAAACAGCAGCCGTTCGATTGCAACCCGCGGGTCTGTCAGCTCGTCGGTGTCTATCGTTTCCACCAGCGTGCGGGCTTCGGCCCAGGAATCGTCCTCGGTGAACTCGAAATCGCGCTCGTCACCATCGCCGCCATGCAGGTCCGGCTGGCGCATGCGCTCAGGCGCGTGCGGCAGGAACTGCGCGACAAGCCCACCTGCCCGCCAGTTGTGACGCGGCTTGCCATCGGCATCGCGGTCGAAGAGTTCGGCGACGCCCAGGCGGACCCTGGTCGGGATCTGCTCCGACTGGCGGAAATAGACGCCGGCAATCTCCTCGAGCGATGAGCCGTCCATCGGCACGATGCCTTGATACGGCTGCATGCCGCGGCCCTGGTCGATGGTGAACGCCAGCACTCCCTGCCCGAGAAGATCGGGCGGCGAGGTTTTGCCTTCCTCGACAGCAGCGGCCAGCGCCTCTTCATCATAACGGGCATAGGCACGAAGGCTGTCGGGCGTCGAGAAATCCGCGACCAGCAGATCGACCGGGCCGTCTCCCTTGGTCTGCACCGTGAACTTGCCATCGAATTTCAGCGAGGTGCCGAGCAGGGCCGTCAGCACGATCGCCTCGGCAAGCAGCCGCGCGACCGGGCCCGGATATTCGTGACGGCTGAGGATGGAGTTGAGCAGCGGCCCGAGCTGGACCGCACGGCCGCGCACGTCGAGACCTTCCACCTGGAAGGGAACGACCCGATCGTCTCCGGCAAAGTCGAGTTCGTTGAGTTCCACAGTCGCTTCCGCCATGACTTCACTCCTTCGCGCCGACCCAAACCTTTACACAAGCGCCAGCCCAAGCGGAACCGCTGGCCGGAGGAAAAGACGTCGACGATGTGTGTTGAAACGCCAGTCCAGAAGACGGCGTATTGTTGAAAGCCGACAAATGGGGGATTGCGGGGCGGAAATCAAGGTTGATTGCCGCCGCCGGCTCTCCGCGTCCTCCATCCGGGACGTTGAACTCAGACGGCGCCGAAGCACCAGGCGAGAATGGACTTCTGCGCGTGCAGGCGGTTTTCGGCCTCGTCGAAGACGACCGACTGCGGCCCGTCGATCACCTCGTCGGTGACTTCCTCGCCGCGGTGGGCCGGCAGGCAGTGCATGAACAGCGCATCCTTGTCGGCACGCTTCATCAGGTCGGCATTGACCTGGAACGGCTGGAAGACGTTGTGGCCGCGTGCCTTGTGCTCCTGGTTCATCGACACCCACGTGTCGGTGACGATGCAATCGGCGCCGGCAACCGCCTTTTCGGCATCATGGCAAAGCATGATGTTGCCGCCGTTGTTGCGCGCCCAGTTGAGGAACTTGTCGGAGGGCTCCGAGCCCATCGGTACCGCCATGTTCATGCGATAGCCGAAACGAGCAGCACCTTCGACGAAGGAATGCAGCACGTTGTTGCCGTCGCCGGTCCAGGCGACCGTCTTGCCGGCGATCGGCCCGCGATGCTCCTCGAAGGTCATGATATCGGCCATGATCTGGCAGGGATGCGTGTCGTCGGTCAGGGCATTGATGACCGGCACGGTCGCGTGTTCGGCAAGCTCCAGCATGCGGGCGTGATCCGTGGTGCGGATCATGATCGCATCGACGTAACGCGACAGGACCTTGGCCGTATCGCCGATCGTCTCGGCGCGGCCAAGCTGCATTTCGGTACCCGACAGAAACAGCGTTTCGCCACCGAGCTGGCGCATGCCGACATCGAAGGATACGCGGGTGCGCGTGGAGGGCTTTTCGAAGATCATCGCCAGCATCTTGCCGGCGAGCGGCTTTTCCGCGGTACCGGCCTTGGTCGCCTGCTTGCGGACCTTCGCGTCGTCGAGAATAGCCCTGAGATCAGCCGGGGAAACGGCAGAAAGATCGAGAAAATGCTTGGGAGATGCCATTTGATGTTCCCTGTGAAGCGGGAAACCTGCAACGGCGTCCCCCTTTTGCCCGCTCAGGCCGATTTTTTCATCTCGGAAGCGGAAAGCTTTTCCGCCGCCCTCTCGATACGGGCAAGCCCTTCTCGGGCTTCCTCCGCTGTGACTGTGAGCGGTGGCAGGAGACGCACCACATTGTCGCCGGCCGGAATGGTCAGCATGTATTCGCCGCGTATGGCCGCAACCAGATCACCCGCGGGCACCTTCGCCTTCACGCCGAGCAGCAGGCCTTCGCCACGAATGTCCTCGATGACGTCGGGGAAGCGGTCCTTGAGGCTCGCGAGCCCCTGCCGCAACACCAAGGCAACGTCGCGGACGTTTTCCAGGAAGCCGTCGCCCAGGATCACGTCGAGCACGGCATTGCCGACCGCCGTGGCGAGGGGATTGCCGCCGTAGGTCGTGCCATGGGTGCCAGCGGTCATGCCGGACGCGGCATCCGCCGTGGCAAGGCACGCGCCGAGCGGGAAGCCGCCACCGATGCCCTTGGCGAGCGCCATGATGTCCGGCGCCACACCCGCCCACTCATAGGCGAACAGCCTGCCGGAACGGCCGACGCCGGTCTGCACTTCGTCGAAGATCAGCAGCAGGCCGTTGTCGTCGCAGACCTGGCGCAACGCCTGGAGGAATTCCTTCGGAACCGGCCGAACACCGCCCTCGCCCTGGATCGGCTCGATCAAAATAGCCGCGGTCGCATCGGTGATCGCGGCCTTCAGAGCGTCCATGTCGCCGAACGGCACCTGATCGAAGCCTTCGACCTTCGGGCCGAAACCTTCGAGATACTTTGCCTGGCCGCCGGCGGCGATGGTCGCCAGCGTACGGCCGTGGAAGGCGCCTTCGAAGGTAATGATATGGAAGCGCTCCGGATGACCCTTCACGAACTGATAGCGGCGCGCGGTCTTGATGGCACATTCGAGCGCCTCGGCGCCGGAATTGGTGAAGAACACCTTGTCCGCGAAGGAATTGTCGGCGAGACGACGCGACAGCGTCTCCTGGCCCGGCTGTTCGAAGATGTTGGACGTGTGCCAGACCTTGTCGGCCTGCGCCTTCAGCGCGCCGACGAGGTGCGGGTGGCCGTGACCAAGCGAATTGACGGCGACGCCGGAGCCGAAATCGAGATATCGCTCCCCACTTTCCGTCACAAGCCATACGCCCTCGCCGCGCTCGAAACGCAGCGGAGCCCGGGCAAAAGTGTCGAAAAGCGCGGCTTCAGCCATGGCGACATCACTCCTCTAGGCAGTCCAGAAAGGCCCATGGAAGGGGCCGAAAAAATCAAAAATGCCGCCCACTGGGCGGCGGGGGCACTATCGGGGTTTAGGCCATCAATGTCAACAAAGCTCGGCGTTTTGGGCAGGCCCGGGCCGGAAAGCGGCAGGCGCCGGCCAATGTGACAAAAATGACTCTCCCGGACAGCAAGTTGGGGAAAACCACGAAATCGATTCCCGCAGATTCCCCCGACTCTTGCCACGGAGTCAGCCTCACACTAGGTTAAAGATCAATTACTAGACTGCATGCGGCGGAACTAGTCACCTCAAGCATAGATATAGTGGGTGCTGCGAAATGAATTTCGCAGCAAAGGTGGAAGGATTCTGCATGCCAGCAACGTTCAAAGGCGGAGAACGGGCATGAACTGGACAGACGAGCGTGTCGAGAAGCTCAAAAGATTATGGTCGGAGGGCCTCAGCGCCAGCCAGATCGCAGCGCAACTTGGAGGCGTAAGCCGAAATGCCGTTATCGGCAAGGTGCACCGTCTCAGCCTGCCGGGCCGGGCGAAAGCCGGCGGCACGGTAGCGACGGGCCGCTCAGCTGCGGCCAAGCGCACGACATCGGCGCCGCGGGCTCCGAATTATGCATCGCGCGTCACGACCCGGACCGTTACCCGCGCCGTCGGCGCGACGATGGTCAAGGAAGAGGTCGAAATCGAACCCTATCAGGAGATGGAATATCGTCCCGCCTCCAACGTGGTGGTGCCGATCTCCCGTCGCCTTGCATTGACCGAGCTTACCGAGCGCACCTGCAAGTGGCCGGTCGGGGATCCGCTCAAGGACGACTTCCACTTCTGCGGCTGTGAATCCCCGGATGCATCGCCCTATTGCGGCTATCATGCAAAGCTCGCCTACCAGCCGGTCAACGAGCGCCGCAAGGTTGCTGCTCGGGTCTGAGCGGCGGCGCGACACGAGGACAAGATCGAAGGCGGGCTCAGGCCCGCTTTTTTGTTGCGCATGGCAGATATGCCGGCCAAGCCTTGCTCCGGATCGGCATTGCACCTATCTGAAAGACGGCGAGGACGACCTCCCCCATTCGGGCAAAAACTCCGGGACGACCCGGAAAGCACCCAGGAGGTCATCATGCGCTCGACTCGCGACCGTATCCGCCATGCCATCAGCTTCGAACTGATCGGGCTCGCTCTCATCACACCGCTCGGCGCCTTCGCCTTCGGCATGCCGGCCGCCGATATCGGCGTGGTCGGCATCGGCAGTGCGACGATCGCCACCGGCTGGAACTATCTCTACAATCTCGGCTTCGACCACCTGATGCAGCGCTTTACCGGCGGCACGCAGAAAAACACCGCAATACGCGTGGCGCATGCGGTGCTGTTCGAACTTGGTCTGCTGATCGCGCTTCTGCCGCTGATCGCCTGGTATCTCGGCATCAGCCTCATGCATGCGCTGACGATGGACGTGTCGTTCGCTGTCTTCTACGTGGTCTATGCCTTCGTGTTCAACTGGGCCTATGACCGCATCTTTCCGCTGCCGGAATGGCAGCAGCAGACCGAGGCGACCTGACGCCGCTCCTCGAGGTTTCCATCGAATAATCCGCGCCGCGGACGGTGCGGATGACACCCTGCATGTTTGGAGAAGTTGAGCGCCTCCCCGAGGCGCCGGATATGGGACGTCGATAGCACTCTCTTTTGTCAGAACCTGACGGTGAACTCGCTTCCCTTGCCGACTTCCGACTTCACGATCAGGCGGGCTCTGTGGCGGGTCAGGATGTGTTTGACGATTGCAAGGCCGAGGCCGGTGCCTTTCTTGGAACGGCTGTCGGCCACGCTGACCCGGTAGAAGCGCTCGGTCAGCCTCGGAACGTGCTCGGCCGGAATGCCCGGCCCTTGGTCGACAACGGTCACTTCCACCGGATTGGAAGCACCGTTCCTGAGGTAAACGTCCACGAACTTGCCTTCCTGGCCGTATTTGCAGGCGTTCTCGATCAGGTTTTCGAAAACCTGGACGAGCTCGTCGCGGTCGCCCAGCACTTCCACCTTGCCTTCCGGCAGGTGCGTGCGGATTTCCACTCCGAGATCGTCGGCGAGCGGCACCAGCGCGTCCCGCACATGACCGATCAGCGGCTTGAGGTCGATCGTCTGATCCGGTGCGATATGGGATTTGAGCTCCAGACGCGACAGCGACATGAGATCGTCGACAAGGCGGCTCATGCGTGTCGCCTGGTCGAACATGATGGCGAGGAACCGCTCGTGCGCGGCAGCGTCGGAGCGCGCCGGCCCCTGCAGGGTCTCGATGAAGCCTCGCAACGAGGCAAGCGGGGTACGCAGCTCATGGCTGGCATTGGCGACAAAATCCGAGCGCATCCGATCGATGCGGCGCAGTTCCGAAATGTCCCTGAAAGAGAGGAGATAGAGCTTCTGCGCCACTCCGTCGGAGCTTTGCTGGACCGGTTGGCCGAGATCGATCGGCGCGATGCGCAGGGTATAGACGCGCTCGGAAGGCAACCGCTCGGAATGCTCGATCTGGTTGGGCTCATCAGTCGCGATGGTTTCCCGCACCATGTCGAGAATGCCGGGGGACCGCAGCCGGGCCGAAAGATGCGAACCTGGAGAAAGGATGCCGAAGGCCTTCTCGGCCGCCTTGTTCTGGTGGAGGACAGTTATATCATCGCCCAGCACGAAAGCCGGAATGTCCAGCGCGCTGAGCGTCGCTGCCACTTGGGGCAGCGGCTGGAAGCCAGATCGCTCTTCCTCGACGATCACCGGGGCCGGCGGCGGAAGGACGGCAGGCTTGCGGCCGACGACGACCAGCACTAGGAGCAGCCAGCCCACCAGGACGCCCACCCAGTCCATACCGATCAGGAACGCGATCATCGCCAGCAGGGTCAGAAGCAACAGCAGAGCGCGTTCCTGGCGGCCTCTCGCAACGAGCGTGCCCAGACCCCGACGCCATTTCTCCAGTACCGACTCCACAGACAGACTCGCAGCTTTCACAGGTTGAACACGCGCTCATATATCCCTTGCATGACAGATATACATCGCTTCCGTTGGGATATTGGAAAATTGGCGTTATCCGGAGAGTAGCGGAATTTCGAACTTGCGTTACATATCGGCTACCGCCCCGTACGGCGGATCGATCGGAGGAAGCACTATCATGGCGGATAAAACCGAAAGCCGAGCAGTCAGCATCGACATCAACGGCAAGCTCAAGCAGTTCGATATCGACGACCCGGTACTGCCGGCCTGGATCGAGGAGCATGCGCTTGGCTCCGGCGGATATCCCCATGACGACAAGCTCGACAAGGACAAATACGCCAAGCAGCTCGAAAAGCTGCAGGTCGAACTCGTCAAGGTGCAGTTCTGGCTGAAGGCGACCGGCAAGCGGATGATGGCGCTGTTCGAGGGCCGCGACGCGGCCGGCAAGGGCGGCACGATCTTTTCGATCAATGCCTATCTCAATCCGCGTTCGGCCCGCGTCGTGGCGCTCAACAAACCGACGGAGACCGAGGCCGGCCAGTGGTATTTCCAGCGCTACATCTCGCATTTCCCGACCTCGGGCGAGATCGTGCTGTTCGACCGCTCCTGGTACAACCGGGCCGGGGTCGAGCCGGTGATGGGTTTCTGCACGCCGGAACAGTACAAGGATTTCATGAAAGCGGTTCCGCGCTTCGAGGACACGATTTCCGACGAAGGCATCATCTTCTTCAAGTTCTGGCTGGATATCGGCCGCGAGATGCAGCTCAAGCGTTTCCATGACCGGCGGCACGACCCGCTCAAGATCTGGAAACTGTCGCCGATGGATATCGCCGCGTTCAACAAGTGGGACGATTACACCGAGAAACGCGACGCGATGCTCGAACGGACCCACAACAAGGAGACGCCATGGGCCGTCGTGCGGGCCAACGACAAGCGCCGCGCCCGCCTCAACGTCATTCGCCATATCCTGCTGTCGCTCGACTATGAGGGCAAGGACAAGGACGCCATCGGCGAGATCGACGACAAGATCTTCGGTTTCGGCCCGAAGTTCCTGAGATAAAGGGTCATTGGCCGGGCAGGATGCGCACCGAATAGAGCAGCACCGCCCGGTCCGCGCCGTCGATACCGCTGTTGAAGATCAGGCGGCCGGGCCGGTTGGGGGCAAGCGACCGCTCGAAGGTTACCCGGAAGAGTGCCTCCAGCTTCTCCTGCGTTGCCGTAAAGCGATGACGACTGCAGTTGCCGAGGCTTCCGAAATCGCAGCGGACCGACAGCTGCACGGAACTGTTCTGCCCCGACTGCAGGGTCAGGGCCACCGTCGAGCTCTTGCCGGCCATTTCGCGCAGCACTTCCGGCGGCACTTCGACCGAGACATCGCCGCCGTCGCCTGACGTTGCCGATGCGATGCGCACGGCCTGCCCTTCCGATGCGGCCACCGCCTCGACTTTCGCCTGACCGCCGGCTTTCATTTCCGCCGCCTTGGCGGGCACGAAGATTTCCACCCACTCGTCGGAAAAACCGCGGCGCGGATCGAAGGCGACCGGGCCTCCCGCCGCCTGGCCGGCGACCGAGCGGTCGGCCGACTTCATCGCTTCCTCGACGATCGACTGCACCAGACCGGATTGATAGAACCACCAGCAGGCGCCGCCGACCACGCCAAGGGTGATGACCCAGGTCAGGAGATGCGACAGGAAACCCCGACGCTTTCGCGGTTTGGCGGCCCGTTCCGGGGGAACGTCCAGGCCGCTATCGGAGGACGGGCGGGCGTTCTTGTTCGGCTTGCCCGGTTTTGCCGCGTTCGCCGGAGGTTCCGGCTGGAATTGCTCGGCTTCGATCCGCTCGCCGCGCGCGGGGCTGACGCCGCCGAGATCGCCGGAGGACATAACCGCAGCAGCAGATGGAGCGCGCACCTCACCCGAAACGGTATCGATGGACGGCGCGACAGGCGAAGGTGCCGCCGGCCGTGGCGTCGCCTCCGGCCGCGGGCTGGCTGGCATGACCGGAGACTCCACCGCCATGGGTTCCGCGGCGTATGGCAGTTCCGGTTCGAGCTCCACGGCAGGTCCCGGCGCCGGTTCCACCAGACGCTCGACTTCCGCCATTTCGATCTCGTGAATCTTCCGCTCCAGGAGTTCATGCTGCTGCATGATGATCAACCGGTCGGTAACGCCTTGCTTGCGAAGGCCGGCGTCCAGTGCCTGGCGCGCCGACTGATAAATACGCGCCCTGATCTCCCGGTCCGCCCGGTTCGAGCGATCCAGTGCGTTTCTGATGGCCGTTTCCAAACCGCTCACTGCCGGTCCTTCTTCATCGTCATTCCCACCGCGCGGGAGTTTACGTTTCGGTAACCCCTCCGCCGCGGAACTGCAAGCACCGCCTTCGACTGCACCATGGCGAAAAATAAGGACAGGATATGTCGGGAGCCCCTGCCGGGCGTTGCGGAGATCTGCTTCGAAAATCTTTCCACCGGCTTTTCGAGCCTCCCGCGATCTGGTAGACGGATTTACGTTTGCGTAAAGGTCAATCGGGAGGTTTTTAATCCATGCTTCCAGCAGTCCTCAAGGACAGGCTCCGCCTGCCCGTGGTCGCGTCGCCGCTGTTCATCATTTCTCATCCGGAACTGACACTGGCGCAATGCAAGGCGGGCGTCGTCGGCGCCTTCCCGGCGCTCAATGCGCGGCCGGAAAGCCAGCTCGACGAGTGGCTGGCCATGATCACCGAGGATCTCGCCACCTATAACGCCGCCAATCCCGACAGGCCTGCCGCTCCCTTTGCCGTCAACCAGATCGTCCATACCTCCAACAAGCGCCTGGAGCACGACCTGATGATGTGCGTGAAATACAAGGTGCCGATCGTCATCTCCTCGCTCGGCGCCGTGCCGGAGGTGAATGCCGCCGTACACTCCTATGGCGGCATCGTGCTGCACGACATCATCAACAACCGCCACGCCAATTCGGCGATCCGCAAGGGCGCCGACGGGCTGATCGCGGTCGCTGCCGGCGCCGGCGGGCATGCCGGCACGCTGTCTCCTTTCGCACTGGTGCAGGAAATCCGGGAATGGTTCGACGGGCCGCTGCTGCTCGCCGGCGCGATCGCCACTGGCGGCGGCATCCTTGCCGCCCAAGCCATGGGCGCCGACATGGCTTATATCGGCTCGCCCTTCATCGCCACGAAGGAGGCGCGCGCCGCCGATGGCTACAAGCAGATGATCGTCGATTCGAATGCTGCCGACGTCGTCTATTCCAACTATTTCACCGGCATACACGGCAACTACCTCAAGGGTTCGATCACCGCCACCGGCATGGACCCGGACGCCCTTCCGGTCGCCGATCCGTCCAAGATGGATTTCGAACAGGCGGTCAGCGGGCCGAAGGCCTGGAAGGAGATCTGGGGGGCAGGCCAAGGCGTCGGTGCGGTCAAGGCGGTGGTTCCGGTCGCGGAACTCGTCGACCGGCTGGAAAACGAATACCGGGCGGCGCGCGAGCGCCTTACGGTCTGAACGAACGGCTGGATAATAATAACCGTCATTTCAGGAAAATCGTCGAGAAGCCCAAAACCCGGCTTGAAATCGCAGGTCATTGCCTGTATCAGCCGCATCACTCGCAGCCCCGGCAAAACCGGCCGCTGCCCGTGCCGCTTTAGCTCAGGTGGTAGAGCACATCATTCGTAATGATGGGGTCGCAGGTTCGAGTCCTGCAAGCGGCACCAGTCGAACCCTCGACCCCTCAATGGGTTAACCGAGGATCGCCGGTCACCAACATTCATTGCAATTCATCGCTGTCACACCACGGTCACAGCAGAGGTTTGCAATGGCAACAATCCGCAAGCGCAATGGAAAATATCAGGTTCAGGTCCGCGTTCAGGGCTGCAATCCTATTTCCAAAACATTCACCCGACTCGACGATGCAAAGACGTGGGCGCGGCTCACCGAAATCGAAGCGGAGCAGATCGGTCTGCCCGCCGATCCAAGAGTTCTCGCCCGAACGACAGTGGGTCAACTTCTTGAGCGCTATCGGGATGAGGTAGTGCCGAAGAAGCGCGGCTCTGAGTATGAGACCATCATGGTCAACGCGATGCTTCGCCAGCCTTGGTCTAAGCGATCTTTAGCTCATATCGATGGCGCGACATTTGCCGAGCACCGCGACATCCGGCTACGGACTGTCCTCCCTTGCACCGTCAAACGCGAGTTGGCGATGCTGCAGCACGCCTTCGATATCGCGATGAAGGAATGGTCAATCCCGCTGCGGTCCAATCCAATCAAGTCAGTCTCAAAACCGGGAGGGGCGAACAAGCGCGACCGCCGCGTCCGGAAAGGCGAACTTATCCCCCTCTTCCGCGCCGCTAAGCAATGCAAGCGGGATGGTATGCGAGCGCTCATTCTCCTGGCCATCGAAACGGGCATGCGGCAAGGCGAACTGCTGGCGGCCAAATGGAGCCACATCGATCTCGCGGCAAGGCGCTGGCTCATCCCGGTGACGAAGAACGGCGAGAGCCGAACGATCCCGCTCACCCGCCGATGCGTCAGAACCCTCCGCATCCTTAAGAAGTCAGCCGGAACAGCCGACCGGATTTTCGATCTAACAAGGGAGGCGGTGAAATGCTCGTGGCGGCGCGTCATCGAACGTAGTCAAATCGAAGACCTCAATTTCCACGACCTGCGCCACGAGGCGATCAGCCGCTTTTTCGAGCGCGGCCTTTCCATCCCCGAGGTCAGTCTGATCAGCGGCCACAAAGACCCACGAATGCTGTTCCGCTACACGCATATGACGGCGGCGCATGTTCTGGCGAAACTAGGATGACTACAATGCACCGCTACTTTTGCCCTTAAATAATACTCGTTCTAACTGCTCCGCCTCTTGCTTAGTCGTTTCGTTAACCAGAATAGTCGAACTAAACGTGCTCGAGTACAATCTCTGTGTGCCAGCTGGAGCGGTGCGGAGCAAGCAGTAGGAGGAAGAGTGCAGAATGGAAATCGTTGAATTCCTTGATCATAAAACGAGGTGGAGCGTCCTGCGCGGATTGGGTAATTCCCCCGTTGCTAAAGCAACAATCGCAGTGCCGCTGGTCGGATACTTGCTGCTCTTCAACGCGGAGATCGTGAAGTATCTCAACCTACATGCCGATTTTTGCAAACCAGCAGGTTGCAGCTCATCGTTGCGACTCTTCCTACTTTATCTCGGCTGCTGTTCGATAGCGATAGGCGCGGCGCTGTACAACCTGAGATGCCCGACCCTCATCAAGAAATACGATTCGGCGGCTGCGTTTTTCGGGGTTGAAAGGGACTATTTTTGCCAACCTCGAAATCTGCAGTATTTGCTAGATTTAATAGAGAAGGGAACTGACACTGCGCCGCTAGCTCGCGACGCGCCCAAGTTTGATTACGGAGAGCGCCACGAGGTAGATCCAATTAGGCTAGCGGACCCGATGGGAGAGCTTTATCGTGTTCTGAATGTCAAGTATTTCGCATTTAGGCTGGTCGCCCTGATCTCATACACCGTCGGTTTTGGGTTACTCCTCGTCCCGACTGTGATCACGTTCATTCAAGTGATTTTGGAATTTGAGTTTCGGCAAGCCCTTTCTTTACTGTTTCAATAAGAAAGCCTTCCCTCCAGGCTTCTACGGTAACAGCTTAGAGCGCAATAAGCTGTTGTAGGCACGCTTTCCCGGAATGGTGAGTGAGCATTTTCCATAAATCCGCCACAAAATTTGCGAGGGACCTTGTGGGATGAGACCGCCCCCGGCCACCGTCGAAC
>NZ_PVBK01000013.1:0-169283 GCF_002968535.1 Neorhizobium sp. T7_12 | reverse complement strand
GGTCGGGATCCTTGCGGGCGGGGGCGAAGACGGGGCGACCGGCGCGGGACTGGTCGACGCATACGCCGCCGTCAAGCAGGCACTCTAGGCTACGACGCGCTTCCGCGGCATGCCTGCGATGAAATCGCGTTCGCGATCCGTCCATCATCAAAAGCCACAAGGCGGTTACAGAAGCCTCACGAAATCTCGAGCGAGGTATTTTTTGAGACCGTGTCCGTCACGCGTGGTGCCTGTCCACCTCGGAGAATGCTATTGCCAGAGTAGAGCGCGCGCTGATCGATCGGTATCGGATCAAGCCAATCGGATGCCTTCATTTCTCCGTTCAAGCCATACACGGCAAGGGCATTTCGATAAGTCACCTTCACGATTGCTTCGTGTGAGACCCCGCGCTCCCTCATCAATAGCGCGGTCTTGGGCAGTGCCAATGGGTCGGAGACGCCCCAATCGCAAGCGGAATCGACAATCATGCGGTCCGGACCGTACTGGTGTACAAGTGCAGCCATTCGAACGTTACCCATTTTCGTGCCGGGATAAATCGAGAAAGCCGCCCAGAAACCCCGATCTAGAACATCCCGCACCGTATCTTCATTGTTATGATCGATTACGCACCGCGTCGGATCGAACCCGTGTTCGTAAAGCACGTCCATCGTTCGGATCGTGCCGCGTTTCTTGTCACGATGAGGCGTGTGGACCATAATTGGAAGATCTAGTTCTTTGGCGAGCTCGATCTGTGCTCGCAGATATTTGTCTTCAAGCTCTGTTTGGTCGTCATACCCAATTTCGCCTATTGCCACGACGCCGTCCTTGGCAGCGAAGGAGGGCAGAATTTCCATCACGGCTTCCGCCAGTTCCGGGTTGTTAGCTTCCTTGGAATTGAGGCCGACGGTGCAATAATGGCGTATGCCGAATTGACCGGCGCGAAACCGCTCGAAACCAACGATGTGGGAAAGATAATCCATGTAGCTTCCCACATTGGTCCGTGGCTGGCCAAGCCAGAACGCTGGTTCGATTACTGCAACGATGCCAGCGGTTGCCATGGCGATGTAGTCTGCGGTGGTTCGAGCGATCATATGGCAATGCGGGTCAATAAACATTGTACCGGGTGGCAAGTTTGCCACCGGTACAGGCTCTGCTGCCAACTGTTCCTTCAGCGATGTGATCTGCTCGGGCGACAGCAAGTTGCCACAGCACGGACAGCTCACGCTGCCCGATTTGTCGCTGGATGGGTCTGCGACCGCGCAGACGAATGCTTGTGGCCAATCATTAACCGGCGTCATAGTTCTCTCCGCGTCAAAACTTCGACAATTGCTGCGAAATAGTTTGCCATGAAATTTCGGATGCCCGTGTTGCCGCGGCGAGATCCGGGTGACGCATCAACACCCTGGCCGACTGATCTGTCGCATTCTCGGCTAGTGCAAGTGCCGCGGCATGCTGACTGGTCGGGTCGTCACTAGCCAGCAACGCTTCGAGATCCGCAACACCGCGTTCATCCGCAAACCGGCCAACGCCTCGCCACAATTCCGGTGATACGAGGCGCCCGGCTGCACGTCGCTCGTGAGCGTAGTCGAATAGCATACGAGCAAGATCGCTGTTCCAGCGGGCGTCCAATCCGACGATTGGATCAAGCCGACTGCCGACAAAGAGCGCCTTGAGAACCATTTGGTTCCAGGCGGGCTCAGGAAAATGGCGCGCTGGGAAGCAATTTCGGTGAGCGATCGATTCGAATATTGCCTCGACGGAGGTCCGCAGGCCATCGAGCGCTATACCGACGACCGCTTCCGATGCGGGATAGAGCGGCAATCCTCGGTAAATCGCGATACGCTCGCCGACGTCGGCGGTGGTCAGCAGTGATTTTAAGCGTTGTTGAAATATCTCAGCGGGCTGGACACTCGCAGCCTCGACAATAAGCAGGATCCGGCCGGCCTGATCAATCGTCAATCCTTCAGCCTGCCAGCCGTCGCATTTCTCGTAGGCCTCACGAGTGTCTTCGTCGGTGAGATCTAGCGCAGCCTTACCGAGACGGCGAGCGATTTTGGCGAAGGAAGCGGTGAAATTCGACAGGGGTTCCGTAGAGAGGCTGATGACGCCTTCATCGAGCCAAGCCAACGCGTCCGGCATTGCTTGCCGTTCGATCCACTGATGTAATAACAAAACTGCAGCTATCGACTGCGACATCTCACGTTCCTGGAACGATACGTTGTAGAAGAAGCGTCAACACGAACCCGATTGCGGCGATTGTCGCGAGAGCCGGCTCCCCAGCGGAGGCGATCAGGACCGCGTCGAGAAGACAAATGCCGGCGATCAGCACCGTCACGACCGTTGACACTCGCGCCTTCCCGAACCGAACCAGCTGCGCGACCGCGTAGATAATGACCGCGAGGAGTCCGGCGTAGAAGATCGTTGCATATCCCCATCGCAACGCTGCCGGCATGGCATAGACGAGCGGCGCGGCGAGAACAACAAGCGGCCACAGGCTACCCGGTCGCAGCAGATCCTCCTGCTTTGCGGCGTAAGTCAATCCGATGACGTAGCAAAGGCAGACCAGTGCCGCCCAGCGTGCCTCCACGGGCACTGTCCCTGCAATTGATGCCGAGGCTATAAGGTAAACCAGAAGCCGGCAAGCACCCATCAGCACTGGCCCGACCGGATTACCTTTATGCCACGCATCATAGATGACTATCAGCGCTGCCAGGCCCAATCCAAATGCAAGGCTGAGTGTGCTGGTGTTACTCCCTGTCGCAGTCAATACCAGCAGGAGTGCAAGTCCAGCCGCTAGCAGCGCTCCACCCATCGAAAACACTGCAGTTATTGAAACAGAGCCCGAGGGAATGGGCCGACTTGGGCGATGGAGACGGTCATACTTCGCATCGAAAGCGTCGTTGAGATACATGCCAGCCACATAGAATAATGAAAGTGCCAGCATCAGGCCTAGGATCTGGCCCGCCCGTGGCATCGTCCCCGACAGAACTGCGCCAGCGAGAACATTCGTCCAGACAGTCGGCAGGTTCGATACCCGTCCAAGCCGAATGGCCGAGCCTAAAGTTAGGCCTGCAGCTGCTGACGTACCCATTCGATCTCTCTCGCAATTGACGGAACCAGGCCCGCAGTTCGGAATGTCGGAGGCAGGACCCCCCAAGTATAGGTCTCGACCTCAAGATGACTTGAAATCGGCTGCAGCCTATGCAGCGCGAGCGCCTCGCATACGAAGTCCTGGGTCGACGAAAATGGTTCTAGATCGGCAAGAAACAGAGGAACATGATAGTGGATCCGCCACTCTCGATCTGAATCGTCGTCGGCGTTTTTCAAGGCCGCGAAAGCGTCGGCCAAATCCGGATATCGATTGATCATCTTCCCACGCCGTTCAATGACTTGATGCAGATAGACTCCATCATCAAAAGGCGAAAGCAACGAGGGCGTCTCCCGACTTACCTCTGTGAGCCGCAAGCCAGCGCTCACCTGCATTTTTGTAACGGATATGCCAGCAGCTCTTAGAGCCGCGTAGGTCTCTGCCGGCTCCTCATATTCGACCGCGGCATGACACAGATCAAGACAGAGACCCAGATGCGTGCGCAAGGCCGTCTCAGCTTCCCCCCGCGGAAGACCGCACAAACGAGACAGTTCAGCCACGGCGGTGCTACCGAAAAGAAAATCCTTGAAAAACGCAATCGCCTCGTTGGTTGTCTCCAGGAAGCAGGAGGGTTCAGGCTCAATCGCCAGCGCGATTCTCTTGCCCGTTGTTCGATGAAGATCAACGAGATGCGCCGCACTTCTGACAAAGCGGGAGGCCATATCGGCTACAGTCTGCTCGCTGGCGACATTAGTCCTGAAGCATCCTGGTGCCGTACTGACACTGCCCTTCATGTTTTCTGGGAGAAAATTGGCGAGATAATCGGCTGAAGCGTTGGTATAGCGCAGCCGCTCCTCGTCCCGCCAGTCGGGGAGATAGACATCTTGCTTGACGCGCGTTCCATGAAAAGGCCCGTAAGGAAATGCATTCAGCGTAAAGACATAGAGGTCATTATCGGCAAGATACTGCTTCATTGTGTCGAGCGCCGGCGGCTCGCTTGCCGATGCAAGCGCTTGTCCTGAAAGACGCAGACCCACACCGAAGCTCTCCATGGGTGCCACTGCCTGACGCACTGCAAGCAGATCCGTCTGCAGGATGTTGAATACGTCCTCCCAAGTCTCGCCCTTATGCACATTCGTACAATAGGTCAGGTGTTCCTGTCCGTTTTGCATCCTCATAGTGCTCCGCCTTGCCTCAGCCAAGAAATCGATTGGAGAATGTCGGGCTCATGCATTTCATGCACCTCTACTGCCGAGCCGATCGCCCGAAGCAAGGTGATGCTCAATTCGCCACCGAGATGATCCTGAAAATCTCGGAGACCGGCAAGCACATTATGGCCGCCTTGAGGGTCTAAACTATCGAGGGCTTGATGATAGATCGGAAGTCCGAGCGCCTGTAACGCGCTGACGATCCGCTGATCTTCTCCGGCCGGCAAGTATCCGCGAAGGGTCGAATAGCGCGCATCGAGCGCAATGCCGATCGCCACAGCCTCACCGTGGCGCAGCGTGTGTTTCGTCAACAGTTCGAGTTTGTGGGCGGACCAATGACCAAAATCGAGCGGTCTGGCGCTGCCTCGCTCGAACGGATCTCCACCCGACGCGATTTGATCCATATGTAATTCCGCGCACCGTCGGATAGCAAAGCTGACAGCGGGTGCCTGGAAGGCGCGCAGGTCATCCACATTGCGTTCAATCCAATGGAAGAATGAAGCGTCACGAATAAGGGCAACTTTGACGGCTTCCGCCATCCCGGACCGCTTGTCGCGCGAATTAAGCGTCAACAGGAAATCCGCGTCGTTGAGCACCGCATAAGGCGGCACGAAGGTGCCCAGTAGATTTTTTTGCCCGAACGCGTTGACGCCATTCTTGACGCCAACACCTGAATCGTTCTGGGCCAGGACGGTGGTTGGGATCCGGATATGCCGAATGCCTCGATGAACTGTGGCTGCTACAAAGCCTATAAGATCGAGAAAGGCACCACCACCGATGGCGACGACAAAAGCGTGCCGATCTATCCCCAAGGCGACCAGTCGACTTTGCAGTGACCCGACGAGACCGCCGTCATTCTTGCATGCCTCACCGCCAGAGACAGCCTCGGGAAAACATACGAGATCGACCACATCTTTATGAGCGATTGCGTACGCGTCAATACGTGCAAGGAGACCGGGATCGGCCGACACCAGCCCATCGTCCACAAAGACAACCAACTTGGCGCGCAAGCCGGTAGGCTGGGTGAGAATTTCCGCGAGTACCGGATTCCCACCTGCAAAAACATCTCGCGTGAACACCACGCGATACTCGTAGCTCACCGAGAATCGCTGCGTATAGCTGTCGCTGGCCGGGGCCGCGGCTTCCACGGCCGCAATCGGACTACGCATATTGTCTCCCTCGATCTTTGGCGGATGTTTGGAAAGCTGCGCCCTCGGGAAAGATATGGTCCAAGATTAGGCCCTTCACTGAGGTCGCTGCGATCGTTCCCTCCGGTAAAAGCACACCCTTTGACGATAAAAACACCGGCCCGTCAGCGGGATCGTCGGTAATTCGCCCATGCGATCCCTTAACCAAACTGTCGTCCAGAGGGATGACGTCCATAAGCGCCCGGAAACCTAATTTGCGTTTCGCGAGACGCCACCCTACCGACAGTTTTGGATGCCTAAGTTTGGGATCGATGAAAAGCTCGACAGGATCATAGCCCGGCTTGCGGTGGATTTCGACCGTTCGGGCAAAGTCTGGGGCACGGTCGTCGTCAAGCCAGTAATAGTACGAAAACCAACTGTCGGACTTTGCAAGTACCACCAACTCACCAGATCGCGGATGGTCAAGGCCGAAGAATGATTTTTCCGCAGGTCCAAGAACCTGATCGACGCCTTGGACTGACGCGAGTAGATTTCGCACCTCATCAAGTCGCGCAGGGTTTCGGACATATATATGCGCGACCTGGTGATCCGCGACGGCAAACGCCGCAGACGCTCCAGCGTCAAGCAATTCGCATCCCTGCTCCTCTCGCACTGCCAGAAACCCGGCACGACGAAGCTCACGGTTCAAGTGAACAGGGCGATCAACCGGCATGATGCCATATTCGGAAAGAACGATGACGTTTGCACCGTCCCGTTCCGCGTCGGCAATGATTTCTCCGCAAACTGCATCGATCTCGCGAAGATCGCGTGCAATCGAGGGATCGTTTGGACCAACACGCTGCAGACCGTAATCGAGATGCGGCAGGTAGATCAGGGTCAAAGTCGGATTGCGTGTTATGCGGACATGGATTGCGGCACGCGCGATCCACTCACTCGAGGCAATGGTTGTCGCTGGACCCCAGAACGAAAAAAGGGGAAACGGCCCAAAATTCTTGGTCAGTTCGTCGCGTAACTCACCTGGTGATGCGTAACAGTCGGGGATTTTCTGACCGTCAGCACGGTAAATTGGTCGCGGCGTAACGCCGAAATCAGCGCCGGAATACATGTTAAACCACCAAAACATGTTGGCGCAGGTGAAGTCTCCATCACGCGCTTTGGCGACATCCCAAATCTTCTCACCACCGACAAGTGCCGCGGACTGGCGCCAGAACCAAATCTCGGATAGATCACGATAGTACCATCCATTGGCAACCACCCCGTGGTCGTTAGGCAGCAACCCGGTCAAGAACGTTGCTTGCACCGAACAGGTAACCGCGGGGCAAATCGCGTTTAGGGTTCGCGCTCCGCCTTTTGCCGCCAAACGTGACAGATTGGGCGCATTCGAACCCAACATTCGCGAGGTCAATCCCACGACGTTGATTACGATCGTCGACTGCATCCCCAATCGCCCCCGCTGGCGCCTGATCAGACGCTCCTAAAGATGAATCCCCATTGGGGTCGGATACTAACTTCAAGGGAAGGCCAACCCGCAGGCGTCGAGCTTATCGCGACGCTCTGCAGTTTTTGATAGCGGATGATTCAGTTACAAATACGTTCAATTAAGATACTATCGCGCGTACTGTCGTTCGCGCGCTAGTATATTACGTGCTCATGCTAACAGATGCCAGAAACGCACTGACGGGGCGCGATACCCACGATGTAAAACCCGACATTCAGAGTCAGCTATTGCTCATAGCGTATATGGGGCAACAAAAACTTTCAAGATCAGCCGCGAAAAAATAGCAACATCTAGTCGAGCTTTTTTGCTTGCCGAAATCCATGCTTGTGCTCCACAATACTCCCGCGTGAGTTGTCGCACCGGGAGAACATGCATGAGCCATCTTACTGGCCCCCGCGTCGCATTTTCTGGACGTTTTCTGTCCGACGTCTCGACACGGAATAATTCGAGGGACAATTTTAAAAACCCACCCACCGGCGACGATGAGTGGAACGCCATGGGCGGCGCGACATTCGAGCCGTTGCGATGTTCTCTTACTGGAGCTTGGCTAGATACTGCATTTCGACGTGACGATGCAGCTCTGAGCTATGTGGTTACAGGTGCCGCCGACCGGCCGAGCGGCAAGATGGTGGATGTCGATCCCGACTATCAACTTGCATCGGAGATATGGGGATTTGCTGTTAGAATTTTTGACCCTGATAGCGGCAAATTGGCATTCTGCGGGGAATTTGAGCCATCGTCGTTTCGCGATCTCTTCACCCGCCAACTAGGAAATCCCAACGCAGATAACAAACAACCGGCCGGCGCGCGATTTGTGTCGACATTGACGCATGTTGAATGGGGGGAGGCAGCTGAGCATTCGGAGGTCTTGAAGGCGCTAAAGGCAACAAGTCCCGACTTGCTGGCAGTCAGCTTACACCAGTTCGGATATTACTACCCACAGGACGCTGCGAATTATCGAACCGGTACTCTGGTCGGCAGCATCGGCGCGCGCTTGCCGGGTGAGCTGCGAACAGCCCACGTTGGGCGGAGGATCCTGCCGTTTTTCGGAAAAGACAAAAAGGGTAATCCCGCAATTGTGCTCTCATGCGTCGATATCGATGTCGGGTCAGACACCATCGGCGCCGATCTGGGTCATGCCCTTCTCATCGATGATGCCGCAGGTACGATCACCGATCTAGGAAAATGGCTTGAGGCTGGCCACACTAAGGCCCTTGCAATAGGTTTTGCTCCCCCAGATGGAGCGGCCCCTCCCTTGCGCGATGATGAGGTGACGCTGCTTGGCGAGGCGCCAATCATGGAGAGGGACTGGTATCTACGCACAGGCGGTATCGCCGAATGGCGGGTCGATTCCAGTTCCATGCAAACTGCGGCATCTTCCCCGCTTTTCCTTTACCTGCGGACCGACGAGGGTTTGGTGCCACTTGCGGGTGAAACGCGTGAAGGTCTCTTCATGCGCGCCGACAGATTCGTCTGTCGGCTAGAACCGCAGGCAGAGGCAACGGTGTCGTTCAAAGTCTCCCGCTTCGGTGCGCCGGCGTCAGGCATCACAATTGCACTCGGCGCCTGCACTGATTTGGGCACCGGGCAACAACACCAAGACGCACTTTCGTATCCAGACACGGTCGTCACTGACCAGGACGGATTAGCTTCGCTTAAGCTTGCCAGCGGAACACTCTACAAACGAGACGATGTCGATGGGATGGTGTTTGGTATCGCCTACGCACCGCTTCTCTCTGATGGCACCGCCAACCCTAGGGCCTCCGGCCTTAATCAGTTCGACCAGATCGTGGTCCACCAGCGGGAAGATTTCAAAGTCCCGGCGTCGCCGGAGTGGCAACGCGATGTCTTGCCAATCCTTCGCCAGTACGCGCAACTCTATCCGGTGATGTCGCAGCATCTCTTCGATCTTGCAGACGAAGCCACCGTTGTAACTCATGCGCGTCACATGCTGCTGGCCATGGAACGCCCTATCACCGACCCAAACTACATGCCGGTCACGCGCGATCTTTCCGACGCTAAAAGAAAGATGATCGTCTCCTGGCTTACCGCAGCTGTAGCGCAGTCCAGTTCGCAACTTGCGCAGAGACAGGCTGCGGGGGTCGCAGGTGCACACCAAGCTGTAACGCTTGCACAAACCGCAGCAACCGAAGTTGGGCCAGACGCCAAAACCTTAGCCGCGCATATCGCCAGCGGCCTAGAAAAGCCGGAGTCGATCTGATGCTTCTGATCCAAACTGCCTATGTCGATAAAATAAATGCGGCGGGCACCGGGGACGAACTCATTCAACTAGTTCAGGGGGCGGCGCAGCTGGAGTTCGCGACGATCCCTCCATATCTTACCGCCATGCTGTCCCTGAAACCCGGTACAAACCGCGAGATCTGGCAAATCCTGCACTCGGTCGTCATCGAGGAGATGTTGCACATGACGATCAACTGCAATCTCATCTCCGCTTTGGGCGGCGGGGCGAAAATTGATGACCCTTCCTTTGTGCCACGCTATCCGACCCATCTGCCGATGGCGGTCAACTCCGGGCTGGAAGTGCCTCTCCAGGCCTATTCCGTTACGGCCGTCCGGGATGTGTTCATGAAAATCGAAGCACCGGAAACCCCTCTTGTCTTTCCATTTGATGCAGGCCCTAAACCCTACGCAACGATCGGCCAATTCTACCGAGCCCTTGCAGACAAGATTAAAGAACTTGGCAAAAGCATCTTCGTTGGCGACCCGTCACGCCAACTGGATGCCCCGACCTGGTTTGGCGACCGCCTAACCCCGATGCGAAAGCCCGATGACGCAATTGCTGCTATTGAGGCGCTCGTTGAAGAGGGCGAAGGGACATCCACCTCGCCTCTGGATGAGGAAGAAGAAATCGCGCATTACTACCGCTTCGAACAGTTGCTTCACGGGCGACTGTTGGTGCCTGACAAAACGGTACCACAAGGTTTTGCCTTCACGGGTGAACCTATCCCCTTTGATGCAGCTGGCGTCTATCCGCTGCTGCCCAACCAGCGGCTCGATGCCCTCCCCCCTGACTCGCAAGTCTATCGCGTGGCAAGCCAGTTCGCCTTCGTATTCACGAAATTGCTGAAGTCGCTTCACCAGACTTTCAACGGCACGCCCGGTGCGTTCGATAGCGCCATGGGATTGATGTTCGAACTTCGGCTTGTTGGACAAAAACTCTGCAGCCTGCCTGCGGGTGACGGCGTGCACCATGCGGGGCCCGTATTCGAATACGTGACGCAAGCAGGCTGATTTTCCGTCCGGTGATTGAGGAATATTGTCCACTCCCTTGCGACGCCGACGCTCGTCGAGCCGGCCAATTGCAGGGCGGCAAATGACTATCGGCACCAAACGGGTTATTCCTGATCCGATTCGGCTTCGTTATCATCTGCCGCGGAAATTTCGTTATATACGGCATGGCGGCTCAGCAGGCCCGCGTCCTCAAGCGCTTCGATGTTCGGTAAGTCGAGCAAGTTGTCCATACCAAAAGCGGACAGAAAGTGTGGTGTCGTCACATAGGTATAGGGCGCGCCCGGCGTCGGGCTGCGCGGGCCGGAGCCAATGAAACCAGCACCACGCAGATTGCCGATGGTGTCGCGGCTGACTTCCTTGCCAAAGATCTTCGACAGCTCACCGCGGGTGACCAGCTGGAAATATCCCACCGCCATCAGCACCATCGCCTCGAACTCCGACAGTGCTGCCGCCCATCCCCTTGTCGGCGACGAGGAAGCGCGGATCGTATCTGCAAACCGGGGCCGGGTCCGATGCTGCCAGCCGCCGGCGACCGACACCAGCTCGTAGGGTCGGTCTCGCAGTTCCTCGATGAGATCATCGATCAGCAGATCGATGCTGCAGTCTTTTCCCACCACCCGCGCCAGCGTCTCGCGGGTGACCGGTTCCGCCGAAGCAAAAATCACCGCCTCGACCCGCATCATCCATTCCCGCCAGCGCATATCTGCCGGCAGAACCTCGAGCTCGCGATCGTACAGCACCTCCTGCTGTCGATCTTTTGCCTCGCGCCGGGGTTTTGCTGTGGTGGATCCGGTCATCGTTATAGACCAAACATCCGGAAGGACGATCGGCCGGAGAGCTCCCGCACCGCCTCAAAACCCTCGAGCCGCTCGAACAGCCGGTTCGCTGCCCAGCGCGATAGGGTGCTGCCGGGCGCATTGGCGGGCACCGCATCTTCGCTTAGCAGTCTGCGGATGACCGGCTCGGCACCCTTGGTCCGAACCTTCGGCGCTGTCGCCAGCAGTCGTGACGCGCCCCGATTGATCTCGACGGCGGAACGCAGAGCAGCGTCGACGCCGTCAACCAATGCCAGACAGATCGCTTTCGGGTACGCCGGCTCGCCAGGCCGGAAGCGACCGCGGCCACCGATGGTGCGGAACGCCGGGCCAAAACGCTCGGGCATCAGCAGTGGTACGGCTTTCGGCCAGGACAGCTTGTCCGCTAGGGCCGCCTCGGCCAGCCCGAGCGCCATGGGCTCGGCGTCCGGGCGAATGGTCGTTATTGCCGATACGAGCTCGGCAACTGCGAGGGGTGCCGCACGCCCGGACTGGATCGCCGTATCGATCATGCCGGGGAGGCAAGCAAGGCTGTCGTCCCACGTCATCCCCAGCAGCGCGGCCACTTCCTTAACGAAGGCTGTGCCGATTGTCCCGGAACGGCGCGTCAGCATTCGTGTGGCCACAAACAGCTTTCCGGCCGGCCCGGGATCGTCGCCGGCCGCAGTGAGAAAAACCGCGTCGCGAATGGCGGTTTCCTCTTCAGCGCGGCCGGTCATTCTGGCGACGACGGCGGCCGATCTGAGGGCGAGGCGGTCGCGCCAGCAGCCGAGCCATGGCGGATCCGTACGCATCAGATCGTCGAGCGTTTTCAGGGCGATACCGGCGGCGAAGGCCGCGTCCGATTCACTCATGACGTGGGTTCGTGGCCGCGTCCAAGCTGGCAGGCGGGGAGACCACGTCGGGGTCATTGGAACGGAGGGAGCGAGCGAATCCATGCGCCGAAGTGTAAATCAGGTGCGCGGTTTACGCCAGTTATATTGCGCGTAACCGCACGGCCTGTCGTTCATAGAAAACGTCCGATAATCTTGCAGTATCGTTCGATCTGGTCGTCAGGAATCGCAAATCATGCCTGCCCAACCTTGGATTAGAGATTCTCGACCTTGGGTCGCTTAGCTTTCGTTAGCGGTTTTGCCAGTCCGTGAGCCCGACCATGATCCTCCGAATTCAGAGGTACCCCCCAAATGCGTTCATGTGCGTTAACGCAGCTGCGTTATCATACCCCTGCCCTGTCCATCAGTTCCTTCAGCCCCTCGGGATACGAAATCCGGTTCCGCTCGCAGAATTGCAGGAAACGATTGAACGTGGTGATCGACGGGCGGATATTGAGGTTGGCAGACGGCTCTGCCGGCTTCCGGCGGCTTAACTTCTGGACCGGTTCGCGGGCGACGAACCCGTGGCGCTCACCGATTTCGTCGATCTTGCGGTCTGAAATCACAGGTTCAGATTCGGTGTCCGGTTTGATATCGGCGAGCTTGCCAAAGCCAAGGTTCTTACCAGTCATGCTACAGCCCTCACGTTGGCGACGAGATCGACGAGTTCCTCAGCGAGCAGCAGGGCATTGTCCCTGGCCGCCGGCAGCCCGTTCACCTCGGATGGAACGAGCTCGGCCAGGTCGAGCTGGTGATAGAAGAGCGCCTTGCAGGCCGACCGTTCATACAGGTGATTGCGGAACGTAGGCACCTCCCCCGCCATGAGCTGGCTGGTGATCTGCTTCTCGAATTTGGTGGCGATCGCCGGGGACGTCCTCGTGAAGAGGATCCGGTACGGAATCGTTTTCTCGAACGCCTGTTCCTCCTCTTGAATGAGGCGGATGGCTCGCGCAGCCAACTCGGCGTCGGTCGGGCTGGCCTGAATGGGGATGACGACCAGCTGCGCCCTGGCGAGCGCCCGAGACATCAGCCTGCTTGCTGTGCCTTCGAGATCGACGAACACGAACTGGTATTTCCTGCGATACTCGTCGAGCTTGGCGGTGATGGAGCTTTCGTTGATCGCGCCATCGACGATGGCGGGGTTCTTCGAACTTCCCCGCCTCCAGCCCTCGATCGGCCGGTTCGGATCGCAATCCAGAATGACGACGCTGGCGCCCTGCTGGGCCAGTGTGGTTGCGAGAACGAGTGTCGTCGTCGACTTCCCGGCCCCGCCCTTTGGGTTTGCAACGGTGATGACAGGCATGATCCCGCCTCTGGTTCGTTGATGGTGAGCAGCATGATGCGCCGAGCTACTTGCGCAGCGTTAACATGCTTCATGATTGCTTTCAATGCGTCCGCGTTAATGTGCGTCAATTATGACGCATTAGTGGCGGTTTCAATCAGTTCGAGCGAGGAGGATTACGGATAATCAATCCGCCGCTCTCAGGCATAGGTTCCCGGGAGGGGCACGGATTCCGATCGCCCGCCTACAGCTTCGTAGACGTCCCGGAGCGCTTGCGGTAATGGCAGAGGCAGGAAGACGGTCGGAGAAAAGAATGCCTGAGCGGGATGCCATCGTCGTCGGCGCGGGGTTCACGGGCCTGAGCGCCGCGCTGGAGCTTGTCGAGGCAGGGCTCGATGTGCTGCTGCTCGAGGCGCGCGACAGGGTCGGCGGCAAGGTCGAGTCGGAGATCCTGCCGGACGGTACCCGGGTCGACACCGGCGGGCAGTTCTTCTGCCGCGACATGGGCGAGCTGATGGCGCTCATCGCTGAAAACGGCAAGACGCCGGTCATGACCCACTATGACGGGGAGCCCATCTACCGGCCGCCGGTTTCGCCGCAACAGGGTTTCGCGCGCTGGCAGGGGGTCGATGCGCTTCGCGACCGGATGATCGCCACCGATCCGGATGATCCGGACCTGGCGAAACTGACGGTGGCCGATTGGGTGGACCGACAGGACGACGTGCCGGCCGACGTGCGGAAAAGCTTCCTGCGACTGATCAAGGGCCTCTGGTGCCGCGCGCCGGAGGAGGTCGCCTTCACCTGGCTCGCCTCGAACGACCGGCGCATCACCAATACCTATTCGGAAATGGAAATGTTCCTGCCCAGCACGTTGCATGCGCTGGCCGAGCAGCTCGCGGCGAGGCTTGGGCACCGGCTGCGCCTCGGCACCCCGGTGACGGGGATCGACTATTCCGACACCAGCGTCACCGTCATCGCCGGCGACGAGCGGTTCTTGGCGAAACGCGTCATCCTGGCGCTGCCGCCGGTGATGATCCGCCGGCTTGCGTTTTCGCCGGCTCTTCCCGACCGGCTGCGGAAGGCGCTTTCCGCCTGGGCGCCGGGCCTGTCGATCAAGCTGCAGGTCAGCTACGACAAGCCGTTCTGGCGCGAGCGAGGGCTTTCCGGCGCCGTCATGTGGCACGAACCTCAGGGTCTCTATGCGTGCGATGCCAGCCACGACGATTATGCTGGCCTCATCGTCTTCGTCGGCGGCCCGGAAGCGCAGCAATGGCACGGGCGGCCGCGCGAAGAGCTCGCCGCCTTCATCCGCGAACAGCTAACCGCAGCCTTCGGCTCCGAAGGCGGCAATCCGCGCGACATCCATGTCCGCGACTGGGTCGACGATCCCTGGAGCGGCGGCGCCTATAGCGACGTCGTCGTCGATCTCGACGCCCGTCATGCCGAAGAGATCATCAACGAAGGCGTTTCACCGGTCCATTTCGCGTCGTCGGAGCTCTCCCCGTCCTATCCGGGTTATGTCGAAGGCGCGATCGTCGCAGGCAGGCTGGCGGCAGCGCGGGTCATCGGCGCATTGCAGGGCGGCTGACGCTTCGATCAGCATTTCTCATCCATCACTCTCGCTTTTTCGTTGGCATTCACCGGCACCGCTCGACATGATCCACCGATGACAAGAAAACAATCCCTCGATACGTTCGCCGTGACGGCCATGGTCGTGCTTTGTAGCCTCTGGGCTCTGCAGCAGATCGCCATCAAGGCGATCATTCCGGAAGTGCCGCCGTTCTGGCAGTCGGCCATCCGTTCGATCGGCGCCACGATCGTGATCGCGGGCTGGTTCCGGCATGCGGGGCCGAAGTGGACGCCCGGCCTTTTCTGGCCCGGCCTTCTGGTCGGCGCGCTGTTTTCGGTGGAATTCGGACTGCTCTATCTATCGCTCGAGTACACCGATGCGGCGCGGGCGGCACTGCTTCTCTACACGGCGCCGTTCGTGGTGGCGATCGGCGCGCATTTTCTGATGCCGGGCGAACGGCTGTCGCTCGCGGGCTGGATCGGCATCGTCATAGCCTTCGCAGGCACTGGCCTGGTACTGCAGGCTTCGGTATCGGTCGATAGCAGCAAGTTTCTTGGAGACGCCTGCGCGCTGGCGGCCGGCATCCTCTGGGGGCTGACAACGCTTGCGATCCGCCGCAGCGGCCTGGCTCAGGCACCAGCCTCGCAGACGCTGCTTTACCAGCTCGCGGTGTCCGGTGTGCTGCTGACTGCCGCCGCCCTCGTCTTCGAAGGTGCGCTTCCTGTTCCGCATTCCCTCCTCGCCTGGTCTTCGCTCGCTTACCAGACAGTGGTCGTCGCAGCACTCTCGTTTCTCGCCTGGTTCGCACTGATCGCCCGCTATTCGGCGACGAAACTGTCGGTCTTCACCTTCCTGACCCCGCTGCTCGCAGCGCTTGCCGGCATCCTGCTGCTCGGGGAGCGGATCGACGTGCATCACATCATCGCGCTCGTGTGCATCGTCGCCGGGATCATCGTCGTCAATATCTACGGCCACAGCCGCATATCCGCCGAAACCTCCTAAAAACCGGCCGAATGTCGCGCGGGCTGTTTCCTGTCGACAATATGTGCAATTGTTCTGCGGCATTGGCTTGCAAGGCAGATACGGGGAACGATGGCGAAGAACGAACCTGCAGAAACCGATATCCCCCGCACCCGCGGCTCCGGGACTCAGAGCGTCTATACGATCCTGCGCCGGGAAATCCTCGCCATGACCCTGGCCCCCGGCAGTCCGCTGGACGAAGTCCGGCTGTCCGAACGTTTCGGCATGTCGCGCACGCCGATCCGCGAAGCGCTGCTGCGGCTTTCCGCCGATGGCCTCGTCACGACGCTGCCGAACCGCAATACGATCGTTGCGACGATCGATTTCGCCTCGCTGCCTCCCTATTTCGATGCGCTGACGCTGATGTACCGCGTCACCACCCGCGGTGCCGCCATGCGCGCGACGCCGCAGGCGATGGGCGAGATCCGCAAGCGGCAGGCGGAGTTCGCTGCAGCGGTTGCCGCCCACGACGCCTTCGCGATGATCGAGGCGAACCGGGAATTCCACGTGGCGATCGCCGAACTCGCCGGCAATTCCTATTACACCACCTTCTTCGCCCGGCTGCTCGACGAGGGGCGCCGCATCCTGCGCCTTTATTATCGTACCTTCGATGATCGGCTGCCGCGCCAGTATGTCGACGAACACGAGGAGATGATCGCCGCAATCGAAGCGCGCGACGTCGAGCGTTCCGACAGGCTCGCCATCAAGCATGCGGAACAGATCGTCCGGCAGATCCAGGATTATATCGCCCGCGATCTCGGCCAACCGATCGATCTTGCCGCATCCTGACCTCACCTTCCGCATTCGCTTCACAGGACAGAAAACATGAATTCCTCTTCGGTCGACGCCGTCGTCATCGGCTCGGGCATTATCGGCACGATGTCGGCGCAGTACCTGCTGGACGACGGACGTTCGGTGCTGATCATCGAGCGCGGCGAGGTTGCCCGGGGCGCAAGCAGCGGCAATGCCGGCATTCTCGCCTTTCCGGAAATCATCCCGATCGCCGCACCCGGCATGATGTGGAAAGCGCCGAAATGGCTGCTCGATCCGCTCGGCCCTCTCAGCCTGCCGCCGTCCTATGCGCTCAACATGGTGCCGTGGCTGTGGCGACTCTGGCGGGCCAGCGCCCGCCCGGCCTATGAGCGCACCGTCGGCGTCCATGCCAGGATGATGCCGATGGCGCGCAGCGAAATGCTGCAAACCGTCGAACGCGCCGGCCTTCGGGCGATGATCAGGCAGACCGGCACGCTCGACCTCTACGACAGCGAAGCAAGTCTCAATGCCGCGTCTGCCGACTGGCAGGCGAAACGCGACGCGGGTTTCGAATTCCAGAAGGTCGGCCGCAATGAGATCGACTCCCTGCAGCCGGGCCTTGCGCCGCAGTTCCGGCACGGCATCTTCACGCCCTCCGGCCTGCAGGTCTCCGATCCGCTGGAATTCACCCAGGCCCTCTTCAGCAATGCCATGTCCCGGGGCGCGTCGCTCAGGATCGGTGAGGCCGTCCGCATCGAGCCGATAAACGATGGCGCCAGGGTCATTCTGGCGGATGGGGCCGTCTTCGACGCGAAGACCGTCGTCCTGGCCGGCGGCGCCTGGTCGAAGAAGATCGTAACCGGCCTCGGCGACCATGCCCCACTGGAAACCGAGCGGGGTTACAACACGACGCTGCCGCAGGGCGCCTTCCCGCTGCATCGCCAGCTTTATTTCAACGACCATGGCTTCGTGGTGACGCCGCTTTCCTCCGGCATCCGCGTCGGCGGCGCTGTCGAGCTCGGCGGGCTGAAGCTGGCACCGAACTATAAACGCTCGGAGGCGATGCTGAAAAAGGCAAAAAGCTTCCTGCCTGAGCTGAGGACCGAGGGCGGCCGCCAGTGGATGGGTTTTCGTCCCTCCATGCCGGACTGCCTGCCGGTGATCAGTGCTTCGACCGCGACGCCGGCGATTATCTACGCCTTCGGCCACGGGCATCTCGGGCTCACGCAGTCAGCTGCGACCGGCCGGCTGGTCGCAGATATCGCCGCACGCCGAAAGCCTGCCCTCGATATCGAACCCTACAGCATCAGCCGATTTCGCTGACTTCGGCGACGCGGAACGCCGGTCGGCTACACGTGACGAATATCTCTGTCGACAAACTGACTACAGCAGGATATAACGTCAGCGAAATCGAAAGGAACCGGACATGGCCTGGTCGCATCCCGTCCCGAAGATCACCGACGACGAGCGCTGGCAGCGCCTTGTCCGGCTCCAGGCGTCGCTGGACGAAAAGGGGCTGGGCGGCATCCTGCTCGGCGCCAGCGAAAGCCTGCGTTATTTCACCGGCCTCGTCTGGCACCAGAGCGAACGCCTGCTCGGCGCGCTGGTGACACCCAAGTCGGTCACCTATATCGTGCCGGGGTTCGAGCGGAGCCGGGTTGAAAGCCTGCCGCATCTGCCGGGCGAGATCGTCGTCTGGCAGGAGGATGAGGCGAGCGCCGCACTGGTCGCCTCGCTTCTGCCTGCCAATGCGAAGCTTGCGCTCGACGACGCGCTGCCGCTGTTCGTCTACCACCAGCTCGCCACCGTTTTTGGCACCGAGCGACTCGTCGATGGCGGCCGACTGATCCGCGATCTCAGGCTCCGGAAGTCGAAAGCCGAGATCGACCTTATCCAGCATGCGATGAACCTGACGCTGGAAGTGCATCGCCGCGCGCATGCCTTCATAAACCCGGGCGTGCTTGCTTCGGACGTGGTGCGCCATGTCGACGAACAGCATCGCGCGCTCGGGGCAACAGGTGGTTCGAGCTTCTGCATCGTCTCCTTCGGGGTCGCGACCTCGCTTCCCCACGGCGCAGACGGCGACCAGTTCTATGCGCCCGGCGACGTGGTACTGGTCGATACCGGCTGCCGGCTCGACGGTTATCATTCGGATCTCACCCGCACTTATGTGATGGAAGAGCCGACTCCCGAATTCGCCAGGGCCTGGTCGATCGAGCGCGAAGCGGAACAGGCCGTTTTCGAAGCCGCCCGCCTCGGCGCCACCTGCGGCAGCCTCGACGATGCGGCCCGCGGGGTTCTCGCGAAGCACGGCCTCGGCCCCGACTATATTCTTCCAGGCCTGCCGCATCGCGCCGGCCACGGGCTTGGGCTCGAAATCCACGAGGAGCCCTATATCGTGCGCGGCAATGCGACCGTGCTCGAACCGGGCATGTGTTTCTCGAACGAACCGATGATCGTTTTCCCGGACCGTTTCGGGATCCGCCTCGAAGACCATATCCACATGACCGAAACCGGGCCGCAATGGTTTACGGAGCCGGCGAAAGGCCCGGCTGAGCCCTTCGCGTGACAGATATCGGCGCAATCGCGCATAGTATGACCAATCAACCAGAGGAGTGCATTTCATGACCACAGGCTGGAGCGGCGTTTTCCCCGCAGTAACGACACAATTCAACGAAGACTTCTCGATCGACCTCAAGGCCACCCAAGGCGTGCAGGACGCGCTCGTCAACGACGGCGTCAACGGCCTGATCGTCATGGGCACCTGCGGCGAGAACAACTCGCTCGACCCGGAAGAAAAGCGCACCATCCTTAAGGCCGCCGTCGAAGTGGTGAACGGCCGCGTGCCGGTCGTGACCGGCGTGTCCGAGTTCGACACCCGCCGCGCCGTCGCCTATGCCCGCGATGCCGAAAAGCTCGGCGCCGATGGCCTGATGCTGCTGCCGGCCATGGTCTACGTGCCGAAGCCGGAAGAGCTGGTCGCCCATTTCAAGACGGTCGCCGCGTCCACCTCGCTGCCGATCATGCTCTACAACAACCCCCCCGCCTATCGCGTCAACATCGGCGCCGACGTGCTGCGCCAGCTCGAGGACGTGCCGAACATCAAGGCCGTCAAGGAAAGCGCGCCGGATCCACGCCGCTTCACCGACCTGATCAATGCCTTCGGTGACCGCTTCGATATCTTCGCCGGCCTCGACGATGTGGCGCTCGAAGGCCTGATGCTCGGCGCCAAGGGCTGGGTCTCCGGCCTTACCAGCGCCTTCCCGCAGGAATCCGTCGCCCTGGTGGCCGCAGCCAATCGCGGCGACTGGGTCGAAGCCCGCGCCATCTATCGCTGGTTCATGCCTTTGCTGCATCTCGATGCCGAGCATGACCTCGTCCAGTCGATCAAGCTCGCCGAGCAGATCATGGGCCGCGGCTCCGAGCGCGTCCGCATGCCGCGCATGCCGCTGACGGGTGCGCGCCGTGCTGAAGTGACCGCGATGGTGCAAAAAGCCGCCGCGACGCGACCGACGCTTGCCAAGAAGGCCGCCTGAGGCTGGCTACCCTCTCATCTGATGCTTCGGATCACCTTCTCCCCGGCGGGGAGAAGGAAACTAGCGGAAGCCGTTACCGCTCCTGCCCGGGCTCGCCGCTCTGGTCCAGAACCCGGCTGAGGCTGAGCGCCGCAATCGTGCAGATCGCGCCGGAAATCAGATATCCGCCGATGAAGATGATGCCGAAACTGCTGGCAAGGCCGAGCGCCACCAGCGGTGCGAAACCGGCGCCAACCAGCCAGGCAAGGTCGGAGGTGAGCGCCGCGCCCGTATAGCGGTAATACTGCCCGAAGCGCGAGGAGACGGCACCGGAGGCCTGGCCGAACGAGAGACCGAGGATGCCGAAGCCGATGATGATGAAGGCGTCCTGCCCCTTGCCGCCAGCATCGAGCAGGAACGGTGCCGAGAACGAGAAGATCGCGATGATCACCGCGCCGATCATCAGCTGGTTGCGGCGGCCGATGCGGTCGGCGATCAGGCCCGAGAGAATGATGCCGACGATGCCGACGGCGGCGCCGAGCACCTGCACGAACAGGAATTCCGCCGCAGACTGCCCGCCATAGAGCGTTACCCAGCTCAACGGGAAGATCGTCACCAGATGGAACATGGCGAAACTGGCAAGCGGCACGAAGGCGCCGAGCACGACGTCATGGGCGTGCTTGCTCAGCATTTCGAAGATCGGCCGGGCCTGCAGCTCGTTGGCTTCGAGCGCCGAGCCGAATTCCTTGCTGGCGACGATGCGCAGGCGGGCGAACAGTGCCACGACATTGATCGCAAACGCCACGAAGAACGGATAACGCCACCCCCAGGCAATGAAATCCGCTTCCGAGAGGTTGGCGACGAAATAACCGAACAGGATGCTCGCCAGCGCAAAACCGATCGGTGCGCCGAGCTGCGGGATCATCGCATACCAGCCGCGCCGGTTGGGCGGCGCATTGAGGTTCAGGAGCGAGGCAAGCCCGTCCCAGGCGCCGCCGAGCGCAAACCCCTGCCCCATGCGGAACAGCGCCAGCAATGCCACCGCCCAATAACCGATCGTATCGTAACCCGGCAGGAAGGCGATCGAAGCCGTCGATCCGCCAAGCAGGAAGAGCGCGATCGTCAGCTTGGTGCCGCGTCCATAGTTGCGGTCGATCCACATGAAGACGAACGACCCGACGGGTCGCGCCATGAAGGCGAGCGGGAAGATCGCGAATGACATCAGCGTCGCGGCGACCGGGGTCGGCGCAAACGGGAAAATCAGCTTTGGAAAGACAAGGACGGAGCCCAGCCCGTAAACGAAGAAGTCGAAGAATTCCGACATGCGGCCGATAATCACACCAAGCGCGATGCTGCCCGGCGAGATCGGCCCGTCGTCATGAATGCGACGGGCGTCCCTTTCGAGGCCGGACGATGTCGGGCCTGTTGACGCGGGATTGACGACCGTGGTCATGAATTCCTCCTGGCGATAGTTCGCCTCGCCCCCGAAATGTTGATCAACATGCTGCCGAGATCAAGGAACAAGGCTAAAAAAACCTGACAATTGCGGCGAGCCGCACCGTCTTCTCATCACACCCTCTGGTCAGCCCGGTAGGTTGTCCTAGATTTCCGGTTGGCGGAGGCAAATGCCGAGTGTGCCGGTGGTGCCGCAAAACGGTGCCAAAGGCAATGCGGTCTTTTGCTGCACTGCGACAGATTGCTGCACTGCGACGAACCACCTCATTTCAGCCAGTACCGGAACAAGCCTATTCCGACCTAGACAAAACGCAAATTTGAGCCCGAGATGACCCCTCAGTTGAAAATCGTAGCACGGTTGTTCGCTCTCTTGGTCCTTGTAGGCCTTTCCGGATGCAATCTGGTCGTCATGTCGCCTTCCGGCGATATCGCCAAGCAGCAGGCCAACCTGATCATCGTCGCCACGGTACTGATGCTGATCATCATCGTGCCGGTGATCTTCCTCACGCTGTTTTTCGCCTGGCGCTATCGCGGCTCCAACACCAGTGCGCCCTACGATCCCGAATGGCACCATTCGACGGGGCTCGAAGTCATCATCTGGTCCGCACCGCTCGCCATCATCATCGCGCTCGGTGCCGTCACCTGGATCAGCACCCATAAGCTCGACCCCTACCGGCCGCTCGACCGGCTGGACGCGCAGCGTGCCGTCCCGGCGGAGACAAAGCCGATCACGGTCGAGGTCGTGGCGCTCGACTGGAAATGGCTGTTCTTCTATCCGGACTACGGCATCGCCAGCGTCAACGAGATGGCGGCCCCGGTGGACGTGCCGATCAACTTCAGGATCACCGCCTCGTCGGTGATGAATTCCTTCTATGTTCCGGCGCTGGCCGGAATGATCTATGCCATGCCTGGCATGGAGACCAAGCTGCATGCCGTCATCAACAAGCCCGGCGAATACGAAGGCCTCTCCTCGAACTACAGCGGCGACGGTTTTTCTCACATGCGCTTCAAGTTCCACGGCGTCGACCAGGCAGGCTTCGACCAGTGGGTGGCCCGCGTGAAGCAGAACGGCACGGCGCTCAACCGCGACGCCTATCTGAAGCTCGAGAAGCCGAGCGCCAGGGAGCCGGTGCGTTATTACGCATCCGTCGAGGACGGGCTCTATCGCGCCGTGCTCAATATGTGCGCGACGCCCGGCAAGATGTGCATGGACGAGATGATGCATATCGACATGGCAGGCGGCGGCGGAATCGAGAGCCACGAAAACCGTGCCAGGCTGGAGCATGACAACCGCCATGCGGGCGAAGCGGCGCACGGCACGGCGGCCCCTGCCGCCACTTTCCCCGCCACCGGCAATCCGGCCCGCAGCCCGGAACCGGCGGAAGGCGTCAACAGCCAGCAGCCCCAGGGACAATCCGGAGGGCCGTCGATGCACCAAGGCACCCACGCACCAGGCATGCACGACATGCAGGGCGGCGCTTCCGGAAGCACCACCGAAACTCCGCAGGGCGGCGCGGCACCGGCGCAGCTCAACAACGACGCCCCGGCAAAGCCCTGAACGAGATCCGGTAGAAACCCATGTTCGGCAACACCACGCTTACCCAATTCCTCTTCGGACGGCTTTCCCTGGAAGCCATTCCCTATCACGAACCGATCCTGATCGTGACCTTCATAGCGGTCGCAATCGGCGGCATCGCCATGCTGGCGCTGATCACCAAATACAAGCTCTGGGGCTATCTCTGGACCGAGTGGTTCACGAGCGTCGATCACAAGAAGATCGGCATCATGTATATCGTGCTCGCCATCATCATGCTGCTGCGCGGTTTTGCTGATGCGATCATGATGCGCATCCAGCAGGCGATCGCCTTCAACGGAAACGAGGGCTACCTCAACCCGCATCACTACGACCAGATCTTCACTGCCCATGGCGTGATCATGATCTTCTTCGTGGCAATGCCTTTCGTGACCGGTTTCATGAACTACGTGGTGCCGCTGCAGATCGGCGCGCGCGACGTCTCCTTCCCATTCCTCAACAACTTCTCCTTCTGGATGACCACGGCCGGCGCCGTGATCATCATGATGTCGCTCTTCGTCGGCGAATTCGCCCGCACCGGCTGGCTCGCCTATCCGCCGCTCTCGGGTGCCGACTACAGTCCGGGCGTCGGCGTCGATTATTACATCTGGGGCCTGCAGGTGGCCGGCATCGGCACGACGCTATCGGGCATCAACCTGATCGCCACGATCGTGAAGATGCGCGCGCCTGGCATGACCTTCATGAAGATGCCGATCTTCACCTGGACCTCGCTTTGCACCAACGTGCTGATTGTTGCAACTTTCCCAATCCTGACCGCCACGCTCGCGCTGCTGTCGCTCGACCGCTATGTCGGAACGAACTTCTTCACCAACGACCTCGGCGGCAATCCGATGATGTACATCAACCTCATCTGGATCTGGGGCCATCCGGAAGTCTACATCCTCGTGCTGCCGGCCTTCGGCATCTTTTCCGAAGTCGTCGCCACCTTCAGCGGCAAGCGGCTCTTCGGTTACGCCTCGATGGTCTACGCCACTTGCGTGATCATGATCCTCTCCTACATCGTGTGGCTCCACCACTTCTTCACGATGGGCGCGGGCGCGAGCGTGAACGCCTTCTTCGGCATCACCACGATGATCATCTCGATCCCCACCGGCGCGAAGATGTTCAACTGGCTCTTCACCATGTATCGCGGCCGCATCCGCTACGAACTGCCGATGTACTGGACGATCGGCTTCATGGTGACCTTCGTCATCGGCGGCATGACCGGCGTCATGCTGGCCATCCCGCCGGCCGACTTCGTGCTGCACAACTCGCTCTTCCTGATCGCCCACTTCCACAACGTCATCATCGGCGGCGTGCTGTTCGGGCTCATGGCGGGCGTCGTCTACTGGTGGCCGAAGGCCTTCGGCTACAAGCTCGACAAGTTCTGGGGCCTCATCAGCTTCTGGTGCTGGCAGATCGGCTTCTTCGTCGCCTTCATGCCGCTCTACGTGCTCGGCCTGATGGGTGTCACCCGTCGCGTCAATCAGTTCGAGGATCCTTCCCTGCAGATATGGTTCGTCATCGCCGCCATCGGCGCCGGGATCATTGCCTGCGGCATCGGAGCCTTCATCATCCAGCTCGTCGTCTCTTTCATGCGCCGCGACCAGCTGCGCGAGACCTCTGGCGATCCGTGGGACGGGCGCACGCTGGAATGGTCGACTTCCTCGCCGCCGCCGGACTACAACTTCGCCTTCACGCCCGTCGTGCATGATCATGACAGCTGGTACGACATGAAACTTCGCGGCTACGAACGCCCGCTCGGCGGTTTCAAGCCGATCCACATGCCGAAGAACACCGGCACCGGGATTATCCTGGCTGGCATCAGCATCGTCTTTGCCTTCGCGATGATCTGGTACATCTGGTGGCTGGCGGCAATCTCCTTCATCGCGATGGTCGCCACGGCGATCGGCCATACCTTCAACTATAACCGGGATTTCCACATTCCCGCCGAAACCGTGACCGCAACAGAGGACGCGCGCTCGAAGCTGCTCGCGGAACGGACCTGAGATCATGAGCCAGACGCAAGCGCAAACCCACGGCGCGGACAACGGTAAGCCGCAATTCTACCTCACGGAAGATCACCATCCGGAAGGCAGCACGATGCTGGGCTTCTGGCTCTACCTGATGAGCGATTGCCTGATCTTTGCGGTGCTTTTCGCCACCCATGGCGTACTCGGCCGCAATTATGCGGCCGGTCCCTCGCCCGCCGACCTGTTCGACCTGCCGCTCGTCGCGCTCAACACCGCTATGCTGCTGTTCTCGTCGATCACCTACGGCTTTGCCATGCTTCAGATGGAAAGGGGCGCAAAGATCGAGACCCTGTTCTGGCTCGGGGTGACCGGCGTGTTCGGCGCTGCCTTCCTCAGCCTCGAGCTTTACGAGTTCAACCACCTGATCCACGAGGGCGCAGGCCCCACCCGCTCGGCCTTCCTCTCCTCCTTCTTCACCCTGGTCGGCACCCACGGGCTGCACGTCACCTTCGGCATCATCTGGCTGATCACGCTGATGGTGCAGGTTGGCAGACACGGGCTGATCGAGGCAAACAAGCGCCGCCTGATGTGCCTTTCGATGTTCTGGCACTTCCTCGATGTCGTCTGGATCGGCGTCTTCTCCTTCGTTTATCTCATGGGAGTCCTCGGATGAGTTCGCACGGTCAAACCCCGCACGCTCCTTCTCACGAAAGCGCCTCCCAGGCCCATCATGGCCATAGCAACGGCCACCAGGCCGGCCACGGCACGCTGAGAAGCTACCTGATCGGCTTTAGCCTGTCGGTGATCCTGACGGCCATTCCGTTCTGGCTGGTGATGAGCGGTGCCATCGACAGCAAGCTGTTCACCGCCTTCCTCGTCATGGGGCTGGGTGTGATCCAGATCGTCGTGCACATGGTCTATTTCCTGCACATGAACCCGCGCTCCGAAGGCGGATGGACGATGATGGCGCTGCTCTTCACGCTTGTCCTGGTCGGCATCACGCTTGCCGGGTCGCTCTGGGTCATGCACCATCTCAACGCCAACATGATGCCGATGTCGCCGGAGATGATGAAGAACATGCCGTGACCCTTCGGGGGCAAGCTGGGAAGGGATAGACGCATGGCTCTCGATCATCCTTTGACCGGAGAAACGGCGGATGCGGAACCGGCTCGCTCCCGGCTCGTCTTCGCAGGTGCAATGTTCTTCCTGACGCTGATTTTGATCGGGCTCGGCACCTGGCAAGTGCAGCGGCTCTTCTGGAAACTCGATCTGATCGCTCGCGTCGACGCCCGGGTCACGGCAACCCCGGCGCCTGCCCCCTCATCGCCAGCCTGGCCTGCGATCAACGCGGAAAACGACGAATATCGGCGCGTCACGGCGACAGGCATTTTCCGCCATGACGCGGAAACGCTGGTCCAGGCGGTCACCGACCTCGGTCCCGGATACTGGATTCTGACACCCCTGGAACAGAAGGACGGGACCATCGTCCTCATCAATCGCGGCTTCGTGCCCGCCAACCGCCGCGATCCAGGTTCGCGGCCGGATGGGCAGCTCGCGGGTCCAGTGAAGATCACCGGCCTCATCCGCATCAGCGAGCCGGAGGGCGCCTTCCTGCGCTCCAACGATCCCGCCGGCGGCCGCTGGTACTCGCGCGACGTGGCCGCGATCGCGGCAACAAAAGGCCTCGAAAAGGTAGCGCCCTATTTCATCGATGCCGACGCGACGCCGATCCCGGGCGGCCTTCCCGTCGGAGGATTGACGGTGATCCGCTTCCGCAACAGCCATCTCGTCTATGCCGTGACCTGGTATCTGCTGGCAGTGATGAGCGCCGGCGGTGCCTACGCCATCCAGCGGAAACGGCCGGCCTGAACTCGGGCGTGGATTTCCACCGAATAGCAGGGCGGCAACCTGTTCATCGCGCGCCGAATTTCCCATAGTCCGGGAAACGGCATTTGCCCGCGCCGCAGGCGGCCAGTTTAGAGCGGATCATATTATGCGCCAGTTCTTCAACTCGAAATACAAGATCATCCTGGCGGCTGCGCTGTTCATCCTGACGTCGATCTTCATGTCGATTTCCGCGACCGGGCATGTCAGCGGCAATTACATCGCCATCGTCCTGGTCGCGTTCCTGTTCACGATCCTGTCGCTCTATTCGACAGCCCGATCGCCACATGCCGAATACCTGATCATCGGCAGCCTGCTTCTGTCCCTCTCGACATTGGTGGGGATCACAGAGGTGCTGACCAAGAAGATCTCCAACATGGAGTATGGAATTTATTTCTTCGCCTTCCTCGGCTGCGTCGGCCTGCTTTCGCTGGGCCTGATCGCACGATATCTCACCAGCGAGGGATGGGGCGTCAGCTCCGAAAAGACCCGCGAAGCGCTGTCGGTCTGCGCCACGATCCTCGGATTCGTGCTGGCGATCGCCTCGGCCTTCGTGCCGACCTGAAAAGCCCGGCGTTTAAAAAAAAGTGCCCGGACGTAGCTGAGCCACGTCCGGGCGAGCGTTCATCGATCAGACGAGATCGAAGCGGTCGGCGTTCATGACCTTGGTCCAGGCCGCCACGAAGTCCTTGACGAATTTCGCCTTGGCGTCGGACTGGGCATAGACTTCCGCGATCGCACGAAGCTGCGAATGCGAGCCGAAGATCAGGTCGACGCGGGTGCCGGTCCACTTGGGCGCCTTGGTCTTGCGGTCGTGACCTTCGTAAACGCCATCCTTGCCGGCAACGGGCGACCATTCGGTGCCCATGTCGAGCAGGTTGACGAAGAAATCGTTCGTCAACGTTTCCGGTTGGGACGTGAAGACGCCGTATTCAGGCTGGCCGGCCTTCAGCACGCGCAGGCCGCCGAGAAGAACGGTCATTTCCGGTGCCGTCAGCGTCAGCAGCTGAGCGCGGTCCAGCAAGGCCTCTTCAGCCTTCATGAACTGCGTCTTGCCGCTGTTGACATAGTTGCGGAAGGCATCGGCACGGGGTTCCAGCGCGGCAAAGGAAGCAGCGTCAGTCTGTGCCTCGGAGGCATCCATGCGGCCCGGCGTGAAGGGCACGGTGATGTCCTGGCCGCCGGCCTTGGCAGCCTTTTCGACGCCGGCTGCGCCGGCAAGCACGATCAGGTCAGCGAGCGAGATCTTCTTAGCCCCTGCCTGGGCAGCGTTGAAGTCCTTCTGGATGCCTTCGAGAACGCCCAAGACCTTGGCGAGTTGCGCCGGCTGGTTGGCTTCCCAATCCTTCTGCGGAGCAAGCCGGATCCGCGCGCCGTTGGCACCGCCGCGCTTGTCGGAGCCGCGGAAGGTCGAGGCGGAAGCCCAGGCGGTGGAAACCAGTTCCTGCACCGAGAGGCCGGACGCGAGAACCTTCGCCTTCAGCTCGGCGACGTCCTTGTCGTCGACGAGCGGGTGGTCGACGGCCGGGATCACATCCTGCCAGATCAGGTCTTCGGCCGGAACTTCCGGACCGAGATAACGAACCTTCGGTCCCATGTCGCGATGGGTCAGCTTGAACCAGGCGCGGGCAAAGGCATCGGCGAATTCGGCCGGGTTTTCCAGGAACCGGCGCGAGATCTTCTCGTAGGCCGGGTCGAAGCGCAGTGCCAGGTCGCTGGTCAGCATCGTCGGCAGCTGCTTCTTCGATGGATCGAAAGCATCCGGAATGGAAGCATCAGCGTTCTTCGCCACCCACTGCTTGGCGCCGGCGGGGCTGGTGGTCAGTTCCCATTCGAAGCCGAACAGGTTTTCGAAAAAGTAGTTGCTCCACTGGGTCGGAGTCTGGGTCCAGGTCACTTCCAGGCCGCTGCCGATGGCATCGCGACCGACACCGGTGTTGAACTTGCTCGACCAGCCGAGGCCCTGAGCTTCGAGTTCGCCGCCCTCCGGGTCAATACCGACAAACGACGGATCGCCGGCGCCGTGGGTCTTGCCGAACGTGTGGCCGCCGGCGATCAGTGCCACGGTCTCTTCGTCGTTCATCGCCATGCGGGCGAAGGTTTCACGGATGTCGCGGGCGGATGCCAGCGGATCCGGGGTACCGTTCGGGCCTTCCGGGTTGACGTAGATCAGACCCATCTGCACGGCGCCAAGCGGTTCTGCGAGCTGGCGTTCGCCGCTGTAGCGCTCATCCCCGAGCCAGGTTCCTTCCGGACCCCAGTAGAGCTCTTCCGGCTCCCAGACGTCGGCGCGGCCGCCGGCGAAGCCGAAGGTCTTGAAGCCCATCGATTCGAGCGCGACGTTGCCGGTGAGGATCATCAGATCCGCCCAGGAGATCTTGTTGCCGTATTTCTGCTTGATCGGCCAGAGCAGGCGGCGGGCCTTGTCGAGGTTGACGTTGTCCGGCCAGCTGTTGAGCGGCGCGAAACGCTGCTGCCCCTGGCCTGCACCGCCGCGGCCGTCGGTGATGCGGTAGGTGCCGGCGCTGTGCCAGGCCATGCGGATGAACAGGCCGCCGTAGTGACCGAAGTCGGCCGGCCACCACTCCTGGCTATCGGTCATCAAGGCATGAAGGTCTTTCTTCAGGCCCTCGAGATCGAGCGTCTTGAACTCTTCGGCATAATTGAACGCCTCGCCCATAGGGTCGGAGCGCACTGAGTGCCCATGAAGGATCTGGACGTTCAGCTGGTTTGGCCACCATTCGCGGTTCGATCTGCCGCGAGGCGTATGGGCGACCGGACATTTGCCGGCGTTTTCGCTAGATTTCGCATCCATGACTATCTCCTTGATTACTCTAATTATCTGCCGTGCAAAAGAGGGCAATTTTTCCCGAACCGCCTGGGTCCGGCCGCGCTATTTCCGACTGTCGTTCCGCCTGTTTAACCGGAGCAAGCCAAGCGCGCGCCCTCCCTCGTCTCCCTTCTTACCGGAAGCCTCTCATAAATTTAAGTTGGATTTACTGATCGCGGCGATAAGCTAGGGTTATGAAAAACCTCACGCTCAAACAGCTCCGCTATTTCGAAGCCCTGGCACGGGATGGCCGCTTCCGCCGCGCGGCTGATGCCTGCGCCATTTCCCAGCCAGCCTTGTCGATGCAGATCAAGGAACTCGAACAGGAAGTGGGCGGCGATCTCTTCGAGCGGAATGCGCGCGAGGTGAAACTGACCGCCTTCGGACAGACCTTCGCGCTGCGGGTTCGTGGCATCCTGCGGGCGGTGGATGAACTGGCGGACCTCGCCCGTGCGTCACGCGATCCGTTCCTGGCGCGCTTACGCATCGGTATCATCCCGACGATCGCGCCCTATCTCCTGCCGGCGATCATCAACGACCTGAACAGAACTTTCGACGGCATTGAAATACAGGTGCGCGAGACACAGACGGCAAAACTGGTCCAGGAACTGGCACAGGGCGAACTGGATCTGGCAATCGTCGCCCTGCCCGTGTCGGAGCCGTTCCTGACGGAGCTCAAATTGTTCGATGAGGAGTTCGTGCTGGTCCGGAGACCGGAGGACGAGGGCAAGCCGGTGCCCGAACGCGAGGCGTTACGCGAAATGCGCCTGCTTCTGCTGGAGGAAGGCCACTGTTTTCGCGATCAGGCCCTGTCGTTCTGCAAAATAGGCACGACGCGCCTGCGGGAGGTCATGGAGGGCAGTTCCCTGTCTACGCTCGTGCAGATGGTCAGCGCCGGTATCGGCATCACGCTGATCCCTGAAATGGCTGTGCCGGTGGAAACGCGCTCCGCGCAGGTTTCGATCTCCCGCTTCCAGACACCGCGGCCGTCACGCACCATCGGAATGATCTGGCGTAATTCGACGCCCCTGGTCACCCAGCTCCTGCAGATTTCCGAGGTGGTGCGCGGTTCGGCCGACACCATGCGCAGACAGCATGCCATGCGGCCTTGAGGTCCCAGCGAAACGGCTCGCGGAGGGAGCCGGCGGGCCGCGCGCATTTGTGTGGAAAGGCGTCAAGTATTTGATCTTGGTAGGTTCAAACCGGAATGGTGCCCAGAGGAGGTGACTGGAGAGTGGGCTTTCTCAATAGTTTATCGATCTGTGGGACAAATTTTCCTTCCCTGAAATCGCTATGCTTTTTGCGGTAACTGTCCCAATCCGCCTGCCGCCTCAGTCTTCGCCCTGAGAAGCATGGCCTCCTCCAAGAACGGCACAACAGGGCTATACTAGAATTGTGAAACCGATATAGCGCCACGGTCGCGCGATCTTTTGCAAGCGGCAGCCGCACCAACTTCTTGAACGACATGAACGCCCTGCGGGATCGCCGTTCCATGGAAGGCGAGCAAGCTTATGCGTCCGCTCTCCGCGAGGCGGAATCTTGGAGCGATTGCGTCAACGCGATGTCAATCTGGCAATCCGGCAGATCTCACAAAACCTGTCCGGTTAACCTGAGATCTGGTGCCTGGAGCGGAGGAAATCCATCAGGTCACTGGCAGGCTTTGACAAAGGGCGGCGGATTGAGGCTATCTGCCGTACATCGAAACCCAATTCATCTCCGGCGAAATCGATCTTGACCAGCTCGCCGCGCTGGAGATCAGCCGCCACGCTTCGTTCCAGCGAACAGGCAATGCCCACGCCAGCAGCAACGAACTCGCGCAGGAACTGGTACTCGGTCGCCTGGGCGGCGACCTTTACGTGGCTGATACCGGCATTTGCCAGAAGCTTCGAGACACCCCGTCCAAACAGCGAAGAGGGCGGCGGACCAACGAAGTCATAACGTGCCACGTCCTGCGGCTTGACGCGCTTGCGGTGGGCCAGGGGGTGGTTTGGCGAGGCAATGAGAACCAGCTTCTCCCGGCCGATCGTTTCAGCCCGGACACCTCTGAGGTCTTCATTGCCCAGAAAGCAGCCGACATCGGCCACGCCATCGCGAACCTCGGAAAAAACATCCTCCTGTTTGCCGATCCTCAGGACGAGTTGGATATCCGGCCGCGCTATCGCAAAATCCGTCAGATCTTTTCGCAGTACAAAATTGGCGAGGCTTCGCTGGCAAGATAGAACCACCTGCTGACCGGTCTCGCCTCGGATTTTCACGACATCTGCGCGCATGTCGTCGGCCTCGGCCAGGAACTCGCGCGCATGTTGCAGCACGCTTTGACCGATCTCGGTGAGCAGCGGCTTGCGACCCCGGCGCCGCACGAAAATCTGACCGCCGATTTCCTTCTCGATCGCCATGATATGGGCGCTGACCGATGGCTGGGCGATGCCGAAACGGTCGGCGGCGGCGGCGAAGCTTCCCTCCTCGACCACTGCAACCAGGACTTCCATGCGCCGGAGCGTGATATTGAACATGGTGATAACCTATAGCCTATAGACTATCAAACCTAAAGCCCCCAAACCCGTTGCTAGTTAGTGTTCGAATGGATCAAATGCTGTTCGAGGATGAGGAATGACATGAACAATCTCATTGGGAGCCTGACCCTTTAAGCGTCAGCCGGAGTGTTCCTGCCACCGCTGGCCGAGGTCTCGGCCCAATCCGCAAAGATTAAAGCATTCCGCATGGGTTCCATGCGGACAGGAGGACGCATGAATATTGTCGGAATTGATATTGGCGGCACGTTTACCGATCTCGTCGGTTATGTCGACGGCAAGATCGTGACGTCGAAGACGTCGACCGTGCCGGCCGATCCGACCCAGGGCATCGCCCGCAGCCTCGAGCTTGCGAACTGCGACCCCAACGAACTGAACGAGATTCTTCACGGCTCGACGATCGCCATCAACACAGTGCTGGAGCGCAAGGGCGCCCGCACCGCGCTGATCACCACGAGCGGTTTCCGCGACGTCTACGCGATCGGTCGTTCGAACCGCATCCAGGCCTTCAACCTGTTCTTCAAGCGTCCGCAGCCGCTGGTGCCGCGCAGTCTGACCTTCGAAATTCCGGAACGCATCCTTGCTTCCGGCGAAGTGCTGGAAGCGCTCGACGAAAAGACCGTCGCCGCGGTCATCGCCGAGATCGAAGCCGCGAGCGTCGAATCCGTTGCCATCTGCCTGCTGCATTCCTGGGCCAATCCGGCTCATGAGCGCCGCGTCGGTGAGATGCTGCGCAAGACGCTGCCGAATATCTTCGTGACGCTGTCGCACGAGATTCTGCGGGAATATCGCGAATACGAGCGTTCCTCGACGACTGCGCTCAACGCCTTTGTCGGCCCCCGCGTCGAAGGTTACCTGAAGCGCCTCGAAACCTATCTCCGCTCTGGCGCCTTCGGCGGCAAGATCCATATCATGCGATCGAACGGCGGCGTCATGTCGATCGGCCAGGCGCAGGAACAGCCGGTTTCGATGATGGAATCCGGGCCGGTTGCCGGCATGATCGGGGCAGGCCGTCTCGCCAAGCTGCTCGGCCTCAAGCGTTGCATCGGTTTCGACATGGGCGGCACGACCGCCAAGTCGAGCCTGATCACCGATGGAGCGCCGGCTATCGAAACCGGTTACGTGATCGGCGAAGAGGCTGACGGCCAGCCGATGCAGTTGCCAGTCGTCAACATCGTCGAAGTCGGCGCCGGCGGCGGTTCGATCGCCTGGGTCGACAATGCGGGCGGCCTGCATGTGGGTCCCCAGAGCGTCGGTGCCGATCCGGGCCCTGCCTGCTATGGCAAGGGGGTGGACTTGCCCGTCGTCACTGACGCCGACCTGATCCTTGGCCGCATCAATCCGCAACGGTTCCTGAACGGCGGCATGCCGCTCGACAAGGCGGCCTCCGAACAGGCGATGCTGAGCAAGGTCGGCAACACGCTGAAGCTCAACCCGGTCGAGGCAGCGCTTGGCGTAGCGAAGATCGCCGATAGCTCGATGTCGCTGTCGGTGCGTGCCGTCTCGATCAACAAGGGTATCGACCCGCGCGACACGGCAATGATCGCCTTCGGCGGCGCCGGTCCGCTGCATGCGATCGCCATTGCCCGCGAAATCTACATTCCGCTGGTGATCATCCCGAAGCTTCCAGGCACGTTCTCGGCGCTCGGTATGCTGATGGCGTCCTGGCGCCAGGATTTCGTGCAGACTTTCATCGGCCGCGTCGGTGAACTGTCGGATACCGGCGTCGAGAAGGTCTATGCCGAACTCGTTGCCGGCGGCCGCGAGCAGATGAAGCGTGACGGCATCGCCGAAAACGAGGCGGATCACCGCTTCTTCGCCGATCTGCGTTATGTCGGCCAGGAACATGCGATCTCGATCCCGATCGAGAATACCGGCATGCTCTCCGGCGACACCAGCGAGGTCCGCCGCCGCTTCGATGCCGAGCACGACCGCCGCTACAGCCAGTCGGCGCCGACCGAAGCGCTCGAAATCGTCAGCCTGCGCCTGGTCCTGACCGCCGCCCGCACCGACAATGTCGCCGAGGAATGGCTGTCCCGCCCGTGGGAGCCGGAAGCGGAATCCGAGGTCGGCAGCCGCGACGTGGTGTTCGACGATCCGGCAAGGCCGCTGAAGACGGCGATCTACTGGCGACCGGCGCTACCGGCCGGCTTCAGGCTCATCGGCCCTGCCGTCATCGAAGAACCGAATTCCACCATCCTGATCCATCCCGGCGACGAAGTGGTCGTCCATGAGGCAGGCCATCTCCTGGTGACGCTCGCCAAGCAGAGCGAGGAATAAGAACATGACCCCGATCAAGAACGATCCGATCACCGTTGAAGTCGTCCGCAATGCCATCGTCGCCTATGCCGACGAGATGGCCGAGGCGCTCTGCAAATCCGCCTATAACATGATGATCTACGAAGTCCGCGACTATTGCTGCGGCCTGATCGACACGACCGGCCGGATGATCTCGCAGAACCGCGGCGGCCTGCCGATCTTCCTCGCCGACCTCGGCATCGCCGTCGAGGACGGCATCAAGAAATACGGGCTGAAGGGTTTCGAAGAGGGCGACGTCCTCGTTATGAACCACGGTCATATTTGCGGCCAGCATCTGAACAACGTCGTCGTCTACGCGCCCTGCTTCCATGACGGCGAGCTGATCGGCTTTGCGGCCAATCGCGCCCACTGGGTGGATATCGGCGGCGGCCGACAGGGTTTCGGCTCCAACGCGACGACCGACATCTACTCCGAAGGCCTGCAGATGCGGTCCCTGAAGATCTACAAGGCGGGCGAACTCAACGACACGCTCTACCAGATCATCCAGGACAACATCCGCTATCCGGATGCCAGCCTCGGCGACCTTCGAGCCCAAGTGGCGTCCTGCCAGATCGGCGCCAAGCGTTATGCCGAACTGGTCGCCCGTTATGGCCGCGGTGTGGTGGAAAGCTGCGTCGAGACCATCTGGGACCAGACAGACAAGGCGGCCCGCCAGGTGATCGAACGTATTCCGGACGGCACCTATTCCGCCGAAAGCTTCCTCGACAATGACGGGCGCGATCTCGCGACGCCGCTCAGGATCGCCGTCAAGGTGATCGTGTCCGGCTCGACCATCACCGTCGATTTCCATGGCATGCACCCGCAGGTGAACGGCCCCCTGAATTCCGGCCGCTCGGGGGGCATCGCTGCTGCCCGTGTCGCCTTCAAGGCGCTCACTTCGCCGGAACTCGACGTCAACGAAGGCTGCTTCCGCGCTCTCAACGTCGACCTGCCGGATGGTACGATCCTGTCAGCCCGCCCGCCGGCCGCACTCGGCCAGTGGAGCATCGCACTGCCGACCGTCATCGACACGATCCTCAAGGCGCTGGCGCCGGCCGTGCCGGAACTGATCCCGGCCGCCCACAAGGGCGACATGGGTGGTTGTTCCTTCTTCGGATTCTACGACGACGGCTCGCGCTTCCTGCTGATGAATATCTTTGGCGGCGGCTGGGGTGGTCGTCCGCATGAGGACGGCGAATCCGCTGCCGTCTCGGTCTGCCAGGGCGACGTGCGCAACACGCCGGTCGAGCTGCAGGAGATCAAGTATCCGTTCATCGTTGAACGGCATGCGCTGCGTCCGGACTCCGGCGGCGCAGGCGAACATCGCGGCGGCCTCGGCATCGAGCTCACCTATCGCTGCCTGCGCGCCTGCCGCGGCAATATCAATTTCGACCGCACCGTCACCCCACCCTGGGGTCTGCATGGCGGCCATACCGGCGAGGTCAGCGTGGCGATCGTCGATCGCGCCGACGGCACGCAGCTGCGGGTCAACAAGGCGACTGACGTTCACTTCACGCCGGGCGACCGGATCACCTTCCTCACCGCTGGCGGCGGCGGTTATGGCGACCCCAAAAAGCGCTCACGCACCGACCTGGACGAGGATATCGCCAACGGGCTGGTCTCGAAGGAAGCGGCTGTCCGTGATTACGGTTATGTCGAACCCCAGATGCCGCGGCGCCTCGCAGTGAACGGCTGAGGAGATGGCGATGATCGGCGAAATCCGCAAGAAACGGTTGATCGAGGCGATGCTGGAGGCGGGGCTCGACGGCCTCGTGCTCTACGGCAATGCCTGGCAGAACGACTACCTGCGTTATGCCGCCGACTTCGGCATTCTCGAAGGCGAGGGCCTGGCGGTCGTCACCCGCGATGGCAATGTGACCCTCTATCTCGATGACGAACTGGAGGGCGAACGCGCTGCGGTCGAATGCCCCGAGGTGAAGACCGTTGTTGCGGAAGACCTGATCGGCACGGTGTCCGGCGTCATCGCCCGCCTCGGCAACAGCCGCATCGCGGCCGGCCCAAAGCGTCACTTGCCCTACGGGCTTGCCGCCCAGCGCGGCGACCTGCGCTTCGAAGACGCGACGGCTCTGGTCGATCGCCTGCTGATGGTGAAATCTGCTGATGAGCTGAATGCCGTGCGCAGCGCTGCACGGCTGGCAGATGAAGGCTACGCCGTGTTCCGCAATGCCGCCGCCGTCGGCAAGAAGGACTACGAACTGATTGCCGAGATCGAGTCCTTCTTTCGCAACGAAGGCGTCGACGACAATTTCATGATCATCGGCGTCGGCGGCCCGGAAGTGCGCGGCATGGCGCCGCCGCTCGGCAAGATCCTGAAGCCCGGCGATCTGGTGACGACCGAGCTCACCCCTTGCGTCAACGGCTATTACGTCCAGATCTGCCGCACACTCGTCATCGGCGAGCCGAATGAAGCTCAGCGCAAGGTTTTCGGCATCTACAACGACGCCTTGGAAGCCGGCCTCGCGGTGGTGAAGCCCGGCGTGACGGCCGCCGATATCGCCCGTGCCGAGAACGACATTTTTCGTGCGCACGGCCTCGGTGAGTATGTGACCAGCGAATATACCCGCGTGCGCGGCCATGGCCTTGGCCTTTTCCCGGATACCAAGCCGCATATTCTCGAAGATGTGAACACGGTGATCGAGGAAGGCATGTCGCTGATCGTGCATCCGAACACCTATAATCCGGAGATCGGTTATTTCGTGCATGGCGACTCGCTGATCGTCCGCGCCGATGGGCCGGAAATCCTGACGAAGACGCCGCGCGAGCTCTTCTCGGTCGGCGCCCGGAGGATAGCGGCATGAGACACGGTCTGATCCTGTGGCGCGAGGATGAACTCTCCCTCGCAGACGTAAAGGCCCGCCAGATCCGCCTGCAGCAAGCGATCGCGGCCGCCGGGCTGGATGGCGTCCTGATCTATACCAACCATGTGCGCTCGGCCGGCGTCACCTGGGTTTCCGGCTTCACGCCCTACTGGTCGGATGGCCTTGTGCTGGTCCTGCGCGACGGCCTTCCGATCTTCCTGACCGCCCTGTCGAAGCGTGTCGGGGAATGGGTCAAGTCCGTGGCCCCGACCTTCGAGGTCGCTCATTCGCCGTTCCCGGGCAAGCTCGCCGGCGAGCGGCTCGCCAAGGTCGGCGCCAGGCGTCTCGGCGTGGTCGAACTCGACCGCATGCCCGGTGGCGTGGTGGACGAGATCTTGTCCGTCCTACCGGTCGAACTTACCGATGCGACGGAGCTTTTTACCGCGGTTCGCGGCCAGGCGGACCGCGCCGAGCTCGATCTCGTGCGCCACACCGACAAGATTGCCCGCGAGGCGTTCAAGGCGGGCGATATCAACGGCAAATATGTGGGCGATTTCACTGGTCCCGTCGAGCGGGCGGTCCGGCTTGCTAGCGCCGAGGAATGCTACGTCGCGGTGGCGCCGGATCTTTCCAAGGACCGCCGTTTCATCCGCACCGGCAAGCAAGAGCTTGGCCGCACCTTCGCGGTGCGCCTGTCGATCGCCTATAACGGCGTCTGGGTTCGCCGGATCGAAACCTTCTCAGCCGTTTCCGAAATCGCCGCGCGCCTCTCCTGCGTGAGCGCGGACCTGGACAGGGCTTCTCCCGCCCTTGCCGCCGACGGCTCGATTTCGGCTTTCTATCTGCCGGATGGCGCCAAGCTGATCGGTTGGCATCTCGAAGCGCCCCACGGCACCCGGCCGCTGAAGGTCGTGGCCGATGCGCAAACGCTGCTTGCCGCGCCGGTCCCCTACGGCATCCTGACGACGGCCTTCACCCTCGATGGCGAGACGATCGTCGCGTCGCGTCCGGTGGGGCTTGGTGGCGGTTCAATGCGGGAGGCGGCTGAGTAATGAACGCACGCGATCTCGTTTCCATTCTCAAGATGATCGATGGCGGAGAACGGAAACTCCGCGATCTCGTCAACCTCTATACCGTCGACGCGCTGGCATGTCTGGCGGCCGGTGCCGGTGCGACCGAAGGTTCTTCACTCCTCGCCTTCTATCGCGAGACCGGCGCGGGCAACGCTATTTCCTCTGCTGCCGGCGCGTCGGCGGTTATTCGTTTTACCGAATGGGACGCGATCCACGTGCCTTCCTGCGCGACGCCCGGTGCGATGGCCGTGCCGGCGGCACTGATTTTTGCGCAGGACTATGAGGCCTATGTCAGGGCGGTCGCCGCTGGTCATGCCATCGGTTTGGCGCTGTCGGAAGCTGTCGGCGGCGTTTCGGCCCTGCCGGAAACCTGGCCGGGTCTGTTTGCGGCGCCTGCCGTGGCGGCGGTCAGCGCGGCGATCGCGCTTGGCCTTTCCGATGAGAAGATTGCCCAGGCGCTGGTGCTGTCCATGGCCGGCAGTTCGGGACGCAACGGTCGCCCTTCCGGCATGCCGTCGGCCCGCTGGCTGGTGATCGGCGAAGCCACACTGAAGGGCATTCGTGCAGCGCTTGCCGCGAAGGCCGGCATCAAGGGCGATCTCGAACTGTTGTCTCCAAGCTGGATGAAAGGACAAGCGGCGGCGGCGGTTGCCCTGGAGCCTAGCCATGTCGATCCGCTGGCGCTCGCACGGGTGGGCATGAAGCCCTTCGTCTCCGCCCGCCAGGGCGTCAATGCGATCCAGGCTTTCCGTCATCTGCTGGAGAAGGGTGTCGACCCCAATACCGTCGACAGTATCGAAGTTTTTCTGCCACCGGTCGCAGCCCCCGTCGTCAGCCGGCCGCTTGTTGCCGAAGATCGTTTATCGACCATCGCCCATCTCGGCCTTCAGCTCGGCATCGCCGCCTTCGAACCGGCTCGGCTGATGGATGCCGACCGCGCTCGTCCCTTCAGTGCGGATGTCATGGCCTTTGCCAAGAGAGTAACGATCACGGCCGATGACACGCTCGCCGGCGAAGGTTGGCCAGCGCGGGTTGTCGTATCGGCAAAGGGACAGACACGCGAGGCCGTTTGGCCGCAGACTTCCGGTGAGGACGCGCAGGTCATGCTCGACCGCAAGATCGGAAGCCTTCCCGCTACGGCAGCGCAGCGATTGCAGCGGCTGCAAGCCGCGCTTGCCGATGCCGGCACGGCTGCGGTTCAGGAGGCCAGCAGCCTGCTGCTGACGTTTACGGCTGCCTCTTTCGGGAGGAGCGAGGCGGCCTGAAGGGGCACTGGAATTCATGAAAGCAGATGCCGCAGGGAGTGCCGGCATCACAAGGAGGAGAGAATGTTGAAATTTCTGAAAACCATGGCGACAGCGGCGGCTTTTGCCGCGCTGTCCTGGCAGGCGGCGAGTGCGCAGTCGATCGAGAAGAAGGACATCACGATCGGCCTGCCGCTCAATACCTCGACCCTGTTGCCGATCTATGTTGCCGATGCACAGGGCTTCTTCAAGGAGGAAGGTATCAACGTGAAGATCGTCGCCTTCAAGGGCGGCACGGATCTGGTGCGCGGCATGGTCGCCGGCGCCGTGGATATCGGCGTTGGCGCGTTCTCGGAAGCGCTTGTCGGGGTCGAAACCGGCCAGGGCGTGAAGATCTTCTACGGCGGCTTCAACATGGCCGTCTTCGACTGGTATTCGGTACCGTCGATCAAGACGCTCGAAGAAGCCAAGGGCAAGCGTTTCGGTGTCTCGACCTTCGGTTCGTCGACCGACTTCCTGACGCGTTATGCGCTGAAGACCAAGGGCATCGATCCGAAGAGCGAAGTGCAGATCGTCCAGGGCGGCGGCTCCGTGCCGCGTCTCGCAGCGATGGAAGCCGGCCAGCTCGAAGTCAACATCTTCGCGACGCCGGAAAAGTTCATGGCGGCCGATCGTGGCTTCAACCTGATCCTGCAACAGAAGTCGATTGCGCCAGATTTCCCGTTCCACTGCTTCTATGCGCGTGAGGATTTCATCAAGAACGATCCGAATGCCATCAAGGCCGTGCTGCGCGGCTTTGCCAAGGCTGTCCGGTGGTCCAAGGCCCACAAGGAAGAATCGGTCAAGCTTCTGGCCGCCAAGCTCGGCCTCGAGGAGACCTATCTCAACCGCGGTTATGACGACTTCATCGACGAAATCTTCGAAGACGGCCGTCTGGCGAGCGATGCGGGCATGAAGGCCTTCTGGGACGTCGGCATCATGAACGGCACCTATAAGCAGCCCATGCCGGTCGACAAGTATTGGATCGGCACGTTCCACGATACCTACAACGAGTGGAAGCCGAAGTGAGCCTTCCATCTGCATGACAATATAACGAGAGCGGGCGGAGGCCCGCTCCAGGAGGAGAAAGCAGTGGCGCAGATTGAAATCCGCGATCTCGGAATCGACTATCGCAAACCGAAGAGCAACGAGGTGTTCTCTGCCGTCGACAGTGTCGACCTGTCGGTCGAAAAGGGCGAGTTCGTCACCATCGTCGGCTCCAGCGGTTGCGGCAAGAGCACGCTGCTGATGGCGGTCGCAGGGCTCGTCGACCTGACGCGTGGGTCGATTGAGATCGACAGCAAGCGGGTTGATGGACCCGGGCCCGACCGCGCGGTGGTGTTTCAGGAAGCCTCTCTGCTTCCCTGGCGTTCGGTGCGCGGCAACGTCAAGTTCGGGCTGGAAATGCAGCGTTGGAGCGGCGGCGATCTCAACGAGCGGGCCATGCAGATGATCCGCCTCGTCGGCCTCGGCCGCTTCTCCGACTATCATCCCCACCAGCTTTCCGGCGGCATGCGCCAGCGCGTCAATATCGCCCGTGCGCTTGCCGTCGATCCCGAAGTGCTGCTCATGGATGAGCCGTTCGGGGCGCTCGACGCTCAGACCCGCGAGATCATGGGTACCGAACTGTTGCGCATCTGGGAGCGCGCCAAGAAGACGGCTTTGTTCGTTACCCACGATATCGACGAAGCGATCTTCCTTGCCGACAAGATCGTCGTCATGGGCCGCAATCCGGGTCATATCAAGGAAGTGATCAGGGTCGACCTGCCGCGCCCGCGCAATGAGGCTATCCTCGACAGCGACGCCTTTCACGAATTGCGCAAGCGGCTGCGCGCCCATCTGGCGGAAGACATGTCCAGCATGCAGCTGGTGCAGGAGGTCGCATGAGATCGGCAGAGATGACCGCAGAACCGGCGGAGACCCGACAGCTGTCCCTTTCCTTCCTGCGTCCGTCCCGCTCCGCGGTGATCGGGACGCTTGCCGTCCTTGCATTTCTGGTCCTGTGGCAGATCGCTCCCGGCATCGGCTGGGTGAATGGCCGTTTCACCAGCCGTCCGACTGAGGTTTTCCTCGCAGCAATCGATATCTTCCGGAATGACAATTTCCTCTATCACGCCCGCATCAGCCTGACGGAATTCGTGGCCGGTTTCGCACTGGCGATCGTGGTGTCCATCCCGCTCGGCGTGCTGCTCGGCACGTCGAAGATCGCCCGCTACCTGATCGATCCGCCGCTGATGGCGCTCTATATCGCCCCGACGCTGGTGCTGCTGCCGATCATGGTGATCTGGCTCGGCATCGACATGGCCCCGAAGATCGCCGTCGTTTTTCTGGGCGCTGTCTTCCCGATCGTCCTCAACACCATGGCCGGCATGAGCGAGGCGGACCCGAAGTTTCTCCGCATGGCGCGTTCGTTCGGTGCGACCAGGTTCGATATCTTTACTCGCGTCCTCGTACCCGGGTCACTGCCGGCGCTGCTCACGGGCCTGAGGCTCGCCGTCGGCCGCGCCGTGCTCGGCGTCATCGTCGGCGAGCTCTTCGTCTCACAGGCAGGCATTGGCTACCAGCTCAATCTTTATGGCTCCGCCATGCGCATCGACCGCCTGCTTGTTTACGCTCTGATCGTCAGCGCTTTCGGCTACACGCTGACCGTCATCGTCCGATCAGTTGAGCACAAAGTCCGCGACTGGAGGTCGAAATGATCGCCGAACTTTTCTATCGCCGCCAGGCGCTCGTGCTCGGCACCCTGTCTATGATCGGCATCGTGGTTTTCTGGCAGATCGCCGTCGACACCGGCTTCATCAATCCGTTCTTCATCTCGACGCCGAGCCAGGTCGCCGCGGAGTTCATGGTTCAGTTCGAAGACGGTTCGGTCGCCACCAATGTGGCGGCGACGCTTTATTGTTTCGTCTGGTCGCTCGGTCTTGCCGCCGTGGTCGGTATTATCCTTGGCGTGCTGGCCGGCTGGTTTGCGGATGTGGAATCGGCGCTGGAACCGTTCATCTGGTTCAAATATTCGGCGCCGACTGTCGCCTTCTATCCGCTGTTCGTCGCCGGGCTCGGCTATGGCACGCCGACCATCATTGCGATCGCCTTCCTTTTCGCCCTGACGCCGATTTATGCCAACACGCTGTCGGGCATCAAGAATACCGATCGTGATCTGGCCCGCGCTGCGCGCTCCTTCGGGGCCAGGCCGCTCGACATCTTCCTGCGTGTCGCTTTGCCGGGATCCGTGCCGGTGATGATGGCCGGCCTTCGCCTCGGCGTTGGCCGAGCGCTGACGGGTGTCGTGGTTGCCGAACTCTTCGGCGCCAATGCCGGTCTCGGTTACGCGATTACCTATTACGGCCAGCTGATGCAGACCACCAAGATGATGGTGTCGATCGTCATCGTCGTGGTGCTCGGCGTGCTGCTCACCCAGATCCTGTCATTCCTGGAAAGCAAGACCGATTCCTGGCGCGTCGATAGCAACCGCTGAAGAACATCCAAGGACAAGGCTCATGAAGATCATCGATTCCCATTTCCACTGGTGGCCGCGGTCGATTTTCGAACCGCTTCTGAAGCGTGAAGGCTTCCCGAAGGCTGTCGTGAACGCGCGTGGTGGCTATACCTATCACGGCGCCGATGGACGCCGCGGCACGGTGGCGAGCTGGAAGGAGTGGTTCGATCTCGACGAGCAGCTCGCCTATATGGACAGTCTCGGTCATGACATTTCGGTGGTCTGCTCCATCGGTCCGCTGTCGATCTACTTCTCGGAGCTGTCGGTCGAGGAAGGCCGCGACGCGGCGCTCGCCTGGAACGAGGAAATGGCCTGGGCGCAGCGGCGTTATCCCGGCCGTGTCTGGGCCTCGGCCGCAATTCCCATGGTCGATACGCGGGTTGCGATCGAAGTGCTCGACGATGCGGTCAACCGGCTCGGCCTGATGGGGGTCAATCTGCCCGGCAGCGTCGGCAAAGAAGGCATGATCGACGATGTCCGGCTGGAGCCTTTCTACGAGCGAGTTGCGGAGCTTGGCCTGCCGATGTTCCTGCATCCGACCGATGCGGTTTTCGCCGATGTCATGCAGGGCTATAATGATGCCCTGCACCTGAGCCTCGGCCGCGTGGTGGAAGTGAGCGCAGCCGCGTCGCGGCTCATCCTTTCCGGCACGATGGAGCGTCATCCGGGCCTCAAGATCGTCATGTCGCATACCGGCGGGGCACTGCCATACCAATCCGGTCGCATGGACAAGAATTCAAAGACCGCGGGCCTGACCAAGCCGGTCAGCCATTACCTGCACCAGATGTTCACCGATACGGTTTCGCCGCATTCCGCCGGCCAGAAGTTCGCGATCGACTATTTCGGCGCCGACAACGTCATGTACGGCACCGACTATCCCTGCTGGGATCCGGCCGTCTGCCTAAAACTTCTCGATGAGATCGAGATGAGCGCCGCCACCAAGCAGAAGATCTTCCATGATAACGCGGTGCGGATTCTCGGCCTCAAAACCTCCAAGGCTGCGGCTGCGTAGATGCGCTTGACAGGGGACGTTGAGACGACCCACGACGGAGACCTGGCCTTCATCCGGAACCTTTTGCCACTCATCCAGATTGGAATGTTGCGATCCGCGCAAACGGCGGACGGTGACGCCATCGGGAGGATGAGTTGAACGCCAACATTTCGGCTGCGATACGCGCCGTGCCATCTGAAGCCAGAGAAGCCATTGTCAACGTTCGGGGCCACTGGGCCTTTTTGGCAATCGGCCTGGCGGTCGCCGTCGCCGTCATCGCTTTCCTGAACTACGAATTCAGCGGGCTCCTCGCATCATTGGCGATCGGTGTAGGTATAGTGTTGTTCTGCGCCGTGACATTGATTGGCGGGTTTGCAAGCTGGTTGTTTTTCACCGGCCTGTTGTGGAGGAGGTCGGAGGCCCGCACGCCACCACGGCGGATGCGGCGACTGGCGGACGATGATATACCAAGGCGGTTCTGGTTCTCCGGTTTTTTTGCCACCTTGCTCTGGATTGTTCCGCTATATGCCTTGGCGCTGGGCCTTGTCTCAGCCACCGAGTAACCACTGGCACCAAGACATTCCCGGTTGGCGGGCACTCGCGCCCAGAGCGGGAGCCTCCGGATCCCCTCGCTTTTCACTTGGCCGCCCTGGCTAAATTGGCTATTCGCCAACCTCAGTGCCTGGATGAGGACGATGCGTTGACCGGACCAAAGACATATACGATCCCTGCGGCATGGTTGACCCCATTGCCGGCCGACTACAAAATCCCATTCTGGAGGTGGATCCTGCTGCCGGCTTCTGCGTGGATGCTGCATCGGAATGGTGGTGAATGGGTCGGCGGCGAATTCTCCATCCGATCAAGCGACGTTCATTTCGCGAGGAAAGGCCTGATCAAAACCGGCAAACCGGCGGAGTGGAGCATACCCTTTGCTCGGATCCACAGCATCGGCTCAAAGAAGGGCATTGCGTCGGAAATTATCGAGATTCATCACACGGATGGGAAGACGAAAATTATGAGCGTCAGAGCGGAAGAATTCATCGAGCTTCTTCGCGCGTCGGTCTCGATGGGCAGGAGCGTCGCCAATCAGGACGCATCTCGCCCGTAGTGCCAGCGGATCTGGCCGAGGGTAACCTTTGGGCATCGGCTCAACATCTCGAACCGGACGTGATGCGCACGGAGAAGACTGCCTCCTCAAGCCCCCGCCATCATTCGCTTTAACCGTACCGCAATCGTCTCAATCTCCGGCGGCGAGGCGTCGAGCCGCTTGAGCTCCGCGTCGAGCACTACGGGCACGCTCGCCCCTTCCGGCAGCGCCGCCAGCGCCATCCCGCGCTGCCCGTCGATCCAATAGGGCTCTTCCTTCCCGCCAAAGCGCGACAGCGCCAGCAGCGGCTTGCCTTTGCGGTCAACGCCATATTGGAACTGAACATATTTGCCGCCCAAGACAGGGCTGATTTGAACCACTTTAACTTCCCGAAGATCCAGCTTCGATTCCCGCCGCGCTAACCGGCGACTGCGATCGCTCTTGACGCCCCCGGCGAGGAGGGCGATCCCTCCTGCCGCGATCCCCAGCACAAGGGCACTGTCCACGAGCGTGCGGTTCCACAGCATGTCCAGCCCCAGCGACAACGCCGCTCGGTTGGGCTGCGATGCCGAACGCACCACCTCGACTTCGTAGTCGCCGATGTTGAAATCCACGAACATCAATTCGATATCGTGTTCCAGGGTCTCGCCCTTGATTTCATAGGCAATATGGGCTGAGCACTCGACGAACACCACCCGCCGCGCACGGCATTCCCCATCGGTGATCGTCGCGTCGGGCACCGCCACAGGATCGCTCGCCACCAGCCAGTCATTGACCACGCCCGGCGCCTGCCACACCCCGATGAACCCCGCCACCGCCAGGATCATCAGCCCCCCGAGATAGGAAAACACACCCGGCCATACCCCCGTCTTGCGAATCCGTATTTTCCGGTCAGGCAAGACTTGATGGAGGTCTGTCACGGTCTTTTTCTCTCAGCTCACAAGGCTCCTGCGCCCGCATACTCCAGCTTTCCGGCCCTGTCTATGCACAGTCCGACGACCCCTGCCCCCGCGGCAGAACAACAACGCCCAGTGCCGATCAATCAGGCTGTGGGAGCGCCCTGGACGCAAGTGAAACTGGATTGCTGCAAACGGAAAAGGAGCCACGCAACGCCGACCTCAACATCGGCAGGCGGCCGGCTTTCTCCACAGAATATACTGATCCGTCTGGAGCAGGAGCATTTCCATTTTTTCAGCCTGTTACGTCCAGATGGATAGAAACCTGTCTATAAATTTAAAACAATATTAAGTGCCGCACCGATCGTTGGATCGACAGTGTTTGCCCGGCACAGCCATAATCCCTGATTGTGAGTGCCTTTTATCTCGAGTGAGACATGGCTCCCGCTCAGCAAGTCCATTTTAGCCGGTAGCGGAGTTCCCACATGTTCATTCGCGTACTCGATTGCATCAGCACAGATCATAATCCGACGCTTGTTATCCTGGCGATTGTTGTCGCGCTCTTTTCGGGCTTTGCACTGTTCACCATCCTCGACCATGCCAGAGCGCGATCTGGACGTATGAAGATCGTTTGGGTATTTGTAGCTGCCTTCGCCGCGGGTGGCGGAATTTGGTCGACGCACTTCATCGCCATGCTGGGTTTTCAACCTGCCGCGTTTGTGAGCTACGATGTAGGTCTCACAGCGATTTCGGCCTTTTTTGCAATTGCCTTTGCCGCAACTGCGACGCCCCTGTTGCTGTCGCCTGGTCTTGTCAACGTTCTCGCGGGCGGTCTTCTTCTTAGCGCCGCAATTGGCATCATGCACTTCATCGGCATGAGGGCTTTGCTATTTGCCGGCACTTTCGAGTGGCATTTACCTCTCGTTGCGCTTTCGATCTGCGCGGGCAGCTCACTGGTGATCGCGGCGACATTCGCTGGACGTCGACGTGCTTCGGTCGGATCTCGCCTTGCCGCGGGAACCTTATTCGGTGCGGCTATCTGCATACTGCATTTCACGGCGATGAGTGCCGCCCTTCTTCGGGCAGACCCGTCTCTTCGAGTTGCGGATGGGAACCTGTCGGAATTTCTCCTCGGGCTTTCCATTGCCGTGGTCACAACATTGATCGTGATCTTCAGTCTGGTGACGATTCTGTTTGATCGACGTGCTCATGACGCGACCGCCGACGCCCAACAGATGCGATGCATTCTCGAGGCCGCACAGATCGGCATCCTTATTTGTCAGGATGATGAGGTCATCTCGGCAAACAAGGCATTCGAGCGGTTAGTAGGCTGTGAAGGGTCGAGTATCGAAGGTCGTGCCGTTGCCGACTTTTTTGAACTCCCGGCAGGCGCCAATCGTCACGCACCTCGCCTTTACGAGACTGAAGGACAACTAAAGGCGACCAATGGGGTGCGGGTGGACGTAGCGCTCAACACAACACCGATCCTGTCGGGAGGCACGTTGCGACATCTCGTCGAAGTTCGCGATATTGGCGATCATAAACGTGCTCGTGAACGCTTGGACCACCTCGCGAACCATGACGAGTTGACGGGACTTCCGAATCGAAGGTTGTTGCATGCCGAGCTGCGAAAAGAGGCGCTGTCCAATCAGGAGTTTGGGCTACTGTGGATCGATCTCGATCGTTTCAAGGAAGTTAATGACACGCATGGGCATGCGATCGGAGATGCTCTTCTCCACGCGGTGGCGCAACGCTTCCGTTCGGTTCTGGACGAACGGCATTTGCTTGCGCGTGTTGGTGGAGATGAGTTTGTCGTTCTGTTCAAGCACGCATCAAGACAAAGCGATCCCGCCAGCGCAGCTGAAAGCCTGTTGAAGGCAATGGTCGATCCGATTGTGGTTGACGGCCACATGCTGGAGGTCGGGATTTCTATCGGTCTGGCAAGGTACCCTCACGACGCGAAGTCGACAGACGCTTTGATGCGCCGAGCCGATTTGGCTCTTTATGAGGCGAAAAAGACCGGCCGCAGCCGCTATGCCGTCGCGTCGTGAGTCTTGCGTTGGCGCCACAAGGTCGGCAATCCGGTCCTTGCCGGTCAAGGCTGCGCGGACTGCGTCCATAGGCATCACGCCGAGATAGGCTTCGGCGGCCCGAGGCAACAGATCCTGCATCGCCGATGGATCGACGAAATCATAGCCAAGCATGATCACATCGCAGGGTCGCTTGGATCCTCAGGGTTTCGCGGAGGATCGGACGGATCTCGCGTCACTCAGCCCAGCATGTCCCAGCACGCACGGGAAAGTTCAGCGATCAACGTTGCAGACGCCACGCGACCAGGCATGCCGTCAGGCATGGTCTTTGGAACATTGTCGGTCGTCGCGCTCATGATGTAGAGGGGAGCCCCGTCCTTGAAAACGATACCGGCATCCATCCATCCACGTTCTCCCCAGCCGGTTTTGTTGGCAACCGTCGTCAAGGTCGGGAGATGTCCTGGGATCATGCTGCGATAGCGCTGCCACGTCAGGAAGCGCAGCGCCATTGCGCAATTTTTGGCATCGACACCAAGGCATTCCATAGCAGCCAGATCGCCGTTTGCTCCGGCGAGGATCAGATTGAGCAGAAGCACCTGATCGCTGGCCGTGGTGGTCGTCACCTGATCGAGTTCATGTTCGCGCTTCAGTCCGACCGGCGGCAAGCGGGTACGATGGATTGTATTGTCCATTCCGATGCGGCGGCAATAATCGGTGAATTCGGGTATTTCGAAACCCTTCATGACCTCATAGGTGCAGATGTTGTCGCTGGTAATGATCATCTGCAGAATGGCATCCCTCATCGGGAAAGTCAGGCCGGGCGTCATATACTGACACACACCGGAGAGAATTCCTTCCTGCAGTTCCTTTTCAATGATGACGGGCTGCTCGAGATCCAGACGGTTTTCGGCAGCGGCGTGCAGTGCGGCCATCATCACCGATATCTTGCGAACGCTTGCCGATGGCAGGACTGCCGTACCATTGCGTGTCAACTCTTCTCCACCGGCCGCCAACCGGAGATGCCAGTAAACATCAAAACCCCGGCCTTCCGACAAAGCCTGAAGCCGTCCTTCAAGTTCCGATATTTTCATCTCGCCGTCCACTTCCTGGAGATTGATCGCCGCAGATCACCGCGGTGGTCGTAAAGAAAGCCACCCGCCGACCGATTTCGGCGAGTGGTTGATTGGAATGCCATAGCTGCATCATTGCCGATGGACTTGAGGCAGATGCTATTTTGCCTTCCAGACGTGCCAGGCCCTGACCCGGTCCATGGCCCACACTTTGTAGCCTCGGACATCCGACGCCGCCGCATCCACGATCGGGGTGTAGTAGAGACCGAAGATCGGCAGGTCCTTGACCATCAAAGCATGGATCTGTTTGAACAGTGCCAGCCGCTTTGCCGTGTCGGTCTCCCTCATGGCCTCGATATTCAGTGCCATGGCCTCCTTGTTCTCCCATTGGAGAGTGGGATCCTTCGCCTTGTCGCCGATGAGACCGGCATATCTCAGGCTCGGATCTGCAAGCGGCGAAAAGCCGAACGACTGCAGCTGGAACTTGCCGGCGAGAAAGTTCTCGAGTTGCGCCGCCCAGTCCAGGATGTCCAGTTGCGCATTCATGCCGACGCTGGTCAGCATAGCCTGTATCAGGACCGCATTGTCATACATGCCGGGATAACGCGTATTGGTCTGGATCTTGATCGGCTGCCCCTTGTAACCGGCCTCCTTCAGCAAAGCCTTTGCGGCCTCGGGATCGTATGACGGCCAATTGAGGAACGCATCGTCAAAATAGGCGCTGGACTGCGCAACGGCGGAGGGGTTGTAATTCGCAAGGCCCGCTGTCTTGACTTCGGCGATCTGCTTCAGGTCGATCGATTGAGCGATCGCGCGGCGCATCCGGACGTCGGAAAGCAGCGGATCCCTGGTCTGTACCATCAGGGCCGTAAACGACAGGCTAGGTGAGTATACGATCTGGGCGCCCTTGCCCTTCAGGTCATCCATATGTGTGGCCGGCACGGTTTGCATGACATCGACCTGCCCAGCCAGCAGAGCCGCTTCCGCCGACGACTTGTCGGAAATAAGCACGAACCGCGCTGTATCGACATTCACCGTGCGGTCGCCGCTATAGCCGCTGCCCGGCGCCTTGGACGGCTTGTAGCGATCGAAGCGCTCCAGAACGATCTGCTGCTCCTTCTTCCATTCCTTCAGCTTGAATGGCCCGCTGCCGATGGCCGAATTGGCAATCCACTTGTCGTCGGGCCCGACATTCTTGGGACTTGCCGCCCACACGTTACAGGCAATGCTCGCTATGCGGATCAGGAACATGCCGCTTGGCTGGTCCAGCTTGAAGACCACCGTCCTGTCGTCAGGCGCCTCGACTGCCACAACCTTGAAGCCCTGCGATCCGTCGAAATTCGGAACGCAGACCCATGGATTGTCGGTCTTGGCGGTGTTCATACGCCTGTCCCACAGCCATTTGACGTCTGCGGCGCGAACGCCATCGCCGTTGTGGTAGACGACGTCCGGGCGAAGATGGAAAGTGTAGACCGTCTTGTCGGCAGAAATGTCCCAGGAATCGGCGAGAGCCGGCCCGACGGACAGGTCGTCGCGATAGGCGACCAGCTGTTCGTAGATATGGTTGAGGACGGTGTCGGTATTGGCGTCGCGGCGGCTGGCATCAAGGCTGCGGATGTCGGAATTCAGCGCGATCGTCAGCGTGCCGCCTTTCTGTGGCGCCTGCGCAAACGTCATATCCGGCACTAGCATAAGTGCGGCAGCGGCTGCCATGCGTAAACAGGTTCTCATTGTGAACTCCCGGGTTGATATGTTCAGGCAATCCGATTTCAAAGATTGCGACCGCGAAGGTCGCCGAGGATTTTCGCAAAGAAATTCTTCACCAGGGGCATCATCCTTTCATCGTCGTGGGCAACATCGGGCACGACATCGAAGGTCACGTTCACGCCCGCCTTTTCGAAACTGTTCTTCAACGACACGATACGGTCGACGCGATCGACGCCGGCGATGTTGGCGTCTTCCATCCACCATCGATCGGTCGGCTTCACCGTGATTTCCCAGGTGTTGTGATCGTCGCCGCCGATGATCATGTGAACCGGTATCTGCCGCAGGGCATCGAGATCGAGAGGTTTGCCGAAGACGCTCTCGAAATTGCGGGTTCCGACCCAGAAATCCCGATCTGGATCGATGAGCGTGACGGTGCCGGGTCCGCCGATGGAGGCGGCAAGGATCTGCTCCGGATGCAGATAGAGGAAGCGGTGGGTGAACTGCCCGCCGCCGGAGAAGCCGTACATCATCACCTTGTCGCCGGCGATGCGATAGCGCTCCTTCATCTCGGCGATCATGTCGATCATCACCGCGTCATAATGCAGGTCGCCGTAGCGGATCATCTTGTAGCTGTTGATATCGCCCGGGCGGGCAATGCTTGCGGGAAACAGCGGGCTCAGGATGATGACGCCGTTTGCTTCCGCAAAGTCGGCAAACGCATTCCTGTATCCTTCCATGTGCCGCTCGGTACCGTGCACCACGACCAGCAACGGATAGGTCTTGTCGGAATCCTCGTCGTAGTCTTCCGGCACATAGGCGCAATAGGGGAATCGCTGATCGAACCGGGAGGCATACACGATCGTCGCCCCGAAGTCATAAAAGGTTAGCTTCTTTCCGTTGCCGAAAATCTTCCGCATTCACATACCCCTTTATTTCTTGATTAAGGCGAGCCTATATCGCGATCTGCGATCGCACAATGTAAATTTTTACGGAGAGTACGAAATTTGCGATTTAAAAATTTAACCGTTTATTTTTAATATCTTAATGTAGTTTCCCCCTCTCATTTCCATCTTAAACTGCGGGCAACCAAGAGAAAATCACGGGAGTTTTCGCGAGAATTGATTGTGCGATCGCAAATCGCGCTGTACTACTGGGCGACATTCCCCATTCGATCCTCGGAAAGACGCTGTTTATGGATCCATTCAACCGCGCAGATATAACGCTCGCGAACTGGCGTACGCGACCCTATTCCTCCTGGTCATTTCAGAATGCATCCGAGATCGTTCCCTCGGCGATCATCGCAAGCCGGCGCATCCGGGAAGATAGAGAACTGCCTCTGGGGTCATTGGCGGATCTGCCGATTGCCGGGCTCGGCCGACAGGCGATATCGCTCGAGACGTTCTTGACGGACACCCATAGTGATGCCCTGGTCGTCATGCGCAAGGGCGAGATCACTGCCGAATGGTATGCTCCACATTGCGATCCAGCCCGGCCGCACATGGTCTTCTCGATCTCCAAGTCGATCACGGCTCTGATTGCCGGCGTGCTGATCGAACAGGGCCTGATCAAGCTCTCCGACGGCATAGCAGATATCCTGCAGGGCGCGCGCGGATCGGCTTACGGCGACGCAACGGTGGAGCAGTTGCTCAACATGAGCGTCAGCCTGGATTTTGCGGAGGATTACCTCGACCTGACCGGCGCCTTCGATCGCTATCGCCGTGCCATGTTGTGGAACCCGGAAAAGCCGTCGGATCCGGCGCCGGACCTCAAGTCCTTCCTCTGCACCATCCCCAGGGGGCCGCAGCCCCATGGCAGCATCCACGCCTATCATTCGCCGAACACGGATGTCGCAGGCATTCTGCTGGAGATTGCTTCCGGAAAGCGGTTTGCCGATCTGGTCGAAACCCATCTCTGGCAACCCTTGGGCGCCTATAGCGACGCCCATCTGACACTCGACAGGATTGGCAATGCACGGGCCTCCGCCGGTCTCTCTATGACCGCGCGCGATCTTGCCCGCATCGGAGAAATGGTGCGGCTCATGGGCAATGGCATCATTCCGGAACAATGGATAAAATCGATCTGGCAAGGCGGGAGCCGGCAGACCTGGGCCGCCGGCAACCAGGCCTGGCTCTTCTCGGAAGGAAGCTATCGCTCCTACTGGTATTCGACCGGCACCGGTGCGCTCGCCGCCATCGGCATTCACGGCCAATGGCTGTGGATCGATCCGAAGACGGAGACCGTGATCGTACGGCTCTCTTCCGAACCCGGGCCAGTCGACGACGATCTCGACCATGCGGTCATCCGCATGCTGATGGCGGTTGCAGCCGCCGAATAACGCAATGCGATGGAGAAGTCCGTGGAGCAGATCAGACCCTTTCCCTTTATCGAAATCAGCGGATCCCCCGTCGAGCGCGGGAGAATGTACGGCGAACAGGCCCGCGAGCGCGTCCGGCTATCGAGCGAACTCTACCGCGAGCAGCTCGGGAGGCTCGGCTTCAGCCGGGAAAAAGTCGTCGAGCTCGTCGAGAATTTCCCGCCCGCCATCCGCGATTGGGCGCCGGAACTGGTGGACGAGATGCATGGCATTGCGCAAGGCGCCGGGCTGGATTTCACGTCGGTCTTCCTCATCAACGCCCGCACCGAACTGCTGCAGGTCGCCCGCCGCGGCCTGAGCTTCAAGGATAGCGAAAAGGACGGATGCACCGGCGTCGTGGTGATGCCGAAAGCGGCACGCGACGGCGCGCTCATCCACGCCCAGAACTGGGACTGGCGGGCGGAATGCGCAGAGACCTCCGTCGTGGTCAGGGTGCTTCAAGAGGATGGACCGGATATCCTGATGTTCACGGAGGCCGGCGGCCTGATGCGCAGCGGCTTCAATTCGAACGGAATGACAATCACCGCCAATTATCTGGAATCGGATCGGGACTACAAAACGCTTGGCGTTCCCCTGCCCTTCATCCGACGCAAGGCGCTGGCATCGCAGCATTTCGCCCAGGCGATCCGCACCATCGCGACAACCCCGAAATCCGGCTCCAACAACGTCATTCTCAGCGCCAAAGAAGGCGTCGCCATCGACTTCGAATGCGCACCCGACGAAGTATTTCCGCTCTATCCCGAAAACGGGCTGATCGTTCATGCCAACCACTGGCAAAGCCCCGTGGCACTTTCCAAGCTGCGCGAAGCCGGCCTGAACAACGTTCCCGACAGCCTCTACCGCGATCTCCGGGTGCGTGAAATCCTGGCGGAAAAGACTGGCGACATCACCGCGGAAGACGTCAAGACAGCCCTGTTCGATACATTCGGCGCGCCTTATGCGGTCTGCCGGCCGGCGATCAAGAACGAGGTCGGCAACCTCTCCGCCACGGTCGCGATGATCGTCTGCCAGCCGGACAAGGGTTTGATGGAAGTGGCCCCGTTGCCGGCGACCAACAGCCGTTTCATCCAGTATGAGCTCAAGATGGATAAAGGTCAGCGGGCGGCATCAACGGATCGTAGCGTCACCTGATTTCAAGTCGTCGATTTCAATCAGCAGCCCGGCACAACCTGTGCGCCGGGCTGCCTTTCGTTTATCGCTTCGAGGCGAGCGTCGCTTCGGCAAGATCGAGCGCGGCGACAAGACGATCGCAGGCGAGATCAATCGTTTCCCACGTCCAGATCAAGGGTGGCGCCATGATGATTGTGTCGTCCACCACCCGCACCATCAGCCCGCCCGCAATCGCATGGTCACGCACCAGCGTTGCGGCCGAACCGCCCGGCTGGAACCGTGCGCGGGTCTTCTTGTCCTTGACGATCTCGATCGCCGCCATCAATCCGACCGAACGGGTCTCGCCGACGAGCGGATGGCCGCCGAGCCGCTTGCCAAGCTGCTCGCTGAGATAAGGACCGGTCTCGGACCGGACGCGCTCCACCAACCCCTCGCTCTCGATGATTTCGAGGTTCTTGATTGCTACGGCGCAGCATACCGGATGGCCGGCATAGGTGTAGCCGTGATAGAATTCGCCGCCCTTTTCCACCAGCGTCTCGGCGATCCGGTCGCCAACAAACAGCGCCGAAAGCGGCTGATAACCTGACGTCAGAGCCTTGGCGGTGGTGATCGTGTCGGCCTTGATGCCGAAGGTCGTGGCGGCGAACCACTCGCCGGTGCGGCCGTAACCGGTGATCACCTCGTCGAGCATCAGCAGGATGTCGTATTTCTCGCAGATACGCTGGACCTCCGGCCAATAGCTCGCCGGCGGGATCTTCACGCCGCCCGCCCCCATGACCGGTTCGCCGATGAAGGCTGCAACCTTGTCGGCACCGGCGGCAAGGATCGCATCCTCCACCGCACGCGCCGCCCGCAGGCCGAAATCATGATCGCTTTCGCCCGGCAGGGCCAGATCGAAGGCGTAGGGCGCCATGACGTGGACAATGTTCGGCACGGCGCCGCCGAGCTGCTTGTGCATGTCGGGCATGCCGCCGAGCGACGCGCCGGCGATCGTCGAACCGTGATAGCCGTAGTTGCGGGAGATGACGATATTCTTCTCCGGCTTGCCTTCCAGCGCCCAGTAATGGCGAACGAGGCGCAGCGCCGTGTCGTTGGCTTCCGAGCCCGATGAGCCGTAGAAGACCTGGTTCATGTTCGGCGGTGCGAGCTCCGCCAGTTTGGCGGAAAGCTGCACCGGCGCAGGCGTCGTGCACTTGAAGAACGAGTTGTAGAACGGTAGTTCCCGCATCTGCGCGGAGGCAGCGTCGGCCAGCTCCTCGCGGCCGTAGCCGACATTGAGGCACCAGAGGCCTGCCATCCCGTCAAGAATCTCGTTTCCTTCCGCATCATAGATGAAAGGCCCCTCGCCCCGCACGATCATCCGCGCGCCCTTGGCACGCAAATCCTTGTGATCGGTGAAGGGATGGAGGAAATGGGTCGAATCGATCCGCTGAAGCTCCGCCAGCGAGTATTTCTGGATATTCATCACTATTGTCCTTTATCCGAGTTTGATGTCCATCAGGCTCAGAAAGGCGAAGGTGGAGAATATCCGATACGTGCGCAGAGACGCAGCAGGTCGGCATAAAGCGTCCGCGCCGATGGCGTGGAAACGAAATCGTCCCTGAGAATAACGTACCTCGGCATTGGTCAGTCCCGAATGCGGCCGTGCCGCCAGTAGCCCATGAGATTGACGAGCGTGCGATCGACGCCCCGATCCTTGATCAGCAGATTGCGGATGATCCGCACGGCATCGGCCTCGCCCGCCACCCAGCCATAGAAGCTGCCGTCGCTGGTATCGGCGCGCTCCCAAAGCGAATCCCTGTCGACATCAATCTCGGCGAGTTCCGGGACAGCGATCGATCCGATCGCACCCTGCGGCAGCCGGACTTTTGCCGCAGCGTCGATCATCAGAGCTCCATAGGGAGCGAGTTCTGCCGCCGCTTCGGACTGGACCATCCAATGGACATCGAGACTGGGCCACCGCGGAAGCGGCAGTCGGTCTCCCGCATCCGGCACCTCGAAGAAAGCCTGTGTCATCGGTGGATCGGGAAGCTCGGAAAGCTCCTCCAGAATACCGATCGCCGCAGGGACGGCCGTCAGGTCCGCGATCAGCAGGACGATGCGCACGCCTGCCGGAGGTTTCCACTCGTAACCCTGGTTGCCTGCGAGATGGTCCCGGTTCGGGGCCGAGATCTGGACGGGATCTCCGAGATCGGCATGTGCGGCCCAGCGGGATGCGGGTCCGTTGTCTCCGTGCAGAACGAAATCGATATCGACTTCGCAGGCATCGGCACGCAGATACCGGATCGTGTAGGTGCGCATCGGCACGCGTTCGCCAGGCGGCAGGACCTTGTAGAGTTCGTACCAGTCCGGGCGATGCGGGATGGCCGGAGGCAAGCCATCCTGTTTCGGAAAGAAGATCTTGATGCGCTGGTCCGGCGCAAGCGTCGCCATGTGCCTGACCTGCGGACCGGCGAAGGTCAGCCGCACCATGTTGGGAGACAGGATCTCGCGTCGCGCCAGCGAGACATCGAAAATCCGGTAGGGCGTCGTGATCGTCATGGTCATGCGCGCCGCCCTTCCTGCATGCGGTCGGCGATTTCGCGGATAGTGGCAACCCGTTCCGCATTGGAAGACGCGATCCGACCGTCGCGGTGCCAGAAGCTGTTTTCGAAACCGACCCTCACCTTGCCTCCGGCCGCAAGAGCCGCTGCGAGGCAGTCCGTTTCGCCGCGGCCGAAGGCGCAGACCATCCAGTCGGGCGGCTGCGAAAACTGCAGGGCAGCATCGAGAAACGGCTCCAGATCCTGGGGGCTGCTTTCCTGATCGACCGCATAACGTCCAAGCACATAGATGACCGAAAGCCGCGAGGTCGAAGTCAGGTGAGGCGCCTGAAATTCAGCAAGGCGCAGTACGTCAACAGCGTCGTAGAGGATATGCTGGACGGAGATGCCCTCGCTCTTGCACCCGCTATAGAAATCGACCGCCCTCGCCTCGTCACCACCTTCCGGGAAGATCTCCCGAAGCGCAACCGAAACGAAGGCCGGTTTCAGTGCGCGGACTAGTGCGATCTGTTCCTCGGGCGTGTAGATACCTACCGCTTCCGTCGAGATCTGGACGAGCATGTCGGGCACGCGTTCGCGCAGACGCGAGACGAGATCGGCATAAAGACCGATGTCGAGGCTGTGGCCTCCCTCAGCATCGCGCACATGTGCATGAATGGCATCGGCGCCTGCCGCGAAACATGCAGCGGCGGTCCCGACGATTTCGTCGGCAGTCATCGGCAGCGACGGATGGTCGGCCTTTGTCCGACGAGCGCCGGTCGGCGCCACCATGATGCGCGGCAATTCCTGTGAATGGATCACTCCGCAACCTCGCTCTTGCCGGACAGGGGAGTGTCATCGAGCGCCTTCAGAAGGGCAATAAGCAGTCGATCTCGCCGCGCACCGAGTTCTTCTATGCTGCGGCCGGCCGCTTCCTGCATGACCCCATCGATCAGCAGGGACTGAACGTCTTCCGTGAGCGATGGATTGCCGAGCGAACGCCAGCGCGCTTCCTGTGCCGGACCGAGATGTTTGAGATAATGGGCGATGCCGCCCTCGCCGCCGCCAAGATGATAAAGCATATGCGGACCGTCGATCGCCCAGCGCAGACCCGGCCCGAAGCGGATGGCCCGGTCCACGTCCTCGACGCTGGCGATTCCCTCGGCGACGATATGGACCGCCTCGCGCCAGAGCGCCGCCGTCATGCGGTTCGCGACATGGCCTGCGGCCTCCCGGGTGATGCGGATGGGAGCCTTGCCGAGCCGTTCGAAGAACCGGTAGACGGCTGCCTGCGCGTCCGGGCTGCTTTTCGGCCCTGCCACGATCTCCACCAGCGGCAGGAGATGCGGCGGGTTGAAGGGATGCGCGACGACAATCCGCTCCGCCTCCGCACCTCCTGCCTGCAGTTCGCTTGGCTGAAAAGACGACGTGCTCGAACCGATCACCACGTCGGAAGGCGTAAGATCGGTGATCCGTTTCAGGAGCGCCTGCTTGAGGGGCAATTTTTCCGGCGCATTCTCCTGGACATAGTCGCAGCCGGCCAGGACCTCTTCGAGGTCGCCGGAGAAAAACAGAGCATCCGTCGCTACCGGCGCGACTGATCCGACCTGACGTAGATCCTCAAGTGCGTTGCCGACGACCTTTTCCAGCCGCCGAGCACCCTCAGGATCGGTGTCGTAGACCCGTACTTTCAGGCCGCGGCTGAGGAAAAATGCCGCCCAGGCGCCGCCGATCAGGCCGGCGCCGATAATCGCGACCGTTTCGATGTTCTCGGATCGGAAGCGGCCAACACCTGCGCTCATAACAATCCTTCCGCCTTGAGTTCATCCGTCACGTCGACAATAGCGGCACGCGCAAGATCGGCAATCGTGGCCATGTCTTCGGTCGTGGTGATAAACGGCGGCGAGAGCGCCAGCACGTCAGAATTCGGCAAGGCCCGCAGCAGCAGCCGATGACGGCGGGCGGCAAGCGAAACCCGCCCGGCGATCTTGGCGGAAGCCTCGAAGGAGCGCTTCTGCGTCTTATCCACCACCAGTTCGATACCCATCATGAAACCGGTACTTCTGATATCGCCGACAATGTCGAGATCGAGCAGCCGGTCGTCGAAGGTCTTGCGGAACACCGGCGCCATTTCGGCGACACGCTCCACGAGGTTCTCGCGTTCGAGGATATCAAGGTTCGCCATGGCGGCGGCGGCGCAGGTCGGATGACCGGAATAGGTGAAGCCATGCGCGAAAGCCCGGCCGTCACCGGCGACGGTTTCGAACACGTCCCAGATCTTTTCCCCGACCAGGACCGCCGAAAGCGGCAGGTAGCCGCTGGTCAGGCCCTTGGCGGCCAGGATCAGGTCCGGCTCGATCTCGTAAAGGTCGGAGGCAAACCAGCGGCCCAGACGACCGAAGCCGGTGATCACCTCGTCGGCGATCATCCGCACGTCGTATCTGTCGAGAACCTTGCGGATTTCCTGGAAATAACCCTTCGGCGGCGGAAGGACACCACCAGTACCCATGACTGGCTCCGCGATAAAGCCGGCGACCGTATCCGGCCCCTCGGCAAGGATCACCTCTTCGATCTCCTTCGCCAGATAGGCGGAATAGGCTTCTTCGGTCGCAAAGCCGCGGGCCGGCGCATCGCGATAGAGATCGGGCCGCGAGACGTGGCGGGCGAAATCGATCGGCAGGCCGAAATACTGGTGCACCATCGGCACTCCAGAGAGGCTGCCCGAGGCGACCGAAACCCCATGATACGCATAGGCCCGCGAAATGATTTTCCGCTTCTCGGGCTTGCCCCGGCAGATATTGTAGGACCACAGCATCTTCACCGCCGTGTCGTTCGCGTCCGATCCCGACGATCCATAGAAGACCCGGCGCATGTTCGCCGGCGCAAGGGCAAGCAGCCGCTCGGAAAGGCGGATGACCGGTTCGTTGGCGATCGTGTTGAAGGTGTGGAAATAGGGAAGCGACAACGACTGGGCGTGGATCGCATCCGAAATTTCTTTGCGACCATACCCGACATTGACGCACCACAACCCGGCGGCGCCATCGAGGTATTCGACCCCGTCAGTATCACGGATCCGGCATCCGTTCGCCGAGGACATGACCAGGGCGCCGTTGACCTTCTGGTCCCTGATGGAGGTGAACGGATGGAAAAATCCCCCCCGATCCCGGTCCGCCAGGCTCATGTTCCCGTCCGAGACGGCATTCGTGCCCGCCGTATCCATATGCTTCGACCCCAATCCTGTTTGACGACGGCCAGATGAACCGCCGAAACTCATTTTCGTCGACGATATATCGCGATCGCAGATCGCACAATATGCAAGATGGAGAATTCTTTGCGCCGTCACAAGAGTCGGCGTATTTCTTTGATATAGATATACATTTCCGCGGCATTGATTTCCGCAGATCGCCGAAAATCCGTTTGGAGCCTGTGAAAACTGCCGGTGGATACCTAAAGGTCGACGACGAGGTTCCCAATCGGCCGGGTGCTGCAGGCAAGCACATATCCCTCCTGCTTTTCCTCCCCGCTGAGCGCTGTACGCTCGGGGTCGGCGCAGTTCGCCGCAAGTATCCAGTCGCCCGAAACGACACGGCAGCGGCAGGTCCCGCAGATACCTGCCTCGCAATCGGCATGCACCGGAATGTTCATGGTTCGCGCAATATCGAGGAGTGTTTCTGGGCTCTTGCCTTCGGCAATAATGCCGCTTTTCCGGAAATTCACCCGATATGGCAAAACCTCCTCTTCCACGGTTGCCGTCAGGTCGGAACCGAAGCTTTCCTCAAGATAGGTAGCATCGGGTGCAAGTTCCCGATGCATCGCTCTTGCCGCTTGCCGAAAGCCGTCAGGCCCGCAACAAAAGGTCACGCGATCGCGAATATCAGGGCAAATGTCCGCAAGCATGATCTCACTGAGGCGTCCCTTGTAAGATGGGGACGAAGGACCATCGATCGAGGCCACCCCGGGGGACGTCAAACTCCAGGAGAGTTTCAACCTGTCTCCCATCTGCCGCTTCAGGAGAAGCAGTTCCTCTGTAAAGGGCAGATCTTCGGTGCTGCGAGCACTGTGATGGAAGACGACATCATGTGGCAGATCGAGGTCGGCGACATACCGCAGCATGGCGATCATCGGCGTGATACCGCTGCCGGCCGACACCATCAGCAGCGAGTGTTTCTCGTCCGCCGCAGCAAGATGAAACCGTCCATGCGGTCCAAGACCGAGCATCCGGTCACCGACCTTCAGATTGTCATGCAGCCAGTTGGAAACGCGACCTCCACGGACCCGTTTCACGCTGACGGCGATATGATGCGGCCGGGACGGCGAGGACGAAATCGTATAGCTGCGGCGTACCGGAACGCCGCCGATCTCCAGCTGAAGCGTGATGAACTGGCCAGGCAGATGGTCGATCGCAGCACCATCCTCCGCCTTGAACCGAAAGCTCCGCATGTCTGCCGTTTCAGCCACGATGCCGGTGCAGATCATCGGGATCGGCCCCGGCCCTCGTACCGCTTCCCGCTTCGCGAACCTCCGGATCCGCTCCATGTCCGGAGGCGGGCGAAGCCTGACGGGCTCCTTGCGGGAGAGGATTTCGACTGCATCCCCGGCAAAAATGCGTCCTGATTGACGCGGAACGAGAAACTGCCCGAAATAGGGTTTTCCGTCCTCTCCCCGGCGCCGTTTTGCGAGCGTCGCCAAAGGCTCCCGATCGGTGCGCGCCTCCCCGCTTTGCGGGTCGAGCGTCGTCACCACGCAGCGATCGCAGCCGCCGGCGACATCGAATTCGACCCCGCCGATACGGATCAATCCCCAACCGTCCTCGTCAAACGGTAGCGTTCCCGAAACGACGACATTGGGCCGGAAACAGGCCATCTCGGCCGGCGTCTCCAGATACTCGTTCAAGTCGTCGACAGAGGATTTGCCGACCAGCAGAAGCGGTGCGGTATCGGCAAAGCTGACGGCATGGCCGGGCTTCAAGGCGAGAGGCCGGTACGTTTGCGGCCCCTTCAACACGAGCCGGCAGGAATGGCCGAGAAAGCGCGAGAGCCAGTCGGCCGCAGGGTCGCCGGCATCGAGGACGGCAACCTCGTCGCCCCATACGCGCGCCGCCCAATTGGCAGTCTGGCGAAGCGCCATGCGGGAAAAGACATATGGCCTGGCACCCGGCCCCATCAGGATGATCTCGTCACCGTCGATCAGGCAGCGTAGCGTCAGCAAGGCGGGAAATTCTCGGGACGTCAGGCACTCCCCCGAAAGATCGGTCACCATCATGGTTCGATCATCGGCCAGGCCTTCCGGCTCGACCCATGCGGAAAGGATGTCGATCGCTGAACCGGATTTCAGCGGATAGAGATGCAGGCTTTCGATCCGGATCGTTGGCGCAGGCATGGCCGCCTCACATCGAATAGGCGGTCTTCACATTCGTATAGAATTCCTTCGCATAGGCGCCCTGCTCCCGCGGGCCATAGCTCGACCCTCGAATACCACCGAAGGGCACATGGTAGTCGACGCCGGCAGTCGGCACGTTGACCATCACCATGCCGCTGCGCGCATGCCGTTTGAAGTGCTCGGCATGTTTGATCGACGTCGTCGCGATGCCGGCGGAAAGGCCGAATTCCGTGTCGCTGGCGACCTGCAGCGCCTCGTCGTAGTGCTTGACGCGAATGACCGCCGCGACCGGCCCAAAAACCTCCTCGCGATTGATGCGCATGTCGTTCGTCGTTGCGGAGAAAAGGGCGGGCTGAAGGAAAAAGCCCTGCGTATCGCGCTTCAACAACTCGCCGCCGGTCTCGAGAATGCCGCCCTCGTTCCGCGCAATCTCGATATAGTTCAGGTCCTGCTCGAACTGACGCTTGTCGACGACGGGCCCGATCTCCGTTTCGGGGCGGAGTGCATGCCCGACGTTCAGCCTTGAGATCCTTGTTTTCAGCGCGGCCAAAAAACGGTCGTGAATGCCGTCCGTCACGATGATGCGGCTCGACGCCGTGCAGCGCTGGCCGGTCGAAAAAAACGATCCGTTGGCGACCGCCTCGACCGCGACATCGAGATCTGCATCATCCAGGACGACGAAGGGGTTTTTGCCGCCCATTTCCGCCTGCACCTTGGCACCGCGCGCCGCGACGGTCGCCACTACTGCGCGACCGACTCCGGCCGAACCGGTAAAGGAAACCGCGTCGATATCCCGGTGATCGAGGATTGCCTGCCCAACGATGCGCCCGGCCCCCATCACCAGGTTGAGGACGCCAGCCGGCAGCCCTGCGCGATGCAGAATATCGACCAGTTCCCAGGCGCAGCCGGGCACCAGTTCCGCAGGCTTGAAAACCACGGCATTGCCGTAGGCAAGCGCTGGCGCGATCTTCCAGGCCGGGATGGCGATCGGGAAATTCCAGGGCGTGATGATGCCGATGACGCCAACCGGCTCGCGCGTTACCTCCACCTTGATGCCCGGGCGCACCGAGGGCAATACGTCGCCCGGATTTCTGAGCGCCTCGCCCGCCATGTATTTGAACACCATCCCAGCGCGAACCACTTCGCCCCGCCCCTCGGGCAGCGTCTTGCCCTCTTCGCGGCTGAGCAGTCGTCCAAGCTCTTCCTCGCGCGCCAGAATTTCGGCTGCGGCCTTGTCGAGAATGTTGAAGCGTTGCTGCGGGGTGGCGAGCACCCAGCCGGGAAGGGCGCTGCGGGCCGCGGCGACCGCTGCATCCACGGCCGCAGCGTCGCCGGTTGAGTAGAGACCGACGACATCAGACAGGTCGGAGGGATTGAAATTTTCCACTGCCTGGAGCGATGAGATCCATTCGCCGCCGATGATGTTGGGCTTCGCCTCGTTGTGCGATCTCATCGCTTGTCACTCCCGCTGGAAATTGAAACACGGCATTTCACGATGCCGCTTGGCTTTTCGAGAAACCATCCATATAGTGCGATCACAGATCACGCAATATTCCATCAGATAAAGAGGAATTAAGCCTCATAAATACATGTAAATGTACCATAAATTTTATGACATCGATCGCCTGGCAAAGATAAAACTCGCAAGAAGGACTTCTGAATGAACCTCACCGATTGGCACAGGACTGCCCGCTCCCTCAGCCTTGGCAACCGCGCGGTGATCGGCGGTCGACAGGTCGAGGCCCGGTCAGGGCAAGGTTTTGCATCCGTCAATCCAGCCACGGGAGAGACGCTCGCCGAGGTCGCCGCAGGCGATGCCGAGGATATCGACGCAGCGGTAGCATCCGCCCGGAATTCCTTCGAAAGCGGCGCCTGGAGCCGGCGCGCACCCGTGGAACGCAAGAAGGTCCTGCTGCGTCTCGCCGAACTCATGCGCGCCGAATTGACCGAACTCGCCGCCATGGAGAGCGTGGACATGGGCAAGCTCGTTCGCCATGCCGCCGGCAACGACATCCCGGCTGCCATCAATATCCTTCAGTGGCATGCGGAAGAGGCGGACAAGGTCTATGATGAAATGGCGCCCTTGCCGGAAGGCAACGCGGCCCTTATCCGCCGCGTACCACTGGGTGTCGTGGGCGCGGTCGTGCCTTGGAATTTCCCGCTCAACATGGCGATCTGGAAATGCGCGCCGGCGCTTGCCGCCGGCAACAGCGTCGTCCTCAAGCCAGCGGAGCAATCTCCGTTCACGGCGCTTCGGCTCGCCCAGTTGGCACTCGATGCCGGCCTGCCCGAAGGGGTTCTCAATGTCGTGCCCGGTTTCGGCGAAACGGCCGGCCAGGCGCTGGGCCGTCATATGGATGTGGACTGCCTCGCCTTTACGGGATCGACTGCAGTCGGCAAACTCTTCCTGAAATATGCCGGCGAATCCAACATGAAGCAGGTCTGGCTCGAATGCGGCGGCAAATCGCCCGTCATCGTTTTCCCGGACTGCGGTGACCTGGAAGCCGCAGCCGATCAGGTATCAAGCGGTATCTTCTATAACCAGGGTCAGGTCTGCTCCGCCTCCTCGCGTCTCCTCGTCCATCAATCGATCGAAAAGACGTTTATCGATCTCCTGCTGAAACGCCTGCCGGCCTACCAGCCGGGAGACCCTCTCGATCCGAAGTCCGGCCTTGGCGCCATGGTCGAGGCCAAGCATGCCTCCAATGTAATGCGGTTCATCGACGAGGGGCGGCGGGAGGCCACGTTGGTGGCGGGAGGCAAGGCTGTCACCATCGGCGGCAAGGGCAGCTTCATCGAGCCGACCATCTTTGCCGACGTAAAGCCGGATTCGACCATCGCCCGGGACGAGATTTTCGGGCCGGTTCTGTCGGTCATACGCTTCTCGGAAGAGGACGAGGCGATCCACATCGCCAACGACAGCATCTATGGCCTCGCAGCATCGGTCTTCACCGACGACCTGTCGCGTGCCCATCGGGTCTCCGCGCGACTGACAGCCGGAGTCGTGGCGGTCAACGTGGTCGATCCGGTCAGCCCGGCGGTTCCCTTCGGCGGGTTCAAGCAGTCCGGCTCGGGTCGCGACCTGTCGCGCCACGCCATCGAGAAATACACCGCTTTGAAGACCACCTGGATCCGTTATCGGTGCTAACGTGCAAAGCGGACAGGGTTTCATGGGAGAAAGTAGGAAGAGAATGGACATTGCCGGTGCATTGAAATGGCTTGAGGCGCATCCCGAAATCGAAAGCGTCCGGGCGGCGGTCTGCGACCTGAACGGCATCATGCGCGGCAAGCGTCTTCCGCGCGACCAGGCCAAAAAGGCATTGGCAGGCGGCTTGAGAATGCCGCTCTCGGTCCCGGGCCTCGATATCTGGGGCAAGGATATCGCTGGCAATCCCATGGTGTTCGAGACGGGCGATGCCGATGGCCGATGCGACTGGACGGGTCGCGCCGTGATGCCGATGAACTGGCTCGCCCGGCCGACGGCCATGCTGCCGGTCTGGCTTGCCGATGAGCATGGCGTTCCTTTTCTCGGCGATCCGCGCCGCGCACTGGCCACCGTGCTGGCCGGTTATGCCAAACTGGGCCTGACGCCGGTGACGGCAACGGAACTCGAATTCTACCTGGTCGATCCCAATGCGGATCTGCCGCTTGGGCCCCTTTCCCCTGCCACCGGCCGGCGCCTCGACAGTGCTGCGGCCATGGATATGGACGAGGTCGATCAGTTCGAAGCCTTTATCGACGATGTCTACGTCGCCTGCCGTGAGCAGGGCATCCCGGCCGATACGACGATCGCCGAAAACGGCATCGGTCAGTTCGAGATCAATCTCAACCACACGTCCGATGCTCTTCAGGCAGCGGACGACGCCCTGTTCTTCAAACGCACCGTCAAAGGTATCGCGCGCAAGCATGGGCTGGCGGCCTGCTTCATGGCGAAACCCTACGGCCATCATTCAGGCAGCGGGTTCCATATCCATTTCAGCCTGCTCGACCGAGAGGGCAATAACGTCTTCGACAATGGCGGAGACGAAGGAACCGAGATGATGCGGCATGCGATCGGCGGCATGCTGGCGGCGATGGCCGAAAGCACCCTGATCTTTGCCCCGCACTACAATTCCTACCGCCGGCTGCGGCCGAACTCCTACGCCCCGACAGCGGTCGCCTGGGGTTACGAAAACCGCATGGTCGCAATTCGCATCCCCGGGGGAAGCCACAAGGCGCGTCGCATCGAACATCGGGTCGCAGGCGCCGACGCCAACCCCTATCTGGTGATGGCGGCAGTTCTCGGAGCGGCATTGATCGGCATCCGCAAGCAGCTCTCGCCGGGGGAGCCGCGTAGCGGCGACGCATACGGCAAGGATCTCGAAAAACTCCCTCTCGATTGGCATTCGGCCATCAATGCCTTCGAGACGGGGCAACATGCCTCGGAGATATTCTCGCCGGTCATGCGGTCGGGGCTGGTGGCCTGCAAGCGGCAGGAGCTCGAAGCCTTCGCCACCCAGATCACCCAGTTCGAATATCGCACCTATCTCGAGACGGCCTGAGATATCATCCACGTCTTGCGAACAATCACGATCGCAGATCGCACAATTTTGCCGGGATGACATGGTTGTCCCGGTGACATCAGCCGGCTAACAGTTTAGAAAAACAATAAAAGACGAGGTTTAAGGTCGCAGCCCATCAGGCGGCGCGGCGACAACAACACGGGAAGTAAGATGGCTAAAAAGCAGCAATTCGGTCTTTCGGCGGTCGAAGTCGAACCCCTTCACGAGAAAGTCTATGCGGAAATCGTCCGTGCCCTCGTGTCTGGACGGTTCGAGCCGGGCCAGAAGCTGACGTCCCGCAAGCTCGCACAGGAACTGGGCACAAGCGACATGCCGGTTCGGGCCGCGCTAATGCGCCTGCAGGCCCAGCAGGCGCTGCGTCCCCTGCCGAACGGTAGTCTCGAAGTGCCGCAGATCACCGCTTCCGAATTCGCCCAGCTGATGGATGCCCGCACCGTCGTGGAAGGTGCCGCGACCGAGCGCGCCGCTTCGATCATCAACGGCAACAATCTGCGCACAATCCGCAAGCTCAGCGAAGAGCTCACCAATGCGGCGCGAGCCGGCGATATCGACCGTTACCTTGCCGCCAACTACGATTTCAAATTCACCATTTACCGCCACTGTGGCAACGCGCCGCTGCTCTTCCTCATCGAGACGTTGTGGATGCAGATCGGCCCTTTTCTCCGCCGTTATTCCGGCAGCTTCGACGGAGCCCTCTCGGGCATCCTGGAAATCGACTATCATGAGGATGCACTCGAGGCGCTGGAGAAGGGTGACGGACCAAAAGCCCGTGGGGCCATCGTGCGCGATATCAGCGAAGGGGCTGCCTACCTGCTGAAGCACGCAGAGTTCGCTGCGGGCTAAAACTGCCGACTTCTTTTTGAGAAAACTTTGCAAATACCCACTTTGACAGAAAATATTATCATTTATATTCAGTAACTTACACTGTATCTCTTTCTCATTTTCGCATACGTATTGCGCGATCGAAGATCGCAATATACTAAAGCCATAACAACGATCTGCGAATGTCAGACATGGGAACAGAGAACATGGAATCTGCCTGCGAAATCGATGATTTCGTCAGGCCGCTCGCGCGGCCCGGCGATTGCCCTGATGCAGGAACGAACTACGTCGCGGCGGGCCTGGGAGGCATCAGGCGATGATCCGCTTCCTGGCTGGCCGCCTCGCTTCGGCAATTCCCACCCTCTTCATCGCCTCTACCGCTGTTTTCGTCATGATGCGGATGATCCCCGGCGATCCGGCATCGATGATGCTCGGCGATCTGGCAACGGCCGAGCAACTCGCCGCGCTCCGCAGCAAGATGGGCTTCGATAGCTCGATCGTCTTCCAGTACCTGATCTGGCTGGGCAACATCCTCACCGGCGATTTCGGCACGTCGATCGGCACCGGCGATCCGGTTCTGCCGATGATACTGGAGCGGTTCGGCGTATCTGCAACGATCGTCGTCGTCGCCGTCTTTTTCGCCTCGCTGATCGCGGTGCCGGCGGGCATGATCGCCGCCTGGCGGCAGCACAGTCTTGCGGATATCGGCGTCGTCGCGACGTCCACGCTTCTCCTGTCCATACCAAGCTTCTGGCTGGGGCTGATGATCCTCCTCTTTTTCGGCCTTTGGCTGAGATGGTTCCCGATCATCGGCTACGTGTCGTTCAGCGAGGATTTCGGCACCGCGCTCATGTATATTTTCATGCCGGTGTTGACCCTGGTCCTGGTCGAACTCGGTGCCATCGTCCGCATGGCGCGCGCCGCGACCATCGAGGTCGCCCGGCTGGAATATATCACCCATGCACGCGCCAAAGGGCTCAGCGAGAGCGCCGTCATGTGGCGGCATGCGTTCAAGAACGCTTTTGCGCCGACCTGGACCCTGATCGGGCTGATTCTTGGCGGGCTGCTCGGGGGCATTGCCGTCACAGAGACGGTATTTACCATTCCCGGCCTCGGTCGGCTGCTGATCGATGCCATCTATGCTCGCGACTATCCCGTTGTGCAGGGATGCATCCTGTTCATCAGCACGATCTACATTCTCGTCAATCTCATGGTTGACCTGCTTTATCCGATCTTCGATCCGAGAGTTACGCAATGACCGCCATGTCCCTTCGCCTCCCTCGCCGCGGCGTGAGTGCCGCCATCGGCGGAACGATCGTGGTGCTGCTGGTGCTGCTGGCGGTCGGCGGGCCGCTGATCTCACCTTACGATCCGCTGAAGCTCGACCTTCTCGCGCGCATGAAAGCGCCGGGAACAACCGGCCACCTGCTCGGCACCGACGAGTTCGGGCGCGATATTCTGAGCCGACTGATGTATGGCGCGCGCACCAGCGCCTGGATCGCGTTTGCGACCGTCGCCTTCGCGATCGCCTTCGGCCTCGTCTTTGGCGTGCTTGCCGGCTTTTACCGCGGCGCCAGCGACCGGGTGATCATGATGTTCAACGATGCCCTTCTCGCCTTTCCGGGCCTGCTCCTGGCGCTCGGGATCATGGCCGTGACCGGAGCCAGCCGCGAAGCAATCGTCGTGGCGCTCGGGCTTGCCTATATGCCAGCCGTCGTGCGCGTCGTCCGGGCGAGTGTGATGTCGATCCGCGAGCGCGAATATATCGAGGCATCGCATGTGATGGGCAACAGCGAGATCGTGACGATGGTCCGCCATGTACTGCCCAATTGCGTCGCACCCGTCACCGTGCTCGCGACCACCATGTTCGGTTGGGTGATCCTGTCGGAAAGCGCCCTCTCCTTCCTGGGTCTCGGCGTGCCGCCGCCGGCACCGAGCTGGGGCAACATGCTGGCGAGCGCCAGGCCCTTCATCACCCAGGCGCCCTATCTCATCGTGCTTCCCGGCCTTTGCATCGCGCTGACGCTGCTCGGCATCAACATGCTGGGCGATGCGGTGCGCGACTGGCTCGACCCCAAGATGCAGGGCTGAGAAAAATGACCGAAGATAACCAAAAAACAGCCGTCATCGCCGCGAAAAACCTCTCCGTCAGTGTCAGGGGCCTGGCCCGGGTCGTCGACGGGCTTGATTTTGCGATCGAGCCTGGAGGCATGCTGGCATTGGTCGGCGAGTCCGGCTCCGGCAAGACGATGGCAGCGCGGTCCATCCTTGGCCTGCTGCCGTCACCTTTGGCCGTCACCCCGGAAAGCAGCATCCGCTTTCATGGCCGGGAACTTGTCGGAGCCACATCGAAATCGATGCGGGATATTCGCGGCGCCCGGATCGGCATGGTCTTCCAGGAGCCGATGGTGTCGCTCAATCCATCGATGACGATCGGCGACCAGATGGCCGAGGGTCTCGCCCTGCATCGAAAACTAGGCAAGGCCGAGATCCGCGACCGCTGCCTTGTCATGCTGGAGCGCATCCAGATCCAGAATCCGACACGCTGCCTCTCCGCCTATCCGCACGAGTTTTCCGGTGGCATGCGCCAGCGCATCATGCTGGCATCGGTCATGCTTCTGAAGCCGGAACTGCTCATCGCCGACGAGCCGACAACAGCGCTCGACACGCTGGTGCAGCGAGACGTCCTCGACCTGATGGCGGAGCTGACCCGGGAAAACGGCACGGCGGTCCTGCTGATCAGCCATGACCTCGGCATGGTGTCGCATTACGTGCGCGATGTCGTGGTTATGCACAAGGGCAAGGCAGTCGAACAGGGCCGCAGCATCGACGTACTTTCCGCGCCCAGGCATGAATACACCCGCAGGCTCGTCGATGCACTTCCGCGACGAGCGGCAGGCGGCACAAGAAATGTCACCCAGCAGCCGTCGCTGGTCGAGATCCGCGACCTGACCATCGATTATCCCGGCCGGCGCAATTTCCTGAAGCCGACTGAACCGAAGCGGGCCGTCGATGGCGTCGATCTGTCGATCGGACGCGGGGAGACCCTCGCGCTCGTCGGCGGTTCGGGCTCGGGAAAGACCACGCTCGGCCGGGCGATCGTCGGCCTGGTTGGCATAACCGACGGGACGATATCCTTCGGCGGCGAAAAGATCGAAACCGGCAACAGCGACCTGGCGCGAAAACAGCGCCGCGATATCCAGATCATCTTCCAGGACCCCTATTCCTCGCTCGACCCCCGCCAGAGGGTCGGAGACATTGTCGGGGAGCCGCTGAAGCTCGAAAAGGACATGTCAGCTGCGGCACGCCGCGAGCGGGTGCTGGAGGTGTTTTCCGAGGTCGGGCTCGATACCGCGTTCCTGCGCCGGCTGCCACATCAACTTTCGGGAGGCCAGCGCCAACGTGTCGCGATCGCCCGGGCGATCGTCCGCCGGCCGGCCTTCGTCGTGGCCGACGAGCCGGTTTCTGCACTCGATATGACGGTGCAGAAGCAGATCTTGAAACTCGTCCGCGACCTGCAGGAGCGCTATGGCTTTGCCTGCCTGTTCGTGTCGCATGATCTCGGGGCGGTGGAACAGGTCGCCGATCGCGTCGCCGTCATGCAGAACGGCCGTATCGTCGAAATCGGCGAGCGCGATGACATCTTCGACCGGCCGAAGCACGAATATACTCGGCGGCTGCTCGACGCGGCTATGTTGCTCGACCGCAAGTTCGACGGTGCAAAGGGCGCGGCCTGACCGCCGCCTGGATAACACCTTTCCTGCCCGGCAAAGGCATAACGAACCGGCCCGATATCCTCGATCGAACGAAGCCTTTGGGAGGAGCCCCAATGACCAGCCATACCTTCACAAGGGCAGACATCAATCTATCGAACTGGCGGGCGCGCCCCTATTCGACCTGGTCGTTTCAGAGCGTATCGGAATTCGTCCCTTCGGCCGTGATCCGCAGCGCGCGCAAGCAGGAACGGCCGGCGCTTGATCTCGGCCACTTCGCCAACCTCGAGGTGAGCAACCTGACCGAGCAGACCGTAGGGCTTGCGGGTTTCCTCCAAGAGAGCGAAAGCGATGCCCTGGTCATCATGCGGGACGGCGAGATCATTGCCGAATGGCAGGCCGATCATTTCGATCCCGTCAGACCGCATATCATCTTTTCAATCTCCAAATCGGTCACCGGCTTACTTGCCGGCATCCTCATCGACCGCGGCTCCCTTTCCCCCGACGAACTGGTTTCCACCTATGTTCCGGATGCTCTGGGCTCGGCCTATGGCGACCTCAAGATCAGAGAGCTCCTGACCATGACCGTCGCGGTCGACTTCAGCGAAGCCTATCTCGACAAGGGTGGCGACTACGACCGCTATCGGCGCGCCATGCTCTGGAACCCCGAACGTCCGGACGAGCCTACGCCGACCCTGCGCGAGCTTCTGTGCTCGCTGCCGCGCGCCGCACACGAGCACGGAACGCACCATGCCTATCGCTCCCCGAATGCCGACATGGCCGCACTCGTTATCGAGGCCACCAGTGGGCAGCGGTATGCCGAGCTGCTGGAAGACGCCATCTGGAAGCCGATGGGCGCATATTCCGACGCGTTCCTGACGGTAGACCGTGCCGGCAATGCCCGATCGTCGGGCGGCCTTTCGATGACCGCGCGTGATCTCGCACGCCTTGGCGAACTGGTCCGAACCGGCGGTAACGGCATCTTGCCAAGGCGGCTGGTCGATGAACTCTGGCAGGGCGGCAATCGCGACGTCTGGGCGTCGGGCGAGCAGCACCTGCTTTATCCGGGCGGCAGCTATCGATACTTCTGGTACGAGACCGGCACCGGCGCCCTTACCGGCATGGGCATCCATGGCCAGCAGGTCTGGATCGACCGCGCGTCGAAAACAGTCATCGTGCGCCTGGCATCCGAAGCGCTTCCGGTCAACGACAGGCTCGATCAGAAGGTCATCGCCGTGATGAAGGCCGTCTCCGCGGCCTAAAAGCTCTTTCTGAACGGCAACTCTCAGGTAGTCCGGCCCAAGAAAACTTCGTAGACTATCGCGAACAGCAGACTTTTCGAACGAAAGCGTTCCCATATGTCGCGATGGAATCGGGCGAGGAAGAGTGCCTCTTTCCAGTGGATGAGCTTCGCTGGAATGGCGAACGTTGGTGCTGCGAAGAATGCTCTGGTGGTGATGACCGGGATCTCTGGAAGGCGTCTCCCCGGATCTCGACACGCGCACCGCAATCGATTCAGCCCACATCCTTTGGGAGCGAAGATCGCGATCGATACGCCCAGAGCACGGCGGCTGAGACGATTACTACACAAATTATGAAAAGCAGTATGTATGTACCCATAATTGATACTCCTAACGAGACACAACTACAGGGCTGCCAGAGGGTTCCGCCTCAACAGTAACCGGGCGGACTAGTCGAGCTGAACTGCGGATCGGAACAGCACCTCCCGGAGCACAGTCCCGTCCTCGGCGGTGATTTCGAAACGGGTCACGTCAATAACGTCGTTGGCCAGACCCACCTCCGCAATTACCTCCCGCGCGGCCTTGACGGCATAATCGTAGGCGTCGTCGAGGTTGGCAAACTTAGTTCCCTTAGGATCTTTCCCGAGGACACCGCCCTCTCGGACATGGAAGTAGTACCTAGGCATTCGGCCTCCATAGAGCCAATGGACCATAACTCCAATATTCGATCCGGGTTCTCGCCATCGCCCCCACCAAATGTGGGGCTGGAAGGTGAAGCTTACTTAAGCGGTCACAAAGAGGACGGAGGTTTTGCAAGGGGTGCAGCGTCAGCCGTAATTCGCTCGAGGTATGCCGCTAGCTTGCGCGCCTCACTCAATTCAATCGGAACCCATACCGTGGCATCTCCACCCTTGGATTTGATCACCACGTACGTTTCCGACGACGACTTGCGTCGCCTCAACTGGCACCAGCAAAGTGCTTTTCCTACTGATGACTCGATCGCAATTTCTGAAACTATCTCGTCAACCATCAACCCTTTTACGGCGTTGAATTGCGCGCTCAACCAAGAGATCACTGTTGCCCTATATCTTGCATTGGTGGTGGACGGCAATTTTGAGACTCAGATCTCGTCCTTTTACGAACATGAAGTCAAGCGGTCTTCCTATCGACACTACAGTTCAGGGGGCAGGACAGCGACAACCGCTCTGAGCCTAGGCCGCACACCAGCGCCCCAGATGAATTTGGCATCAAGGGCTGCCCCCTCAGCTGGCGGCCAGCCCCCGGGCTCTGACAGTGAGCCCGCCGACTATCCAAACTTTGTGATCAAGAAAATGCCACTCAGAAGCGCCCGCTTTATTGAAGCTTCTCAGGCGTCCATGGCTCATCAGCCGTCAGCTGTATGTGAGACGCCACCGTCCGAGCAGTCTCTTCGTTCAACTGATACGCCTCCGGAGCGCCGCCCACATGAAAAATGAGTTGTATCGTTCCGTCCGTATTATCGCGGTTGACCCCGACGCCTTCCGGAACCAGTGGAGCCACTGCTCTGAATTGGGCGTCGGGATTCCCCCGCATTCGGGCCTTTTGAGCATCCGAAGCAATGCGCCGCAAGTTGGCAATCAAGACGGGGATCAGTTCAACCGCGATATTAAAAGCGATTCTCTTGTCATTCGCGTCAATACCAATCGTGGCGTCGGTCCCATCAGGGCTAAAGTCGTAAGCAGCAACTCGCCCTCTAAATCGCGGTGGCTCCATGCAATCGTCTCCTCGTGCTCGTATCGCGGGGTGATGTCAGGTACCGGCTGGCGTGCCATCGCCGGTCGGTACCGCAACCATAGCAGAGTCTCAGAAGAGGCCTATAGCCAATGCCCCTCACTAAATGCGGTGAACCAGTTACGCTGCCATGAGCGCCCAAAGTCCGAATACCAGTGCGATCGCAATGAGGCCGACCACCATAAGGATGCGTCCGAGGCAACCGCGACCTTCACGCGAAAAGAGCATGATGTACACAGCGCAAACAACGGCGAAGACCAGCAAAAAAGACATAGTACCCCCGGTGCATATGAACCCATTCTGGGAGCGGCTGCAACCACTTCACCCTCGACGGAAAGTCCGGACGGTGAGCCATGAAGCCACAGCGCATTGAGGTTCTCCCCTACTCTCTCCCTCCCCTCGGCATCAATCGAGAACAGGCGGCGGCCCTCGTTGGCATCAGCACATCGCTTTTCGACAAGGCGGTCCTTGCTGGCACCATGCCGAAACCGCGGCTGATCGGCGAGCGCCAGGTTTATGACGTTGGCGAGCCCGCCGAAGCATTTCGTAAACTCCCGCACAAGGGAGGCGAAGAACTGCCGCTTGACGGCATACCATCCGAAGGCAATCCTTGGGATTGATGAGCAAGATGTATCCGAAACTCCCGAAAGGTGTCAGCCTCGATCGCGATTGGCGAAAGAAGGAAGCGCGGTTCTATTTCCGCGCCACCGGAAAGCCCAAGGTTCGCCTCACTGAGGAGCCGGGAACGGAAGCCTTCGACAAAGAAGTTGCCTGCGCACGGCTCGGTGTACCTTACGTCCGGCCCGGAGAGCAGCCGAAGCCGGAACGTTTGAATCGCGATCATGCCGAAGGCACGCTCGACTGGCTGGTGATGAAATATAAAGGCAGGGCCGGCAACACGATGGCGCCTGATCAGCTGGCGCGGCGCGCGAGGCTTCTGGAGCGCGTCTGCGACAGCCTGACCCCCAAGAACAAAAATCGCCGCGGGAGCCTGCCGATCGATAAGATCGAGCGCAAACATGTCATGGAGATCCGCGACGAGCTGGCGAGGACGGCCGGCGCCCAGGACAACCTTGTGAAATACATGTCAGCGATGTTTGGCTGGGCGATGGAAAACGACCTGGTGAAGGTGAACCCCGCCCTCCGGATCAAGAAGGTTGGCAGTGGCGCAGGTTTTCATACTTGGACTGTCGACGAGGTAAAGCAGTTCGAAGCGAAGCATCCCCCAGGAACGAAGGCGAACCTGCTTCTAAATATGGCGCTTTTTACTGGCCTTCGCCTCCAGGAGCTGGCGATCATGGGGAGGCAGCATGTTCGCGAGGGATGGTTGACCATCCGTCCAGGCAAGACCGCGAAGTCAAGCGGGTCACGGTACAGATCCCGATCCTGCCGGAACTGCAGAAGTGCCTCGACCAGCAGCCGGCCAAACAGATGACTTATCTGGTCACCGATTATGGGAAGCCGTTCTCGGTGAACGGACTTGGAAACAAGATGCGGGACTGGTGCGACGACGCCGGACTGTTCCACTGCTCGACGCATGGTCTGCGCAAAGCTGGCGCGACTATTGCCGCCGAGAACGGCGCAACCGACGACGAGCTGATGGCGATCTTTGGGTGGACCACAAAGAAGCAAACAACGCTCTACACGAAGCAGGCCAACCGCAAGAAGCTGGCGGCCGGCGCGATCCACAAACTGAGGTCGGAACAAACGAGCATCGCAGTTTGTCCCACGCCCCAAGGGGTTGGTGAAAGTGAGACAAAAAGCGATGAAAATGCGAGCAAAATCAATGCTCGAAAATAGGAATGGTGCCCAGAAGAGGACTCGAACCTCCACACCCTTTCGGGTACCAGCACCTGAAGCTGGCGCGTCTACCAATTCCGCCATCTGGGCGACGGAGAGCCATGTACGGGTGTGACCTTCCCCTGTCAACTGGCTTTTTGAAGTTTCCGCGCCCGTCGCCAAAAAACCTTCGCGGATCTGTCACGGACAGCCTCAGCTCTCGCCGTCTTCCTTCGCCTTGCGGTCCAGGTGGCCGAGGTCGCGGTCCGGGTCGATCATGTCGCGCACCCGCTGCTTCAACTCCTTGGGCCCGGGAAACCCGCCGTCCCGCTTGCGCTCCCAGATGAGCTCGCCATTCACCTGGATCTCGAAATTGCCGCCGGTGCCCGGGATCAGCGCCACTTCGCCAAGCGTGTCGCCGAAGGTCTGCAAAAGCTCCTGCGCCATCCAGCCGGCCCTGAGCAGCCAATTGCACTGGGTGCAATAGAGAATCGTAATGCGCGGTTTTTCCATCATGTTTCGCCTTCTACCCTAGTCAATTCGGTCTCACAATAATGTCAACTGGAATGGTCAAGTTTTTGAACGCAGGCACCTCGACAGAAGGAGCGCGAACGTCAATTTGGGGCTGCAGCAACGATAGTCGCGTCGTTTTCATAAAATGAGGTCCCATGGCTCTTCAATCCACCACTCGCTCCCGCCTGATCATTCCGGCGCTCGCCCCCGTTTACACCTCCGCCCATGAGATCGTCGAGACGATCCTGCGCGTGACGGCCGGCGTGCTGCTGGTCACCCACGGTTTCGGCAAGATCACCAATCCGTTCGGCGCAGCCGGCATGGTGGAAAGCCTCGGCTTCTATCCGGGCGTCTTCTGGTCGCCGCTGCTCTCCGCCACGGAATTCTTCGGCGGCATCCTCGTTACCATCGGCCTCTTCACCCGCCCGGCCTCCTTCGCGGCGATGATCGTACTTCTGGTCACCGTCTATTTCCACGGCATCGCACAGAACCAGGGTCTCGCCGGTGCGGAAAAATCCATTCTCTGGGCGGCGATCTTCCTGTTCTTCGCCCTGCGCGGCGGCAATAGCCAATCGGTCGACGCCCGCCTCGGCCGGACGTTCTAACTTCGCTATCAGGGTTGAGCCTCTCCCGGGGCTCAGCCTTTTCCTTCGAGCGCCAGCCGCACCATTGTGCCGAGATCGGCCTCGGCAAACCCAAGCGCCGCTGCATTCTCGAAGCTGGCGCGCGCCGCCTCGATGGCCGGCGTTGCGACGCCAAGGTCGCGGGCAAGATCGAGAACCACCCGCATGTCCTTCAGCACGCCGGAGACCGGAAAGCCGACTGCCTCGGTCTCGCCGAGTATGACCGGAAGCCGGGACCGCATGGCCGGGCTCGCCGCCGGGCTGCCGGACAGGATCTCGATCATCTTGTCGCGCCCGAGCCCCGCCTTGCCACCAAGCTCGACGGCTTCCCTCATGATCTGCCACAGCCCCATCAGCATCATGTTATTGACGAGCTTGGCGGATGCACCATCGCCCAGCTTGCCGACGTGGTGAATGCGGTTGGAAAGAACTTCGGCGACCGGCAGGAAACGCTGAAAATCCTTGTCCGCGCCGCCGATATAAAGGCCGACCGTGCCCGCCAGCAGCATTTCCGGCCCCCCGGAGATCGGTGCGTCGAGAAGCGCCGCACCCGCCCTGCCCATCGCATCGTGATGGGCGCGCAGCGTCTCGGGGCTCACCGTGCTGGTATCGACGATCAGCTTGCCGGTGAGATCGGCGGCGGTCAGCTCACCGAGCATCGCGTGCACAGCGGCTTCGTCGAGCAGTGCCAGGATGACGACATCCGAAGCATCGAGAAGTGCTGCCAGGTCGATTGAGGCGGAGATTCCAAGGGCCGTCGCCTTGTCGGGCGCAAGACCGCTGCGTGTCCATCCCGCCACTGCAAATCCCTGCATTGCAAGGCGTTCCGCCATGGCGCTGCCCATCCGGCCGAGGCCGACGATACCAATGCGCTCTTTTGTCATGCGTTTGATCCTGCTCATGTCGTGTTCGCAAACTTTAAAGCAGAACATGCCGGTCTCGTCTTCTTCATTTTGCATTGCGGGAGGGCCGGGGAATATTTCATATTCGACATGCGTAATCTGAGGGAGCCCGGACGGAAGATGAGCGAGATATTCGAGGGTGGCTGCTTCTGCGGCAACGTGCGTTATCGCATGCATGGGCGACCGATGTTCATCCATTGCTGCCATTGCACGGACTGCCAGCAGCAGACGGGCGGCGCCTTTGCGATCAACGCGCTGATCGAAGCCGACCAGATAGAGATCACGCAGAGCCAGCCGGTCGCAGTGGCGATGAAGACCGATAGCGGCCTGCCCCACGATATCTACCGCTGCCCGCAATGCCAGACAGCGGTCTGGAGCGATTACGGCCGGCGCCGATGGATGCTGTTCGTCCGGGTCCAGACGCTCGAAAGGCGCGTCGAATTCTCACCGGACGTGCATATCTTTACGCGCTCGAAAGTCGGCTGGGTGGGCCTGCCGGAAGGTGCCAATGTGTTCGAGAACTATTACAGTTCCAAGGCGATTTGGCCGGCGGAAAGCGTCGCGCGGCGCGAGGCCGCTCGGATCAAGGCCGGGGCGGAACGCTGAAACACGAGAAGGCAGCGGGGGAGACGGGATGGCGAGCGAACGCGAAAAAATGGCGGCCGGCGAGTGGTATTGCTGCCTCGATCCGGAACTCGACGCGCTGAGAGACAAGGCGCGGATGGCCGTGCATGCGCATAACACCATGTCGCCCGCCGAGCGGGGTGGGATGGCGCCTGCCCTGCGCATGCTGTTCGGCGCAGCGCCCGACGCGTTTCTGGAAGCCCCCTTCCACTGCGCCTACGGCTTCAACGTCTTTCTTGGGCAAGGCGTCTATCTGAATGCCGGCTGCACGATCCTCGACACCGCACCGGTCAGGATCGGTGCCCGTTCGATGCTGGGGCCGGGCGTCCAGCTCTATTGCGCCGATCACCACCGCGACCCCGTCCTGCGCGCCCAAGGTCTCGAGATCGGCCGCCAAATCAGCATTGGCGCCGACGTCTGGATTGGTGGCGGCGCGATCGTTCTAGGCGGTATCACGATCGGCGACGGAGCGATCGTCGGGGCGGGTTCCGTCGTCACGCGGGACGTGCCGCCGGGCGCCACGGTGGTGGGAAATCCGGCGCGGTCGATCACGCCGCGCGGCTGATTTCGAAACATCTCCGCGCGTAAAGATTGGATTCAGCATTTTTTGGTAATTTTCCGTTAGCAATTCCTGTCGGGGTTTATTGACGGCGGGGGCGGCCGTCTTTGTTGTCTTGCGTACGGGTTTCAAAATGCGTTTATCGGCTGTGCCAGCACTTCTCGTCACCTGCCTCGCCTTGGCGGGCTGCGCCTCGGCATCCGGTCCGGACGAGCTGGTCGCCGGCGTCGCAACCCAAGAGAAAACAGGCTCGGTCGATCTGCCCGCCCCCGTCCCGGCGGTCGGTGTCGGCAAGACCGCGCGGATCGGCGCGCCGCAAGCGCCCCAGCAGCAGACCTTGCCGCAGCAGCAGGAGATCGCCTGGAACGGCGCGATGCCGGCGCCGCAGGCCTTCGTGCGGGAAACGACGGTCGGTATGCCGCTTCCCGCCGAGCGGCCGGTCGCCATGCTGGTGCCCGACCAGCCGGCGCTGGAAACCGTACCCCGCCGGGGGCGCCTGCAGATCTACAGCCGCCAGTTCCGCGATGCCAAGCCGATCAATTTCGGCAGGGTTTCGCCGAGAAGCTACCCAGTGCACGGCGTCGACGTGTCGCGCTGGCAGGGCGACATCGACTGGGCGAAGCTCCGCACCCAGGGCGCCAACTTCGCCTATATTAAGGCCACCGACGGCGGCGACCATCTCGATCCGATGTTCAGGACCAATTGGCGAAGAGCCAAGGAGGCGGGCATCCGGCGCGGTGCCTACCATTTCTTCTACTGGTGCCGCACCGCCGGCGAACAGGCCGACTGGTTCATCCGCAACGTGCCCCGCGATCCGGAAGCGCTGCCGCCGGTGATCGACGTCGAATGGAACGGCGAGTCGAGTTGCAAGGCGAAACTCTCCCGCGCCCGGGTGCTCGAAAAGATGCAGGTCTTCATGGACAAGCTGGAGCGCTATTACGGCCAGCGGCCGATCATCTACACGGCGCCGGACTTCTACGAGGACAACCTGTCGGGGGAGCTTCTCAACTATCCGTTCTGGCTGCGCGCGGTCGCCCAGCATCCTTCCAAGGTCTATCCGGGCCGCAGGTGGCTGTTCTGGCAATATTCCGGCTCCGGCCTGTCGCACGGCGTCGACGGCAAGATCGACCTCAATGTCTTCCACGGCTCGGAAGAGCAGTGGCACAACTGGGCCTCGCCGCGCATGACGATCGCACAGAATTAGACGCCGACAACGAGGCCGGCGAAAGAACAAGCGCGCAGGGCCTGTGAAACCGGCCCCGCGCGCTCCCTGGAGGTTACATCAATGCGGCCGGATTACAGCCGTGCCTCGAGGACGAGGTTGAACGGCGTTGCCATCGCCCGCCGGAAGCGGGTGAAACCGGCCTTGTAGAAAATCTCCCGCAGCCTTGCTTCGCCGGCTTGCGCGCCGAGCACCATGTGGCCGCCGTCGGAAATCGCATGGGCGCAGCAGATCGTCGTCGATGCGGCGTAATACATGCGGGCGACGGGCGAGATGTTGTCGTCGACGCGGTCGTTGGCGAAGGGCTCGACGAGCATCACCGTACCATCCGGCGCAAGCGTTCTCGCCGCATGCCGGGCTGCCGCCAACGGGTCGCCCATGTCGTGCAGGCAGTCGAAGAAGCAGATCAGGTCATAACCCTTGCCGGGGTAGTTTTCGGCGCGCGCCGTCTCGAACGCGACCCGTCCGCTGACGCCCGCGTCTGCGGCGATCCTGCGGCCTTCGTCGAGGGATACCCGATGCGTATCGAAGCCACGGAAACGCGAAGCCGGGAAAGCCTGCGCCATCAGCACCGTGGAGTGACCATGGCCGCAGCCGACATCCGCCACCGAGGCGCCGGCCTTCAGCTTGTCGACCACGCCATCGAGGGCCGGCAGCCATTCCGGGACCAGGCTTGCCTTGTAGGCATTGCGATAGAGCGAGGCGACGCCGCAATAAAGCCGGCCGTCATGGTCGCCCCAGGGAATGCCGGAACCCTTGCGAAAGGCCTCCAGCGCCTTTTCCTCGTCCGACCACATGGAAGCCGGCACGCCCCAGGCGGCGGCGAGGAAGACCGGGCTATCCTCGTTGGCAAGCACCAGCGCCTGTTCCGGGGTAAGTTCGAAGCTGTCGCTGACGGCATGAAACAGAACATAACCCCCGGCAACCTGCGAATTCAGCCACTCGCGGATGTAACGCTCGGCGCAGCCGGTGCGGCTTGCCAGCTCGTGGGCACTGAGCGGTCCGGCCCCGGCCATCGCCTTATAGAGGCCGAGACGGTGGCCGATACTGACCATGACCCCTCCGTACCCCGCCGACAGATCGCCGATGGCGCGGGAAACGATCGCGTCCAGCTTGGCCGGATCGATCTCGTTTGTCTTGACGTAGTCCATATTGCTATCTCCTGTTCCTTCATCGGAAGTTGACGATGGCAAAGGATCGCAGGTCCGAACCGGTTCGGGCAGAGCGGGAAAATCCACAATCGGGCCGTTTGCGCCATTCTCAGGCTCGGTGTACGCATTTGATCATTGGAGGGATCGTTATGCCGCGTGAGGCGACCGGGACAAGTTTGAAGCCGCTGCATGTGAGCCTGGTGGCCATTCCCGACGCCGTGGTCTCGACGCTGAGCGGCGTCTTCGACGTGATGAACGCCTTTTCCGTCCTGCCGCCGCCGGACGTTGCGATAACCCGCCCGTTCGAAGTCCAGATTGTTGGAATAGAGACCGGGCCGCTGACGCTCGCGAGCCTTGTGCCGATCACCGTCCAGCGCAGCATCGCCACGCTCGAGGCGACCGATATCGTCATCGTTCCGTCGATCCTGCTGAGGCCAGACGGCTGGCGGAAAGGTCGCTATCCGGAGCTGGTCGACTGGGTAAACCGGATGCATGCGGGCGGCGCGCTGATATGTTCGGCCTGTTCGGGCATTTTCCTGCTGGCCGAGACCGGCCTCTTCGACGGCGCCGATGCGACCGTGCATTTCGGTTATGCCGGTGCCTTCGCGGCCGCCTTTCCGCAGGTGCCGATCCATCCCGAACGGGTGCTGGTGGTTTCCGGACGGCGCGAGGAGCTGATCAGCTCGGGCGCCTCGATGACCTGGCACGATCTCGTTCTCTACCTCATCGCACGCCATATGGGCGCCGCGGCCGCCCGATCGATCGCGCGCTTCTTCGCGCTGCAATGGCATCAGGACGGGCTCGCCCCCTATATCGTCTTCGAAGGCCGCAAGGACCATGGCGACACGGCGATCCAGGCGGCGCAGGATTGGGTCGCAACCCACTTTTCCGTCGCAAACCCGCTCGAGGAGATGATCCTGCGGGCCGGTCTTACCGGACGCACCTTCAAGCGCCGGTTCACGGCTGCAGCCGGTGTCAGCCCGATCGCCTACGTGCAGCGCCTGAGGATCGAGGAGGCCAAGCGCCGGCTGGAGGGAACGGAAGCTTCGGTCGACGAGATCAGCTGGCAGGTCGGTTATGAAGAGCCCGCCTTCTTCCGCCGTCTGTTCAAGCGTGTCACGGGCCTGGCACCCGGCGCCTACCGGCGGCGTTTCCAAATCCCGGATTTTGCGCGCTCGGACAAGAATACCTGACGACCGAAGCCCCGGCCGGCAGCTCTCACCCCATCATTGACCCAGGGCGTCGAGCGCCCGTCCGAGACTGCGGAATATCCTCGCATCCTCCGACTGCGCCACGTTGAAGCGCAGGAAGCTGCCGGCGTTCTGGGAGAGGCTGAATGCGTTGCCTGGGGCCAGCACGATATTGTCGGCAAGGCAGGCGCGCGCCACGTCCGCCGCCTCTATCCCGTTCGGAAGCCTGCACCAGAGAAACAGGCCGGCGCGCGGCTGCAGCCAGGGCGTGATGCCAAGCGTTGCAAGACGCCCCGTCGTCGCCTCCATTGCCCGGGACAGCCTGACGCGCAGTTCTTCCAGATGTTTCCGGTAGCTGCCATCGGTCAACAGCAGCAATACGAGCTCGGAGGACAGCCGGCCCGCCGCGAAACTCGTGGCGATCTTCAGGTCGACCAGACCCTCGATCCATTCCCGCTTGGCGGCGATGAAGCCGCAGCGTACCGAAGCCGACAGCGTCTTCGAAAAGCTGCCGATATGCACCACCCGGTCGAGCCCGTCGAAGGCGGCCAGACGCGGCGCCGGCTCATGCTCCAGATCGGCGAAGATATCGTCCTCTATGACCGTCAGTCCGGCCCGGTCGGCGAGTTTCAGGAGCCGATGCGCTACAACCGGCGAAAGCGTCGCGCCGGTCGGATTGTGGATCGCCGAATTGGTGATGTAGAGCCGCGGCTTGTGCTCCTCGATCGCCTTTCCGAATGCCTCGATATCCGGCCCGGCCGGTGTCATCGGCACGCCGACGACCTTTGCGCGATGCGCACGCAGCAGGGCGTGGAAATTGAAGTAACAGGGATCGTCGACCAGGACCGCATCGCCAGGCTCGATCAGAAAACGGCAGAGAAGGTCGATCGCGTGGGTGCCGGATTCGGTGAGGATGATCTGGTCCGGAGCCGCCGGTATGCCGCGCTCGCTCATCCGGCGGGAGAGAAGTTGCCGCAGCTGCGGCGAGCCGAGCGGCGTACCGTAGTCCGACAGGACCCGGTCCTCGCTGCGCGACAGGCTGCGCAAAGCCCTTCGGATCGCCGCCTCCGGCATCCAGGAGGACGGCAGCCAGCCGCAGCCGGGCTTCAACAGGTCGCCGTCCTCCAGCGCCTGGCGCGATACCCAGAACGGATCGATTGCCCGGTCGAGCTTCGGGCCGATCTCGGAGAGCGACAGCGGTGCCAGCGGACTCGAGACGTAGAAACCCGACCCCGGTCGGGAGCGGATCAACCCTTCGGCGGCCAGCCGCTCATAGGCCTCCACGACGGTCGAGGCGGAGACATGCATCGCCTTGGCGAACGCACGCACCGAAGGAAGCCGTGCGCCGGGCACCAGTCCGCGGCCGGCGATGCGGCTGCGGATTTCCGCCATGACGGCCCCGATACGCTGGCCGCCGCCCTTCTGTTCCGCCCTTGCATCCACCGTACTGCTCCACAAACCATAACAGTTTCTGGAAATTGTATCGCATTGTCTCTGGCGTCGCCATGGCTTCCGACCGATAGCGGGAAAATACCCAAGGAATGCCTGCGATAAACGTCCAAGGGAGGCGTTCAAGGGCAATTGGAAAGCAGGAGACTTTCGATGAACAACACGACAAGCGGCTGGATCAGCGGTTTCGTTGGCGTTTTGATCTTCAGCGGGTCGCTTCCCGCCACCCGCATTGCCGTTGCGGATTTCGATCCGCTGTTCCTGACCGTGGCACGGGCCACGATCGCCGGGCTGCTCGCCATATGCCTGCTGCTGGCCTTTCGCGAAAGACGCCCGGCACGCTCCGATCTCCTGCCGCTCGCCATCGTTTCGCTCGGCGTCGTCATCGGTTTTCCGCTGCTGACGGCGCTGGCGCTGAAACATATCACCTCGGCTCACTCCATCGTGTTCGTCGGCCTGCTGCCGCTGTCGACGGCGATCTTCGGGGTGCTGAGGGGCGGCGAACGCCCGAAGGCCGTCTTCTGGCTGTTCTCCTGCCTCGGCAGCGCCATCGTCGCCGGCTTCGCGCTGTTTCAGGAAGAGGCCGTCTCCTCGATCGGCGATCTCCTGATGCTGGGGGCGATCATCGCCTGCGGGCTCGGTTATGCGGAAGGCGCCAGCCTGTCGCGCAAACTCGGCGGATGGCAGGTCATCTCCTGGGCGCTGGCACTTTCCCTGCCTGTGATGCTAACCGTGTCGATCGCCGTGATGCCGGTCTCCCTGCCCGATCTCGACAGCACGTCCTGGTTTGGTCTTGGCTATGTCTCGCTGTTCAGCATGCTGATCGGATTCATCTTCTGGTATCGCGGCCTGGCCCTCGGCGGCATTGCCGGGGTAAGCCAACTGCAGCTTCTTCAGCCCTTTTTCGGACTGGTTCTGGCAGCCGCACTTCTCGGCGAAAAAGTCAGCCTCGGCATGTTCGCCGCGACGCTTGCGGTGGTTGCCTGCGTGGCAGGCGCCAAGAGATTTGCCCGTTAATTCGGCACGACCTGCTTGCGGCGTTCACGAATTCGGGAACCAAACGCGTACCGAGGCATTATCCGGCTGCAGAAGGAGGAAGCAAGCATGACTTTTGATCCCAATGACAGAAAGTTCGAGACCCGTGATCCGGACCTCCGGGCCACTGAAGTCCGGAGCAGCACCTCTTCGTGGGTACCGTGGGTAGCCGTGATCGCCGTCATTCTGGTCGGCGCTTTCGTATGGTCGCAGATGGGCGGTTCCTCGACCGATCCGCAGACTACATCTTCGACCAACCCGCCGGTAACCGACAACACCACGTCGTCCCCTGCACCGGCTCCGATGACCCCGGCAGCTCCGCCGGCTAACAATGCCACTCCGGCAACTCCGCCGGCTGGCGGCGCGACTGGCGGCACCGGCACGCAGCCGTAAGCCTCGCGCTCGAGAGATCAACAAAGCCGCCCGCTTTCGAAGCGGGCGGCTTTTCTGTTGGTGCAATCAAAGCTCGATCTCGCCCGGCGCCGGCTGCGGCCAGCGCTGTAGAGCCTGCCGCCCGACCTCGGTGAGCCCATAGACGCCCTTATCGATGCGCTCGAACCAGCCGTAATAATTGGCGCGCAGGATCGTGCCGGCGGTAGGCGCCGTCTGCTTCATGTCGCGCGGTCGAAGCGGGCCGCCGCTAAGCGCCGAAGCACAAGCGAGCGCCTGCTGGCGATAGGCGGTCATGACCGGGACCTTGGTGCTGCCGCCGACGGCCGGATCGCCTTTGCGCTTGCGATGTTCCTTGACCAGCCGCGTGCGCCGTTTCGGGTTGGTGCGCGGCATCGGCGAGACCGAACTGACCAGCACGCTGACCTCACCCTGATCCGAGACGCCGAGCATGCCGATCCCGAGCCGGCGGCAGAGATCGCGATAGCGCTTGTCCGCCTCCCGACCCCTGCCCTTGGCGGAAACCCGCGCAGCAATCCACACCTCGTCCGAAACCCCGGCCCGGTCGACCGCCTGCAGGATCAGTTCGAGATTGAAGGTGAGCTTCAACTCGCAGATCACCACGACCGGCGGATCCGTCTCGCTCAACCCCACCAGATCGCAGCCGCCCACCTCCCCCTTCACCTCGTATCCGAAGCTTTCGAGAAAGGTTTTGACGGGGAGATAAAGCGAAGTTTCCATGCGATCCGGCGGCGGTGAATCAGTCAGTTCATGATAGCACTACTCAGTGCGCTCAACCTGGCCGAAACGACGGCGCCGGTGAGCTTCCAGAATCTTGTCGCGGAGATGGGCAAAGAACCGCGGCGGCAAAATTCCGAATTCGTAGCGAGCGGGTTTGGAACCCGGCACCGGCCTCAAATCCGGACCTGGCCAGATAAAATCGTTCGCTTCCGTCACCACGATCCAAGATGGGATATCGTCCAACCCCAGGTGCGCTTTGAGTGCCGCCGGGATTTCGACTGCATCGGCCGGATCGTGCGGAGGAGCGTGGGTGACCGGTACTACCGTCACCACCTGCCGGCCTTCGATGACTTGTCGTGCCGCGACTATGGCGCAGGGCCGGTTCTTGGCGCCCTCCTCAATTCCGCGTCGACTTTCAACTGCCCAAAGATAAGAGTAACAAATGACGAGGCCTGGTCGCGGGACAGGAAGGCTTACGCTTTCCAGTCTTTCAGCAGATCATCAAGGTCAGCATGATCGGCGGACACGCTGCTGTTTGCGATGGCCTTCAGCGTGTCTTCGTCCAGATCTTCCACGTTGCGAGCGATGCGGCCCTTGATCGCCAGATCGAAGAATTCGGCTGATACCAGGACCGTATGGGTCCGGCCGTTCTTGGTTATAGCGACGGGCGAGCGCTGGGCCGCATCCTGATAGCGACCGACATTTTGCTGAAATTCGGTGGACGTAATTTTCATTTCAAGACTCCCTTCTATCTATTATAGATAAAATAGATATTCTTGCAATGGATCGACACCGGCCCTGCGTCCTCCGCCTACATCGTCCCAACCTGCGCCGCGTGAAGCCTGGTATAGGCACCGCGTTTGGCGATCAGGTCCTGGTGGGTGCCCTGTTCGAGAATGCCGTTGCCGTCGATGACGACGATGCGGTCGGCCCCTTGGATGGTGGCGAGGCGGTGGGCGATGATCAGCGTCGTGCGGCCTTGTGAGAGCTCGGCAAGCGAACGCTGGATGGCGCGTTCCGTCTCGGTGTCGAGCGCCGAGGTTGCCTCGTCGAGGATCAAGATCGGCGGGTTTTTCAGGAACATGCGGGCGATCGCGACGCGCTGTTTCTGGCCGCCGGAGAGTTTCACGCCGCGCTCGCCGATCACCGTGTCGAGCCCCTGCGGCAGGCCCGCGAGCATTTCTTCCAGCCGTGCCTGGCGCGCCGCCTCGACAATATCCACCTCGCTGGCGCCGAGGCGGCCATAGGCGATGTTCTCGCGGATCGTCCCGCCGAACAGGAAGACGTCCTGCTGGACGATGCCGATCTGCTGGCGCAGCGACACCTTGGTCATGGCGCGGATGTCGATGCCGTCGATGGTGATGTTTCCGGCCCCGATCTCGTAGAAGCGCGGTAGCAGCGAGCAGATCGTCGTCTTGCCGGCGCCCGAGGGGCCGACGAAGGCGATTGTTTCGCCGGCGCGGATCGAGAGGTTGACGTTCTCGAGCACCGGTTTGTCCGGGCTGTAACCGAAGGAGACGTTCTGATAGGCGATTTCGCCCTTGAGGTGGTCGACGTCGACCGCATTGGGAGCATCGGCGACATCCGGCTCGGTATCGATCAGTTCGGTGAAGCGGCGGAAGCCGGCAATGCCCTTCGGATAGGTCTCGATCACCGAATTGATCTTCTCGACCGGGCGGAAGAATACCCCGACCAGCAGCAGGAAACCGATGAAACCGCCGGCGGTCAGCTCGCCCGACAGCACGAAATAGGCACCGGCAATCATCACCACCATCTGGGTCAGCCGCATGCTCATGTAGCTGAGCGAGCTGCTCGCAGCCATGAGCTTGTAGGCATCGAGCTTGACGCGCCGGTAGTTCTGGTTGTCCTTTTCGAAAAGAGCGCGCTCGTGTTGCTCGTTGGCGAAAGCCTGGACCACACGGATGCCGCCGACATTTTCCTCGATGCGGGCATTGAAATCACCAACGCGACCGAAGAGACGGCGGAAATTATCGGTCATTCGCCCGCCGAAATGGCTCGTCACCCAGGCGGTCAGCGGCACCACGACGGCGGTGATCATCGCCAGTTGCGGGTTGACCGAGAACATCAGCGCGAGAGCCCCGGCAAACGTCATGATCGCGATGAACAGGTCTTCCGGTCCGTGATGGGCGACCTCGCCGATCTCCTCCAGGTCCTTGGTGAGGCGCCCGACGATATGGCCGGTCTTCTGATTGTCGAAATAGCTGAACGAGAGCTTCTGGAGATGGTTGAAGGCGGCCCGGCGCATGTCCGTCTCGATATTGATGCCGAGCATATGGCCCCAATAGGTAACGATCGCCATCAGGCCGGTATTGATTGCATAGATCACCAGCAGCGCCGCCGATGCGACCAGGATCAGCAGCCATTCGTGGCTGAGGAGAAGCCGGTCGACGAACAGCTTCACCGCCATCGGAAAGCCGAGTTCCAGCACGCCCGAAATGATCGCGCAGCCGAAATCCAGGATGAAAAGACCGCGGTATGGCCGGTAATAGGCAAAGAAGCGATGAAGCATTGGACACTCTATGAAATCAATAGATGAGCAACAGTGGCAAGTTTTTGAACCCCGCTTAGCCGGGTTCGCCGGCGAGGTAAACCTCCGCTCTCCTGATCGCCCGGACAATGGATACAGGATAGATATCAGGCGCGGCGGCCGCGCAACAGGATGCGGGCCGAGGTATGCGGTTCGGCGAGCTGATCTGCCTCCAGCGAGGAAAACAGCCAGTCGATGAAAACCCGCACGATCGGCGCCGAACGCATGGCCGGCCGGCAGGCGACGTAGAACGCATCGTTGGCCGGAACGCTCAGGTCGAAAGGCACGACCAGTTCGCCGCGGGCAATCAGCTTGCTGGCGGTGATCGTGTCGCCGAGCGCGATCCCCTGGCCGTGCAGCGCGGCTTCCGTCGAAAACCGCGCGTCGCCCATGAAATACTGCTGCCGGCGCGGCAGATCGACGGCGTCGGCGGCGGAAAGCCAGGTGTTCCACTCACGCCCGTCCGCGTCGCCATGCAACAGGACATGGTCTTCGAGATCGCGCATCGAACGCAGCGGCCGGCTGTTGAGCAGGGTCGGGCTGGCGACCGGAAAGAGTTGCAGGTTGCTCCAGAGCCGCGTCCAGGCATCCGGCCAGTTTCCGTCACCATAAAGGACGGCGACGTCGACATCCGAGGAATGCAGCACGGCCGGATCGTTGGAGGCGGCAAGCTTCAGCCTGACCCCGGGAAACTGTTCGGTGAAGGAATTGAGGCGCGGGACGATCCAGAAGGACAGCAGCGCCGGCACGCAGGTGATCGACAATTCGCCTGATGTCGCCGGCCGCTTCATCAGCGCCGTCGCGGCGGCGATCTCGCCGAAGGCCTGGCTGACCGCCGGCAATAACAGCGCGCCCTCCGAGGTGAGCTTCAGCCGCTTGGCGCCGCGTTCGAACAGCGAGACCTGCAGCGAGCTTTCCAGCGCCTTGATCTGGTGGCTGACCGCGCCGTGGGTGACGTTGAGCTCCCGGGCCGCTGCAGAAACCGAGCCGCGGCGGGCCGTGGCCTCGAAGGCGCGCAGCGGATTGAGGGGCGGCAGGCGGTTGCTCATCTTGGTCCCGGACTGATCCTCGAATTGATCTTAAGTGTTAGTTTTTCTCACAGCCACTGCTAGAACAATCTCAATTGCTTTTCCACCCGCACCTGACGGATAATGATGAAAACAAGGGCGCCAAGCCCAGTGGAACAAAAATTAGGCTGCACACAAGCGGCTGGCAGACAGGCGAGGCGATCATGACATTCGACGCGAAGAAGCTCGACGAATTGCGCGCAAAATACCTCGACAGCCGGGGCGGCGAGATTTTTGACCCGAAATTCAAAAAGGTCGGCGAGAAAATCTTCGACAAGGCCGGCACCCGCGTCGCGCCCTATGCGGGCATTCCCACGCTTCTCGATGCGCCCTACAGGCCGCTCGATGCGGAGAACCCGGATTTCGGCGACCTGCAGGTGGCGATGGTCGGCATGCCGATGGATCTCGGTGTCACCAACCGGCCGGGCTCGCGCTTCGGACCGAGGGCGCTGCGCACGATCGAGCGTGTCGGCCCCTATAACCACGTGATGGAATGCGCGCCGATCTACGAACTGAATGTCGCGGATATCGGTGACGTGGCCTTCCGCAGCCGCTATCGGCTGGAAATGAGCCATGACGACATCGAAAAGCGCGTCGGCCAGATCGTTGATGCGGGCGTGCTGCCGCTCTCGGTCGGCGGCGACCATTCGATCACCCATCCGATCCTGAAGGCGGTCGGCAAAAAGGCGCCGGTCGGCATGATCCATATCGACGCCCATTGCGATACGAGCGGCTTTTTCGACGAGACCAAGTTCCACCACGGCGGTCCCTTCCGCAACGCGGTGCTCGACGGCGTGCTCGACCCGACCCGGACGATTCAGATCGGCATCCGCGGCGCTGCCGAATATCTCTGGGAGTTCTCCTACGAGTCCGGCATGACCGTCATCCACGCCGAGGAAGTGACCGGCATGGGGCTTCCGGCGATCATCGAGAAGGCGAAAAAGATCGTCGGCGACGGCCCGACCTATGTTTCCTTCGATATCGACAGCCTCGACCCGAGTTTTGCACCTGGCACCGGCACGCCCGAGATCGGCGGGCTCACCACCCGCGAAGTGCTGGAACTGGTCCGCGGGCTCAAGGGCATCAACATCGTCGGCGGCGACGTGGTCGAGGTGGCGCCGCAATATGACGCGACCAACAACACCGCCCATGCGGGCGCCCAGATATTGTTCGAAATCCTGAGCCTGATGGTCTTCAGCCCTTCCGTGAAGGACCGCGCCTGACATAAACTGCATTCAACAAGGGAACTCGCCGGCCGGCGAAGCACCGGCAGGCCTAAAAAACAAAGGAGAACATCATGCGTGACATTCTGAATGCCAAACTGGGCCGTCGTAGCGTGCTCGGTGCCGGCCTCGCCGGCGCCTCCATGCTGGCCATGCCCTCGGTGCTGCGCGCCCAGGACAAGTCGCTGAAGGTCGGCGTCTATGGCGGCTTCTTCAAGGATTCGTTCGACAAGAACATCTTTCCGGACTTCACCAAGGCGACCGGCATCGCCATCGAATCCGTCGCCGAGCCGACCGGCGAAGCCTGGCTGGTTCAGCTCGAACAGGCCGCCAAGGCGGGTGCCGCCCCGGCCGACGTCTCGATGATGTCGCAGGTCGCCATGCTGAAGGGCCAGACGACCAAGCTCTGGGCGCCGCTCGACGCCGCTAAACTGCCGAATTCCAAGAACCTCATCGACAACTTCGTCAACAAATATCCGGACGGCAAGATCGCCGGCATCGGCGCCGTTTCCTGGTACATCACGCTGGTGACCAATACGCAGGCCTACAAGGAAGCCCCGACCTCCTGGGCAGCCCTGTGGGACAAGGCGAATGCCGACAAGCTCGGCCTATTGGCACTCGTCTCCAACTCCTTCCTGCTCGAAGTGACGGCAAAGACCTTCATGGGCGGCACCAAGGCGCTGGATACCGAGGAGGGCATCCTCAAGGCGCTCGAAAAGCTCGCGGAAGTGAAGCCGAATGTCCGCCTCTGGTATCGCGACGAGGCGCAGTTCGAACAGGCGCTGAAGTCGGGCGAAATTCCGATGGGCCAGTATTACCACGACGTCACCGGCCTTGCCGCCTCTCAAGGAAGCCCCGTCCGCTCGACCTTCCCGAAGGAAGGCGGCATCCAGGACAGCGGCTGCTGGGCGCTGTCGCGTGCCTCGAAGAAGACCGAGGAAGCGCATACGTTCATCAATTACATGTGTCAGCCGGCCATCCAAGCGACGCTGTCGCGGAAAGTCGGCACCTCGCCGACCGTCAAGCGCGACCTGCTCGACCTCACCGCCGCCGAATTCGCCTCGGTCTCCTCCGATATCGAGCCGATCATCCCGCGCTACGATCTCTACCAGACCAAGTCCGACTTCCTGAACCAGAAGTGGACGGAGATGATCGCAGGGTGATTTAAATCCGTATAAGGTCGGAGCCGGAAGCCCCCTCACCCGGCCTCCGCTTCGCTCGGCCACCGACCGGGATGAGCCACTTGTCTCGTCCCGTCCTTCGGACCCCCATGGGGAGAGGAAGGAAGAGCGACGGCACGGCATATCTCTTCTCCCCTTGGGGAGAAGGTGTCGGCAGGCGGATGAGGGGGTCCTTACTCTTCGTCAATTGGGAGAGTCTTAAACCGCGGAGACCGAATGTCCGGATTGAACCTCAACCATGTGACGAAGCAGTTCGGCAACTTCACGGCCGTCAACGACGTGAGCCTCTCGGTTCCGGACGGCACGTTCGTCTGCCTGCTCGGACCATCCGGCTGCGGCAAGACCACGCTGATGCGGATGATCGCCGGCCTCGATCTGCCGACTAAAGGTTCGATCGAGCTCGGCGGCGCCGATATCACCGCGGTACCCACCCACAAGCGCGACCTCGGCATGGTCTTCCAGTCGCTGGCGCTGTTTCCGCACCTGACGGTCGGCGAGAACATCGCCTATTCGCTGCGCATCCGCGGTACGCCCAAGGACGTGCAGAAGAAACGCGTCGACGAACTGCTGGCGATGATCCATCTGCCGGGCTTTGCCGATCGTTCGGTGGCAAAACTCTCCGGCGGCCAAAGGCAGCGCGTGGCGATCGCCAGGGCGCTCGCCATCTCGCCAAAGCTTTTCCTGCTGGACGAGCCGCTGTCGGCGCTCGATGCGAAGCTGCGCGAGGCGATGCAGGTGGAACTGCGCCAGCTGCAGCAGCGTCTCGGCATCACCACCATCGTCGTCACCCATGACCAGCGCGAGGCGATGACCATGGCCGATACGGTCGTCGTCATGAACAGCGGCGAGATCCGCCAGGCGGCCGCACCGGTCGATATCTACCGCCGCCCGGCCGACAGTTTCGTTGCCGACTTCATCGGCCAGACCAACCTCCTGCCCGTCGTAGCCGACAGCGCCGGCCGCGCCAGCGTACTCGGCGAGATGATCGAGGGCATTTCGCTCCCCACTGGTGCGGCAAAAGGCTTGCTGTCGGTGCGGCCGGAGGACGTGCAGCTCACCGCGGCCGGCCATGGCGCGATTGCCGGCACCGTCACCTTCATCCGCGATCTCGGCGGCGCCATCGAAACCTTCGTGGAGGCGAGCGGCACCCAGGTGATCGCGGTGTCTTCGCCGCGCAACCGGCCGGACGTCTCGGTCGGCCAGAGCGTCGGCATAAGGCTCGATCCGGCCACCAGCGTGGTGCTCGCCCGATGAGACGCGAACCGCCGCAGCGTCTTGCCGATTACGGGCCGCTCTTTTTCCCGGCGGGCATGCTGATCGTGTTCTTCGTGGTGCCGTTCGCCACGATGATCGCGGTGTCCGTCTTTCAGCGTGAACAGGGCGGTTTCTATACGCCCGCCTTCGTATTCGACAACTACGCCCGCTTTCTCAGCCTGTTCTTCGGCAAGGTCCTCGGCTTTTCGCTGTTCCTGGCGATCGCCGTCGCGGCGGCCTGCGTGGTGATCGGCATTCCCTTCACCTATCTCCTCTCCCGCTCGCCTCGACGAATCCAGATCGTCTGGCTGGTGGCGCTGCTCTCCATCCTGTCGCTTTCGGAAGTGATGATCGGCTTTGCCTGGTCGACGCTGTTTTCGCGCACCGCCGGCATCACCAACCTGCTCGTCTGGCTGGGGCTGATGGCCCAGGCCCAGGCACTGACCCCGAGTTTCGGCGCGGTCATGACTGCCATGACCTACCAGGCCTTCCCCTATACCGTCCTGGTCCTCTATCCGGCGCTGGTGCGCCTCGACCCGACGCTCACCGAAGCGGCGCGCACGCTCGGCGCCTCGCCGGTCAAGGCCTTCTTCACCGTCGTGGTGCCGGCGCTGCGCAACACCATTCTGGCGACGCTGATCATGGTCTTCATCTTCGCGCTCGGCTCCTATCTGCTGCCGCAGCTTCTCGGAAGGCCGCAGCACTGGACGCTGTCGGTGCTGATCACCGACCAGGCGATCTACCAGTCGAACATGCCGTTTGCCGCCGCCATGGCCGTTTTCCTCGTGCTCGTGTCGCTGGGGCTGGTTGGCCTGGCGCTTTATGCTGGACAGCAGAGGCAAGCGAAATGACAGCTCTCCGCCGCCTGTTCTTCTTCATCGTCGGCCTGTTCCTGGCGCTGCCGCTGATCGTCGTCGCCGGCGTCTCGATCAATGCCCGCCAGACGCTCGCCTTTCCGCCGCAGGGTTTTTCGCTCTCCTGGTACGGCCAGATCTTCACCAATCCCGAATGGCGCAATGCGCTGGTCGCCTCGCTGACCTTGGCCGCCTCGTCCGCGCTTCTGGCCCTGCTGATCGCCCTGCCGCTTGCCTGGTTCCTGTGGCGGCGGATTGCCCCCTGGGCCAACATCTTCCAGCTCCTGGGCGTGGCGCCCTTCACCCTGCCGCCGGTCATCACCGCACTTGGGCTGCTCACCTTCTGGGCGACCACCGGTTTCTACGGCCAGTCCTGGACGGCGGTGATCAGCCACGGCATCTTCTTCGTCACCCTGCCGCTGGTCACCCTGTCGCTCGGCTTTTCGGCCATCGACCGTTCGCTGGTGGAAGCGGCCGCCACCATGGGCGCCGACGACCGCAAGATTTTCCGCACCGTCGTGCTGCCGCTGATCCTGCCCTATCTCGTCTCCGGCTACGCCTTCGCCTTCGTTCTGTCGCTCAACGAATATATCGTTGCCTACATGACCGTCGGTTTCACCATGGAAACCCTGCCGATCAAGATCTTCAACGCGCTGCGCTACGGCTATACGCCGACCATGGCTGCCGTGACGGTGCTGTTCCTGGTCATCGCGGCAGTCGTCTTCGGTCTGGTCGCCCGCTTCGGCGACCTGCCCAAACTGCTCGGCGCCATGTCGCACGAACGCTAAAGGAACAAGCCCATGAAGATCGCCGGTTTCCAGATGCAGCCCGTCGTCGGTGATATCGAGGCAAACCTCACCAAGATCGAGACCGCTGCCGAAGAGGCCGCCGCCCAGGGCGTCGCACTGCTGATCACTCCGGAACTGGCCCTGACCGGTTATGGCGCGGCGGAGAAATTTCCCGATCTCGCCACGCCCGCGCATGGTCCGGTGACCGGCCGGCTGTCGCAGATCGCCGCGAAACATGGTCTGGCGATCGTCGCGGGCTTTGCCGAAAAGACCTTCGAAAACACCTTCAACAGCGCCTTCTTCACCGACGGCATGGGCCAGACGGCCGTTTACCGCAAATGCAACCTCTATGGCCCCTATGAACGCAAATGGTTCCGACAGGAGGACCGCCGCCAGGTTCTGGTGACGCTCGAAGGTGTCAGGCTCGGTTTCCTGATCTGCTACGATGTCGAGTTCCCGGAAAACGTCCGGCAACTGGCGAAGGGCGGCGCTGATCTCGTCGTCGTGCCGACGGCGCTGCCGACCGGCTGGTCCGGGGAATTCATCGCCGGACACATGATCCAGGTCCGCGCCTTCGAGAACCAGGTTTTCGTCGCCTATATCAACCACTGCGGCTCCGACGATCTGTTTTCCTATGCCGGCCTTTCGCGGATTGCGGCACCGGATGGCAAGCTGATCGCCGAGGCACCCGCCAGGGGCGAGGCCCTGATCATCGCCGAGGTCGATCCGGCGGCCTATGCGCAGTCGCGGGCGGAAAACACCTACCTCGCCGATCTCGTTTGAGTCGCGGGCCGCCGGAGTAATGCGAAGCTCCCATTTCCTTTGATAATGTTGTATAGCATTCGGCGTTACAGCATTCCGGGGGAGGCATGACACGTATATTCCGGGCGCCGGCTTTTTATATCCAGGGTTCGGGGTCCTTGAACCTGCTCGGTGAAAAGGCGGCGACGCTCGGCCGTTCGGTCGTGGCGATCTGCGACGCCGTGGTGCTTCCGCATATCGAGGCGGATCTCACCGAGACCCTGAACCGGCAGGACATTTCACCCACCATCATCCCCTTCGATGCGGATGTTACATATCGGGAAATGGACCGCCTGGCCGAACTGGTGCGGGCAAAGGGCGGCGAAGTGGTGGTCGGCATCGGTGGCGGCCGCACGCTCGATGTCGCCAAGGGTGTCTCGCGCCGCACCGGCCTGCCCTTCGTCAGCGTGCCGACGGTCGCTTCCACCGATGCGCCCTCGACCCGCGGCATCGTCATCTATGACGACCATCACAGGATGATCGCCGTCGAGCAGATGGACCAGAACCCGGCCTTCGTGATTGTCGACACCGCGATCATCGCCAAGGCCCCTGCCCGGTTGCTGCGCGGCGGCATCGGCGATGCGCTGACGGCAAAATTCGAGACAGAAGGCGCCTGGAAGGGCACCGGCCTTTCCAAGCAGGGCACGCGGCCCTTGAAAACGGGCGTGATGCTCGGCGATATCTGTTACCGGATGCTGCTCGAACACGGTCCGGGTGCCATGCGGGTGGCCGGAACAGGCGAGGTGACGCCGGATCTCGAAGCCGTCATCGAGGCGATCCTCTGGCTCAGCGCCGTCGCCTTCGAAAATACCGGTCTTTCCATCGCCCATGCGGTGGCGACCGAGCTCGGGGCGATCGAGCCTGTGCGAAAACACTCGCTGCATGGCGAACATGCCGCCTATGGCACGCTGGTGCAGGCCGTTGCAGAGGGCCGCGCCGAAGAAGAGCTGACGGCGCTGTTCGGCTTCTACGACGAGATCGGCATGCCGCGCCGGCTTTCGGCGCTTGGCCTGCCGGATGTCGGTAATGCGGCGATCGAAAATCTTGCCGCGGCCTGCGCAAAAAGCCCGTTCCTGGTCAACCAGGAGCGGATGCTCGATGCCGATGATCTGGTCGCAGCCTTCCGCGCTGTGGAAAACTACGCTTAAAGCGGGCTCGACCTGCTGCAGATATAAATATAATCAACTGGGAACACAGGGGATTTAGGATGCCGTCAGATAAGACCAAGGCGCCGGAGGAATGGACCCAGCGCCGCATTCAATCGATCGAGGTCGGGTTCCAGGTCATCCGCGCCATGGAGGCGGCGAACGGACCGCTGCCGCTGCGCGATATCGCCGCCGCCGCCGGCATGCCGCCCAGCAAGGCTCATCTCTATCTCGTCAGCTTCGTCAAGGAAGGCGTCGCCTTCCAGGATCCGGTCACCGGGCATTACGGGCTCGGCCGCTTCGCAATCCAGCTCGGCCTGTCGGCCATCCGCCAGCTCGACGTGGTGGAATTCGCCCGTGAGGAACTGGCGGCGCTGCAGCGCACCGCCGGTTTCGCCACCTATCTTTCGCTCTGGGGAGATCGTGGACCGGGTATCGTTTCCAAGGTCGACGGCGAGCGGCAGGGATCGCTTGCCGTGCGCCTCGGCTACGTGCTGCCGCTCCTCACTTCGGCAACCGGCCAGGTCTTCCTCACCTATCTCAACGAAAGCGAGACCATGGCGGTGCGGCAGGACGAGATCGCTGCAGCCAAACGTGGTGCGCCGGATGACACCGCCTCGCTCTCGCCGCGCGTCACCACGACCAAGGAAATCCAGAAGATCATCGAGACCGTGCGCCACCAGGGTTATGCGATGACGGTCAACAGCATCAATTCGAGCTTCGCCGCGATCGCCGCGCCGGTCTTCGACTATAGCGGCCGGATCGTCGCGACCATGACCGTGCTCGGCTCCGACAAACAGCTTGCCGGCCCCCGCAAGAAACCGACGATCGACGCCCTGATGGCCGCCGCCCACCGGCTTTCCGAACGGCTCGGCGCGCCCGGCCGCGGGGCAAAGGGCGAGGACAACGTCAAGCCGCCCGCGCCGCCGAAACCGACGCGGGCGAAGAGCACGGCGGCGCGCTAGGCTAATCAACCCCACCAGGGGGAGATCAGGTACAGCCGGCGGCATCTTCCTCCAAATACAATTGACCTCGCCAAATTAATTAGTGTACCTTACGATCTTCGGCTGGAGGAGCCGAGGAGGAGGATTTCATGCACGAGATCGATGCCGCCACCGTCGCGAAACGGGAAGAATTTTACGCACGGCTGAAGCCGCACAACATGGCGCCCCTTTGGGAAGTGATGAAGGGCATGCTGCCGCCGGAGCCGGCTTCCAAGGCGCAGGCGCATCGCTGGCGTTACGACGACATCCGCCCGCTGATCCTCGAATCCGGCAGCCTGCTGACCGCCGAAGAAGCGGAGCGCCGGGTGCTGATCCTCGAAAACCCCGCCTTCCCGGCCCAGTCGCGCGCCACCTCGACGCTTTATGCCGGCATCCAGATCATCATGCCGGGCGAAGTGGCGCCGGCTCACCGCCATACGCCGTCGGCGCTGCGCTTCATGCTGGAAGGTTCGGGCGCCTATACGACCGTCGGCGGCGAGCGCACCCGCATGGCATTCGGCGATTTCGTCATCACGCCCGTCTGGGCCTGGCACGACCACGGCAATGACGGTTCGGACCCGGCCGCATGGCTCGACGGTCTCGACGTGCCGATGATTGCCTTCTTCGAAGCGGTGTTCCGCGAGGATTCCGACGACACCGAACAGGAACTGCTGCGGCCGGAAGGCGATTCCCTCGCGCGTTTCGGCTCCGGCATGCTGCCGATCGGCGGCACGAGCCCCTATGGCCAGACGACGCCGATCTTCAACTATCCCTATGAGCGCAGCCGCGAAGCACTTTACCGCGCCTCGCGTGGCGAAGAAATCGACGTCCATATCGGCACGACGCTGCGCTATGCCAACCCGATCGACGGCGGCTGGACGATGCCGACCATGTCCGCATGGCTCAGCCATGTCCCGAAGGGCATGGAGACCGCAAAGATCCGCTCCACGGACCATATCGTCATGTGCATCGCTGAAGGTACCGGCTCGATCACGATTGGGGCCAAAACCTTCGATTTCGGCCCCAAGGACGTGATCGTCGTGCCCGGCTGGTCATGGCGCTCGTTCAAGGCCAGCGAGGACGTCGTCGTATTCTGCTTCTCCGACCGCGTGGCCCAGGAGAAGCTCGGCTATTTCCGCGAAGACCGCACCCGCGTCTGAGCGAACGAAATCAGGGAGAGAAATCATGCGTTTTTGTCGCTACGACGATAATCGTCTCGGCGTGGTCGTCGGCGATCAGGTGAAGGACGTCACCAGCGTCCTCGATCGCCTGCCGAACTACCGTTACCCCTTCCCCCACGGCGACCAGTTCATGGCTCATTTCGCCGAGCTGCGCCCCGTCATGGAGGAGATGGCGAAGACCGCGCCTTCGAAGCCGCTGTCCGAGGTCGCGCTTCTCAGCCCGATCGCCAATCCCGGCAAGATCGTCGGCGCCCCGGTCAACTACCGGCTCCATCTCGACGAAGTGCTGGACAGCGACCAGCTGCATCACGGCATGAAGATCAAGCCGATCGCCGAGGCCGGCGTGTTCCTGAAGGCGGTGAGCTCGCTGGTCGGCCCGTCGGAAGGCATCGTGGTCGACTGGGCGGACCGGCGCACCGACCACGAGATCGAGCTCGCCGTCATCATCGGCAAAAAAGGATTTCGCGTGTCGGAAGCCGACGCGCTGGATTATGTCGCCGGCTACGCGATCTGTTACGACATCACCATTCGCGGCCCCGAAGAGCGCAGCTACCGCAAGTCGCTCGACACGTTCAGCGTGCTCGGACCGTATGTGGTCACCGCAGACGAGATCCCGAACCCGAACAATCTCGATTTCGAACTGACGATCGGGGGCGAGAGCCGGCAGAAATCGAACACCAGCATGCTGATCTTCAACGTCCAGAAGCTGATCGAATTCGCCAGCAAGGCCTACACGCTTTATCCGGGCGACATCATTATGACCGGCACGCCGGAAGGCGTCGCCCCGATCGCTGCCGGCGACGTGCTGCACGGCACGTTCGAGGGCATCGGCTCGATGGACGTGAAGGTCTACGGCAACTGGGACAAGACATGAGTTTGGAACCGAATGCACCGGCAGAGAGGGACGGTCATGCCGTCCTTCTCGACGGTGTCGTCGGCATCCGCATCCGCCGCCTGCAATCGCTGTTCGGCAGCCATTGGCAGAACTGGTTCCGCGCCCGTTCGCTTGCGGTCACCCCGGTCCAGGGCGGCGTGCTGCTCCTGATCCGCCGTTATCCCGGCATCAGCCAGATCGCGCTCGCGAGACGGTTGCGCATCGAACCGCCGACGCTGGTCCAGACGCTTAGTCCCCTCATCAAACACAAACTCGTCGAACGCGACCGCGCCGCCGATGACGGCCGTGTCTATGAACTGCGGCTCACTCAAGTAGGGCTCGAAGCCGCCACACTGGTGGAAACCTCGCTGCCGCAGCACGAGGCCGACCTGCTGCGGTTTTTATCCGTCGAGGAACGGCAAGCGTTTCTGGAACTGCTCGACAAGGCGATTGCGGGCGCTGAGACGGCGATCGAGGGGCAGGAGAAGGTGGAGTAGCAGTCTCCCGCCCCCTCCGTCATCCACCCACCTATTTCCCAATTGCCACATAACAGGCAGCCTGATACGTTCCATATATCTGGGAGGAGCTAGATCATGCGGTCATGGCAGGTATTCGAAGCGTCGGAAGTGCTCCGGGAGGTCGAGGAGGCGAACCCGCAGCCGGTGGGCTCGGAGGTCGTCGTTTCGGTATCTCATTGCGGGCTTTGCCATTCGGACCTGACCCTGTGGAAGGGCATTTTCGACATGGGTGACAGACAAGTGTCGATCGACAGCATCGGCATGAAATACCCGCTCACCCTCGGTCACGAAATCCTCGGCACCGTCACCGCCGCTGGTCCCGATGCAACAGATGTGAAGGTCGGCGATATAAGGCTTGTTTATCCGTGGCTCGGTTGCGGCGAATGCGAAACCTGCCAGGCCGGCCAGGAGAACCTCTGCATGCAGGGCCGGCCGCTCGGCATGCGCCGGCCCGGCGGTTTCGGCAGTCATGTGGTGGTGCCGCATAGCCGTTACCTGATCGATACCGGTGATCTCGACCCCGCACTTGCCGCCACCTATGCCTGTTCCGGCCTCACCGCCTATTCCGCCATCCGCAAGGCGATGCCGGTGCGTCCCGACGAGGCGGTCGTCGTGGTCGGCGCGGGTGGTCTCGGCCTCAGCGGCATCGTCATCCTGAAAGCGCTCGGGCACGAAAACATCGTCGTGGTCGATGTTTCCGAAGAGAAGCTGAAGATCGCAACCGATGCCGGCGCCCACAAAACCGTGCTTTCGACCGGCGACGACGTGACGGCGAGGATCGTCGATACGGTCGGCCGGCCGGTGCGCACCATCATCGATTTCGTCAACAACAGCCAGACGGCTGCCTTTTGCTTCCCGGCCCTGGCGCGCGGCGGCCGCATCATCATGGTCGGCATGTTCGGCGGCCAGCTCACCATCCCGACCATGCGCATGGCGCAAGGGGGCCTGAGCCTGATCGGCAGTATCACCGGCTCGCTGCAGGAATTGCGCGACCTGGTGGATCTCGCCAAAAGCGGAAAACTCGATGCCATCCCTTATGAGGCTCTGCCGAAATCATCGATCAACGACGCGATGAGCCGGTTGTCCAAAGGTGCAGTCAAGGGGCGCATCGTTCTGGAGGAGGAGCCGGCGTGAGTGCACAGCAGGGCGACATGATCGAAACCGCAATGATCGAGGTTTGGCGCGGCAGCGTGCGCCAATGGGAGGTAGACGAAAACGCCCACTGGAACACCCAGTATTACGTCGCCCGTGCCAACGAAGGCCTCGCAGTGCTCTTCGGCTTCAATGGCCTACCCGGCCTCTTCTCGCCAGCGTCGGCTATGACGCTCGCCTATAACGAGCATCACATCCGTTTCCATCGCGAAGCGCATGCCGGCACGTCGCTGCACATGACAGGCGGTTTCCTCGAAATCGGCGAGACGACGGCGTTTGCGGTGCTGATGCTTTACAACAGCCATTCCGGCCAGCTTGCCGCGAGCTTCAGGGTGCGGCTGACCCATGTGGATGCGGCCGACCTCAAGACGCCTCGCCCCTGGCCAACGGCCTTCCGCGAAAAGGCTTCCGCCTCGCTGGTCGAGGCCCCGAGGGAAGCGCTTGCCCGCGGCACCGGCAATGAGCCGGTGACGATCAGCGCCTCGCGGGAGCGGGCGGTCGCACTCGGCTTGAAACGCACCGCCATGAGCCTGATCGAACCGGAGGCCTGCGACGCCTTCCACCGCCTCGGCCCGCAGAAATTCATCGGCGCGGTCGGCGGCGGGGTGAAGCAGCTCACCGGCCCGATCCGCGAAGTCGTCAGCAAACATGCCGAAACGCCGCCCGGCAAGGTCGGCGGCGCGGTACTGGAATTCCGCATCCTCTATGGCGAAACCCCGCGTCTCGGCGACTGTTTCGAGATCTGGGGCGGGTTGCAGAAGACCGACCAGCGCGTCATGTCGCTGATCTTCTGGATGGTCGATCCCTTCAGCGGCCGGGTATTCGGCACGATGCAATCGGTCGCTATCGTGTTCGATCTCGATGCACGGGCGATCGTGCAAATCTCTCCGGCGGCCACGGAGGCGCTGGCTCCGCTTGTCACCGAGGGGCTGGCGCTTTAGCCGGCGGCTCTTGGCGGGATCCGATAGTCAATTGGCATCTCCCGCCAGTGCGCATGGAGCGGCCGGCCGCGTAGACCCAAACAGTCAGGCCCGCACCTCGAAGATCATGTTGAATGGAGTTTCGCTCGCCCGTCGGAAATGCGAATAGCCGGCGTCGAGCGCCACCTTGCGAAGCTTCATCTCCCCAGCCTGGGCTCCGAGGCCAAGGCCTACCTCCTGGGCCATGGAGGCGGGAGTGCAGATCATCGTGGAGGCGCCGTAATAAACGCGCCCAACCGGGTTGAGATTGTCCTTCAAACCGTCATGCGCGAAAGGTTCGACGATCATCCAGGTGCCACCCTTCGCCATCGTCTCGCGGATATGACGGCCTGCGCCGACCGGATCGCCCATATCGTGCAGGCAGTCGAACATGGCGACGAGGTCGTAGTTGCCCCCTGGAAACTCCTTCGCCGAAGCCTGACTGAACGTCACCCGGTCATCGACGCCAGCCTCCTGCGCTGCGCGCCTCGCCCGCTCAATGGAAGGGGCATGGTAGTCAAACCCGTGAAAATGCGATTTCGGAAAGGCCTTGGCCATGAGGATCGTCGAAGCGCCATGGCCACAGCCGACGTCGGCGACCTCCGCCCCGCGTTCAAGCTTTTCCCTGACGCCCTGAAGTGCCGGGATCCATTCGTCGACCAGATGGCTGTTGTAGCCGGGCCGGAAGAAGCGTTCCGTGCCCCGGAAGAGACAGGTGCTGTGTTCATGCCAGCCGAGCCCGCGGCCGGTGCGAAAGGCTTCCTCCACCTTCGGCTCGTCCATCCACATCGACTGGACGATTTCGAAGGCGCCTCCGAAAAAGGCAGGGCTGTCCTCATTGGAAAAAACCATCGCCTGCTCGGGCGTCATAGCGAACTTGTTGGAGTTTTCATCAAACGTGATGTAGTCGGCCGCAGCCATGGCGGCGAGCCATTCACGCACATTGCGTTCGGTGAGCCCCGCCGTTTCCGCGATCTCCATCGAGGATCGCAGCCGTCCGTCCATCATTGCCCGGAACAGGCCGAGATGGTCGCCGAGCACGACGAGAACGCCGGACACGCCAGCGCCAAGATCGCCCACCAGCCGACCGACAAGTGCATCGAGTTTCTGCATATCAGGTTCCTGCATGGCACCCTCCAAAGATACGCCAGCCCCAGCCCAATGTGTTTTACCCCAAAGCGATCCTACGCCGAGGCCGCACCCCGTCAATGAAGCATTCGGACTAGACGGCCGATCAGAAGGCTTAACTCCCCGATGCATGGCGGGATTTCCCGCCGCGTTCCGCAGCCCCTTCTCCCCAATGGGAGAAGGGGCCTGCATGTGGATGAAGGGGATCCTGCCTACCGGATCTATGTCAGCGGAACTTCTCCGCCGTCGCCACGCAATTGATCAGCGCGGCCAGTTCCTTACGGGATGCGAAGGAGGTTTCCGGGCTCATCGAGAGGAAGGCCTTGATGCCGCGGACCGTCGGAACCGAGTTCTTCTCGAGTTGGCCGACGACGCGTTCGACTTCGGCGTCGATGCCGGCATCGGCAACCGTGATGCCGACGATGCCGAGCGTCTTGGCTTCGGTCGCGGGGATCACGTCGCGGGTGAAGACCATGCGGGCGAGGGTGGCGCGGGAAACCCGGTCGGCGAGCGCATTGAGCACCAGCGTCGGAGCGATGTCGTGGTTCATTTCCGGCACCTGGAAGGTGGCGCTTTCGGCGGCGATCGCCACGTCCGCGAGAGCCGCGATGGCGCAGCCGACGCCGGCGGCCCTGCCGCGGATGGCGGTGATGAACGGAACCGGGATTTCGCGCAGCACTTCATAGAAATCGAGGACCGGATCGGAGATCGCGGTGCGCAGGTCGAGCGCGGTAGCACGAGAACCGGCGGCAGGCATGGCGGCGCTGCGGCCGGTGCAGAAATCGCCGCCCTTGGCATTCATCAGCACGACGCGGGTTTCCGGCGACAGCGACTTCAATGCGGCGGTAATGGCCTGCGCCATCTCGGGCGTCAGCGCATTGCCCTTGTCGGGACGGTTGAGGGTGATCTCGAGGACGTTCCCCCGGGTATTGATCAGGACGTCGGACAATGCTTTCTCCTCACGCTTCTTGTTTGGCTTTTGCCGCCCGGATCGCTTCCCAGATACGGGAGGGCGTTGCCGGCATTTCGATATGGGTGACGCCGAGATCGGCGAGCGCATCGGTGATGGAGTTGATCGTCACGCCGAGCGACGGTGTCGTACCACCCTCGCCACCCGGACGGAAACCGAGCGGATGGCTTTTCGCCGGCACTTCGCTGATATGGGTGTCGAAACTCGGGAAATCCGAAGCACGCGCCACCTGATAGTCCATGAAGGTAGCCGACAGGTTCTGGCCGGTCTCCTGGTCGTAATGCGACCATTCGAACAGTGCCTGGCCGACACCCTGGACGATGCCGCCATGGGTCTGGCCATCGACGATCATCGGGTTCAGCGCCTTGCCGACGTCGTCGACGGTCGAATAACGCGGAATATGGAAGAACCCGGTTTCCGGATCGATCTCGATTTCGCAGACCGCCGCGCCATAGGGGTAGGCAAGCCCGTGGGTGGTCTCGTCGGAAATAGCCGCAAGCGTTCCCCGCAGCTCGTCCGGCAGGCCGAGATCGTTTTCCGCAGCCTGCGCCGCCTCGAACAGGCTGACGACGCCGTTCGATCCGCGGGCGCGAAAATGGCCGTCGGTGAAGTCGATTTCTTCCGGCGCGACGTTCAGCATGAACGCCGCGATCTTGCGGCCGCGCTCGATGATCTCGGCAGTCGCCTTGTGCATGACGATGCTCGCGAAGCGCAGCGAGCGTCCGGAATGCGAACCGCCGCCGGCCGAGACGAAATCCGTATCGCTGGCGCGGATCTGCACGATCTCGTGGGAAACGCCGAGGAAGGAGCCGACAAGCTGGGCGAATGCCGTCTCGTGCCCCTGCCCGGTGTTCTGGGTGCCGATCACGACGTCGACGATGCCGGCGGTCGGGTCGATGGTGATCTCGGCGCGCTCGCGCGGCACGCCGCTGGTGCCCTCGATATAATTGGAAAGGCCGATGCCGCGATACATGCCGCGCTTGCGGGCTTCAGCGCGACGCGCCTCGAAGCCTTTCCAGTCGGCCATCTCGAGCACCTTGTCCATGCAGCCGATATAGTCGCCATTGTCGTAGATGACGCCCATCGGGTTGGAATAGGGGGAAGCCTCTTCCGGGATCATGTTGATGCGCCGCAGCTCCACCCGGTCGAAACCGAACTTGCGGGCGGCAAGGTCGATCATCCGCTCGATAATGTACATCGCTTCGGGACGGCCGGCGCTGCGATAGGGGATGGTCGGCACGGTATTCGACATCGCCGCGCGGAATTCCACGTGCGCGACCGGCACCCGGTAGAGGCTGGTCATCAGCTGGATGCCCTTGTTGAGGGGCGTATAGGACACCGTATGGGCGCCGATATTGCTGGTATTGACCGAGTGGAAGGCGAGGAACTTGCCGTTTTCGTCGAGCGCAAGCCTGGCCTTCACATGCAGGTCGCGGCCCTGGAAGTCCGACAGGAAGGCCTCGATGCGTTCCGCCTGATGCTTGACCGGCCGGCCGGTGAGCTTGGCGGCGTAGGGCAGCAGCACGAATTCCGGATAGGTGGCGTTGCGGGTGCCGAAATTGCCGCCGACATCGCGGGGCGCGACGACCCGCACGAAGGCCATGTCGACGCCGAGAGACGCCGCGATCTGCTCGCGCATCATCACGACGCCATGGCCACCGGACGCGTGGATGGTGAACTTGCCGGTCTCCGGATCGTATTCGGCGGCGGAGGAACGCGGCTCCATGTGCACACCGGTGACGCGTTGCGCCCAGCTGGTGAATTCGAGGACATGAACGGCCTTGGCGAAAGCCTCCTCAGTGCCGGCCCTGTCGCCGACTTCGCCATCCATCGCCTTGTTGCCCGGCACGTGGTCCCAGAGCTGCGGCGCACCTTCTTCCAGCGCGTCGACGCCGCGCACGACCGCGGGCAGCTCCTCCCAGTCGATCTCTATTGCCTCAGCCGCATCCTTGGCGAGATTGGTGCTCTCGGCGATCACCATGGCGACCGCCTCGCCGACGAAACGGGCCCTGTCGGTCGGCAGCGCCTGGTGATGGGTGCGGGCACGCTCGGTGCCGTCATAGTTCTTGATGCGGATGTCGGAGCCGAATTGCGAACTGCCGATCGCATGCGGGATCGGCGCGATGCCAGCGGCGACAATATCCTCGCCGGTCAGGACGGCGAGCACACCCGGCATGTCGCGGGCGGCGGACGTGTCGATGCTGCGGATGATCGCATGCGCATGCGGCGAGCGCACGAAGGCGGCATAGGCCGTGTTCTCGAATTTGAGGTCGTCGGCATACTGGCCTTTGCCGGTGATCAACCGGTTGTCTTCCTTGCGCCTGACGTCTTCACCGATCATGCCATTCCTCCCATTCACATCGTCCCACATATCCCGGACGATGGCATTCCGCATGCGGCTCTTGGGCCTTCCTAAAGCGAAACGCAAATCAATTCATAATAGACATATTATATCCGTCAATGTTGAAAATTATGGCCTTCAGAAATGCTTTTCCTTTCGACGATGGCCGAGCGCCGATGGAAACGAGGGAAAGTGCAAAAGTCTCGCAAGAAAAAAGGCCCAGACCGAGGTCTGGGCCAAGCTTCCCTGGGAAGGGATTCACGTCAGGCGGCTTCCGGCCCCTGGTTGAGCACGTAGCCGGGGCCGCGCTTCAGGAAGTCGGTCCACAGCCGCAACGTGCGCTCCGGCTGGTCGACCTCGATCGAATGGGCGGCGTCGAAGATGAAGGCACGCTGCGAGGTCGGGATATTGCGCTTCAGGTGTGCGCCGGCCTCCGCCGGCACGACCTTGTCTTCGGTACCGAGCAGGATCAGCGTCACCGCCTCGATCGAGGGCAGGCGGGCACTCAGTGCCTCGTCGACCTGAATGTTATTGGCGAGGCGCTCGTAGGTGCGGCCGTTGGCGGCCATGACATCAGGCGATTTCGGCGTCGACCTGATCTTCTGCGGATGGGCGTAGAGCGCCTTGAACCGCGCGTCCGGATCGGCGGGCAAACCGCCCTTGCCCTCGAAGCGGAATCCGGCCGGCACGCCGAGGATCAGGTGGTCGACCATTTTCGGGTGCTCGGCGGCAAGCCACAAGGCCGACCAGCTGCCGAAGGACGAGCCGATCACGTCGAACCGCGGGCCGACCAGCTTTTCGGCGAATTCGGCGACCATGGCCACCCAGTCCCGCACCGTCTTCAGGCTTTCGTTGCCCTCGGTGCCGTCGAAGCCCGGGCAGATCGGTGCATAGACCGTGTGGTTTGCGGTCAGAGCCTTCAGCGGCTCGGTCAGCATCACGCCGCCGGCGGCATGCAGGTAGACAACCGGCTGCCCCGTGCCGCCGACATGATAGGAGAGCCTGCCGCGGGAAAGCTCGATCGTCTTCAATTCAAAGCTCATGGGTCAAACTCCTCTTACAGGCCAGCCACTTCTGGTGCGACGCGGTCGCGGAACAGTTCCATGCCGCGGCGAACGACGCTGCCCGGCATGTTGCCGACCTTGATCGTCAGGTTCAGCAGGCCGCAATCCAGTTCCTGGCGCAGGCGCTTGATCTGCTTGATGACCGATTGAGGGCTGCCGCAGATGATCGAACCGGCTTCGATCTGTTCTTCCACCGTACGGCCGCGCAGCGTTGCGAGGCGCTTCTGGAAGTTTTCGCCGGCATCGGCCTCGGTGTAGTAGCGGCTCTGTCCGAGCACGAGCTGCTGGGCGGAGCGCTGCGGCCGCATCAGCGTCTGGTGGAAATAGGTCTGGGCGGCCGCCATGTGGTGCCTCGCCTCCTCGTCGGTGTCGGCGATGCAGATCTGCTGGCCGACCAGGATGTCGTCCGGCGTCGGCTCCCAACCGTAGGAGCGGGCGGTCTTCTTGAAATTCTCGACGGCGGCCTTGGCGATCGACAGGTCCTGGATCAGCGTGATGCCCATGATGGCGCGCATCTTGGCGACGAACTCGGCCGATTCCGCGTTGCTGGCGGACATCAGGATACGCGGATGCGGCTTCTGGATTGGCTTCGGCCAGATCGAGATGGCCGGAAACTGATAATGCTCGCCTTCCCAGCCGAAGGGCTCGTCCTCGGTCCAGCACTTGATGATCAGCTCGGTGGCTTCACGCAGCCGGCTGCGGGATTCACTCGGCGGGATGTTGTAGGCAATGTATTCGTGCGGGATGCCGCGCAGGAAGCCGGCGATCAGGCGACCGCCCGACATTACATCGATCATCGCATATTCTTCGGCGACGCGGACCGGGTTCAGGAGCGGCAGGAGGTTGCCGACAATGGCGATCTTCGCCTTGCTGGTCTGGCGGGCAAGCGCGCCGGCGATCAGGTTCGGGTTCGACATCAGGCCGTATGGGCTGAAATGGTGCTCGTTGCAGCCCACCCAGTCGAAACCGTAGTTCTCCGCATCGACCATCTCGTCGATATATTCGTTGTAGAGCGCCTGGATGCGGGTGCTGTCGATCCCGTGCGTGCTGACCGGCCATTCATGCGGCAGCTTGTCGTAATCGGGATAAGGCATCAGGTGGAAGAAGTTGAACTTCATGGAAAGCTCCGCTGGGACCGTCGCCGGATGAAGGCAAGACGGATCCGACGACGAGGATTGAAACTGGATCAGTTGCTGGCGACGAGGCGCGGCGCGACGTCGTCGACGCGACTGGCCATCGCCATTTCGGCAAAGCTGACGACCTGCGAAGCGACGATTTCGAGTGGCTGGGCAACCTCGCGGCGAGCCGGCTTGCCATCGACGAAAGGTTTCTCGTTGGATTTGATGGTCGCCGCGTAAGGGGTCGGCCAGCCGCGCAGCGCATGCACGACCGAGCGCAGGCCGATCAGCGTTGCGCCCAGCGCCTGGTCGCCGGCGGCACAGACGATGCAGCCGACCGCGCGGCCGTCGAAATAGGAGCGCACGTCTCCTCGCATGTCTTCCGTGTAGTCGATAGCGTTCTTGATCGTGCCGGACATACCGCCGTGATAGCTCGGCGTTGCTATGATGATGCCATCGGCACGGCGAAGCGACTGGAGCAGGCGAAGGGCGGCCGGAGTGCGGTGCGTCACGCCCGGGTCGAAGAGCGGCAGCTCGAGTTCTGCTCCGCAGATGAGGTCGATTTCCGCGCCCGCCTTTTCGGCAGCCAGGAGACAGTAGCGTAGCGCGAGCTCGGAGCTCGAGCCGGGGCGCTGGGTCCCGCCGATACCGACGATAAAGGGTTTGCGGGTCTGCGTCATGGGGTCTCCTCCTTCGGCCGAAGCCGATTGCCTTATCAGGCGCCTCAAGGAGAATTTGTATACCTTTAAAGTGAAAGTCAAGGATTTTATGCCTTCATTAAGCCATGACCCCTCAACTGGTATACACTTTTTGTCGATTGGCCTCGGCGGATGGTTTGTCGTAGTCTCCTCCATCATGAAGAAGGAACAGGTGGCGGCTTGACGAACGAGACAACCAGAGACGGAGCCAAGGACGGGGCGACGCAGAGCGCCGTCGAAACCGCCTATCACCGCATCCGGCACCTGATCCTCACCGGCGAGATGCGCTCCGGCGACAAGCTGCTCGAAAACCAGCTTGCCGTCGCGATCGGCGTTTCCCGCACGCCGATCCGAGAGGCTTTGAACCGGCTGAACGCCGAGGGCCTGGTGGTGCTGGAACGCTACCGGCGGGGGATCGTCGCGGATTTTTCGCTTGACGACGCGGTCGAAATCTTTCGGCTGCGTGCCATTCTCGAAGGTCATGCGACCAGCCGCGCCGCCACCCGCATTTCGGAAGCCGACCTGCAGCGGCTGCAGGAGCTGGAACGGTTGATGGAGACCCAGTTCGAGGAACTCGGCTGGAACGAACATCTTGAAGGGTTCGACAAGCTCAATGGGGAATTCCACGCGGTGATCGCCGCTGCCGCCGAAAGCCCGCGGCTTGAAAAGATCCTCGCCTCCTCGCTGGAACTGCCGGCCTCGATATTCAACCGCTATTCGGAGCCGGTCGAGGTGCGCACGCGCCGCACCCACGCCCAGCACAGGGAAATCCTCGCGGCACTGAAGGCCCGCAACCCGGAATGGGCGCAGGCGGCGATGAACGCCCATCTCTTCTCGCTTTTGCCGACCGCTTCGGGCTCGCTGGAGCATGAAGACGGGGCGAAATGAGACGCGAGCCCCGCTTTCGTTGAGGCTCCCGCGGACCGGCCGTTGCCGATCTGCTACCGGTTGGTGGCCATCCACAGGACGTGGCGGCCGCCGCGCTTGCCGTTGGCGCGCACGTAAACCTCCTCGGTGGCAAATCCGACATCCCGCAATCGGTGGGTAAAACCTGCGTCCGGCGCCGACGACCAGACGGCCAGGACGCCGTTGGCGCGCAGCGCAGCCTTGGCGGCCCGAAGCCCGGCGTGGTTATAGAGGCTGTCGTTGGAAGCGCGCGTCAGGCCGTCGGGGCCGTTGTCGACATCGAGCAGGATGGCATCGTAAGCTGCGTTGCGCGACCGGATCAGCGCTCCGACATCACCGACATGAATATTGACACGCGGATCGTCGAGCGTGCCCTTGTGAAATTCCGCCATCGGCCCGCGCGCCCAGTCGACCACGGCCGGAACCAGTTCCGCGACGGTCACCCTGGCATCGTCCGGCAGGGCTCCCAGGGCCGCCCGCAGGGTAAACCCCATGCCGAGGCCGCCGATCAGCATGTGGGTATTTTTCCGGCCGGCAATCCGCTCGCAGGAGAGCGTCGCCAGCGCCTCTTCCGAACCGCTCAGCCGGCTGTTCATCAGCTCGGTCGAGCCGAGCATGATCGAAAATTCCGCCCCGCGCTGCTTCAGGCGCAGTTCGCCGCCCTCGCCGGGAATGGTTGCGCGGTCAAGCTGGATCCAGGGAAGCATCGGCCTATCTCATCGTCTCGTGCGGGACGCCTCCTAACACAGACGTTGCGGGGAAAATACCGGACTATCGCCTGCCGGTGGAAGAATCCGGTCACCGAGGCCATGCTGACGATGGTGAATTCATTCCGATGGCAGTTGTGGGGCAGGCTCCGCAGCACCCGACCTGCAACAGACCGATAGCGGCGGAATTGTCAGTGCCTCGATCAGCACAAAAGCGAGATCTTCGAGTTCGCCATCGGTAAACTCTGAATAATCGTCTCCGATCGGAAGATTATCCGAGCACCCATCGTTGTTTTTTGGATTCATGTCTCGCCCCAGCCCGCGGCGAACATGCATGAAATTTTGTAAATAGCATCACCTTTTTGATGCTGTGCTGCACAAATAAAAAGGCCCGCGCCTTTCCCCCTGCGCGGGCCTCTCCTAAGACGTAACCTCTTCTACGCTCGACTTAGGAGAATGCCATTGTACTCCGGACTGAAAAGTCCTCAATTCGTCCAAAAGACCTAGCACAAGGGGTATAGCCCCGAGGGGAGCGGCCGGCTTTTGGGGCGCCGGCCGCTAAGACCGCAGCGACTGGGGGGTGACAATTGTGCGGTCCTGCGCCTCAAATGACGACAATCGCGACCACACATCAAGATGAACCTTGGGTGATATGACTACGCCCAAAGGCTTCATAGGCTTATCAAAATCATCAAATTGGCATCCCCTCCTCAGGCCACCCGCCTGGCGGTCACATTGCGCAGATACGGCATGACCTCCTTGGAGTAGATCTCCATGTTCTTGCGGGTTAGCTCGGCCGGCAGCGTACCGAACTGGAGAAGCGTCAGCAGATGGCCGAAGCCGATCTGGGCCTGATATTCTTCCAGCTTCTCGCGCACCGTCGCCGGGCTGCCGCAGATGAACTTGCCCTCTTCGATGACGCTGTCGATCGTCTGCTTCATCGAATGGCCGGCCTTGGCCGACATCGCCCCGACCATGGACTTCACCGAGGTATAGCCCGGCGGCAGCAGCATCTCCATCGGCATGCGCAGGAATTTCTGCAGGAAGGCCTCGATATGGTCCTTGGCTTCTCGCCGAGCGATCTCGTCGGTCTCGGCGACGTAAAGCGGCAGCGACCAGCCGAGCTGGTCTTCCGCCGCCTCGTAGCCGTAGCCGGCCGCAACGTCCTTATACATCTTCATGTAGCGGGCGACGGTCGAGACCGAGGCGAAGGTCTGGAGATACGTGTATTTGCGGTCCGGATGGGCGGCCCATTCGATCGTTTCGCTGGAACCCTGGCTCGGGATCCAGATCGGCGGATGCGGATTGTCCTGGTAGACCCGCGGCCAGACGTTCACGTATTCGAAATTGTAGTGTTTGCCTTCGAAGACGCTCGGACCCGGTTGCGTCCAGGCCTGCAGGATCAGGTCATGCGCCTCCTGGAACCGCTCGTGGCTGAAGGCCGGGTTGACGCCCCAGGAGTGGTATTCGGCACCGATGCCGCGCACCATGCCGGCGATCAGGCGGCCGCCGGTAATGTTGTCGACCATCGCGAATTCTTCCGCCACGGTCAGTGGGTTGTTCAAGAGCGGCAGCGCCCGGCCGAGAATGGCGATCTTGACGTTCTTGGTGCGGCGGGCGAGCGCGCCGGCCATGACGCCGGGGATCGGCATCAGGCCATAGGCGTTCGAATGGTGCTCGTTGACGCAGATGCCGTCGAAACCGAGCTGATCGGCATATTCGAGTTCGTCCAGATAACGGTTGTAGAGCTGGTGGCCCTTTTTCGGGTCGTAATAGGTGTTCGGCAGGGTGACCCAGGCGGAATTGTGCTTCTCGTCATAGGACAGATCGAGATCCGCATAGGGCATCAGGTGCATGAAGTAGAATTTCATCGCGTAACCTCCCCGATGAAGCCATTGACCAGTTCGACGAAACGGTCGGCCTTTTCGATCTGCGGCAGATGCCCGCAGTTCTCGATGATCTCGAGCCGCGAATTGGGAATGAGGTCGCGCCAGGCCGGTGCGTAACCGACCGGCATTGCCTTGTCGTCGTCGCCCCAGACGATCAGCGTCGGCACCGACACGCGATGCAGCCACTTGTGGAGGTCCGGGTTGAGAAAACGCGGCTCCCAGGCGAGCTTGGCCGTGGTCAGCTTGTTCCTGAGAAGGATTTCCATCCCTTTCTTCAACGGCGGTGGGGCCGCCAGCATTGCTTCGGCAAACGCCTGGTCGTGGAAGAGGTTGCGGGCGGTCTCCTCCGGGTTCCACATGAAGACGTCGCCCTTGCGCACGCCCTTCACCCGGATGCCGGCCGGCGCCACGACGGTCAGGGTGCCGAGTTTCGTCGCATTGCGGATGGCGATCTCGGCCGCCAGCCATCCGCCGATCGACGTGCCGACGAGGTTGACCTTCTCAAGGCCGAGATGGTCGAGGACGTCCAGATAAAAGAAGGCGAGGTCGGAAATGTTGTCCAGCCATTCGGGACTGTCGGAGGCGCCGAAACCCGGATGTTCCGGCACGATCACCTCATGGGTTTCGGAGAGCTTGTCCATGAAGGGCAGCCAGCGCGAGGCGCCGCTCGCGCCATGCAGGAAGAGCAGCGGCGAACCGGTACCTTTCCGCATGAGCCGGATCTTCGTGCCGGTGACGGTTTCAAAGCTTTCGGTAAAGCTCATCGGTGTTTCACCCTCCCCGGGACCTGACAACCGTTAAAGCAGGCGCTCCTCGGCACCCGCGAATGGCGGCAATCTGTATAACCTTTCGGAGAGCGTCAATATGACTCTGTCAAATTTTGATTGATAATAGCAAATTTCTAACTTGCATCTTTGGAAATTGCATACAAGGTTGGCGGGGTGGGTTGAGCCGCGGGACGGTTGCTCGAAGATCCCCTCATCCGCCTGCCGGCACCTTCTTCCCGCTGGGGAAGAGATATGCCGCACCGCCGCCGCACCCCCTCTCCCTTCGGGAAGAGGGTGGCCGAGCGAAGCGGAGGCAGGGTGAGGGGGCGCTCCGGGCAAGAGCGAGGAGACTTAGGGAGGACAAAAATGCAGGCCGAAAAACTGTTTGATCTCAAAGGCCAGGTGGCGATTGTGACGGGCGCCGCGAGCGGCCTGGGGCTCGCCATCACCAAGACGCTTGCCGCCAACGGTGCCCATGTGGCGCTCATCGATCTCGACGCCGAGGCGCTTGCCGCCGCCTATCGATGGCTGAACGGCCAGGGCTTTTCTACCGAGAGCCATCAGGTCGACGTCTCCGACAGCGCAAGCCTGCGCAACACGATCGACGGCATTGCGCAAAAGCACGGACACCTCGATATCCTCGTTGCCAATGCCGGCATCAGCGGCGGGCCGAATTCCCGCACCGAGGCGGGTGCGATCGAAAATGTCAGCGACGAGCTGTGGAACCGGGTGGTGGACGTGAACCTCACCGCGACCTTCGTCGCTATCCAGTCCGCTTCAAAGCATATGAAGAAGCAGAGGCAAGGCCGCATCGTCGCGATCGCCTCGATCGCCGGCATGCGGGGCGATCCGATGACCGGTTACGCCTATGCGTCCAGCAAAGGCGCCGTTGTCAACCTCGTCAAGCAGGCCTCCTGGGAGCTGGCGCCCTATAACGTGCTCGTCAACGGCATTGCGCCGGGCCCGTTCCGCACCAATATCGCCGGCGGCCGCATCCGCGAGCCGGAGGTGGAAAAGGCCTTCGCCGATACCGTGCCGCTCGGTCGCATCGCCGAGACCGACGAGATCATGGGCCTCGCCCTGCTTTTGGCATCGAAGGCGTCGAGTTTCATGACCGGCGCGGTAATCCCGATCGACGGCGGTACGGTGGCTATTTGAGCCGACGTGAACGTCGGAATTGACAATATCAGGCTCCCTGCTTTATCCCCTTGAAGTGGACGAGGAAGCCGGGTTCGAGAAAAGCCCGAAATTGACGAATGCCAAACGCACTCGTCTAATGAAATCGGAGGAGACGACCATGAACATCGCGACCAATCCAGCCCGTTCGTCCGACGGCTACCAATCCGCGCGTCTCCTGATCGACGGCGTCTGGCTGGAGAATGGCGACCGCAAGACGCAGCCGCTGATCAACCCGGCCACCGAAAAGGCCATCGGCATGGTACCACATGCGACTGCCCAGGATCTCGACCGGGCGCTCGAAGCCGCAAGCCGAGCCTTTCCGCTATGGCGTGCGACCAGCCCGCGCGAACGCGGCCGCATCCTGAAGCGCGCAGCCCAGTTGATGCACGACCGGCAGGAGGAGATCGCCACACTCGCGACGCTCGAAATGGGCAAGCCGATCGCCGAAGCGCGGCTGGAAACCCATTTCGCCACGGAAGAAATGGAGTGGTTCGCCGAGGAAGGCCGCCGCACCTATGGCCGCGTCATTCCCGGCCGCATCGGCGAAACCCGCTTTCAGGTCGTCAAGGAACCGGTCGGCCCGACCGCTGGTTTTTCGGCGTGGAATTTCCCGGTCGGCAATGCCGCCCGCAAGATGGGCTCGGCGCTCGCTGCCGGCTGCACGATGATCTACAAGCCCGGCGAAGAGGCCCCGGCGTCTGCCGCCGCCGTCGCCCAGTGCCTTATCGATGCGGGCGTTCCAGCCGGCGTCATCGCGGTCGTCTACGGCGTGCCCGACTTCATCTCGCGCCACCTGCTCGCCTCGCCGATCATCCGCAAGATCTCGTTTACCGGCTCGGTTCCGGTCGGCCAGCACCTCATTCGGCTTGCCTCGGAAAGCCTGAAGCGCACCACGATGGAACTTGGCGGCCATGCGCCGGTGCTTGTTTTCGATGATGCCGACCAGACCGCGGCGCTCGACATGTCGGTACAGCGCAAATATCGCAACGGCGGCCAGGTCTGCGTTTCGCCGACCCGTTTCTACGTGCAGGACAAGTCCTATGACGCCTTCTGCGCCGGTTTTGCCGAGCGTGCCGCGAAGATCACGGTCGGCGACGGCCTCGATCCGGCGACCGGCATGGGACCGCTGGTCCACGGCCGCCGCCGCGACGCAATCGAGGCGCTGGTGCAGGACGCCACTTCCAAAGGCGCAAAGCTACTCGCTGGCGGCCATCGCATCAACAACGAAGGCTTTTTCTATGCCCCGACCGTTCTCGCCGACGTGCCGGGCGATGCGCGGATCATGAGCGAGGAGCCATTCGGCCCGGTCGCCGTGCTCAACCGCTTCTCGGATTTCGACGATGCGATCACCAAGGCGAACGAACTGCCCTACGGCCTTGCGGCCTATGCCTTCTCCAATTCGCACAAGACCATCGCAAAACTTTCCGACGCGCTGGAAGCGGGCATGGTCGGCATCAATTCCTTCAATATCTCCATGCCGGAAACGCCGTTCGGCGGGGTGAAAGCGAGCGGTCACGGTTCTGAAGTCGGGATCGAGGGCGTCGATGCCTACATGGTCACCAAGACGGTTAGCATTACCTGAGGACGAGTTCCCGGCGGTTTTCAAGAATTTCCAAAAGGATTGCAGCATGAAACACGAAAAACCGACCGGCACCTTCGCCGCCGAAGCTGTCCTGACCCACATGAAGGCCGCCGGCATCGATGTCCTGTTCGCCAACGGCGGCACCGACTTTCCGTCGATCATCGAGGCGTTTGCCCGCCAGCCGGAAACCGGCCTGAAAATGCCGGAAGCCCTGGTCATCCCGCATGAGGGTGTCGCAGTCGGCATGGCGCATGGCTATTACCTGATGACGTCAAAACCGGCCGGCGTCATCGTCCACGTCAATGTCGGGCTTGCCAACTCGGTCATGGGCCTGATCAACGCCCGGTCGGAAAACGTGCCTGTGATGATGTTCTCCGGCCGCACGCCGATCACCGAACATGGCCGCTTCGGCTCGCGTTCCTCGCCGATCCACTGGGGCCAGGAAATGTTCGACCAGGGCGGCATGGTCCGCGAAGTGGTCAAATGGGACTATGAACTGCGGTATCCGGAACAGGCGGGCATCGTCATCGACCGCGCCATGAGCATCGCCATGAGCGAGCCGCGTGGCCCCGTCTATCTGAGCCTGCCGCGCGAGGCGCTGGCCGAAGGTGCGGAAGTCGAGATCAGCCACCGCTCGACGGTCACCCCGACCACCTACGGTCCGGCCGACCCGGAATTGGTCGCCCAGGCTGCCGACCTGCTCGCCAAGGCAAAAAAACCGCTGATCATCACCCAGAGCCCGGAGCTCGCTCCCGATTTCGAGCCGCTCGCCGGCTTCGTCGAGAAGTTCGCGCTGCCGACAATCGAGATGTGGGCAACCCGCCTGGCACTGCCGAGCGACCATCCGATGATGATTGGCCGCGACTCCACCCAGGTCCTGAAGGAAGCCGACGTCGTGGTCGTGATCAATGCCGCGGTGCCGTGGATTTCCGACCATACGGACATAGCCGAAGGCGCCAAGGTCATCGCCGTCGGCCCCGACCCGCAGCATAGCCGCGTACCGATCCGCAGTTTCCCGATCGACATCGCGCTTGCGGGCGGCGTCAACAAGACAATCGCAGCGCTTGCCGCTGCGATGGCCGAGCGCGTGCCTGCATCGGAAACCTTCTCCGAGCGCCGCGAAAAGTGGGCGAAGATCAAGGCGGCCCAGGCCGAGGCGGCCGACAAGCGCGCCGCCATGGGCAACGGTTCGCCGATGACACCGGCCTATGTCAGCCGCTGCATCTCCGATATCCTGGACGACAGGACGACCGTCGTGAACGAACTCGGCATCGACCCGTCGGTGATGAGCTTCAAATATCCGAAATCCTACTTCTCGACCCCGCTGTCCGGCGGTCTCGGCTTCGGCCTCACGGCAGCGCTCGGCGCCCAGCTTGGAGACCGCAGCCGGCAGGTGATCGCCACGATCGGCGACGGGTCCTACATGTTCGCCAATCCCGTCGCCTGCCACCAGACGGCGACTGCGCTGAAACTGCCGCTGCTGACGGTCGTCTTCAACAACGGCATCTGGAACGCCGTGCGCCGCTCGACGCTCTACATGTATCCGGACGGAAGTGCTGCGACCGCCAACACCATGCCGATCACCGCGCTCGATCCGGCCCCGGATTACGCGGCCGTCGCCCGCGCCCACGGCGCCCATGCCGAACGCGTCGAGACCGGCGCCGACCTTCCGGCGGCGCTGCAGCGGGCACTGGCCGCGACCAGGAGTGGCCAGCAGGCCATGATCGAAGTCATGGTTTCATACTAGGAGGCGTCGGTCATGGGGGGAGCCGGGAACGACGCAAGGACGACAGAAACGCTGGAGGAACTCCGCCGGCGTTATCCGATGGTCGGCGATCTCGAAAAACGGGCGAAATGGCGCATTCCGCGGTTCGCCTACGAATTCCTCCAGGGCGGCGCAGGCGACGAGACCGGCCTCAACCGCAACCGGACCGCCCTGCAGGCGGTCGAGGTCGTGCCACGCTACGGCCTGGACGTGTCCACCGTCGACACCTCGGTCGAGCTCTTCGGCCATCGTTATGCCGCCCCGATCGGCATCTCGCCGATCGGCTTCGACGGCATGATGTGGCCGGGCGCCACCGAACAGTTCGCGAAGGCCGCCCAAGCCCACAACATCCCTTACCTGGTCGGCACGCTGGCCTGCGCGACCATCGAAAAGGTCGTGGAATGGGCGCCAGATGTCACCTGGTTCCAGCTCTATCCGATGGCACCGAACAACCACCAATACAGCTTGGAAATGGCTGATCGCGCCCGCATCGCCGGCGCCAAGGTTCTGGTCGCGACGCTCGACGTGCCGGTGCGCGCCAAGCGCCCGCGCGATCTTCGCAACGGCCTCACCATGCCCTTCAAGCTGACGCCGAAGACGATGCTCGCGGCGGCGATGGCTCCCTTCTGGCTGGATGCGATCCGCCGCAAGGGCATGCCGACCTTCGCCAACATGGCCGGTTTCGCCGGCGCGCCGGACCGCGTCACCACCTCCGCCTTCGTGCAGAAACATATCGGCGGCGGCTTTCCCTGGGAGCAGATCGCCCGGTTGCGCGACGGATGGCCGGGGCCGATGATGGTCAAAGGCGTCATGCATCCGGCTGACGCCGAAAAGGCGCTGGAACTCGGCTTGAACGGCGTGGTCGTTTCCAACCACGGCGGCCGTCAGTTCGATGCGGCGCCCGCGACGATCGACGTTCTGCCGGAAATCGCCCGCACCGTGGGCACCCGTGGTACGGTCCTGTTCGACAGCGGCGTCGTCTCCGGCGTCGACATGGCGCGCGCAATTGCCTGCGGCGCCCATTCGTCGTTTGCCGGCCGCGCGTTCATGCTCGGGCTTGCCGCACTCGGAGACCATGGCGCCGCCCATATGGCGCAGGCCTTCATCGAGGAATACCGCATCACGCTCGGCCAGAGCGGGCTTTTGAATACCGACCAGGCCCGTCGCGCGCCCGTGCGCCATCCCGGTGCCTGGACCGCACAGGACTTCCAACCGCACCTCTAATCGACCATGTCTCCGGGGAGGAGAAAGCCATGAAAGTTGCCGACGCCATCGTGGAAATTCTGAAACGCGAGGGGATCGAGGTCATCTGCGGTTACCCCGTGAACCACGTTCTCGAACACGCGGCCATGGGCGATATCCGCCCGATCATCGTGCGCCAGGAGCGCCACGGCCTGCATATGGCCGACGCCATGTCGCGCCTCTCGTCCGGCAAGACGATCGGCGTCTTTGCCATGCAGCTCGGACCGGGCACGGAAAACGCCTATGGCGGCATCGCCCAGGCCTATTCCGAATCCGTGCCGCTGCTGGTACTGCCGATGGGCTACGAGCGCCGCGTCGCGCATGTCGACCCGAACTACAACGCGACCCGCTCGATGCGCGACATCACCAAGTCGGCCGAGCCGATCACCTCGGCCGCCGAGATCCCGAACATTTTTCGACGCGCTTTCTCCAAATTGCGCAATGGCCGCGGCGGTCCGGTTCTGGTCGAGATCCCGAACGACATGTGGCAGGACGAGGTGCCGGAACCGCTGAACTACCGGCCGGTTCTTTCCACCCGCTACGGGCCGGACCCGATCGCGGTGCGCGACGCCGTCGACCTGCTGCTCGCCGCCAAGCGGCCGATCCTTTATGCCGGCCAGGGCATTCACTACGCGCAGGCCTGGCCGCAGCTGAAACAGCTGGCCGAACTGCTAGCGATCCCGGTTTCCACCAGCCTCGAAGGCAAGAGCGCGTTTCCGGAAACCCATCCGCTGTCGGTCGGCGCCGGCGGGGCGGCGATCTCCAAGACGCTGCGCCACTTCCTCGACAGTTCCGACCTGATCTTCGGCATCGGCTGCTCGTTCACCGAGACCGCCTTCGGCGTGCAGATGCCGCTCGACAAGACGGTCATCCACGCGACGCTCGATCCCGACCACGTCAACAAGGACATCGAAGCCAAGGTGGCGCTGGTCGGCGACGCGGCGCTGACGCTCGACGCGGTGCTTGCCGAACTGGAAGCCCGCAAGGTTTCTCCGCGCGACCATGCGGAAATCGCCGCCGAGATCGCCAAGGTGCAGGAGGAATGGCTTTCCGAATGGATGCCGAAGCTCACCTCCGACAGCAAGCCGCTGTCGCCCTATCGCGTGCTCTGGGACCTGCAGCACACGGTCGATATCGAAAACACCATCATCACCCATGACGCCGGCAGCCCGCGCGACCAGCTTTCGCCGTTCTGGAAGTCGGTAAAGCCGCTCACCTATATCGGCTGGGGCAAGACAACCCAGCTCGGTTATGGCCTGGGCCTCGCCATGGGCGCCAAGCTGATGCATCCGGACAAGCTCTGCATCAATGTCTGGGGCGATGCGGCGATCGGTTTTACCGGCATGGATTTCGAAACCGCGGTGCGCGAGCGCCTGCCGATCCTGTCCATCCTGCTCAACAATTTCTCGATGGCGATGGAACTGCCGATCATGAAGGTCTCGACCGAGAAATACCGCTCGACCGACATTTCCGGCGACTACGCCGCCTTTGCCCGCGCGCTCGGCGGTTACGGCGAACGCGTCACCGAGCCGGATCAGATCATTCCGGCGATCAAGCGCGGCATCGAGCAGACGCAAAAGGGCGTGCCGGTCCTCCTCGAATTCATCACCACGCAGGAAATCGCCCGTTCGCGCTACCACCGCATGCTGACGGGTGAGAAAAAATGACCTCCCTGCAATCCACCCTCGACACCCTGAAGCTCCATTTCGGCGACCGGCTTTCGACCACCGAAGCGGTGCGCGAGCATCACGGCCACGACATGTCCCGGCAGCCGACAAGGCTGCCGGATGCGGTGGTCTATGCCGAAAACGAGGACGAGGTGGCGCGCGTCGTCTCGGCCTGTTTCGAGGCGGGCATACCGGTGACGCCGTTCGCGGCAGGCTCGTCGATGGAGGGGCATACGATCCCGCTGAAGGCTGGCATCTCGCTCGACCTCACCCGCATGAACAAGATTGTCGCGGTCAACCACGAGGACTTCGACGTGCAGGTGGAGGCCGGCGTCACCCGCAAGCAGCTCAACGCCCATATCCGCGATACCGGCCTGTTCTTCCCCATCGACCCCGGCGCAGATGCCTCGCTCGGCGGCATGGCCTCGACACGCGCCTCCGGCACCACGGCGGTGCGTTATGGCACGATGCGCGAAAACGTGCTGGCGCTGCGCGTCGTCACCCCGCAAGGAAAAATCATCACCACCGGCCGCCGCACCAAGAAGTCTTCCACCGGCTACGACCTGACCAAGCTCTATGTCGGCGCCGAAGGAACGCTCGGCGTCATCACCGAGGTGACCGTCAGGCTGCACCCGATCCCGGAAACCATCGCCTCTGCCGTCTGCGCCTTCGAGACGATGCGCGGCGCCGTCGAAACCGTCGTCGCGACCATCCAGAGCGGCATCCCGGTCGCCCGGATCGAGTTCCTCGACGAAGTGGCGGTCGAAGCCGCCAACCGGCATGCAGGCCTCACCCTCAGGCTCGCCCCCACCCTCTTCCTCGAATTCCATGGCAGCCCGCGCTGGGTGGAAGAACAGTCGAACACTGTGCGCGAAATCGCCGACGAGTTCGGCGGCTCGGACTTCGAATGGTCGACCCGCACCGAGGACCGCGAACGGTTGTGGAAGGCGCGCCACGAGACGATCTATTCCAACCAGACGCTGCGCCCCGGCTGCAAGGCGTTTACGACGGACGTCTGCGTGCCGATCTCGCGGCTTGCCGAAGCGGTGCTTGCCGCCCGCGAGGATATCGATAATTCCTTGGTCATGGGCAAGATCATCGGCCATGTCGGCGACGGCAATTTCCATGTCGGCTACCTGATCAAGCCGGAAATCCCCGAAGAACTGGCCGAAGCGGAACGCCTCGCCGAACGGCTCTACCAGCGCGCCATGGACATGGGCGGCACGTTCAGCGGCGAGCACGGGATCGGCATTTCCAAGCTGAAATATCTCCGCCGCGAACACGGCGACGCCGTCGACATGATGAACGCCATCAAGGCGGCGATCGATCCGAAGGGCATCATGAACCCCGGCAAGCTCGGCCAGGTGGAATAAACGAAACCGCCGACGTCGGATGATCACCGGCTGAGATCGATGCGACTGGTCACCACCGGTTTGCCGCTCGAAAGATCCTTGTCGACCGTTTGAAGCCGGAGGCGGTCGTCACCGATCTTCTCGATCGTCATGTTGGCAACCCGATCCCCGTTGATCACCCTCGCCCAGCGGACGCCGAGATTGATCGCATTGCCGCGGCGGTTGCCGGAAAGCACCGAAGGCTGGCCGGACGGTCCGAGATACGTGCCGCTATAACCGTTTTCCGAAGCCTGCAGGTCGGCCGATATGCTGCGCCGGATGACCAGCAGGCCGCGGCAGGTTCCCTGCATCGAAAGGGTAGTCGCCCCGGCCGTCGAGGTGAAGCTGCAGGTGACATTGATGGGACTTGCCCCGATGCGGGTCAGAACCGTGCCCTTGCCGCTCCAGTTGCCGGCAAGTGTTTTCAGGAAATCGCTTTCGGCAGCCAAAACGAAGCCCGGCGAAAAAGCGGAGGCGATAAACGCGGCAGAGGCGAGAAATGAGCGCATGGCGACGATCCATCTGAATGCTCGCTTCGAACGCCGGCTGAGCCATTCTGTTCCATCTGGCATCCCGAGCCGCCATCGAGTGGCCCAGCGACGCGCGTAAACCCACTTCGACCTTGCTGCCGCGCAAGAACATGCTACATATGTAGCACTTTCAGGAGCAAACCATGCCGGTCACCACCAAAATCCGACGCCAAGGCGGTGCTGCGGTGATTACCATCCCGCCGGCCCTGTTGAAGCTGATGCATACCGAAGTCGGCGATCAACTGACGCTCGACGTCGCCAATGGTGAGTTGATCGCCCGTCCTGTCGAGAGCGGCCGCAAGCGCTACACCCTCAGCGAATTGCTGAAGGGGAGCGAGGCCATGGCGACGCTGAATGCCGCGGTCGCCGATGCTCAGGAAGGCGATCCTATAGGGCACGAGATCTGATGATCCGCAGCAACGTGCCGAGGCGCGGCGATGTCTACTGGATCGACCCAAACCCCGTCGCCGGCCGGGAAATGAAGAACCGGCATCGTTTCGTTGTCATCACGCCGATCGAGATCAACAGGTTGGGCGTCAGCATGACGGTGCCCATCACCACCGGTGGGGCTTTTATCCGCGATGTCGGTCTTGCGGTGGCGATTTCCGGCCATGACACGACTGGCATCGCCGTTTGCAACCAGGTCCGCAGCTTCGACATTCCCGCCCGCATCCAGCAGAAAACCGCGCAATATATCGAGACGCTGGACGAGGCGACCATGAACGAAATCGTCTCGCGTGTCGTCAGCGCCATCGACCCTGCACCTGAACCCGCCTGATCTCTTCCCTTCATCCTCCCCTGCCCTAACTGCATTTCCGGGCGAGGAAGAAGGAGGAGCGAGTATGATCATCCGGTCTGGAAGCTGCCTTTGCGGAAGCGTGCGGTATTCGGTGAAGGATGCGCCGGTCAGGATCGGGCTTTGCCATTGCGCCGATTGCCGCAAGGAAAGTGGCTCGAGCTTCGTCACGTTCGGCATCTGGCCGCGGCATGGCTTTGAAAGCAAAGGCGAGGTCAAGTATTTCCATGGCCGCGGCTTCTGCCCCGAATGCGGCTCGCGCGTCTTCAACGAGAGCGACGGCGACGAGATCGAGATCCGCGTCGGATCGCTCGACATGGCGCCGACCGATCTCGAGCCGGTCTACGAAATATGGGTGAAGCGAAGGGAGAACTGGCTGAGCCCGCTTCCCGTCCCTCAGTTCGAAGAAGATCGCAATTGACGCATTGTCGTCGGGCGCGGACCCTGTAGAGCCGCCCAGCGGACGGGAGACAGACAAATGTCGGAACTGATCGACAAGGCGATTGTCATCGCGACGCAGGCCCATCAAGGACAGTCGTCGAAAACCGGCGGCCCGTTCATCGACCATGTCAGGCGCGTCGCCGAAAACGTGGCCGGCGAGGACGAAAAACAGATCGCCTGGCTGCATGATGTGGTCGAGAAAGGCCCTGGCTGGACGTTCGAGCGGCTGCGCGAAGAAGGCTTTTCAAAAGCGGTCGTCGATGCCGTGGACGCGATGAGCAAACGCGACGGCGAGGAATATTTCGCCTTCGTCCGCCGCTCGATCGAAAACCCGCTTGCCCGGCCCGTGAAGCGCGCCGACCTCACCGATAATCTTGCCCAGATGCGCCAGATGGGCGGCGACGGTTCGAAATTCGCGGAAGGCCTGCGCATCCTCGACGAGCGATATCCGTCCTGATCCCGGGAACCTTGCGCCATCCCTTGCCGTTCGTTTTTGCGCGGCAGAAGCCGCGATCCGACGACAGGATGGGCTCATGGAACTCAAGAATCAGGTGGCTCTGGTAACCGGGGCAGGTTCGGGCATCGGCAAGGCGGCGGCGATGAAACTTGCTGCGGAAGGCGCAAAGGTCGCCCTGCTCGGCCATACGAGAACCGAGATCGAAAAGACTGCCCGAGAGATCGAGAAGGCCGGCGGAGAAGCGCTGGTGCTCGAAGCCGACGTTTCCGACGAGAGCCGGATGCGCGCAGCGATCGATCGGCTTGCCGGAAAATTCGGGCGGCTCGACATCGTCGTCGCCAATGCCGGCATCAACGGCGTCTGGGCGCCGATCGACGACCTGAAGCCGGAAGAGTTCGACAGGACGATCGCCGTCAACCTGCGCGGCACCTATCTGACGCTGCATCTCACCGTGCCGCATCTGAAGGCACAGGGCGCCGGCTCGATCATCGTCGTCTCCTCGATCAACGGCAACCGCACCTTCACGACACCCGGCGCCACCGCCTATACCGCCACGAAAGCCGCGCAAGTGGCGATGGTGCAGCAGTTGGCGCTGGAACTCGGCAAGCACCACATCCGCGTCAACGCCGTCTGCCCCGGCGAGATCGAAACCAATATCGGCGACAACACCAAGCTCCGCCACGCGCAGGAAACCGCAATCCCGGTGGAATGGCCGGAGGGCCAGGTCCCGATCAGCGACGGCCGGCCGGGAAAAAGCGAGGACGTCGCCGAAGTCATCGCCTTCCTCGCCTCCAACCGCTCCCGGCATGTGACGGGCACCCCGATCTATGTGGACGGCGGCCAAGGGCTGCTAAGGTAGGATTGTTTTCCGCGCCGAAGTTCCCGGATTGCCCTTCCAGGCTGACCGGCGGTTGACCTTATCCTCGAGCGATCGCGCCCTCAGCGCGAAGATATGGGTTGAAATCCGGAGGGAATCCGGCAATTTCCCTGTCTTCAATGGAGGCAACCCCATGTCCAGCACATCCGCGGAAAAAGCGCCGGTCATCATCATCGACCTGCAGACCAATATGTTCGACGGCCTTGTCGAGCCGCCCCTGCACGAGGCGGATCTGCTGACCGAGCGCGCCCGAAAGGTGATCGACTGGGCGCGGCGCGAAGGCCGGGCGATCGCCTTCGTGCGCCATGACGGGCCGGAGGGCGATCCGCTGGCGCCGGGAGAGCCCGGCTGGCCCGTCTGGCCGGCGCTCGGCCAGCGGGACGACGAGCCGACCTTCTCGAAGACCGTCCGGGACTCGTTCAGCAATCCGGAACTCGGCGCCTGGATCGAGAACCAGGGTGCGCCGGAAGTGGTGATCCTCGGCGCCCAGACGGATTTCTGCGTCGCCGGCACGGTGCAGGGGGCGATCGCGGCCGGGCTGAAGGTGACGGTGGTTTCCGACGCCCACAGCACGCTCGATCAGCCGCAGGAGAGCGCCGCCGCCATCATCCGCCGCTACAATGCCCAGTTCGCCGAGGCCGACGTCAATCTGGTGACGACCGAGGCGCTGACCGGTTCGCCAGCCGCCTGACCGGTTCTAGCCCAACTCCAGCCGGCGGGTGATGCCAATCGCCTCCAGAAACACCTCGTCATGGCTGACAACCAGCAGCGCGCCGTCATAGGCGCGCAATCCGGCCTCGACCGCGGCGATGGAATCGATATCCAGATGGTTGGTCGGCTCGTCGAGGATCAGCAGCGACGGCGGCGCCAGTCCGCCAAGCACGCAGGCGAGCCCCGCCCGCAGCATCTGTCCGCCCGACAGCGTGCCGACCACCTGCAGCGCGGCATCGGCGCGGAACATGAACCGGGCGAGCGCCGCGCGGCCGGCATTTTCGTCCGCCTGCGGATTGAGCCGCCGGAAATTGTCGCGGATCGACAGCGCCGGATCGAGCAGGCTCACCCGCTGGTCGAGCATCGCGGATCTGACCGGCACCCGCACCGTGCCCGAGAACGGCAACAGGCTGCCCGAAATCAGCGACAGCAGCGTCGTCTTTCCCGAACCGTTCGGACCGGTGACGGCGATGCGTTCCGGCCCAGTGATCTCGAAGGAGAGGTCACGCAGGACCGGCGTTTCAATCTCGTAACCGGCGGTGACATTGTCGATCCGGAGCACGACCCGGCTCGCCGGCAGGCCGGTCGGCAGCAGCGTCATGGAGAGCGGCTGGAGGATCTCGATCTTTTCACGCGCAACTGAGATGTCGTCGGCCGCCTGGGTTCGCAGCCGCTCGGCAAGCCGGGCGTTGTCGCCGCTGGTGTTTTCCGCCCGCCGCTTCATGCCGCCGGCGACGATGCGCGGCATGTCGCCCTTGGCGGCCTTCTTCTTGCCGGTTCTGTCCTTGCGCGCCTTGCGCTCCGCGGTTTCCTGCGCCACACGGTTGACCTCCGCCATCCGCTTTTCGGCATCAGTGAGATCGTGCTCGGCGGCGGCCAGTTCCAGCACCTTGCGCTCCCGGTATCGGCTCCAGTTGCCGCCATAACGGGTGGCACCGAGCGAGGTCAATTCGACGACCGCATCGACGGTTTCCAGAAGCTCGCGATCATGGCTGACGATGATCGCCCCGCCGCGCCAGCCGGCGAGCAGGTCGATCACCGCCCGGCGGCCGTCTCGGTCGAGATTGTTGGTGGGTTCGTCGAGGATCAGGAAATCCGGCTCGGCGAAGATCAGCGCCGCCAGCCCTGCGCGGGTGCGCTGGCCGCCCGACAGCGTTTCGAGCGGCGTGTTCGCATCCGCATCGAGGCCTGCCCGCGCCAGCGCTTCCGCCATGCGCGCTTCCAGCATCCAGTCGGCATTGGCGAGTTCCTCGGCGGATGCCTCGCCCGCTTCCGCGCGAGCAAGGGTGGCCAGCGCATCGCGCGTGCCAAAGAGGTCGGCGATCGTTTCGCCGGGCGCGACCTGCACGCTCTGGCGCAGCACGCCGAGGCTGCCAGAGACGGAGACCGTGCCGGATGCGGGCGTCAGTTCGCCGGCGATCAGCTTCAAAAGCATCGTCTTGCCGACGCCGTTGCGCCCGACAAGGCCGGCGCGTTCAGGCCCGAAGCTGAGGTTCAGATGGGAAAAAAGCGGCCGGCCGTCAGGCGTGGACCATGAAAGGTTTGCAAGCGTAATGGAAGGCATGGACGGATTCCCGAATGGCAAGGCAAAGCGGCGTTGCGTTTCGGTTGAGGTCCATGGTCCACCGTCCTGTTGGTGCTGCAGATGGCGGTTTTCTAAGCGGAAAATGCGGCGCGTTCAAGGACAGACAAGGACCCCGCAGGATAGCGCGAGGATCCCTTGTCTGTTGACCGGAGGCAACAGGAGATGCCTCACCAACTTTAAAGCACATCCCGCCGGGTATTGTCCTTGCTCGGCATTGACCAATTTGGGTATATCTTTGCGGTGGCAACGCGGGCACGATCCGAGGGGTCATGAACGGAGAATGCATCAACCCGCTGGCTCAGATACGGCCGTCACCACTGGAGAATAGGTGTAGGGTTCCTGCATGGAGATGCTGCGAAGGTGGGCATACCAGTCATCGATCATCCCGGCGATAGTTCCCTTTAGGAGCGACAGATACTCACTGTCGCTGAGCGCCGCAACGTCCTCTTCGGTCATGTTCTCGGGAACATGGGTTCGATCAACCTGATCCTTGGATGTCGAATCTTTCCGGACCTCTACCGCGCTCTGAAAGCGATCAGCTTCCAGCATGAGCGAAAGCAGCAGCTTATTTGCGGACATGTCTGGGCCATCGGCCTCGCCTTCATTGACCGGACTCTCCACTTCGGGCGCGGGAACGACTGGTGCACCATCGGGGCCAAAAGCTGTGACGTCGAATGTCAACTCGGCGAAGAATTTAAGGATGCGGGCGGTCCTATCCTGGGCCAGGGCCATTCCTTCAAGACCTGCCTCCTCGGTGTCGAAGCCGATGGAGGAATAGTCGAAGCCGTCGGCAAGTTCCGCCACGCCGCCTTCATAGATTCGTGCTAGGACAACATCGCCGATCTTGATTTCGAACTTTACTTTGCTGGGGTGATTGCTCGCCGTTGGATCGGCAATTTGCTCCGCTGACGGCGGCGGCAACCCGATGACATCGTCGAGATCGGGAGCGGTCGAGAACTTCCCGAAAGCATCATAGATAAACTCACTGACATCGCTGCTTCCTGCGCCGTCGAGCAAGGTTGCTGGCGAAGATGGGTTCTCCGAAGCCCTGGGTTTCGTGCCCACAGTAGCAGGCGTTTCCGCACCCTGCAGAAGCTTGAGCGCGTATGTATTGGTTACGCCAAGCATCGAACTGCCAATCGTCGTCATCTTACCCCCGTGTCCAGGTTTTCCGGACCAAGCGACGTTGTGATCAAAATGATCGCAACACATCACCAGCGGCGGAGATGCAATTTCCGAGGTTAGCGGGAATGGCTTGCACGTAACTTGCGATAGCAGAATAAGGAAGCCGCATCGCCCCCCTCTTCAGGAATACACCGGCTTCCTATTGTCTTGATAGACGCTCAAGTGCGCTTACGCCCGCTCCTCCCACAATTTTGCAAGCTCCACCACCGTCTTCACCGCCAGTTCCATGTCCTGGCTGCTGACGAATTCCCGCGGGGAATGGAAGGCGTGGCCGCCGGCGAAGAGGTTGGCACAGGGAAGGCCCATGAAGGAGAGGCGCGAGCCGTCCGTGCCGCCGCGGATGCTGCCGCGCACCGGGGTCATCCCGGCCCGGCTGATCGCCTCGACCGCGTAATCGACGATGCCCGGATGCTGGTCGAGCACTACCTTCATGTTGCGGTACTGTTCCTTGATGGTGAAGGTGTAGGTCGAGCCCGGATAGTCGGCGATCACCTGCCTGGTGATCTCCTCGAGCAGGGTCTCCTTGGTCTTCAGGCCCTCCTCGGTGAAATCGCGGATGATGAAGGAGAGGTTCGCCTTTTCCATCACGCCGGTCATGCCGGTCGGATGGATGAAGCCGTCGCGGCCCTTGGTGGTCTCCGGCGTCATGTCCTTCGGCAATCTGGCGACGATGCCGCCGGCGATCTTGATGGCGTTTTCCATCTTGCCGAAGGCGAAGCCCGGATGCATGGCGACGCCCTTGATGGCGATCTCCACCGCATCGGCCGAAAACGTCTCGTCCTCGATCGTGCCGGCCGTCTCGCCATCCAGCGTATAGCCGAAATCGGCACCGAGCTTTGCGAGGTCCACCTTGTCGACGCCGCGGCCGATCTCCTCGTCGGTGGTGAAAAGGATGCGGATCGCGCCGTGCTTGACGTCCGGGTTGTTGATGAAGAATTCGGCCGCCGACATGATTTCGGCAATGCCCGCCTTGTCGTCGGCGCCGAGCAGCGTGGTGCCGTCAGAGGTGATGATGTCGTTGCCGATCTGGTCTTTCAGCACCGGATGTTCGGACACCCGGATCAGCTGGCTTTTGTCGCCGGTGAGCTGGATATCGCCGCCTTGATAGTTCCTGACGATCTGCGGCTTGACGTTGGTGCCGGTGAAATCGGGCGCCGTATCCATATGAGCGCAGAAGCAGATCACCGGCACGTTGTTCTTCGACGTCGTGGCCGGGATCGTCCCGTAGATATAGCCGTGCTCGTCGAGATGCGCATCGGTAATGCCGATCGCCAGCATTTCCTCGACCAGCAGCCGGCCGAGATCCTTCTGCTTCATCGTCGACGGCTGGGAGGGAGACTTGGCATCCGACTGGGTGTCGATGACGACATAACGGAGGAAACGATCGGTAACGCTATCGGCCATGGTTCTCAAATCCAAAATTGCAGAACGGAATAATGGAGTTGTAGCCGGCAGATAGAGGCGCGTGAAGCGGGGAAATGAAGGTTGTGGCTCGGCAATTGCCCCTCATCCGACTGCCTTCCCTTCTCCCCGCAAGCGGGGAGAAGGGAAGGGTGAGGGGTATACGTCAAATATAGCCGAGGACGAACGCTTTTACCTCTGCGCCCCGATATCCGATGCCCCGACCGAAGGCGCGGCATTGCCCCAGCTGTTGCGGACATAGGTGAGCACCGCGGCCACCTGCGCGTCGGTCAGGCGCCAGCCGAGCGAAGGCATGGCGGGTGTCGTTTTCGCCTCAGGCGTATGCACCGCCTGGCTGCCCTGCAACACCAGCCGCGTCAACGTCTCCGCACTCGGCTGCTGCACGATCGAGCTGCCGGCGAGTGCCGGGAAAAGCTGGTTCGCCCCCTTGCCGTCGCCGCCATGGCAGGCCGAACAGGTGTCGTGATAGATCGCCGCCCCCACCTTCATCCGCGCATCGCTTGCCGGGATCGGCTGCGGTTTCTGCGTCGGACCGCCCTCGGTGCTCTTGAGGTAGGTGGCGATCGCGTGCACGTCCGCGTCGGTCATCAGCGAGGTCGAGGCCTGGATCGCCTCCGCCATCGGGCCCGAAGCGATCGTATGCCCGTTGGTGCCGGTCTTCAGGTACCGGACGATCTCCTCCTCGCTCCAGCTGCCAATGCCGACATAGCTGTTGCCGGTGATGTTGGGCGCATACCATCCCTGCAGCGAACCACCCTGCAACGGCTCGCTGGTCTCGTCCGCCCCGAGCGCGGTTTTGGGCGAATGGCAGGTGCCGCAATGGCCAGGCCCCTGGACGATATAGGCGCCGCGGTTCCATTCGGCCGATTTCGACGGATCGGGCTGGAATTCGCCCGGCGTGAAGTTCAGCATGTTCCAGCCCATCATCGACAGCCGGATGTTGAACGGGAACGGCAACTGGTTGGCTTCGACGGGATTGAAGACCGGATCGACGGTCCTGAGATAGGACCAGAGATTGCCGATGTCCCTGTCGGTCATCCTGGTATAGGCCGGATAGGGCATGGCGGGGTAGAGCCGCTTGCCGTCATGGCCGATGCCGGTCTTCAGGGCGCTGCGGAAATCCGCCTCCGTCCAGTTGCCGATGCCGGTCGCCTTGTCGGGGGTGATGTTCGGCGGAATGATCTGGCCGAAGGGCGTTTCGAGCGGCAGCCCGCCGGAGAGCGGTTTTGCCCCCGGCGCGGTGTGACAGGCGGCGCAATCGCCGAGGATCGCCTGGTAACGACCGCGGATGATCTGGTCCGCCTGGTCGGGAGCCTGGGCAAGCGCCAGGCCTGCCGAGAGGGCGGTTGCGGCAAGGGTGAGGGAAAAGACGATCCTGCTCATGCCGACACCAGAGGTTGGCCCGGGTTGCGGAGATATTGCTGGCGGATCGCATCCGCCGTGTGATAGGCGAGCGCCCCCACGGTGCCGGTCGGGTTCTTGCCGGCATTGTGGGCGAAGGCGGAAGCGCCGATGACGAAGACGTTGGCGACGTCCCAGCTCTGCAGGTACTTGTTGACGGCGCTGGTCTTGGGGTCCGTGCCCATGATCGCCCCGCCGGTATTGTGGGTGCTCTGGTAGGGCACCGAATCCCAGCCCTTCTTGCGGCGGGTATTGGTGTATTGCCTGCCGCCGAAGGCCTTGGCGATCTCCTCCATCCGGTCCGAGACCCAGTTCGACATGCGGATGTCGTTATCCGGGAAATCGAAGGTGAAGCGCAAGAGCGGCCGCCCGAACCGGTCCGTATAGGTCGGATCGAGATCCAGATAATTGCCGCGGGTCGGGTAGCTCGACCCTTGCGAGGAAAAGCCGAGCGTCGACTTGTAGGATTTGACAGTCGCCTTCTTCCAGTCGCTGCCCCAGCGCGGCGTGCCGGGCGGGGTCGGACGGGTCTGGATCGGCCGGCCGTTCGAGGGAATGCAGTTGATGCCCGCGCCGCCGACGAAATCGAGCGGCCCATGGTCGAAGGCATCGCCGTTAAAGTCGTCCACCGTCTGGCCGAGCGCGCCGGCAGCGACGAACGGATTGAAGTTCTTGTCGTCGAAGAACACCTGCGCGCCGGCATTGGTCTGGTAGCAGTAGTTCCGCCCGACAGTCCCCTCGCCGGTATTCGGATCGTAGATCTCGCCGATACCGGAGAGCATCATCAGCCGGACATTGTGGAGACCATAGGCGCAGAGCAGCACGATATCGGCCGGTTGGAAGAACTCTTCGCCCGAGGTGTTCACATAAGTGACGCCGCGGGCGTGATTCTTCGAGACGTCGAGATCCACATGCAGAACCTCCGAGTCGGTGCGGACCTCAAAATTCTTCTTTTTCATCAGCACCGGCAGGATGGTCGTCTGGGCCGAGGATTTCGAATAGTTGGCGCAGCCGAAGCGTTCGCAGAAACCGCACATCGTGCATTGGCCCATGGCGATGCCGAGCGGGTTGATATAGTCCTTGGAAAGGTTGGCCGCCGGCGTCGGAAACGGGTGCAGGTTCAAAGACCTGGTCACTTCGGCAAACAGCGTCGGCGCATAGGTCATCTGCAGCGGCGGCAGCGGATAGTCGCGCGAGCGCGGGTCCTCGAAAGGATTGCCGCCCTCCTGGATCCGGCCGTTGATATTGCCGGCCCTGCCGGAAATGCCGGCGAGATATTCGAAGCGGTCGAAGGATTTTTCCATCTCGGCGCCGGTCACGCCCCAGTTCTGCAATTGCAGGTCCTGGATCCGGGTTGCGCCGTAGCGGTCCCTCAGGTGGTCGGCGATCTGGAAGTCGCTGTCCCAGAACCGCCAGGTATGGCCGTTCCAGTGAACACCGGCGCCGCCCACCCCGTTGCCGGGCAGGAAGGAGCCGTAGTCGCGCATCGGCAGCGCCGTCTGCGAAGTGTTGTTGCGCATCGTCATCGCTTCGACGGCCGGCTGCAGGAAGAGGTCACGGCGGATGCCGTAGCGAAGTTCGTCCTGGGCATAACCGATGTTGAAATCGGTGGCCGTATCGCGCCACGGACCGCGTTCGATCGCCACGACGTCGAGCCCGTCCTCGGTCAGTTCATGAGCGAGGATCGCGCCTGTCCAGCCAAGGCCGACAATCACGGCGTCCTTGCGAGGTAGAATAGTAGTCATATTTTTCAGTCCCTACCTGGTCATCCATTCCGTCGAGCCTGCGATCGAAACCGGAGGCAGGGGATAGGGTTGGTTGTGTTTGGAAACGTGGTCGCGGTAATCGTATCGCGCGCCGGGAAAGCCCAGCATCTTCCACGAGGCCATGTCCTTGTTGCCGCCATAGATCGGGTCGGCGAAGAAGCCTTCCATCACGTTGGCGAGCATCAGGTTGAAGAAGGACTTGGCATCCACCTTGTTCGGCAGGGTGATCTTGCCGGCTTCGAGATCCTTCAGCACGGCGTCCTGCTCATCAGGGGCGAGCTCGGCAAAGCGCCGGCCACCCTTGTTTTCGCGGGTGAACGCGTTGAGCGCGGCAATCCCGGATCGGTAGCGCTGGGCCGGCGTGTCAGGCGCCTGGTACCCTTGCGTCGGCAGGCCGGGCATGAACGGGCCCTTTGTGTAGAGCCGGCTCGACGTGCCGTAGGATCCCACCAGCTGCCGGTCGAGATAAAGCACACAGCCGGCATCCTTGCCGCCGAGCGACAGATCGTCCGCCGGCACCAGCCGATCGGCGACCGCTTCCATCGTCTGCGCCTCCTCGAGCGTGAAGAACAGCCAGCCCCCGGGCTTGACCTGTACCGGCGGATCGGCGGAACGCGCCTCCCAGGGAAGGCTTCCGGAAATGCTGCGCGCCATCACCGGTGCGGCGCTGCTGGCGAGAACGGTAAAAGCGACGGAAGAAAGGAATTGGCGCCGCGTGGGGCGCTTAAGACAGTGGGTTTCCATAAGAGACCTCCCCGGAGAGAAAAGGTCGGTGACGCGCCGAAACGACGTGCGCCGATGTGATCGAACCGAACGGTTCAATGAGTGACCTAGAGCAGGTCCGACCCGAGGCAACCCTTCTGGAGCATTAAATCGTCACCGCTGCTGTCCGTCAGGCGTCGCCGCCTGCGAGCGCGCCGCGATGCCCGAGACGGGCAGAGACCGCCCGTGCCGCGACGAGCAGCGGTTCGGCAAAAGCGTTGAGATTCTTCAGCGACAGGCGCTGGACGGGACCGGCGATGGCGACGGCGCCGACCACGTCCGACTGGGCGTCGCGGATGGGTGCGGCGATGGCGCGCATGCCGAGTTCGTTCTCCTCGTCTTCCACTGCGAAACCGAGGCGGCGGACATTGCCGAGCAGTTTCTGCAGCTTGTCGGGATCGGTGACGGTTTTTGGGGTCCTGAGCGGCAGGGTAGCCCCGACAAGGGCAGCGATGCGGTTTTCCGGCTGGAAGGCGAGAATTGCGCGGCCGGCAGCCGTCGAATGATAGGGCGCGCGCATGCCGATTTCCGCGCTGATGCGCACCGCCTGCCGGGACGGCTGGACGCGGACATACATGATCTCCGGCCCGGCCGGCACGCCGAGCAGCACCGTCTCGTCCGTCTCCTGCCTGAGATCCATCAGCAGCGTGCGCGCCTCGGTGGAAAGGTCCATGCGATTGCGCACCAGCGAACCGAGCCCGAAAAGTTCGAGCCCCAGCCGGTAGCGACCGGTGTCGCGATTCTGCTCGAGGAAATCCTCCGCCATCAGCGTCACCACCAGGCGATGCACGGTGCTCTTGGCAATGCCGAGACGGCGGGCGAGCTCGGTGATGCCGATCTCCGCATCGTCACCCTCGAAGGCTTTGAGGATGCGGATCGCCATCGAGACCGAAGAGAGGCGGCCCTTCCGCTGGTCCTCGTCCTGCGCTCCCGTGATCTTCATGTCCCCACCGTCTTCATTTCAGTTGTCGCTCCCACGCAATCGGCCGGCGTGCATCCGGACGCCGTCAACGCGGCAGTGACAAAAGCGCCGTTGACAGCCCGATATCCAAGGGAATATTCTGTTTATGGACCGACGTTCCATATAGAAGAACACGTGACGACGACTGAAGCAAGCGGAAACACCATCGGTGGCCGCGCGGTTTGGTGGCCTGCCAGGAACCGGGCTTACCGAACAACGACTTGAACCGAAAGCGACCGAATTGGACACCCGCAAGACCGTGCCGTTGATCGTCGCATCGGCGCTCATCATGCAGCAGATCGATTCGACTGCGATCGCCACGGCCCTGCCGACGATTGCCGACGCACTCGGCGAGCCGCCGCTGGCGCTGCATTCGACGATCACCGTCTACGTACTCTCGCTGGGTGTCTTCCTGCCCTTGAGCGGCTGGCTCGCCGACCGTTTCGGCGCCCGGCGGGTGTTCTGCCTGGCAATCGCGCTGTTCACCCTCGCCTCGCTGCTCTGCGCCGCCTCGACCACCCTCACCATGCTGATCGCAGCACGCGCGCTGCAGGGTTTCGGCGGCGCGCTGATGCTGCCGACGGCACGGCTGATCCTGGTGCGCTCGGTGCCGCGCGAGGAACTGGTGTCCGCCATGGTGCTGATGAGCATGCCGGCCGTGATCGGCCCCGCGATCGGCCCGCTGCTCGGCGGCTTCATCACCGGCGTCAGCTCTTGGCACTGGATCTTCTGGATCAACCTGCCGGTCGGCATCGTGGCGATCATCCTGACGCTTGCGCTCATCGAAAAAATCCCGCCGACGGAGCGCACCTCCTTCGATTTCCCCGGCTTCATCCTCACCGGTGCCGGGATCGGCGCGGTCATCTTCGGGTTCGATTCCTTCGCCCGCGGCATGAATTCCAGCGCATTGGTCCTGGTTGTGGGCGGCGTTGCCCTGCTTGGCCTCTACATCCGCCATGCACGCAAAACGCAAAATGCCATCCTCGACCTCAAACTCTTTCGATATCCCACGTTCCGATCGAGCGTCACCGGCGGTTCGCTGTTCCGGATCAGCATGGGCGCCCTGCCTTTCATGCTGCCGCTGCTGATGCAGGAGGTTTTCCGCTATACGCCGCTGCAATCGGGCGCCATCACCTTCGTCTCGACGATCGGCGCCTTCGGCATGCGAACCATGACGAGGCGAATCCTGCGTCGTTTCGGCTTCCGCAGCGTGCTCTTCTGGAACGCATTGATCGCCAGCGCCTCGATGGCGCTGCTCGCCACTTTCACGCCCGGCACAGCGCCGATGGTCATGGTGGCCATCATTCTGCTCGGCGGCTTCTTCCGGGCCTTGCAGTTCACATCGCTGAACACGCTGACATTCGCGGAAACCGAAGACTCGGAGATGAGCCACGCGACGTCGCTGTCGCAGATGGCGCAGCGCATCGCCCAGAGTACCGGCGTCGCGATGTCGGCCATGCTCCTGCACTATTTTTCCGGCAGCTCCGAGACGCTGACCAACTTCGCCTTCGCGATGTCCTTCATCATCATCGCAATCATTTCCGCATCCTCGTGTTTCTCATTCTTCCGCCTGTCCGGGACGGCCGGCGACGTGCTCGCGGGCCGCAAGAAGGAAGCGAAGGGGGAAGCTATAGCGGCCGAGCAGGCCGATGCTGCAGAGTAACGATCCAGCTCTTCTGGGGCGTGGCGAATTGAAGCTCGCCGACATTGGCCGGCGAGCCCTCCGTGGCTGCGACCCCGTGTGTGATCGGTTGCAGCCAACGTGAGCAGGCGCGCGCGAACAGGCCATCGGCGGGTCCGTCCATGGCCTATGGTCAAGGACGCGCCTGTGGGCCGCTCACGGCGATGAAGGGTTTTCGCTCTCGGTCCAGTCCAGTCTGAGGGGACTATTGGATCAGCGAGGCGACGTTGCGTGTCGTTGGAGCTTTGGTAGGTTTTGCGTCGACCGGGACGATATCGACGACCTGTGAAAGCAGGAACTGCTTTGGAGAACCACAGATGGTGGCGTAGACGATCCGGTCTAAAATTTTCAGGCTTTCGGACACGAAGGTCCGTTGGTCGCCATTGTCGAGCACCGATACAACGTACATGTTGATCCCACAGAGGTTAGGCGCGCAGTCATTCGCGCACCTGCATTTTTAGCCACCCATGGTTAACGGGAGGTTAAATCTGCCACAGCGCCAGTATGGCTCGATCTCAACCGGCGGTTGGTCAAACTAAAACGCCCTGCCGGCACTCCGGGAGGGCGTTTCTTCATCCGGTCCGAAGCGACGGATCAGTGCGCCGTGTTCACCTGTCCCCCCTTCTTCTTCGCATCGTGGGTGTGGTGGCTGTCGCGTTCGCCGCCGCCGCCCGAGACCCGGCTCTTGGAGCGCAGGTCGTCGTCGGCCGGTGGCTTCTTCACGTCGAGCGGCACACCCTTTTTTGCATCGGGGGCGTTTTCATGGGACGCGCCCGGTCCGCCCTGGCGGATGCTTGCGGGTGTCTTCTGCGATGTCGACATCATGAACTCCCTATCGGTCCTGCTGATAACCCTGGTGGGTCGTGTTGACCTTGGTATTGCCTTGCTGGCCCTGCTTGCCGGGATCGTTCGCCGCCTGGAGCTTGCTGGGTTTAATATCAGACGTATGAGACTGTTCGCCTGAGCCCTTGTGGCTCAGGTTTTCCGGGGGCGTCGGGGGAAGTTTGCTGCTCATGAAGGGTCTCCTTTTCTTGCGGTTTCCCACTGGTCTAACCCGCAGCGAGTCACGATGTTCCATCCGAGGAGTTGTTGCCGCCGGGGTGAGGAACCCCGCCCGCGCTCTCGCGTTCGAACAGGTTTAAGAGGCAGGGAGGTTTCGATGAACGACTTTCAGGATCAGCTTGCCGCAGCGATCAAGCAGGCTGAATTGCCGATAGAACGCAAATGGTGGCACACCGCCACCGTCTATCAGGTCTATCCGCGCAGTTTCTGCGATCTCAACGGCGACGGCGTCGGCGATATCCCCGGCATCACCTCAAAGCTGGACTATCTGAAATCCCTCGGCATCGACGTGATCTGGCTATCGCCGATCTACAAGTCGCCGATGGACGACAACGGCTACGATATTTCCGATTACCAGGACATCGCCCCGGAATTCGGCACGCTTGCCGATTTCGACAGGCTGGTATCGGAGGCGCGGAACCGGGGCATGGGCATCGTCCTCGATCTCGTCGTCAACCACACGTCGGACGAACATCCGTGGTTTCTCGAGAGCCGCAAGGGGCCGGGCAACCCGTTCCGCGATTTCTACATCTGGCGCAAACCGGCCCCGGACGGCGGGCCGCCCAACAGCCTCAAGTCCTCCTTCGGCGGGCCGGCCTGGACGCTCGATCCACTGAGCGGTGAATATTACCTGCACCTGTTCTCGACCCGCCAACCGGATCTCAACTGGGAAAACCCCGCGGTCCGCGCCGAGATCTACAAGATGATGAACTGGTGGCTGGAGCGCGGCATTGCCGGTTTCCGCATGGATGTCATCGATTATATCGGCAAGCAGGTGGACCAGGAAATCGTCCACGACGGTCCGCACCTGCACGACTACCTGCAGGAAATGAACCGCAGAACATTCGGCAATCGCGATATCCTGACCGTCGGCGAGACCTGGAGCGCGACACCCGGTTCGGCTCTCCTCTATTCCGGCCGCAACCGCCACGAACTGTCGATGGTCTTCCAGTTCGAGCATGTGACCCAGCAATGGGATGAGATATTCGGCAAATGGCGGTCGAAACCGTTCGACCTGGTGAAACTGAAATCGGTGCTCGGCAAGTGGCAATACGCGCTGTCGGACGACGGCTGGAATTCGCTCTTCTGGGGCAATCACGACCTGCCGCGCGCTGTCTCCAAATATGGCGATGCGACCGGCTATCCGGCAGAATCGGCCAAAATGCTGGCGACCGTGTTGCACCTGATGAAGGGCACGCCCTTCATATACCAGGGCGAGGAGATCGGCATGACCAATGTGCCGTTCACGACAATCGAGCAGTATCGCGACATCGAAACGCTCAACATGCACCGCCTCCATATCGAAGCCGGCTTGTCGCCCGAGGAATTCATCAAGGGCGCCAACGAAAACGCCCGCGACAACGCCCGCACCCCGATGCAATGGAGCGCCGCGCCCTATGGCGGCTTTTCCACGGGCGTGCCGTGGATCGAGGTCAATCCAAATTATCCGACGATCAATGCCGAGCGCGAAATGACCGACGAAAAGTCGATCTGGAACCATTATCGCAAGCTGATCGCGCTCAGGAAACGTCACCCGGTGATCGTCTATGGGATTTATCAGAGCTGGCTCGACAGCCATCCGGACGTGTTCGTCTACTCGCGAACGCTAGATGGGGAGCGTTTGGTGGTGGTTGCCAATTTCAGGGCCCACGAGGTGTCCGTCGAACTGCCGGGCGAATTGAGGATGCCAGGCGAGTGCCTGATCTCGAACTATGAACCGGTCGACCGGCTGGGTGAAAACCTGATGCTGAAGCCATACGAGGCTTTCGCGGTTTTGGCACCGACGCTTTGAGAAGGCGCGTCACCTTCAGATCTGCCCCTCATCCGGCTGCCGCCTGCGTCCTTCTCCCCGTCAAGACGGGACGAAGGACGCAGGCGGCTAGGTCTCAATCAATGAGATGTCCAAGGGAGGGGCATACGGCGCTTCCTATCCCTTCTCCCCGCGAGCGGGGAGAAGGTGGCGGCAGCCGGATGAGGGGGCATCGCTGCCACTTAAACCGCCTTCACCCGCAGCAGCCGCAACGCATTGATCGTCACCAGCACCGTCGCGCCGGTGTCCGCGAGGATCGCCGGCCACAGGCCGGTGATGCCCAAAATGGTCGTGACCAGGAAGACGGCCTTCAGGCCGAGCGCGATGGTAATGTTCTGGTAGATATTGCGCATCGTCCGCTTCGACAGTTCGATCATGGCGGCGATGTCGCCGACCCGACCGTGCAACGTTGCGGCGTCAGCGGTTTCGAGCGCCACGTCGGTGCCGCCGCCCATCGCGATGCCGACATCGGCGGCGGCAAGTGCGGGCGCGTCGTTGATGCCGTCGCCAACCTTGCCGACCACGAAACCCTGGCTTTTCAGCTCGCCGACGATGCGGCTCTTGTCTTCCGGCATTAGCTCGGCACGCACCTCGATGCCGAGGTCCTTGCCGATCGCGGCCGCGGTGCGGGCATTGTCGCCGGTCAGCATCACGATCCTGATGCCGGCATCGGTTAGCGCCTTCAGGCCCTCCCTGGCGTCGGGACGCGGTTCGTCGCGCATGGCGACGGCACCGGCAAGGAGCCCGCCGACGATCAGCACCGAGACGGTCTTGCCTTCGTCGTTGAGGCCGGTGATCCGCCGGCCGTGCGCCATCGGCAGCGAAACGCGTTCGACTGCGGCCTTCGGCGAACCGAAGAATACCTCCTGGCCTTCGACAATCGCCGTGACGCCCTTGCCGCCGAGCGCCCGGGCATCTGTCGCAGCCGGGATCTCCACCTCGTCATCGGCAGCCTTGGCAAGGATGGCGACGGCGAGCGGATGGCTGGAGCCGGTTTCCAGCGCGGCGGCCAAGCGCAGCACGTCTTCCGCATTGCGGCCGAAGGCGATGACATCGGTCACCTGGGGCTTGCCGGCCGTCAACGTGCCGGTCTTGTCGAGCGCGACGGCGGTGATCTTGCCGAGCGTTTCGAGCACCGCGCCGCCCTTCATCAAGAGGCCGCGGCGGGCACCCGACGACAGCGATGCGGCGATTGCCGCCGGCGTCGAGATGACCAGCGCGCAGGGGCAGCCGATCAAGAGGATCGCCAGGCCTTTGTAGACCCACTCGCTCCAGGACGCACCGACAACGAGCGGCGGCAAGATGGCGACCAGTGCGGCAACGGCGACGACACCCGGCGTGTAATACCGCGAGAACCGGTCGATGAAGCGTTCGGTCGGGGCCTTGCTCTCCTGCGCCTCCTCGACCAGCCGCACCACGCGGGCAATCGTATTGTCCTCGGCAGCTGCCGTGACCCGAACCCGCAGAGCGGCATCGCCGTTGATCGTGCCGGCAAACACCGTATCGTCGATGCCCTTGGCAACCGGCGTGCTTTCGCCCGTCACCGGCGCTTCGTCGATCGCGCTTTCGCCGGCGATGATGACGCCGTCCGCCGAAATGCGGTCGCCGGGACGCACGAGGATGGTCGCGCCAACCGCAAGGCTCTCGGCCGGCACTTCGCGGGTCTGGCCGTTTTCTTCGAGCAGCGCGTTCTTCGGCACCAGCGCCGTCAGGCTCTGGATGCTCTGCCGCGCCTTGCCGGCCGCGACCCCTTCCAGCAATTCGCCGATGAGGAAAAGGAAGACCACGGCGGCGGCCTCTTCCGACGCGTCGATGATGACAGCGCCAACGGCGGCGATCGTCATCAGCATCTCGATCGAAAACGGCGTACCGGCAAGTGCTGCCATGATCGCGCGCCGGGCGATCGGCACGAGGCCGACCAACATCGCGGCGGCGAAGATATAGGTGTCATAGGCGGGAACGAGGTGGCCGAGCCCGTAAGCCGCCGTCAACACGAACCCGACCAGGATGGTCAGGCGGCCCTTTGCCGATTTCCACCACGGCCCGTCCATCGGCCCGTGATCGTGGCCATGCAGGTCTTCGATTTCTTTGGTGGCGTGGTCGTTATGGGAATGATCGTGCCCACCGTCGTGGCTATGTTGGCCGTGACCGGCCTCCCCCTCATCCGACCGCTCCGCGGCCACCTTCTCCCCGCTGGGGAGAAGAAGACTTGCCGCTCCGTCTCCGTCCTCCTCTCCCCTTGGGGAGAGGTCCACCGAGCGAAGCGGAGGTGGGGTGAGGGGGCCGCTCGCTCCGACGTTGGCCGGCGCCCTCTGACCCAGCGCCCTCAGCGTATACCCCAGCCCGACAACCTTCTTCTCGATCGCGCCAAGATCGCCTGTCCCGTCGTGCTTTACCGTCATCGTGCCGGACGCAACCGAAACGGACACGTCCGCGACGCCCGGCATGCGGCGAACCGCGGTGTCGATCTTCGTCGCGCAGCTGGCGCAATCCATGCCGCCAACCTTGTATCGTGCCTGTGTCGTGGCGCTCATCGTCTCTTTCCCGTTTGGACCGAGCCCCGTCTCTACAACCTCTAGCGACTAGAGCTGCAAGGCCTAAAATCAGAAAAAATCACTGGCGAAGCGCATTCTCTTTGCTGTAAGCCATGGTGAAGACAGGGGCGTCCGGCAGAGCCGGGCTGAGAAGCACCCTTAGAACCTGAACCAGATCATGCTGGCGGAGGGAGTCGTCCGGGCGTTCAACATTGCGCCCCGCGCCTGCCCCGCCGAACGAGGCAGACATGCAGACGACAACGCTCCTTGCGGAAACCCCCGGCCAGCTGTTGACGGCGATGCGCGCGAAAAATCCGCTCGTCCAGAACATCACCAATTTCGTAGCGATGAACATCGCAGCCAACGTGATGCTCGCGGCCGGCGCCTCGCCCGCCATGGTACACACCAAGGAAGAAGCCGGCGAATTCGCCCGTATCGCTTCGGCCCTGACGATCAATATCGGCACCCTGTCGCCGGATTTCCTGGCCGGCATGAAGGCCGCGGCCGCCTCCGCCACGGAAGCTGGCAAGCCATGGGTGCTCGATCCCGTCGCCCATTACGCCACCGCCTATCGTCGCGCGGCAGTCGCCCAGCTCATCGAACTGAAGCCCACGGTCATCCGTGGCAATGCGTCGGAAATCATCGCGCTGGCCGGCAGCCAGTCGAGCGGCCATGGCGTCGATAGCGGCGACAGCGTTGCGGCGGCCGAAAGTTCCGCCATCGCCATCACCCAGCGGCAGGCCTGCGTGGTGGCCGTCACCGGCGAGGTGGATTTCGTCACCGACGGCCGGCGTTCGGTCCGCATCCTTGGCGGCTCCGCCCTGATGCCGCGGGTCACCGCGCTCGGCTGCTCGCTCACCTGCCTGGTCGGCGCCTTTGCGGCAAGCACGGACGATCCCTTCGAGGCGACGGTCGCCGCACTCGCCATGTTCGCGGTCGCGGGAGAGGAAGCGGCGTTTACCGCCTCCGGTCCCGGCTTCTTCTCGCCGATCTTCCTCGACCGTCTCGCGGCGCTGACCGGCGAGACGCTCGATGCCAAGGCAAGGATCGTTTCCGCATGAAAAAGACCTTCGATCTTTCCGTCTACCTCGTCCTCGACCCGGATCTCTGCCGCGACATCGGCATGGTCGAGACGGCAAGGCTGGCGGTCGCCGGCGGCGCGACCATCGTCCAGCTCCGCGACAAGCAGGCGGATACAGCTAAGATGATCGAAACCGGCCGGGCTCTGAAGGCGGTGCTGGCAGGCACCGGCGTGCCCCTGATCATCAACGACGACGTGGAGGCAGCGATCGTGATTGGAGCGGAAGGCCTGCATGTCGGCCAGAGCGATATGGTGGCGGCGATGGCGCGCCAGCGCGCCGGCCATGGCATGATCCTCGGCCTCTCGGTCGAAAACGAAGACCTGGCGCGACGGGTGGATCCGTCCATCATCGATTATGTCGGCATCGGTCCCGTCTTTGCGACCGGCACCAAACCCGACCACAAGCAGCCGATCGGTTTCAACGGGCTTGCGCGCATCGTCGCCATGGCGTCGGTTCCGGCAGTGGCGATCGGCGGCGTCAAGGCGGATCATGCCGGCCTCGCACTCGCCGCCGGCGCAAAGGGCATCGCGGTCGTCTCCGCTATCTGCGGCCAGCCCGATCCTGAAGCCGCAGCCCGCAGAATTGCCGCGGAAATCGAAAGGGCGCGCGCATGAGCATCAAGAATGTCCTGTCGATCGCCGGTTCGGACCCTTCCGGCGGCGCCGGCATCCAGGCGGATCTGAAAACCTTTGCGGCCCGCGGCACCTATGGCATGGCGGCGCTGACCGCGCTGACCGCTCAGAATACCCAAGGCGTCACCGGGGTGCATGCGGTGCCCGCCGCCTTCGTCGCAAACCAGATCCGCACCATTTTTCTCGACGTGCGCGTCGACGCGGTGAAGATCGGCATGATCGCCAATGCCGAGATCGCCGAGGCGGTTGCCGACGTGCTGCGCCCCTATCGCGATACCGTGCCGATCGTGCTCGATCCGGTGATGATCGCCAAGGGCGGTTCGCCGCTGCTGGCGCTCGATGCGGTGGACGCCGTCACCTACAAGCTGATGCCGCTTGCCACCGTCGTCACCCCCAACCTGCCGGAAGCAGCAGCCCTGCTTGGCGAGACGATCGCCACGACCCGCGAAGAGATGGCAGCCCAGGCTGAGCGGTTGTTGAAGATCGGTCCCAAGGCCGTCCTGGTGAAGGGCGGTCATCTGGAAGGCGAGGACAGCCCGGACGTATTGGCGGACGCTACCGGCATCCACTGGTTCGAGGGCAAGCGCACCGCGACCAGAAACACCCACGGCACCGGCTGCACGCTGTCCAGCGCAATCGCAGCCGAGCTCGCAAAGGGCGCCTCGCCCGCGCAGGCGGTCGCCGTCGCCAAGACCTATCTCGCCGGCGCAATCGCCGCCGCCGATACCCTCACCGTCGGCACCGGCCACGGACCAGTGTCGCATTTCTTCGCGTGGTGGTGAGGGCGAGACGACTGGTTCTCAGCCCTTCTGCACCGCAATCTTCTCGAAGGCTATTGCGATCTCCTGGCTGCCGTAGGGCTTCTTCAGAAGTACTGCGCCTTCTACTGCCGCTTCGTCCGGAATGCGGTCGTTGCCGGTCGCGAATACAATACCGACATCGGGAGATAGCTTGCGCGCCTGTTGTGCGAACTCGCCGCCGGAAAGACCCGGCAGGCCGAGATCGGTGACCACAACGTCAAAGCTGCGCGCCTCGATCATGGTAATCGCCTCCTCCGCGGTCGAGGCTTCGGAAACCTGGTGCCCCAGTTCGGCCAGCAGATCGGCCGCGCTCATGCGGATCAGGAAATCGTCCTCGACCAGCAGCACGGAATAGCGCGGCAGAACCGGCCGCGGCCCGATCGGCGCGGCGGGCGGCTTGGCTGCAAAAGACGCCCTCACCCGGTTGCGATGCTGCTGGCCGTTCAGCACGTGACGGATCTTTCGCGCCAAGGCCTCGCGGGTATAGGGTTTCGAGAGCAGTTCGACGCCGGGATCGAGCCGGCCGCCGTGCACGATCGAGTTTTCCGTATAACCCGAGGTGAACAGCACGGCGATATCCGGCATCCGCTCGCGCGCGTGCCTGGCAAGCTCGGTGCTCTTCAGCGGCCCGGGCATCACAACATCGGTGAACAGAAGATCGACCGGCACGCCGCTTTCGATGATACTCAGCGCACCCGCAGCGTCCTTCGCCTTCAGCACCGCGTAACCGAGATCGCCGAGCAGCTCGACGACGGTGGCGCGCACCTGCTCGTCATCCTCCGCCACCAGAATGGTTTCCGTGCCGCCGGTCACCGGGCCGAAATCGGCGTCGGTCACCAGATCCTCACTGCGCTGGATGCGCGGGAAGTAGATCTTGACGGTCGTGCCCTGTCCAAGCTCGCTGTAGATCTTGATATGGCCGCCGGATTGCTTGACGAAACCGTAGACCATCGAGAGGCCCAGGCCGGTGCCCTTGCCGATGGGCTTCGTCGAGAAGAACGGCTCGAACACCTGTTCCATCACCTCCGGCGTCATGCCGGTGCCCGTGTCGGTCACCGCCAGCATCACATATTGGCCGGCCGGCACGTCCGCATGCTGGCGCACGTAATTGTCATCGAGGAAAGCGTTGCCCGCCTCGATCGTCAGCTTGCCGCCGCCTTCCATCGCGTCGCGGGCGTTGATCGCGAGGTTGAGGAGCGCATTCTCGATCTGGGTCGGGTCGACCAGCACATTCCAGAGGCCGCCGGAGCGGATCGTCTCGACCTCGATATCCTCGCCGAGCGTCCGGCGCAGCAGCTCTTCCATGCCGGTGAGGAACCGGCCGATATTGACGACCTTCGGCTCCAACGGCTGGCGGCGGCCGAAGGCGAGCAGCTGACTTGCGAGCTTGGAACCACGCTGCACCCCGGCAAGCGCATTCTCCACCCGGCGACCGGCGCGCTCGTTGCTGGCAACGTCCTTGGCGAGAAGCTGAAGATTGCCGGAAATCACCTGCAGCAGGTTGTTGAAGTCATGCGCGACGCCGCCTGTCAGCTGGCCGAGCGCTTCCATCTTCTGGCTCTGGCGCAGCGCCTCCTCCATCTTCATGCGTTCGGAGATCTCGGAGGCGATCTTCTGTTCGAGGCCGGCGTTCAGCACCTGCAGCGCCTCTTCGGCGCGCTGGCGTTCTGCCAGGTCGCGTTCCGCGGCGCGGAAAAGCCGCGCATTGTCGATGGCGATCGCCACCTGGCCGGCAGCTCCCACCACCAGCCGCTCATGCTCCTCACGGAACTGAGCCGGCTCGGCATGGCCGAAGAAAAGGCCGCCGAGCACCTCGCCGGAGCGGGAGATCACCGGAACCGTCAGATAGCTGCGCACCGGCAGATGACCCTTCGGCATGCCGAAATACGGATCATTGCGGCCGTAGCGTGGGTCCGCCATGATATCGTCGGAGCGGATAACGCCCTCGCCGCTGAATGTCGGCGCGAAAACGGCCGTGTTGCGCGGCATCGGAAAATTCGCGAAAGCCGACCGGGGAACGCCGGACAGCGCATAGAGCATGTAGCTCTCGCCGCGGTCGTTGACGACGTTGTAGAAGAAAGCTCCGAGCTGGGCGCCGGTCAGTTCGACGCCGGCGTCGGTGGTCATCTGCACCACCTTTTCGAGGTCGAGTTCGGCGGAAAGTTCGGCCCCGAGCCGGTTCAGCACCTCGAGATGCCGGGTCTCCTTGAGAAGCGCGATCTCAGCCTTCTTCAGATCGGTGACGTCGCTGCCCTGGATGAAGATGCCAGTCGGCTGGCCGGCGTCGTCGACGATCGGCTGATAGACGAAATCCACGAAACGTTCTTCCGGCGGCTGGCCGGGCCGGCGCGCCAGCATCACGCTCACACCCTGGCCGAGATGGGGACGGCCGCTTCTGCGGACCTCATCGAGCAGGTCGGAAAACCCCTGCTCCGCCACTTCCGGCAGGGCTTCGCGGATCGGCCGACCGAGCAGCTCGCGGCCGCCGACAAGGCGCATATAGGCGCCGTTCGCCATTTCGAAAACATGGTCCGGTCCGGTCACCATCGCCATGAAGCCCGGCGCCTGGTCGAACATCAATCTCAGACGCTCGCCCTCGCCCTGCAGCCGCCGCTCCGCCCGCACCTTGGAAGTGTTTTCCACGACGATCGCCACCACGCCGAAAGGTTTTCCGGCCTCGTCGTAGACCGGGGAATAATAGAGGTTCATGAAGGCGGATGCGGGCACGCCGGAGCGGTCGAGGACCATTTCCTGGTCGGAATAGGCAAGCGTGCCGCCGGCGAAACAAACCTTCATGACGTTGTCGTTGAAGTCGGCGACCTCAGGCCAGCCCTCGCGCACCTTGGAGCCGAGGATGCCGGGATGACGCCGTCCGGCAAAATCGGAATAGGCGTCGTTATAGATCATCACCCCGTCCTCGTTCCACAGCGTGACGATCGGGACCGGCGAACGAAGCATGAGGGAAATCGTGGTCTTGAGGCTCTGCGGCCAGGCGGCGATCGACCCAAGCGACGTGCCTGCCCAATCGAAAGCCGCAATAAGACGGGCCATTTCGCCGCTATGGGAAAGAAAGGCTGTCTCGGCAGTCGAATGATTCATCAGCGGGCTTTCGGCGGCGATCGGCTATGCCGTCTTACATGACAACGATCACCTGAGACAGCCTTTTTGACAATCGTCAACTAGGGCATTGCCACGAAAAAGCCATGGGCGCAGACGGCTATTTTCGACGCAGTCCGAAGGCTTCAGGCCAAGTCCGTACAGGCAAAGTCGTCGCCCTTGTAGAGCAGCGGCAGGCCGCGGTTTTTGGCGCAGGCATAAGAGAGACAGTCGGCCAGATTGAGCTGCGCCGGGTGTCCCCTGCCCTTGCCGTAATCCCGGAAAGCCCGGATCGCCAGCTCGCCATCCGCTTCCTCGATTGGGACGATCTGGATTTTCGCCTCTTTGAAGAAAGAGGATAGACCTTGCTCAATGACGATGGGATCCTCATCGAGTTTCGTCGACAGCCTTATGGCGGCCTCAAGTACGACCAAGGCGCTGGTGCAGAGGTTTTCCGCCGCTTCGATCTTGCTTATCCACTGTGGCGCATCCTCCTCCTTGGAAAAGATTGCGACGATGACGGAAGTATCGACGAACACTAATGACCCCACATTTCGTCGATTTCTTCCTTGGTCATGTCCCGTCCCTCGCCACCCTTGATGGCGTGAAGGCGATCGACGATTTTCATCACACGTTCCTGAAAGGGCGCTTCCGCCTGCTCCTCTTTTGAAAGCGTCTCCTCAAGCGCCTCGATCACCGCCTCGGTCATGCTGACGTTACGTTTTTTTGCGAGCCGTTCCGCGAGTTCGCGGGCACGAGGATCACGTATCTGCAGGTTCATGGCAGTCGCTCCGGTCTTTGTCATGACAGATACCACATCCGCCATGACAAAGCGAGCGAGACCCTGTCAGCCGCAGCGCCCTGCCTGGGTCAATGCAGCACTTACGCCGGAAAGCGAGAAGGTGTAGCTGGTCTGCGTGCCGCGCTGGGAGACCGCCTCGAGCGTCATGCTGCTTCCCGATTTCATCGCCGCGATGAGTGCGGCATCGATGCTCTCCTGCTTCGTCCACCCGGAATTGCCCTTCGGCTCCAGGGCGAAGGTCCGGCCGTCGACAGTAACCGTCATCTGCGACCCGCCCTTGAGGTCGTAACCCATGATCGCCTGCGGGTAGAAGCCGGACCCGGAAGGCTTTGGTGCAACCAGGAAAAAGTTGTCGCCGTGATCGACATTGGCGGGCTGCATCTGGGTCGGCGTGGTCAGCACGTAACAGGTCGTACCGCCGTCACCCTTGTAGGAATAGAGACCCCAGGCATCGAATTTTCTCACCATGCTCGGGGTGGGCTGGGCAAGGACGGGTGCTGCGATTGTGGAAAGAGCGAGCGCGGAAAGGGCGAAAAGCTTGATGGACAATCTTGTCTCCATGGTCGGAAATGGCGAGGGAGCCGCGGCGGCGATGACCGCGCGCAGAAGATAGCCCATTCAAAAATCGATCGGTTATCACAAGGTTAATTGCATCGGGCGCAGATCCCGAAACGAGGCACTCGCAGGGCCCGGATGAGGCCAGATCGTGATCCGCGTTACTTTGCGCTTCCCCCGGGTTTCGGGGGAAGCGGTCAAAGGTTAATGCCCCACGGTCACAGCCCGGTCACAATCATGTCAGGCGGCCATAAATGCTGTGCACATTTGCCGTGGGTCGAAAGGTGGCCGCCAGGGGCCACCTCATATCGGCAGATTATTCCGGCTTCGTCGCGCAGATCGCGAAGCGTTCCTGCACCATACGTTCGAGACCGCGCAGGAAGGGCATCTTTCGGGCCTGGGCCCAATGGATGTCGGACAGCTTGCGGTCGACGACGATGTTGGCGAAACCCGCCTTGGTCAGCAGATCGACCACTGCTTCAGCCGGCATCGCGTCGGAGAAATAGACGCGCGAGCGGATGTTCTGGTGACGGGCCGCCATGGCAGGGCTCATGTGGCTCGGCGCAGGCTTGCCGGTGATTCTCGACCAGAACTTCTGCAGGCCCTTGACCCAGGTCTCCTTGCCCATGTTGCCATCGAGGATCAGCACCTTGCCGCCCGGCTTCAGGACGGAGAACCATTCCGCAAAGGCGGCCGACGGATCGACCAGCGTCCACACCAGATGCCGGTTGGTGATGACGTCGTAGCTGTTCTTCGGCTCCATGGTGTTTTCAGCATCGCCGGACACGAAGCGGATATCGGTGCCGCGCTTCGCAGCCTTCGCGCGCGCCTGGCCCAGCATCGCATCCGACCAGTCGAGCCCGGTGACCTTGAAACCCACGTCGTTCATCAGATGCGAAATGACGGCGGTGCCGCATGCGAGGTCCAGAGCGGCGCGGCCGGTGCCATCGCCCAGATGCTTGCGGATCAGCCGCTGCCAGCCCTTGCGTTCTTCCTCCGAGAAGATTTCATGGCCGACGCTCTCGTCAAACGTCGCCGCCCTCTCCGACCAGAAGTCGCGGATTTCATCACGGATGGAATAGTTGGAGTTCATCGAATTCATTATAGGCGCCCCGACAGTCAGACTACTTTGGAAAAGCTCTAAAACATAGAACTTGATTCCAAAAGTCATATTTCATATGCATGCGGACATTATCAGACATCGGGGGAGTTTCCAGATGAATTTCGCGAAAATGCTTGCAACATCGACGGTTGTGCTGGCGAGCCTTCTGCCCTTTTCCGTGCTGGCGCAGTCGTTCACCGTCAAGGACGTGGCCGGCCGCGAAGTGACGCTCGACAAGCCGGTTGAGCGCGTCATTCTGGGGGAAGGCCGGATGCTTTATTCGGTTGCTCCGATCGAAAAGGAAGATCCCTTCGCCAAGATCGTCGGCTGGCGCAACGACCTGTTGACCACCGACAAGGACGGTTACGACACCTATCTCGCGAAATTCCCGAAGGGCAAGGAACTGCCTTTCCTCGGCAATCTGACCGACGGCACGCTTCAGACCGAGACCGTCGTCAAGCTGAACCCGGATGTCATGCTGCTGCCGATCGGCAACAAGAAGGCTGCCGACGAGGTTAAGCTCGAGGAGATGCTGAACAAGATCGGCGTGAAGATCGTCTATATCGACTTCCGCGAGCAGATTCTTGCCAATACCGAACCGAGCCTCAAGGTGCTCGGCAAACTTTTCGGCCACGAGGACCGCGCCGAAGCCGTCGCCTCCTATTGGAAGCAGCAGATGGCGCGGGTGACGGACAAGCTCAAGACCGCCAACCCGAAGAAACCCAATGTCTTCATGTATCGTGCGGCCGGCCTGGTTGAGTGCTGCGGCACGTTCGGTCCGGACAATTTCGGTTTGATGGTGGATTGGGCCGGCGGCCATAACCTCGGTTCGGACTTCCTGCCCGGTTATACGGGCTCGATCAATGCCGAGCAGGTCGTCGCCTCCAATCCGGATGTCATCGTCGTCACCGGTTCCAACTGGAGCCAGACCAAGAACGCCAAGGACTTCGTGAATGTCGGCCCAACCGCCGCCGCAACCGCCGAGAACAGCGGCAAGACATTGAACGCCCTGATGCAGAACGCCGCCTTCACCGGTTCCAAGGCAGTCGCGGGCGGCAATGTGCATGCCATCTGGCACCAGTTCTATACGAGCCCCTACCAGTTCGCCGCCGTCCAGCAGATGGCAAAATGGTTCCATCCCGACCTGTTCGCCGATCTCGATCCGGACGCGACCTTCAAGGAATTCCACGAGAAATTCCTGCCGGTCCCTTATCAGCCGGGTTACTGGCTGGACGCCAAGGCAGCGAAGTAAACCGATATGGCCGAGATCGCCGCATTGCCATTGCCGATCGAAGCTGAAGCGGGGCGGGAGCGCTACCGCGCCCTCGCCCGCCGCAAGCTTCTGATCCTCGCCGCCATGACAGCCGCTCTCTGCCTGTCATTTGCCGTCGATCTCGCCTGGGGGCCGGCCCGCTACAGCCTCGGCGAAGTCGTCGCGGCGCTGATAAACCCCTCGTCCGTCTCGGCCCAGATACGGGCGGTCGTCTGGGATATCCGCATGCCGGTCGCCGTGATGGCAATCGTGGTCGGGGCCGCGCTGTCGGTCGCCGGTGCGCAGATGCAGACGATCCTGGCCAATCCGCTCGCAAGCCCCTTCACGCTCGGCATCTCGGCGGCTGCCAGTTTCGGGGCGGCGCTGGCGATCGTCACCAGCGTCTCCATTCTGCCGGTTGCGGCAACCCTGCTGGTGCCGGTCAACGCCTTCATCATGGCGCTGATCGCCACGCTGTTCATCCATTTTATCTCGCAGATGCGCGGCGTTTCGGTGCAGACGGTCGTCCTGCTCGGTATCGCGCTGGTCTTCACCTTCAACGCGCTGCTCGCCTTCCTGCAATATCTCGCTTCCGAGCAGGCGCTGTCGGCGGTCGTCTTCTGGACCATGGGCAGCCTCACCAAGGCGACCTGGCCGAAGATCGGCATCACCCTTGCCGTCCTGTTGATCGCGCTGCCGCTGTTTGCGCGCCACGCATGGGCGCTGACCGCGATCCGGCTCGGCGAGGACAAGGCAGCGAGCTTCGGCGTCAATGTCCGGCGCATCCGCCTCGAAACCATGCTGATCATCTCGCTGCTCGCCGCAGTCCCGGTCAGCTTCGTCGGCACGATCGGTTTCGTCGGCCTGGTCGGCCCACATATCGCCCGCATGATCCTCGGCGAAGACCAGCGTTTCTTCCTGCCGGGCTCCATCCTGTCGGGAGCGCTGCTTCTGTCGGTCACCTCGATCGTCTCGAAGTCGATCATCCCGGGCGTGGTCTTCCCGATCGGCATCATCACGGCGCTGGTCGGAGTACCGTTCTTCTTCTCGCTCATCCTCTCGAACCGGAGCCGGTCATGGTAGCGATGCAACTGCAATCGGTCGGCGCCTATCACGGCCGCAAGCTGTTCGTAGAAGACGTGACGACGCCAGTCATGAAGGCGGGAGAGCTGATCGCCGTCATCGGCCCCAACGCCGCCGGTAAGTCGACGCTGTTCAAGCGCATCACCGGCCTTCTGAAGGGCCCTGGCAAAATCGTCATCGATGGCGCCAGGAGCAGGAACGCCATCACCTACATGCCGCAGGACACTTCGGCCAATGCGGTGCTGACCGTCTACGAATCCATTCTTCTCGCCCGGAAGCAGGGCCAATCCTGGACCGTCAGCGACAGCGACCTCTCGTTCATCGACGAAATCATGAGGGCGCTCAACATCACCTCCATCGCGTTTCGCGATCTCGGCGCGCTCTCCGGCGGCCAGCGCCAGCTGGTGTCGATCGCCCAGGCGCTCGTGCGCGAACCGGAAATCATGCTGATGGACGAACCGACCAGCGCGCTCGACCTTCACCGCCAGGTCGAGGTGCTGGATTTCATGCGGCGTCGGGCGCGCTCGAAAGGCATGATCGTGATGATTGCCATCCACGACCTCAACCAGGCCCTGCGGTTTGCCGACAAGGTTCTGGTGATCGCCAACGGCCGCATGCGCGCCTGCGGCAACGCGCGCGAAGTCGTTACCGTCGACATGCTGCGCGACGTCTACAAGGTCCACGCCCGCATCGAGAAATGCTCGATGGACCACGACCACGTTATCGTCGACGGGACGGCACACTAGGAATCTCTGAATCTCGCACGCTTGCCTGAAAGCCGTCGCTGGCTGACAGCCGTCGATCCATGCCAAAATCGCAAGATCGGTCGAGCGCGACATATTCGAAAGGGCCTAGCTGGTGTCGCCACGGAGAAAGACACGATGAAGGCGGCACTTCAAAATTACCATGCCCGAATGCAGCGGGTGCTGGACCACATGGACCAGCACCTCGACGATGATCTGGGCCTGGACGCGTTGAGCGGCGTTGCAGCGTTCTCGAAATACCATTTCCACCGGCAGTTCGCGTCCACCTTCGGGGTGTCCGTACATCGCTATGTCCAGCTTGCCCGTTTGAAGCATGCTTCGCACCGGCTGGCTTCGAAGGACGCTCCAAGTGTCACGGACATAGCGATGGATGCCGGTTACGAGGCACCGGACGCTTTCGCCCGCGCCTTTCGGCAACGCTTCGGACAATCGCCTTCGTCGTTCCGAAAATCTCCCGAATGGGAGCCGTGGCTTGCGGCCTTCGGGCCTCTCGACAACGCCAGGAGCAAGCTCATGCAGAAGACTTATACCCATGAAGACGTGACGATCCGCGACGTGGCCCCGACGCCGGTGGCGATCATGGAGCACCGGGGCGACCCGGCGACGATTGGCGATACCATCCAGCGGTTCATCGCCTGGCGAAAGGCCGAGGGCCTATCATCGCCGAAGACCAGCCCAATCTTCAACGTCTTCCGCTCCGAGCGGCGGCCCGCATTGCCGGCCGCATATCGGATGGACCTGTGTGCGGGCATCGATTTCCCGATAGGAGCGAATGACGAAGGGGTGGCTGCGGGTCTTATCCCCGGCGGGCGCTGCGCCGTTCTGCGCGTCGTCGGCAATACCGACAATCTGGAGCCGGCCGCTCTCTACCTCTATCGCGACTGGCTTCCGGCCAGCGGCGAAGAGGCGTAGGACTCGCTCGGTTCAAACGCGGTCATAGGCGCCCAGGAACTCCGCAAAGCCATGAATCATTTCACGATATTTCATGGCGGGCGTGACCGCAAGCATCCAGGGGCGTCCGTAGTCGCAGCGCCCGATGTTGCCATATCCGATGCCATCTCTGGTGCCATATCCGTTGCCACGCAAACGGCTGGTTCGGCGTCCGGCCGGCAGGACCATATGACAGCTCCGGCGAACGGTTCGAAGGACGCCGTAAGCCCTGCACCGATCGGACGCCGCAAGGATTGGATGCGAGGCCCAAAGTACGTCGACAGATTGTAGCTTGCGCGACCGCATCGCTCGCCGCCCGGCTGTCCACGATCTCCAGCCCACTTCCGTCGTCCCGCGGGGTGGACCGCGTCGGGCTAGGTGCGCGCCATCCCTGCGGCAAGGTCGTGCCGGAACTAAACCGGCCGTCATGTTTCCGTTTCCGCCGCCAGACAACCACAACCGTGATAGGTAGACGCGTCTGTTCCCGGCGTAGTGGATCACCCTCGCGTGCGGGCGTGAATACGCATAGCGAGGCCGGCGTCGGCGCGCCGGCACCATCGCTCTAGATGTGGAGCCTCAAGAGGTTGTCTCGGTCGCGCCCGAGGCGACTGATGGGTGTTTTTGATTTTAGACTGCCATGAGGGCGATGCCAATTATACATATGGTTCCAGTTTGGTAGGTGCGCTTTGCGGTGATCTGAGGATGGATATGCACGAGCATATGCCCATTCGCGCAATGCGGTCTGGATGAATCGCTCCGCCTTGCCGTTTATCTTTGGTGTGTAGGGTTTGGTGCGGATGTGCTTGAGCCCGAGCGCCTTGCAGGCTTTTGCGAAATCCTTGGCGACGTAGCACGAGCCGTTGTCGGTCATGACCCGCGTAACCGTAATACCGAAGCTGGCGTAATAGCCAACGGCTGCCTTGAGGAACGCGATGGCGCTGACGGCCTTTTCGTTCGGGAAGATGTCGGTGAAGGCGATGCGGGAGGCGTCGTCGATGCAGACATGGACGTTTTCCCAGCCGATGCCGCGTGAATTGCTCTGGCCGGTCCTGTCGCCGGTGATGCGGTGACCGACCCGATCGAAGCGGCCGAGGCGCTTGATATCGAGATGGATCAAGCCGCCTGGCTCGGCATACTCGTAGCGAACGACCGGTTCGGCTGGAGCAATGTCTTTCATCCGCGACAGTCCGGCCCGCTTGAAACGCGGCTGACGGTGGCGGGTGACACACCTGTCTCCATGGCAATGTGCTCGCCGGTCAGGCGCTGGCGACGAAGGGCGACAATGCGCTCGCTCAAAACCTGATCTGTCTGCTGGGGGCTGTTTTGGGCCGCGACGAGCGATCGGCCATCTTGGGGCGCCCACCCTGTTTGAAGCGTTCAACCCAGCGCGACAGGATCTTGTGCGAAACGGCATAGACGCGGGCGGCTTGCGCTTTCGTGAGCGCGCCGCCGAGAACGGCGACGGCCATCTCCTCTCGACGCAATGGCGTCAGTCGGGCATTCTTATGGATGTTCATTCGGAGCGATCCTGGAAAACTGAGGTGTGGTAACTCCAGTCTCCTAAATCCGCTCCGAATGGACAACCTCCTGAAAGCTCACATCTAGAGGCCGGCACGTCCGGCGGCGCGACTACGGGCATAGATTGATCAGCTTCGAATCGCAATTTCGATCACATCGATCAGACGATTGACATCAACGGGCTTGGGGAGGAACGCCAACGCGCCGCCACCAATCGCGGCACGTTTCGACGTTTCGTCTTGATAGGACGTCATGAAGATGATGGGTGGGGTGGACGGCTCCTTGTTCAGGCGGTCCTGCAGTTCGAGCCCGGTAAGGCCGGGCATGTTGACGTCAAGCAGCATGCAATTGATCGCGGCCCGGTCTTCGTATGCAAGAAAGTCCTCGGCGGAGACGAACAGCCTGCTTTCATAGCCGCAGGACTGAACCAGGCTTTCGAGTGCTTCACGGATCGCAGCATCGTCGTCGACGATCGCGATAATTGGGGAGTGGGGCAAAGGAATAAGCTTTCGTCTCGATTAGCGATGACGAAAGTTATCCCATGAGCTTCTCCTCCGGTATCATACGTCGGTGTGATGCCAGTCAGCGGCGAGCAGCTCGGCCTGCTTGACCAGATCCGTAACCGACTTGGCTTCCATCTTGCGCATTACGTTCCCCCGGTGGATCTTCACCGTGATCTCGCTGATGCCGAGATTGAACGCGATCTGCTTGTTCATCAGCCCCGTGACGACTTCATGCATCACTTCCCGCTCGCGTTCGGTGAGGGTCTTGTACCTGGCCTTGAGCGCCGTCACCGCATCCCAGTGGTTTTTACGTGAAGCGCTGAGCTGGAAGGCAGCGTTGACGGCGTCGATGACGTCCTGATCACGGAAAGGTTTGGTCAGAAAATCGAGAGCTCCGGCTTTCATTGCTCTCACGGTCATGGGGATGTCGCCATAGCCGGTCATGAAAATGATCGGCAGTCGAACACCTGCCTTCGCAAGTTCGGTCTGGAAATCAAGCCCGTTTATCCCCGGCAATCGGACGTCGAGGAGCACGCATCCCAGATCCAAGCTTCTGCTGCTCTTCAGAAACTCCGTCGAATTGGAATAGCTTGCAACGGAAATGGAGACTGATGTGAAGAGATCGGTCAGCGACTCCCGGAATCCTTCGTCGTCCTCAACGACGTGTACCGTCGGAACTGGGTCTTCTGTCTGTGCGCCTTTTTTAGTGTTCATTGCGTTGCCCTGATGGGGATTGTCATCTCGAATACAGCTCCGCCTAGATCATGATTTGTAGCGGTCAGGCTCCCCCCGATCCCCTCCATGATGTGACGGCAGATCGACAGCCCTATCCCCATCCCCGTCGGCTTGGTGGTGAAGAACGGGTCAAACAGTCTGTTCATGATTGCAGGGGAGATGCCCTCGCCGGTATCGCGAACCGTGAGCGAGAGTGCGTCGGGGACCAATTGCCCTAATCTGATGTGAATCACCCGATCTCCACCTGCTTTTCCGGCCAGGGCTTGGATGCCGTTCGATATCAAATTGATCAGAACCTGCTGGATCTCGATCCTGACCGCATTTACGGTCGGAAGGCCCTTCTCCACGTCCGTCACGAGCAGCACGTTTTCGCGAAGAAGGTCGTGGTCCATGAGGGCACGCGTCTCCTCTACAAGCTCATCGATACGGACGTCTTGAAGAATTCGCTTATCCGGTTTCAGGATGGTGCGAGCGTTGAGGATTATGTCGCTGGCGCGCTGGCCGTCACGGATCATGCGCTCCGCAGAGTGCCTGGCGGCCTCCAGATCGGGCGGATTCTTGTCCAGCCAACGGAGTAGCGTCTGAGCGTTCATGACGATCGCGCCGAGAGGTTGGTTTAACTCGTGAGCCAGGGAGGCGGACAACGCTCCTACAGTCGCCGCGCGGGCGGCGGTGGCAAGCTCCGCTTGTGCATCTCTGAGGGCCCGCTGCGTATTCTCGCGCTGGGTGATGTCAAACATGCCGACGGCGATCCTCTTGAAGGCTGACGGGTCACTGGGGAAACGAAGGCTTAAAAGGACATCGCGCGCCGTTCCATCCCGAGAAGTTATTCGAAACTTCCCCTCGTACCTGTCGCGGTCGCAAAAAACGCAATCCAGCATATCCAGGATCGATTCGGTCTCCGTCGATAGGTATGGGTAGAGAGACATTGGAAGCGCCTCGTCGGGTGACAGGCCGAGTAATTCGCGCGCCGCGCCGTTTGCATCAATCGTCCGGATCAGAGACATCGCCTCGACCACGATGTCCGGATTCTCCGCTGCGTAGGCCCGAAAGTCGGATACCCCGCGGGAGCGAAGGGAGTGAAGGAATTCCCGCACGAGCGAGTAGTCCCGCTCCCAAAGCGCCACGCGGCTCTGTTCGAAAATCGAACGGTACCTGGTCTCACTTTCGAAAAGTGCCTGGTTTGCTCTCATCAGCCGTTCATGCGCCAGGTCGGTGCGTTGGATCAGCATTGAGGTTATGGTCAGAGCGGACAGCGCGACAACCAGCCTGAGCAGGCTCGGGACATCGACATCGTCGCTGTGGGCAACAACATAGGCGACGAGAGCAAGCGCGCCGCATCCAACAGTGAAGACAATGGTCCCGCGGCGGGTCAGTATCGGAGCAGCCAGGAGGAGTGCGACTACGTACAGAACGGCGATCGCGCTCTCGATGGTCGTGAAGGCGTCGATATAGAACACCGCTGCAACCAGCACAGCAGCCGGTGCGATCGCCGCAAACGTTCTTGTCATTTCGTGGTCGGAAATTTCCGCTCTCAGCCAGTCGCTCGACGTCACTACTTACCCCTGGTTCTTCGCGATCGCTTGCAGGGCGCAACGGTGGTCGAGGTTCCGGCATAGCCGTGCCCATTCCATTGCATCCCCGTGGAGTCGCATTCGGCCGTAGCACGGCACGCAATCAGCGGATTTTATGATCCGACCATATTCACGCAGTCGAAGACGGACTCGTCTTCAAACACTACCGTAGCAAACAGGCTTGCGGGCAATGCGATCAAGGAGGCAATATGCCAGAGTCCCCAACCGGTTAAGGCCTACCTGACACTATCATCAGGTAGGCCTTTGTGATGGAGGGGTTGCGGTGGATGGGATTTAGTTGGGACGAACGGCCCCCTCGTAATAGTCGCCTTCATTCAGGTTCGACGAGGTGCTGTCGCGCTGTTCAGTCTTGTGGTGCTGCGTGCCGATGCTGCCGGTTGAAGTGTGGTCGACGGAAACGCTGCTTTCGCGATTGACGCCTTCGTAGTAATCCCCTTCGTCCGCCAGGGCGGTTCCGGCGACAGTTACGGTCAAAGCGAGAACGGTGATTGTGCTGAGGAGGCTCTTGATCATGATGTGGTTCCTTTTCGAAGGTTTCGGGTTCATCCAGACCTCTTGTCTGGTGAGGTAAAGGTACGGCCGACGAACCCTTCTTCGGTATTGAACGCGTGTATGCGGTGACCACACGTCGGTATGACACCGCTAATCATCCTGGTCATCGAGCTGCATGACATGAACTCTGTCCGATGGGTCACATAGCGGATTGCAGCCGTGACAAATTCTCCAAGGACGCTGCGAACGAACGAAGGGCAGGCGCCGACTGCTTAGAGGGGAAAACCCGCGTGGCATCCGGGCGACGGCGAAAAGCGGTGGGAGCGGCTCAACGGTTCGTGAATCTTGGGAGGCAATCGAAAGGCTTGGTCGGCCCTTCGAGCGCAAGTCACAGTTTCGGCGAGGAGCAGGTGAGGCTTGAAATCGGTCGACCAACCTTGATGGGTTTGGTTCGCCTCCTGGAGGATCGTCGCAGCAAAAAGGCCCTCTCGAAAGCAATCGAGAGGGCCTTTGATGGTAGAAGTTGCGGGATCAGTTCGAGCGGCTTGCGCCTTGATAATAATCTCCTTGGTCGACGAAGTTCGGCCAGTTGTTGTCGCGGCCTCCGCCGTTGCGGGTGAAGCCATGCTGGCTCTTGTGAACTGTGATGCTGGAGGTGGTGCGGGGATCGATCGATGCGCCGACGCTTCTGGTCACTCCCTCATAGTAGTCCCCTTCATCTGCCATAGCCTGGCCGAACAGAGCCATTGAAATGATGATCGTGGCGGATATGCTAAGGAGGTACTTGGTCATTTCAGGTTCCTTTCTCTAGGTTGCTTGAACCGGTTCGTCCGGTGAGAGAAAGGTACTTCAGAGCGTGGGTCTCATTGTATCGGCCACCAGTATCGACATGCCATACGGTAGTATGATCTTGCTACGACCTGAGTTCATCGGGGCGGCCGCCGAGACCGAATAACAACGACGTCTAGCGCGCCGCATCTGTTCACGCATGTAGAAGCGGCGTGTCCCTGCTCGCGCAGGATATCTGTGCCGCGGGAGAACCCCTGCGAACGAAACAACGCGCCAACATTCCAATGAGCCGAGGCCACCGCGTCCGGAGATACGATGGCACACTGCGAGGCGCCGACAAAGGCGACCCTAGCGCGGGTGTCGGTGAATCCCTCCCGACGACCTACATCGTCGGCGAATTCGTCGAACGCCGACGAGAATGCGCACCGGGTCGAGCCGTTTCCTTCTGTCAAGAACCATTGATGCCCCAATGCGCATCGCTCGGGAGCTTCTGGCCATCGTCATCAATAAGGTGTCGATCATTGCTGGGGATGTCAGACAGAGGACGCTCGACCCGTCGCCGGGGAGCGCCCTCATCCATCCCGGACGACCGCGCGACGGAGGGTTGTCGCTGCGGCGGTCATCGATACGGGGTGTGACCGATAGCTGAGCATGGCATACGACCAATGCAAGCAATCGGAGGCCGTGCTCGGCGAATGGCAGCTATGCGTTGCCTGGCAATGGTCCGATCACCATATGAAGGATGGAATGACTTCTAAGAAGGAAGGCCATGCTCCTTTGCTACATCACCGATCAGCGACCGGAGCCAACGGTGCGCCGGGTCGCTGCGGTAGCGGACATGCCAGGCCAGTTCCACCGGGAATGTGCCGAGGTCGACGGGAGCCGGTAGAACTTTCAGCCTTTCGTCCCGCGCGAGACGCTGGCAGATCAAGCGCGGCAGCGTCGCGCAGTAGTCGCTGACGGCGACCATTTCCGGAACGGCCAGAAAATGCGTCACCGATACGGCGACGTCACGCTTAAGTCCCTTCTGCTGCAGCGCCTGGAACAGGCCGACCCGCATCCTGCCGGGCGGGAGAACGTTGACGTGCCTCATACGCTCGTACTGCTCCTGAGACAGGCTGTCGCCGATCTCCGGATGATCCTTCCGCACCACACAGGCCAACCCATCGTCCATCAGATGCTGGACAACCATGTTGTCCGGAGGATCGACGATCCTGCCGAGCACCATTTCCGTTGCTCCTGAAACCGCGCCCGTTTCGACCAAATCATTCCCGAAGGGCGTGAGGCGCAGCCTGATCCCCGGCGCAAGCTCCCGCAGCCGCGCGACAATCACCGGCATCAGGACGAATTCGACATAACTGTTGGGAGCCAGGGTGAACTGCCGGGTTGCGACAGCAGGATCGAATTCCTGCTGACCGCCGATCGCCTCGTCGAGGCTCGAAAGCGCAGCCCGGACAACGGGCGCAAGTTCCTCAGCCATTTGTGTCGGCTTCATGCCGTAGCGCTCGCGGATAAACAGCGGATCGCGTAGCGTTTCTCGAAGGCGGTTGAGGGCATTAGACAAAGCCGGCTGGGTCATCCCAAGCCGCTCGGCGGCGCGGGTGACGTTGCGCTCGTCCATCAGGGTCAGGAAGACCGGCAGGAGGTTGAGATCGTACTTCATCCAGTCATATTGCTGAGCGTATATCTGAAATCAAGAAGATAAATTTCCGGAATGGTTGGTGGGAAGGCATGATCACTTCATCCAAACAGTCGGACAGATCGAAAGGATCAAGCACATGAACATCCTGATGGTTCTCACCTCGCATGACCAGCTCGGCAACACCGGCCGCAAGACCGGTTTCTGGCTGGAAGAATTCGCCGCCCCCTATTACGCCTTCCTCGAGGCCGGCGCCCGCATCACCGTCGCATCGCCAAAGGGCGGGCAGCCGCCGCTCGACCCGAAGAGCGACGAGCCGAGCTTCCAGACCGAGCAGACGCGCCGCTTCCATGCCGACCCGGCTGCCCAGGCCGTGCTGGCGTCGACGGTGACTCTCACTTCGATCTCGCCTGAGGACTATGACGCCGTCTTCTATCCCGGCGGCCATGGTCCGCTGTGGGACCTGGCGGAAGACAAGGATTCGATTACCCTCATCGAATCCTTGTACCGGTCCGGCAAGCCTGTCGCCTTCGTCTGCCACGCGCCGGGCGTCCTGCGCCACGTCAAGGCCGTCGACGGAACGTCGCTGGTCCAGAGCAAGCAGGTCGCCGGCTTCAAGAATACGGAAGAAGACGGTGTCGGCCTGACCAACGTCGTGCCGTTCCTGGTCGAGGACATGCTGAAGCAGAACGGCGGCCTTTATTCGAGCGGCCCTGACTGGTCGTCCTATGCGGTTCAGGACGGTCTGCTGATCACCGGCCAGAACCCCGGCTCGTCGGTCGAGACTGCCGGCATCCTGATCCGCGCGCTTCGGGCAACCAAGGCCGCTTAACGATCTACAGTCCAAGGGACCATTTCGCCTGCATCACGCCGCCTGGTGACCAACAACGTCCTCGACCTGAGCTGGTCTGTCTGTAATGGCCAAAGGCCTTTGTCGATAGCCTTCCGGAGCTCACCAAAGGCGCCTGTCGAGCTGGGCGGCGATCATCGGCACAGCCGCCGCGCCAGCCGCTCCGAGCCGCAGACGTTGCACCAGCTTTCCCAGGATGAAGGTCGTCGCCATCGCAGCCGCGATCCTCATCCATGGGTGCGTGTCTTTGGCTGCGCGAGGGACGTCGTCCGTCTGCCCACGGATGGTCGCAAGCCGTACTCGCAGATCGATTACCTCCTTGCGAAGCCATGCGATCTCGCGCTTCGCAGCATCGAGATCGACGGCCTGTGGATCGCCGTCTCCATAGTCTTCGGTAGGAGCTCCTTCGGCGAGCTCCACCAGATGCTCCTCGACTTCGTTACGTGTGCCGAGGCCCTTCATGCGAATGTCGGTCATCATCTCCCCCTCAACGCGAGTTCTTCGGCTTGTGGTCGCCGCGGTCGCCCTCGCCCGGCTTAGCGTCGTTCTTCGCGTCATGGCGGCGGTCGGCCGATAGCGAACGGCCGACGTCGACGGATTCGTTGAAGCGCCCGTGGCCGTCGCGCCGGACGTAGCGCTTGTCGGAGCCGGTATCGATCAGTTCACGCTTGGTCATCGGATGTCTCCTTCTGTTTTGCCGAAGAAAACGACCGACAGGCCTAAAGGATGCATGCCACTGGAATCTCCTCAACAGCATGCCCTGCGCTCCATCGTTGACTTGGAAGACCGCCGATCCCATCTGTGCGCCATGCCGAAGAACGAGAAGAACAACGTAGAGCTGCTCAGGACATGGACGCTTTCGCCCGCGGCCACTCTCGGTTCATCCGTGCGCGCGAAAGGCATACTGCAGGAGATCCAGGCTCGGCTCCCCGCAGTCTCGAAGAAGGCGCTCGTTCTTGGCGGCAGCGAACTCACCCTTTCGATGCCGGCCAGCGACAACGCAGCGTTCAGGGCGTTGTCAGCGGTGGTCGCGAAGACGGTGGAGGAAGCTGCAAGCCTGCCAGTCATCCCCCGCGAGATCCAGGACATTCTGGGCATGAAGACAAGCGAGCGGCATCGCTGGCTCGCGGACGGCCGTCTGCCTAGCGCCGGCACGAGAACGGTAAGGCTGGCCGGGCGCGCCCGCAGGATCACGTTCCACGTGTTCGATCCAAAAGTGGTGGAAGACCTTCTCGACCGAGGAGCCATCGAAGAGTGGCGGGTGGAGGACGCTGAGGCGAAAGCGGAGAAGCGAAGGAAGGCCGCGTATCAGGCGAAGCTGACGCGGTCGAAGAAGGCCAACAAGCGATCGAAGAAGGTAGAGCGTGGCCTCGACGATACCGCGTCAACGCTAAGCGGCTGGGAGGAGTTCGATATTGACGGGCTGTTGCGCTGAGGACGGTAACGTCAGCACTCGGCGCCAAGCGGACGTCGAAATCGGCGTTGCAGAACGGCTGTTTTGCGCCCCATGTCGGTCATTGGGCCGGATTCATCGCTGCCTGGAAGCGGACATGCCGACAACTACACATGAAGTCCCGGTTGCGCCAAGAGCAGTCCACTCCGCAGCGATTTGATGTCGCCGGCAGACATGTCGAATTGCCAATTTTTGCGTCCAATTCTGCGACGAAGTTCCCATCGTTTTCGTGCGGCGATCAGCAATCCGGCGCAAAAAAAGATTGCACTCTGGGGGAACAAGCGGCGTCATTTGCCGACCTTCATGCGTTCTTAAATTGCCGTTTATCTTGGCCGGTTCCCGCCCTGGCGTCCTCTCCCCGGATCAACGCCACCCAATTTGCGAATGAGCCGATCACCTTGGCTAGGAAGTCGCGGGTCTCAGGCGACTTTATCCGGTTCTGGTCGTCGAACATGACTGCGACTTCCGGCAGGTAGGCTTCCGGTTGCTGCATAACCGGCATGTTTAGAAAGACGAGACTCTGGCGCATATGGTGGTTCGCCCCGAACCCACCGAGCTTGTAGGGCGAGACGCTGACGACAGCCGTCGGCAGACCGTCCCAGACGCTTTGGAAAGGCGGTCGCGAGCCGACATCGATTGCGTTCTTCAATCCACCGGGGACCGAGCGGTTGTATTCCGGCGTTGCGATCAGCACCGCGTCCGAACGGCGTATCTCGTCACTCTGGAGGCAGACTGAGAGTTCTCGATTCTCGACGTGCCTGAAAATCCGCACGTGCAACGCCTATATTTCCGCAGAACCTATTGAGGATACTAAAAATGTGCACCGACACCGAAGGCGCAGTTCTTGCGGGTGACTGCTTCTGGGGGATGTAGGATCTGATTCGCCGCTATCCTGGCGTGATCTCAACGCGCGTGGGCTACACCGGTGGTGATGTGCCCAATGCCGCCTATCGCAATCATGGCAACCACGCCGAGGCTATCGAGATTGTATTCGACCCGACCAGGATCAGCTATCGCGACTTTCTGGAATTTTTCTTCCAGATCCATGATCCGACGACGCTCGATCGCCAGAGCAACGACGTCGGCGCCAGCTATCGTTCCGCAATCTTCTGCGTGAATGATGAGCAGAAGCGCGTCGGGGAAGACACGATAGCCGACGTGAATGCCTCCGGGCTTTGGCCGGGCAAAGTCGTGACCGAGGCGACGCCGGCCAGCGTTTTCTGGGAAGCCGAGCCGGAGCATCAGGACTATCTCGAGCGGTATCCTGACGGTTACACCTGCCATTTCCCACGGCCGAACTGGAAGCTGCCGAAGCGCGCGGAGATGCAACGCGCGGGATAATCGCCAAACGCCGTCGTCGGCTACCGCGGGCCACACCACCACTATTTGTTAAGCCCTTGCCACGAACACGCCCGGCACAACGATGCTCGCGACAGCGGGGCTTTGTTCATTGTGACGCCCGCGAATCGTCCGTGGGATCAACGTAGTCCAGTCCCAATGGGCCGATCGCGATTACCTGAGTCACATAGTCACCCGACTTGGCTCAGTGGAAGTGCGCCTGGCCGCCGGGAAGGACGATCAGGGTGCCCGGCGCAAAGGCCTCGAGCTTGTCCTCGTCAAAGACGTCGCCACGGCCGATATAGAAGACACCTGAAATCACAGTGTAGAGGCGGTCCTCCGGGTGGCGGTGCGGCGCTATGCGGGTTCCCGCCGGCAACGTGACCCGGACCGCGTACGGACCCGGCCGGGTCGGGTCTCCTACCAGAACTGCTACGCGGGCAGCCGGCGGGTAGCCGGCGAACGGCTTCCACACCAAGTCCTCAGGCCGGATGGCCAAGAAGTGCTCCTCGCCGGGCTGATGTGGGCGACGACGATGACGGGGCGTCGAGTGCTAGGGACATGGCGAACCTCACTGTCTGCGGTCGGACGGGATGTCGCGCGGCGCGCGGAACGCGTCGCATCGATGCAATAGGCCAGATGGCGTAGGCGATCATAGGCACCACCACGGTCGGACTGTTGCAGCCTTAGGCGGATATGAGCAGCCCTAAGCGCCGCTTGCGATTGGACGATGGTATCGCTCTGGCCGGCCGGCTGGAATGCACTGGGATCGGAAGACCGTTTGGGTGGCGAGCAGACCGTCGCAGCCGTCTATCTGGCGACTGCGGCAGGGGTACTATCGCCAGAGCACCCACGGTCGGAAATCCACCCCCATGTTCGGCGGGCATACCATGGTATCGCCGATACCATCGTCTACTGGAGACCTCGGAGCCCTGGAGGCACGTTGGAGGAATTCCGCATATCCCCTCCAAGGAGGCTCCAAATGGACGCGAAGACCACGGCTACGCAAATCCGCATGAACCGCCAGTCTCCGACCTACTGGCGCGTTATCATCGACAATCCTCCTCTCAACGTCATGGGGCCGGAGATGGTCCGGCAGTTCCAGGACCTGATAGACAGCATCGAGGCCGATGACGATCTCAGGGTGGTCGTTTTCGATAGCGCCGTTGACGGCTTCTTTCTCAATCACTCCGACTTCATGGCGCGCCTCGAGGACCTGACCTCGATGCCGCCCGGTCCTACGGGTTTGCCGCCGTGGCCGGATTTCCTCGTTCGCCTGACCCGCGCACCCGTTGCATCAATCGCGCTCATCCGCGGCCGTGCGACGGGTAACGGCAGCGAGCTATTGCTCTCCTGCGATATGGCCTTCGCCAGCAAGGCGAATACGGTCATCTCGCAGTGGGAAGTTGGTGTGGGCATGGTCGCCGGCGGTGGCCCGATGGCCCGGTTGCCTAACCTTATCGGTCGAAATCGCGCCATGGAGGTGTTGCTGAGCTCGCACGACATCTCCGCCGACCAAGCCGAAGCTTACGGCTATATCAATCGCGCTCTCCCAGACACTGAGCTCGACGCCCACGTGGACGCGCTCGCGACCCGCATCTCCAGGTTCGACAAGTGGGCCATTGCCCAAACCAAGCGCCTGGTAAACACCAGCCTGCCGCCCGACGTCGAACTCGGCGCCGGATGGGAGGCCTGTATCGCTTCGCTAGGACGGCCCGCGGCTCAGACCGGCATCAAAGCCCTGACCGCGAAGGGCTTCCAAAGGCCCGGTGATGTCGAGATCCGGCTCGGATTCCACCTCGGCGAGCTAGCCCGACAGGCGGCTCCATGAACCATCCAGAAGAAGAAAGATCAACCCGTCGGGTGACATAGGTCAAGTTGCGGCATCCCCGCTTCTCACCCCTACGCTCGGCATATTATGACTGCACTCCACTCCCAAAGGATGTTCAGATGAAAATCTTGCTCACAGGCCTGGCAATCATCGCGGCCACGTTCGGCAGCGCACAAGCGCAATCCGACAAACCCACCATCGTTTTGGTTCACGGCGCCTTCGCCGACTCTTCGAGTTGGAACGGTGTTGTTGAGATTCTTGAGAAGGATGGATTTTCCGTCGTGGCGGCAGCCAATCCGTTGCGAGGCGTCAGGAGTGACGGAGACTATGTCGCCGGCGTGCTTTCCTCGATAGCAATGCCAGTGGTTCTCGTCGGCCATTCCTATGGCGGGTCGGTGATCAGCGATGCGGCCGATGGTCATCCCAGTGTGAAGGCGCTGGTCTATGTCGCCGCATTTGCCCCGGAGGTGGCTGAAACCGCCGCGCAACTTGCAGGAAAGTTTCCAGGCAGCACGCTGGGTCCGACACTCGCTGCTCCTGTCGCATTGTCAGGCGGTGGAAAGGATCTCTATATCCAGCAGGACAAGTTCCACGATCAATTCGCGGCCGACGTTCCCGTCACGCAAGCCAGACTGATGGCCGCAACGCAGCGGCCGATCGCGGAAGCCGCCCTCAACGAAGCCCAAGCCAAGGCTGCCTGGAAGAACATCCCAAGCTGGTTCATCGTAAGCGCTGTTGTCTCCGCACCTTGACCACCCCTGAACGAACTTACTCCTCCGCTGACAACTGAGCGTGTGGGTCGTGGTACCGTCGCCTGTCATTGTCTTTGGGAGGCCGAAATGTGCAAGAGAG